>DASZLE010000095.1:0-127879 GCA_035552475.1 Occallatibacter sp.
ATCGTTGGCGAGCTGCGGGCCGGGGTTCGCCGCGGCCCTACGGGACGCGTGGGCGCGTGGGGGCGGTTTCCCCGGGGTGCCGTCCACCGCGACGGAGCGCGGCGGACTTTACCCCGGGCTACTGTCGATTCTTCCCTACGGGAAGAAGAGGCGGGTTCGGGATGCGCTGTATGCCACGAAGGAGGAAATCGCGTTCGATTCGCAGTTTGTGTGGGGTGATTTCGCCGCGGCCCTATGGGACGCGTGGGCGCGGGGGGCGGCGTTTTCCCATGGGTGCCGTCCGCCACGACAGGGCGCGGCGGACTTTACCCCGGGCTACTGTCGATTCTTCCCTACGGGAAGAAGAGGCGGGTTCGGGATGCGCCGTATGCCACGAAGGAGGAAATCGCGTTCGATTCGCAGTGTGTGTGGTGTGATTTCGCCGCGGCCCTACGGGACGCGTGGGCGCGTGGGGCGGCGTTTTCCCATGGGTGCCGTCCGCCACGACAGGGCGCGGCGGACTTTACCCCGGGCTACTGTCGATTCTTCCCTACGGGAAGAAGGGGCGGGTTCCGGGTGCGCTGTGCGATGACACAATGCACTCATCTTCCGACGCCCGCCCCGCCGACGTTTGTGGCTTCTACGCGGACTGGGACGGGAGCGCCATCCTTCAAGGCCGGATTCCAGCGAAACAGGCGGAAGAAGGCGGCAATCTGCTGTTCCCGGCCGGGCAATTCGGCGTCGAGAATCTTCAGGCGCTCGGGCAGGCCATACCGATCTACAACGATGGACACTTTGTACCTGCCTGGCCCGAGCAGGATGCGGCCCTGCGACAATGCAAAGTTCGATGGCGGAAACGCGACCGGTTTTGCGATGCCGGGTTCCAGCTTCTTAACGTCGGAAATCGGATCGGAAGGATTGTTGGAGACACCGGTGCCGGAGACCAGGACGGCCTGTTTGGGCGGATCGACGGGAGGTTTTATCTCCTGCACCGGGGCGGATACCAGTTGCAGCACGTCCTGGGTTTTGCCGCGGGCATCCTTCTGCTCGGCGAGGCAGGCATGGAGCGTGATCTGCACGGATGCGGCGATGGCGACGGGAGCGCCGGCGCGAGCGCCTGGCGTGAAGCGATCGCCGATCACTTCTCGCAGCGCGATCAGGTCCAGGTCGTCGCCGTTGGGTTGCAGGAAGTAAATGTTGCGCGGCTGTCCGGCGGCGTCGACGATGAGCGAAAACGTAATAGCGCCGTCCTCGTTGGCGCGGCAATTGCCCATCGCGTAAGTATGCGGAAGCGTGGAGGGAAGGAGCTGCGGGGAGGTGACATCGCTGCCGGCGGTGTAGATGGATACGGGAGTGTCCGGCTGCGGCGCCTGGGCAAGTGCCCATGCAGCGGGCACGATGAGGAGCGCGAACGGAAGGACCATGAAATCGGAGCGGGGATTCATCGCGGAAACTGTATCATGCCGATCCGAGCTCCCTCAGCAGGAATGCGAAGTCGAACGCGATCTCCTTCAGGTAGTCATACCGGCCGCTGGCGCCGCCGTGGCCGGCCTTCATATTGGTCACCAGGAGCAGGGGATTGTTATCGGTCTTCAGGGTGCGCAGCTTCGCCACATACTTCGCCGGCTCCCAGTACATTACCTGGCTGTCGTGCAGGCTGGTCTTGATTAACATGGCCGGATAACTCCCCGGCTTCAAGTTATCGTAGGGCGAGTAACTCAGCATGTAGCGGAAAGGCTCTTCCTGGTTGGGGTTACCCCACTCCTCGTATTCGGGGACGGTGAGCGGCAGCGAGGCGTCCAGCATGGTATTCATCACGTCCACGAAGGGCACGTGCGACACCACCACGCGGAACAGCTCGGGGCGCAGATTGACGACGGCGCCCATGAGCAGACCGCCGGCCGAGCCGCCCTCGATGCCGACGCGGGCGGGATCGCCGTAGCCGCCGGCGGTGAGGTGCTCCACGGCCGCGATGAAGTCAGTGAAGGTGTTGCGCTTTACCAGCATTTTGCCGGCGTCGTGCCAGGGCTTGCCCAGGTCGCCGCCGCCGCGGATGTGCGCATAAGCCATGACGATGCCGCGGTCAAGCAGGCTGAGCCGGCTGGCGCCGAAGCCGAGCGGAAGCGAGTATCCATACGATCCGTAGCCGTAGACATACAGCGGATTGCGGCCCGATTCGCGCCGGTCTTTGCGGTAGACGAGCGAGATGGGGACCTTGACGCCGTCGGCCGCCGTGGCATGGATGCGTTCGCTCGCGTACAACGTGCGGTCAAAGCCGCCGGGAACTTCTACCTGCTTCAGCAGCGTGGATTCGCCGGTGCCGAAGTCGTATTCGAAAACCGAACTGGGCGTGACCAGCGACTGGTACGCGTAGCGGAACTTTCGGGTGTCGAAGCTGCGGTTGACGTGCGGATGGGCGCTGTAGGCGGGCTCGGGAAAGGCGATCTCCCCGATGTTTTGGGCCTCGGCTGTGTCGCCGTTAAACCGCCACAACCGCAGCCGCGGCAGGCCGCCTTCGCGATCGCATGCGATGAAGAAGCGGTTGAACAGATCGACGTCTTCGAGCATCACGTCATCGCGGTGCGGGATACGCTCAACCCAGTTTTGGCGGTCGGGAGCAATCACCGGCGCGGTGACCAGGCGGAAGTTGCGGCCGCGGTCGTTGGTGCGGATGTACCACAGGCCGCCGCGGTGATCCACGGTGTACTCGTGCTCGTCCTGGCGCGGGACAATGACGCTGAACTTGCCTTCGGGATCGCCTGCGGGCAGCACCCAGCATTCGGCGGTGGTGTGGCTGGCTGATTCCATCACCAGGAAGAGGCCGTCGCGCGTGCGGCCCACGCCGACATTGAAGCGCTCGTCGTCGTCCTCGTAGACGAGGTAGTCGCCGAAGTAGGGCGTGCCGCGCAGGTGCCGCCAGAGCTGGTACTGGCGCTTCTGCTCCTCGTCCTCGACCGTGTAGAAGAGGTTGAAGTTGTCAGCGGCCCAGACAACGGAGCCCACGCGCTCCACCGATCCGGGAAGCACTTTGCCGGTATCGAGATCCTTGATGAAAAGCCGGTACTGGCGGAAGCCGGTGTAGTCCACGGTGTAGGCCAGCCAGCGCCCGTCTTCGCTCACATCCACGGCGCCGATGGCAAAGAATGCGTGGCCCACGGCCATGACGTTGCCGTCGAGAAGGACTTCCTCCGGCGCGTTGGCCAGCGGCCCGGATCCGAGGCCGAGCTTGCGGCAACTGATGCCGTACTGCTTGCCTTCTTCGGTGCGGGAGTAGTACCAATACTGGCCGTCGCGATAGGGCACGGAGATGTCGGTCTGCTTGATGTGGCTGAGCATCTCGTTGTAGAGCTGGTCGCGCAGTGCGGCTTCGGGCGCGGCCACCGCTTCGGCGTAGGCGTTCTCCGCTTCCAGGCAGGCGACGGTTTCGGGGTTCTCCTTGTCACGCAGCCAGGCGTAGTCGTCGGCCAGCGTGACGCCGTGAAGCTGGACCTCGGTGTGCTTTTTGGGGGCGATCGGTGGAATCGGAGAAGGATTGTCGTTCATTGCAATACCAGTCTATTGCGCCGGACCCGGTCACTCCCCACGGAACCGCGCGCTCCCACCCCACGTACAATAGATAGCGATGAACTCCTGGAATCCCAGGCTTGTGGCAGGGTTGCAACTGGCAGCAGTGGCAACCCTGCTGTTTTGCGCCCCCTTCGCCCGCGCGGAGAAGGTAGAAACCCTGCCCAAGCCCACCGACTACGTCAACGACTATGCCCAGGTACTTTCGGCGGACGCGATAGCGCGCCTGGACCGCATCTGCGCCGAGCTGGACCACTCGGGCGCCAACGCCCAGGTGGCGGTGATCACCATCCACAACCTGGATGGTGACGACGCGGCCGACTACGCCAGCCGCCTGGAAGACAAGTGGCACATGGGCAAGAAGGGCTCAGACCGCGGCGTGCTGCTGCTGCTGGCCGTGGATGACCACCAGTACCGCATCGACGTGGGCTACGGGCTGGAAGGCATTCTGCCCGACGGAAAGATAGGCGACATTGGCCGCGAGATGCGTGTGGATCTGCGGCGCGCCGACTACGACGGTGCAATACTGCAGGCCGTGGGCCAGATCGCGCAGGTGATTGCCGAGGATGCGCACGTGAAGCTGCAGGAGCAGCCACCGGCCGAACAGACGATGCCGCAGCGGGCACACCGCGGCCATCCGTTCGGCGGGCTCATCCTCTTCATCATCTTCTTTGTGTTGTTTGGCGGGTCGTGGATCGGGCGCCTGCTGTTCGGCGCGGCGCTGTTCAGCAACTGGCGCGGCGGCGGCTGGGGCGGCGGAAGCTGGGGCAGCGGCGGCGGATGGGGCGGCGGGGGCATGGGTGGCGGCGGAGGCGGCGGCGGCGGTGGGTTTGGCGGCTTCGGCGGCGGCAGTTTTGGCGGCGGCGGAGCTGGTGGAAGCTGGTAGAGACAGGGAACAGGGAACAGGGAATAGGGAATAGGGAATAGGGAATAGGGAACAGGGAATAGGGAATAGGGAACAGGGAACAGGGAACAGGGAACAGGGAATAGGGAATAGGGAACAGGGAATAGGGAATAGGGAACAGGGAATAGGGAATAGGGACTTAGGGACTAGGTGCAGGGGCCCGGTGGGCCGGAGGAGATTGGAACGTATGCGTCGTGGATCGATGGTGTTTCTGGCGGTGATCGCCGTGATTGTGGTTGCCGGGCTGTTTGTTTATGGCAGCTTCAAGAGCACGCAGAACCAGCTTGTGCAGAAGGAAGAGAACGTGAAGCAGTCGTGGTCGGAGGTGGACGTGAACCTGGAGCGCCGCGCCGACCTGATCCCCAACCTGGTGGAGACCGTGAAGGGATTCACCAAGGAAGAGAACAGCGTGTATGCCGACATTGCCAATGCGCGCGCGGGCCTGTTGAGCTCGAGCACGCCGCAGGACAAGATCGCCGCCAACGGCCGGCTGGACTCAGCGTTTGGCCGCCTGCTGGCGCTGGCGGAGAACTATCCGCAACTGCGTTCGAGCGACCAGTTCATGCGGCTCCAGGACGAGCTGTCCGGCACGGAGAACCGCATCAGCGTCTCGCGGCGGCACTATAACGAAGCGCTGCAGGACTACAACACTTTTGTGCGCCAGTTCCCCAACAGCATCTGGGCCAACATGCTTGGGTTCCATCAGAACAACGCGTACTTCCAGGCCAGCGAGGCTTCGCGGCAGGTTCCTCAGGTCAAGTTCTGAAAAGCAGCCCTCAGCCATCGGGTTTCAGCCTTCAGCAAAAAGGCCATCCGGTTCTCGGATGGCCTTTTGATTTGGTGCGGAATTCAGAAGCAGGTTACTTGAACGATCGTTACTTGAACGATCCGATGCCGCTGGCTTCGTCTTCGTACACGTCGAAAACGGTGTAGAGCTTGGTGAGCTGGAGGACGTCCTTTACCTTCTTGGTCAGGCCCAGCAGCTTGACGGCGGCGCCCTGGTTTTTAGCGGTGGTGAAGGCGCTCACGAGCTCGCCCAAGCCGGAGCTGTCAATGTAGTTTACGTCGCTCATGTTCAGCAGGATGTTGTGAGAACCCTTGCTGATGAGGTCGCGGACGGCCTCGCGCAACTGCACACTGCCCTCGCCCAGGGTAATCCGCCCGCTCAGGTCCAGAACGGTGACGCCGTCCACTTCACGGGAAGCAATAGTCAATGCCACGGATGATTCCTCCTTTTTCGGGTACTACGGTTATAGCACTTTCTGCCGGAAGAGGGCCGAGCGCCCGGCCTCAGGGCCAGGCCACTTCCACTCCCGCGGGGTGCCTATGGATTTTCGCCCGGTGGCGCCAGGTATTTTACCAGCGTCAGCTCGGTACCAGGATGCAGTTGACGAAAGTGTACCTCATCCATGAAGGAGCGGATGAGGAAGATTCCACGCCCGGTTCCGCGGAGCAGGTTCTCGGGGTCGCGCGGGTCCGGCAGGGTGGCCGGATCGACGCCCCGGCCCTGGTCGCAGATGACGAAGACCAGCGCCTTGCCCGTGTTCTCAAAGCTGGCCGTAATGCACTTGGCCGGGTCGTATTCATTGCCGTGGAGGACGGCGTTCACCGCCGCTTCCCGCACGGCCATGGTCACGCGGAAACTCTCGTCCTCGTCGAGCCCCGCCTGCCCCGCCAATTTCTCTGCCATCGCCTCCACCTCGCCTACGCTCTCCATGGTGGAGCTGAGCGAGATGGTCTGCCGTGCTGCGTTCGGTCCGCTCAAGCGAATCTTAAAAACCCCGCTGATGATCTTTGATACGAACCGGATTAGCGCCGGCGCGCGTGTCAAGGAGCCTTGTTGGGAAGTTTCATGGCTGGAGCGGCTTGTGTCAAGGCGAGGACTCAACTGCGCCGCCTCGGATTGCAACGGGATCGAAGGAAATGAGCCGGGCATTTTGCTTTCGGCTTGGCGTCGAGTGCGCCCTGTGGCCGTCTAATCAGGGTGAGGCGCCGCGCATGAATCGACTCGCCTTTGGCAGTGTGCTTGTTGCTTTTTCCCTGGGAGGCGGCCGGGCTGTCGCCGCCCAGCAGGCTGTCCTTCCATCGCACGGCACGGCGCGGATCGAGCTAACCCTGGACGTTGCCACCACCACCGAGGACGGCCTGCCGGCAGCCCTGCGCTTCACGCTGCGCAATATCGGCGATGTGCCTGTTGAAATTCCCCCTCCAGCTATCGATTGCATCGTTTCGGATGGCTCAATCCGGATCAAGGCAGTCATTCACTTCGACGGGCCCGAAGGCGTGAGACGTGGCCATGGCTGCGGTGGAGGCGTGTCGCATGAGCCGTCGCTACTGGTGCGCATCCGGACCGAGTGGTTCCATCTGAGACCGGGTGAGTACCTGACTTTCATGGGCGACGCCCGCAACATGATCGACCGGTCGGACAAGCCGGCAACCTACGAGTACTGGGCCGTGTATGAACCGCCAAAGCTCACCGCGAAAGAGCTGGGGATCGTGGCGCAGAATGGCTTTGTGATTCCGTCCGAACCGGTCGAGTCCGACTCCCTGCAATTTCACATGCCTTGACGCGATCGACAATCTATTCGCCTTCGGGCCGCCAATTCGGCCCTGACCGGATACACTCTTTCGTGATGGAGAATGGCGTCAAGAACCGCATCAGCCTCACCGCCCTGCTGGGCACGCCGGTCACTGACGCGCAGGGCCAGATCCGCGGCCGCCTCAAGGACATTGCCGTGGCCACCGGCCCTGACGCGGGCAAAGTGGCCGGCCTGGTGCTCAAGACGCGCTCCGGACTGTTTCTGGTGTCGTCGCAGGAGGTGATGGAAACGCCTGCCGGCACGCTGGAACTGCGCTCGCCCGACGCCATGACGCCGCTGCGCGACGACGGCAACTACATCTTCCTGCAGCAGGACCTCATCGACCGGCAGATCATCGACGTGCACGGCCGCAAGGTGGTCCGCGTGAACGACGTCGACCTGGAGTGGACCGGGCACCACTCGGCGCACATGCTGCGCGTGGCCGAGGTCGAGGTGGGCCTGCGCGGCGCGTTGCGGCGCGTCTTTAAAGGGCTGCTGCCCCGCGCGCGGCTTGAGGAGTTGTCCCGGCGCTTTGCGCCCAAGGTGATTCCCTGGCAGTTCGTCGATGTGATCGAGGTGGACCCGGCCCGGCGCGTGAAGCTGCGCATTGCTTATGAGCGCCTGGCCGACATGCATCCCTCCGACCTGGCCGACATTCTGGAGGATCTCTCACCCGCCGAGCGCGAAGCCGTGTTTACTTCGCTCGACGAAGAAGTGGCGGCCGACACGCTTGAGGAAGTCGAGCCGAGGATGCAGAAGGCGCTGCTGGAAAAGCTGGACGATGAGAGGATCGCCGACATCGTCGAGGAAATGGATCCGGGCGCCGCCGCCGACCTGCTGGGCGAGCTGACGGAAGAGCAATCCGACGCCATCCTCGAGGAGATGGAGCCCGAGGAGCGCCAGGAAGTCGAGGAGCTGCTCGAATTTGACGAGAACTCCGCCGCCGGCTCGATGACCACCGACTTTGTTGCGGTAAACGTGGACGCAACCGTGGCCCAGGCTGTGCAGGCTCTGCGCGCCTTTGACGGCGACCCTGAATCCGTGACCGAGGTCTACCTTCTCGACGACAAGCGGGTTCTTCGCGGTGCTGTGGCTCTGGCGCGCATTGTGATGGCGCAGCCGGAAGCGCGCCTCCATTTGCTGGCCGAGGCCCGTGTGCTTTCCTCGCCCGCGCACACCCGGAAGATCGAGCTCGCCGAGCTCTTCGACAAGTACAATCTGCATGCGCTGCCGGTGGTGGACGCGCAGGGCCGCATGGTCGGCGTGGTCCATGCGGACCATGTCATCGCCTACCTGCGCGAGAAAATCTGAGATAGTTTTCAGTTGTCAGTTGTCAGCATCCGGCTGACAGTGAGTTGCGAGGCTGTGTCACCGCACGGTCACCCGCATTCCCGAGGCGTGCGGCAGTGTCACCGCGTATTTGCCCTGCTTCAGCGCTTCGTGCTTCGCCTCGCGTGCGATGTGCGCTTCGCGTGCGTCGAGCGCCGGGGCGCGCAGCGTCTCGACCTCGACGGCGCCATGTTTGTTCGCGCCGAAATCGAGCGTCAGCTCCAGGTCCCGCTCCGCATCCTTGTTGAGGATGATCACGCTCGTCGCGCCGTTCGGCAGCTTTGCCGCATACGCTGTGGCATCCACGCCGGAGGCCTGAATCTGGCCGGTCAGGCCGGCCTTGACCAGCGTTGCACCGCAGAGCGCGCCGGCAAACTTGAGCCCGATGCCCACCGGCTCCAACTCGTACTTGTCGCCGAACGTGGCGATGGGCGTGTAGAACGGGTGCGGATGGCTCGCGATCTGCTCCGGCGTGGCTCCCCCATCCTTCAGCATGACGTCGCCGGGCAGAAAGCCGCCTACTGAGTTCGCCACCGACTTGCCCGTCCCGCCATGCAGATTCAGGCCGGAGTAGTTATTGCTGGCGAGCAAAAGCGAGTAGTCCGCGGACCACAGCGCCGCCGCAAACACGTCAGACACGCCCGGCTTGCCTCCGCGATAGCACGTGTTGCCCTCGGTCATGCGCACCCGCGCGCGCATCTTGTCCGCCGCCGCGGTGGCAATGTCCGCGGTCTTCTGCACTCGCGCCATCGTCGCCGGCTTCAGCAGGTTGGGAATGCTCACTGCGGGGTTTGTCGCCGGACCGCCAAAGTAGTAATGGTGCGTCAGCGTGGTGACGTGCGTCGGGTTCTCGACGGATGGCCACATCTCGGCAATCTCCGTTAGCCAGCCCACGTTCGCGGCCACATCCGGCATGCCGAACCGCGCCCCCGGAACGGCCTTGGTCACTGCGCGCGCAATCGCCAGCCACTCGTCCAGGTAGGCCTTCGCGTTCCACGTCTTGGGGTCGCGCAGGTGACTCACGAACAGGTCCACCTCGTTGCCGCATTGGAAGTATTGCAGCCGGTCGCCCAGCGTTTTGGCCACGTACTCCGCCTCAGCGGCCGCATGCTCCGGCGTGTTCGTCCCCATGCCGATGCCGTACAGGCACGTCCATCCTGTCGCGCGCAGGAAGCCGGCCAGATTGCGCACCGACTCCGCCGTCACCGGATAATACTGCGCCTTGGGTTCGCCCACTACTTCCCGCGTCTTGGGATGCTCCGGCTCGGGCGCATCCGGCGCCGGTTTCCACCACTCGAACTCGCTGGTGTTGCCGCCCAGGCGCAGCACGCCGTGGGCGCTCAGGGCCTTGCACTCGCGGATCAATCCCGCATTTTGCGCGGAGAAGAACGTTGGGTCCAGAAGCTGCTGCACTTCGTAGGAAAGCCCGACGTAGTCCTCCGGCATGTGCGGCCCATTGGCTTCGGAAATCTGTAAGGTGACCTGCGCCGTTCCCTGCGCGCGCAGGCGCGTGGCGGCAACACTCATGGCGGCTGTGGCAAGGAAACTGCGCCGGCTGATCCCGTTCATCCTGTTCACTCTTTTCCACCCGAGCCCGAATGCGCTCCGGTTTTCCGCTGTCCAGTATAGGCCGTGCTGCCAACCTCTCCGCCGGAGGCGGCCTCTGATGAGAGGGATGCGCCGGCTTGTAACCACGCGGCGCCAGCGGGACTGAAGTCCCGCCCTTACGCGCTTTTGGAGATGGCAGTCGCGTTCTTCCACCAGCTTTTTGGGCCTTCAGGAAGCTCTTCGCGGGCTAAGCCAACTGACGACTGAAAACTGACAACTGAGGCCTGACGACTGAAAACTGAGCTCAGTGCTCGTGCTTGCCCGGCCGCAGCATCAGGTCGCGGATGGCCTCGCGCGGATCCTTGCCCTTCTCCAGGATCAGCTCCATCTGCTCGGCAATCGGCATCTCCACGCGATGCTGGCGCGCCAGGCCGAGCGCCGCGTTCGTGGTCAGCACGCCCTCGGCCACCTTGCCGCCCAGCGACTCCAGGATCTCCTTGATCTTGCGCCCGTGACCCAGCTCCATGCCCACGGTGCGGTTGCGGCTCAGCGATCCGGTGCACGTCAGGACCAGGTCGCCCAGCCCCGACAGCCCCGTCAGCGTCTCCCGCCGCGCGCCGCACGCCACCGACAGGCGCGTAATCTCCGCAATGCCTCGCGTGATGAGCCCGGCAGTCGAGTTGTGTCCCAGCCCCACGCCCACCGCAATGCCCGCCGCAATCGCGATCACATTTTTGAGCGCGCCGCCCAGCTCCACTCCGATCACGTCGGAGGATGTGTACAGGCGCAGCGTCTCCGATGAAACCTCGCGCTGCACCAGCGCCGCCACGGCATGATCTGTAAACGCCACCGTGACCGCGGTCGGCTGGCCCTCGGCCACTTCCTTGGCAAAGCTCGGCCCGCTCATTGCACCTACCGGCAGCGCGGTCGATCCCGCCTCCGCCAATCCTGCCTCCGCCAGACTCGCCGAGATCACCTGCGTCATGCGCAGATGGGTCTCCTTTTCCACGCCCTTGGTGGCGCTGACCAGGATCTGCCCGGAATGCATGTGGCTGCGCAGCCGCGCCATGGTGGGCCGCAGAAACTCCGACGGAATCACGGAGAAAAGAATGTCCGCGTGCGCCACCACCTCGTCGTCTGCCGTTACCGTGATCTGTTCCGGCAGCTTGAAACCGGGCAGGAACTGTACGTTCTCCTGGGCGTCGTTGATTTCCCTGGCCAGCTCCGGCGTATGGGCCCACAAGGTGATCTGTCGTCCGTTGCGCGCCAGGGAAAGGGCGATTGCCGTTCCCCAGGCGCCGGCGCCCAGCACCACAATCCGGGGTGAAATTGGTAGAACTGTCATGCTGTCTTGGCCGCTCCAAACCGGTGTTCCGTGCCGGTGAGGAGCCGGCGGATGTTGGGATGATGCTTGACGACGATGAGCAGCGCCACGGCGATCTGCACTGCGAGAAAGAACGCCGGCTTTTCTCCGCGAACCGTGAACCACGCGAACACCGGGAAGCTGGCCGCGCCCAGGATGGAGCCCAGCGAGACATATCGCGTCAGCGCAGTCACGAGCGCGAACAGGGTAATCGCAGCCAGGGCGCCCCACGGCGCCGCCACCAGGAACACGCCGAAGCCCGTAGCCACACCCCTGCCGCCCCGGAATCTCAACCAGATGGGAAACATGTGCCCCAGCACCGCGCATAATGCGGCCAGGGCTTCAACATTGCGCTGGGGAACGCCGGGCAGCATCGGCGCAAACACATAGGCGCCCAGCAGCACCGCCGATGCGCCCTTTGCCGCGTCCAGCGCGAATGTGGCCGCGCCCAAGCCCTTGTTCCCCGCGCGCATCACGTTGGTGGCGCCAATGTTGCCGCTGCCCACCGTGCGAATGTCCTGCTTGCGGAAGGCCCGCACCAGCAGGTACCCCGTGGGAATCGACCCCAGCAGATACGAAATTACTCCTATGAAGACACTTGCAAGGGACATCACGGTTGAGAGTTTAACAGGTTGCGCGCCGCCGCCCTGAAGGGGGCCTGAGCCGCTGGAGCTGAAGCAGCTGATTGAATCCGAAATCAGCCAGCTGGCCGCCATGATGGGCGCGGCCGCAGGTTCCTAGTCGACCATCAACTCGCCCGGCAGGATTGGCCGCGTCCGCGGCAGCGAGCCCTGCCACGCAGCCAGGCCCATCCCCACCAGCACGCCCACATACACCACCAGCTCGATCGCCGATCCCCCGCGCGTGTGCAGCTCCGGGGCAGGAATGGTCTTCCAGAGCACCAGCAGGATGGTCTGGGCCGTGGTTACTGCCCAGACGGAGCCGTAGAAATATCGCCGCTCTGTGCCCTCGTTCTTGGTCGAGCGCCCCACCCGCGGCAGCAATCCCAAAGCACCCAGCAGCAGGATTACCGCGCACAGCGGCAGGTAGACGTACTGGTAGAGCTGCTTCATCGTCCACACGCCGGTGAAGGTGGCGACCGCGAGGCCGGCCAGGTTGAGCAGCGCGAAGTTCAGCACCGCGTTCCATGCGAACGTGTAGCAGACCTTGCGGTAGAGCGGGTTGGGCTTGTCCTCGTCAAAGCGAAGGATGTAGGGCGCCGGCTCCACTCCCGGCATCTGCCCAAAGTATCCCGCGACCCCGGTGCCGATGAGCACAATCGCGAGCCAGATGGAGTTGGCTACGCTGAATCCGTGCGCGAACAGCGAGAAGGTGAGCGGCCCCGGAGCCAGGAAGAACACCCAGATCCAGATGGGCCAATGAAGAAATCGGTAATAAGTTTTATTGCGGGTTCGCATTTTGCGGGCGTCCGCATATTCCACTCTGCCGCTGTAGCGCATGGGGAGAGTTTTTCAGAGGCGTGGTTGGAGCGTCAAACGTGGGCGGGTTTCTGCGGTTGAGTAGTTTGCGCTTTGGCGGTTATTCACTCGAAACCGGACGATCACCAAAGACTGTTTTATGCGCCTGGCTGATCGCGGATTTTCATACGTGGTGCCCAACCGTCAGCAAATAAAAAGGCAATTCAGTTGTGCCGAATCCATTCGACACACCGATGCCAAACGGTCAGCTTTAAGAGTGGGGCTAGCGTAAGAACCCACGCAGCCGTTAAGGAGATGGCAACCGTGGTGGTGCGATGGACTCTTTTGAGAGAACAGAGATCGTAGGCTAGGACGAACAGCGGTAGGGCAAAAATAACGCCCAGCGAGACGGGAACAGAAAGATTCCATCGACCGATGGCTGGGCCCATGATCGCCACCGTGCCAAGGATCATCAATCGCTTGTGTGCAGCCGAATCGCGGCGTGCCAGCAAGCCCCACAACGTCAATCCCACGAACAGAACGAGTATTTCAATGTCTCCAACCAGAGTCATTTCCAGCCCATCGTCAGGCTTTGCCCGGCGGATGTAATCCAAAAGCGTCAAAATTCCCAGAATGGACATAGCGGGAAGAAGCACAACAGACAGAACTCCGAGTTTCATATGCCACTTCAGCTTTTTCACACTGACAAGCCACGGTTGAATAACCAGAAGAAAGATCCACAAGATGAAGACAGCACCGTGAACATGGACGAGGCGGTTTGGAAGCTTCGCAAGCATCATTCCAGCGAAAAAGTAGCTTCTGCCGAAGCCCGTGACAACAATAGCTAGAATGAGGCAAGCCATTGCGGGGAAGAATATGTCGTCAGCTCGCATTCTGGACTTGCGGACCACCATCTCGGCCATCATTTGCCTCTCGATGAGACTATCTCGGATACGATTCATTTCCGGCTGCCCAAAGTCTTCCTAGGATGACATGGTTTTGCGGAAGCGGATGCGCAGCGGACGCGGAAAGACGCGGAATTCTGGTCGGATTGTGGCCAATCCAGAAACTGCACCATTCCCCGGGCCTCCGGAGCACCGGGCAATACGCGACAATGGAGTTGAGGCATTAAAAGCACTTTGATTTGACGAGGACTGCAAACCCACCTTCATGCTCGCTCCTTCCGCTGCGCACCTGCTCCTGATCGCCATCGTGCTGCTCAGCATCCTGCTGATGCTGCTGCGGCCGCGCGGCATTGCGGAGGTCTGGTGGATCGGCTTCGGCGCGTTGCTGCTGGTTGCTCTTGGGCTTGTGCCGCTGCGCCTCGCCGGCCACGCCGTCGCCGAAGGGACGAACGTCTACCTCTTCCTCACCGGCATGATGCTGCTCTCCGAGCTGGCCCGCTATTACGGCGTCTTCGATTGGGTCTCTTCCGTCGCCGTCGAGCACGCCCGCGGCTCCTGTGCGCGGCTGTTCACGCTGATCTACGCGGTGGGCGCCATCGTCACCATCTTCATGTCGAATGACGCCACCGCCGTGGTGCTGACGCCGGCGGTCCTCGGCGCCGTCCGCCGTTCGAAGGCCGAACCGCTGCCGCATCTCTTTGCCTGCGCCATGATCGCCAACGCGGCATCGTTCGTGCTGCCCATCTCCAACCCGGCCAACCTGGTGGTGTACCGCTCGCAGATGCCGCCGCTGGGCAGCTGGATGGCGGCATTCGCGCTGCCTTCGTTGCTGTCGATCGTGGTGACCTACGTGGTGCTGCGATGGTGCTTCCGCCGCGACCTTGGCTGCGCTATTCCTGACCACCGCGAGCATCCCGAGTTCACTCTGGCGGGCAAGTTTGTGCTGGCGGGGATCTTTGTCACTGCGGGCGTGCTGCTGGCGGCCTCCGCCATGAACAAGGACCTTGGTTTGCCTGCCTGCATCTCGGCGGTGGTTATCGCCGCTGTGGTGATGACGGCGGCTAAGACCAGTCCTGTCAAAATAATGCGGGAGATCGCGTGGAGCGTGTTGCCGCTGGTTGCCGGGCTGTTTGTGCTGGTGGAGGCGATGGAGCAGGTGGGCGCCATGCAGTTTGCCGCCGCGCTGCTGAAGCGCGCGGAGCAGCTTCCGGCAGGGGCGGGCGCATTCCTGGCCGCGGCGGTGGTTGGGGTGGGGAACAACGTGGTGAACAACCTGCCGCTGGGCCTGATCGCCGGGAGCACGCTCAAGCTGATGAATGCGCATGGGTTGATGGCGCATGCCGTGCTGATCGCCGTGGACCTGGGGCCGAACCTGTCGGTGACGGGGTCGCTGGCGACCATCCTGTGGCTGATCGCGCTGCGCCGCGAGGGCGTGCATGTGGGTTTCGGCAGCTTCCTGAAGGTGGGCGCAGTGGCCATGCCGATTGCGCTGGCTGCGGCGATCGCCGGAGCCGTGATTTCGCGGTGAAATGCGATTTAGACGTCAGGCCGGTAGCCGGTAGCTGTCAGCCGCCAGGGTTCAGTGGTGATGAGGAAAGGTGCATCATCGCGTCCCTCCGGGACGCGAGGGTGGTTGGGGGACGGCTTCCCCGGATTTCATCCGGGGCTATTCTCGCGTCGTCCCTCCGGGACGAGGGGCTGGGGCGCTGCGCAGGCGGTGAGGGCCTGACGGCGCCGTCCCCATCCGGGACGAAGAGCGCTGCGGCTGCGGCGCGGGGCCTGACGGTGCCGTCTCCATCCGGGACGAAGAGCGCTGCGGCTGCGGCGCGGGGCTTGACGGTGCCGTCCTCTGCAGAAGAGAGGCCAGGGCGTTGCGGCTGCGGCGCTGGAGGCGGCTGGGTGCCCCATTGTGGGCGTGCGGCCTCGATGGTGTTGCCGGTCACATACTGTTCAATTTTGGCGGACATAGAATCCTTCTCCGTTTGGGCTTGAGCTATCCCGGCGGTCTCAGATGCCGGCGAGGCTGAAGCCCTGGAGCTGCGCATATGACGACCCAGGCACTACAGCATGAACTTTTACTGGCACCCCGCATGTCGAGGCTGGGGACGGAGACCGCGTTTGAGGTACTGAGCAAGGCGAAGGCGCTCGAGCGGCAGGGACGGAATATTGTCCATTTAGAGATTGGAGAACCGGACTTCGACACGCCGGCCAACATTGTGGAGGCCGCGGCGGAGGCGCTTCACGGGGGCTGGACCCATTACGGCCCGTCGGCGGGGCAGCCGGAGCTGCGGCAGGCCATTGCCGAGTACGTGAGCCGCAGCCGGAACGTCGACGTTTCTCCGGATGAAGTGGTGGTGGTGCCCGGCGGCAAGCCAATCATTTTTTACACCATGCTGTCTCTGATCGACCAGGGCGATGAGGTGATTTATCCGAATCCTGGGTTTCCGATTTACGAATCGATGATCAACTACGCGGGCGGAATCGCGGTGCCGATCCCGTTGCGCGAAGGGCGCGATTTCGCGGTGGATCCGGCCGAACTGGAGTCGCTGATCAGCAATCGCACGCGGCTGATTATTCTGAACTCGCCGCAGAATCCGACGGGGGGAATCCTGCTGCGCAAGGACATCGAGAAGATTGCGAATGCCATTGGCGACCGCAACATCATGGTGTTGTCCGATGAGATTTACAGCCGGCTGCAGTTTGAAGGCGAACCGTTCTCGATGATGTCGGTGCCGGGGATGCAGGAGCGAACCATTCTGCTGGACGGCTTCTCAAAGACCTACGCCATGACGGGGTGGCGCATAGGGTACGGGGTGATGCGGGCGGACCTGGCGGCCCATTTTACGCGGCTGATGACCAATTCGAATTCGTGCACGGCGAGCTTTACGCAGCGGGCGGGGATTGCGGCGATTACCGGGGACCAGAGCCCGGTGGAGCTGATGCGGTTGGAGTTTGAGGGGCGCAGCCGGTTTTTTGTGGACGGGCTGAACCGGATTCCCGGGTTCCGCTGCCGCATGCCGAAGGGCGCATTCTACGTGTTTGCCAATATCGAGAGGACGGGGTGGAAGGCCAAAGCGCTGGCGGATGCACTGCTGGATACGGCGGGAGTGGCGGCACTTTCAGGGACGGCATTCGGGAGCTACGGCGAAGGGTTTCTCCGCTTCAGCGTAGCCAACTCGACGGAACAACTGGAGCAGGCCCTCAACAGAATTGGCGACTGGGCTAAGAAGGATTCCTGCCAAGGAGACCACAATGTCTCTCATTGATTCGGCTACGGGGAATGTGATTCGGGAATACACGGTGGATGAGTTGCGCGACGCCGCGAACCTGATGCGCGGCTATGACATGGTGGCGCTGTGCGCGGCCGGATCGGGACATGCGGGAGGGACGCTGTCCATCATGGACATTACGGCGGCGCTGTATCTGCGGGCGGCGCGGCATGATCCTGCGAATCCGGCGTGGGCGGATCGGGACCGTATCGTGTGGTCGGCGGGGCACAAGGCGCCGAGTTTGTACCTGGGCCTGGCGATGGCGGGGTTTTGTGCGCTGGAGGATGTGGTTACGCTGCGCAAGCTGGGGTCGCCGTTCCAGGGGCATCCGCACTGGCTGAAGCTGCCGGGCGTGGAGGTTTCCACGGGCTCGCTGGGGCAGGGATTGAGCATTTCAGTCGGCATGGCGCTGGCGGCGCGGCTGGATAGCAAAGAGCACAAGATTTTTTGCCTGATGGGCGATGGGGAACAGCAGGAAGGGCAGGTTTGGGAAGCCGCCATGGAAGCTGGGCACTTCCGCCTGGACAACCTGATTGCGGTTGTCGACTGCAACCGGCTGCAGATTGATGGATGGGTGAAGGACGTGATGGGAGTGGAGCCGCTGGCCGATAAGTACGCGAGTTTTGGCTGGACGGTAATGCGGGTGGATGGCCACGATATGCAGGCGCTGGTGGACACGCTGCAAGCGGCTCGCGCTACCGAAGGCAAACCGGTGGTGATCCTTGCAGACACGGTGAAGGGCAAGGGCGTGAGCTTTATGGAGAACCAGGCCGGGTGGCACGGCAAGGTGCCGAATCGCGAGGAGGTTGCGGCGGCGTTGCGCGGCCTGGGGCTGGCTGAGCGAATCCCGGTGGAGCCATTGCTGAAAAGGGCGCTGCGGTTCCAGGTGGAGGCCGAGCGGAAGCTGGACGAATCCATGCCGCACTTCAGCCGCGATTACTGGTGGAACGCGGGGGACACGATGAGGGTGGCCATGGAGCCGACGCGGAAGGGGCTGGGGCAGTCGCTGGCGGCGAACGGCGGCGATGAACGCGTGGTGTGCCTGGGGCTGGATATTTCCGGTTCGATTACGATCAGCGACTTTCATGCGGGAAAGCCGGAGCGTGCGGCGCGCTGGCTCAGCATGGGGATCGCGGAGCAGTCCGCGACTTCAGCAGCCGCGGGCCTGGCGCGGGAAGGGAAGCTGCCGGTGGTTGGCTCGTACGCAACGTTTTCTGCCGCGCGCAATCTGGATCAGATTCGCGTGTCGGTGTGCTACGGGAACCTGAACGTGATGATTGTGGGCGCGCATGCCGGGGTCTCGGTTGGGCCGGACGGCGCGACGCACCAGGCGCTGGAGGATCTGTTTGCGATGATGGGGCTGCCGCACATGTCGGTGGTTGTGCCGTGCGACGTGGTAGAGGCGCGCAAGGCGACCAGCTACCTTCTCCTGCAGCACGAGGGGCCGAAGTACCTTCGCTTTGCACGGGAGGCAACGCCGGTGGTTACGGAGGAGGCGACTCCTTTTGTGTTTGGCAAGGCGAATCGCATTCGATTGCGTCACCGGGCAGCGGGTTTTGCGGCGGCATTCGAGACGCGGCTGGACGCGGAATGCAGCGATGAAGGCGAGGACCTGACCATCATTGCCTGCGGTCCGGAAGTGCCGGAGGCGATGCGGGCCGCGTGGATCCTGAGGCAGGAGTACGGCTACACCACGCGCATACTCAACATGCATACGCTGAAGCCGATTGACAGGGAAGCGATTGTGCGGGCGGCACTGGAGACGGGCGCTATCGTGACCGCGGAAGAGCATCAGATTGGCGCGTTGGCGGGGCGAGTGAGTTCGGTGGTGACGGAGAGCCCGGAGGTCTATGGGCACCCGGTGATGACCGCGGCGATCGGCGTCAAAGATCGTTTTGGCGATTCCGGGGCGCCGTGGGAACTGGTGAAGGAACTGGAAGTGAGCGCCGAACACATCGTGGTGAAGGCGGCGGAACTGATGGCCCGCAAGCAAGTGCCTGCTGGCGTTTCCAGTCGGAGGGACGCGTAACCGGGATGGGGTAGCCAGGGGCGACACTCATGGCGGCGAGTCGCGACGGCACTAACCGGGGGTTCATTGCGGGAGTCGAACCTAAGTGGGGCCAGTCCGGGCAGAGGCCAAGGGCGACGGTTGGCATGGTTTTGAGGGATGTTCTCTCTCGCCGCGCCCCCTCGACGGTCGTCCAGGATATTCCGCTACTATGCGCACAATCCGAGTCGATACAAACCTCCGACCTGCTTATGTCTTTGTCTTATGCGTTCTCCTCGTGTCGGCCTCGCAACACTGCACTGGGCAGGCTGCCGCACCGCGAGAACCGGTGCTGTCGAAGCCACCTATTCCAGAGGTTGTTTCAACGCCGGGGGGGCGCCTGCATCTGGACGTGGTGGTCACCGATTCAGCAGGCAATCCGGTCCCGGATCTTACCGGAGAAGACTTCAGTCTTCTCGACGGCGGGCAACCAACGAAGATCATCTCCTTCCGGCTGTTCAAACCGGGCGGCGAGAAGCCGGAGTCCGTCAGTCGCGTAATTCTTGTAATCGATGCGCTGAATAACGGGTTCACGGAACTTGCTTTTGTGCGGCAGGGACTCGAACGATTTCTGCTGCAGAACGGCGGGCACCTTGCACATCCGACTTCTCTTCTGTTGTTCAGCAGCGATGGGATACGAACGGTCGGCGGTCCATCTACGGATGGGATCGCGCTTGCGGGCATGGTCTCGAAACTCAAGCCCAGTGTTCGCCCCAAGGGGCTGGCGCAGTTCGTGCTTTCTCTTGAGGCACTAGAGTCCATCGCGCAGTCGGAAGATGGGCGGCCCGGGCGGAAGATATTTGTCTGGTTGGGTCAGGGCTGGCCTTTGCCTGACCCGCCTGAGAAACACTATACGAATAAAGATGAACGGGACCAGAGACTCGAATTCAACGCGCTGGTGCAGCTCACCGCGGAATTACGAGACGCACGTATCACTCTTTATGGTGGATATGAGGCGAGTGGTTACCGACTTCGGGACTTTGTCAAAGGCGTAGGGAAGAGCTCTCAATTGAATGCGCGCAGTCTCTCGCTCGACGCGATTGCGATTCGCACCGGGGGACGCGGCGGGCTCTCCGACATTAATCGCGACGGGGATCTGGATGACCAGCTCAACGGATTCATGTCAGATGCGGATACCTATTACGTCCTTTCATTTGATCCTCCGCGCACGGACAACGTTGACGAATATCGGGATTTGAAAGTGGTGATCAAGAAGCCGGGGCTGGCTGCGCACGCGATCACCGGATATTACAACGAGCCGAATTATTCTCTCCCGGCGCAGGAGAAAAGCGCGGACAAACGGACCGGCGGCCCGGTCCTGCGTCCAACGCCCCCTCACGGATTCATCCGCAAGCCTGTGGACACTGAACAGTTGACTCGTTTGGTGGAGAGCCTGAAAGGAAGTTCAGACGCCGAGGCGGAACGCCAGGTCTACGAAGTGCAGTTAATAGAACGGTTGTCGACCCCGACGCTGGTTGCTCTGGAAGCGAAGGCACCTGGCGAGAAAACCCGCGCAGCCCTGGTCGCCATTGGAGATGAGTCAGCGTTTCTCCAGGTTCCTGCAAATGAGTTGCTCGCCAGGGCTCAGCCGGATCTTGCCGAACAAAGGACGATGATCTCCAAAGTTGTGGACTATCTGGGCAAAACCATCCCCAGACTGCCGAATTTCTTCTCGGAGCGGAAGACGATTCGCTATGAAGACACGCCGGAGACCCCGACCAATAGCGACGCCGCTCTTACAGGAGGGCAAGCCTGGCGGATCGTGGGAAAGACTGCCACGGTCGTCGAATACCGAGACGGCAAAGAAATATTGAACCCTGAAGGGAATTCTTCTCAACGGAAGCAACAACGGGGACAGGGGCTCATTACGAGGGGAACTTTCGGCCCCATTCTGTCAATGATGATTGTGGATGCTTCGCATGGGGAGATGACTTTCGATCACTGGGAGCGAGGTCCATCGGGCGACGAGTCCGTCTTCAATTACAAGGTTCCAGAGAACCAATCGCACTACGCGGTGGCGTTTCAGTCTCCTCCAGGGGAAGAGGCGGGCGAGGTGCAACAGCACACTGCATACCACGGTGAGGTCGCGATCGATCCGAGTTCCGGCGCGATTCTTCGCATTGCCCTTATTGCGGACCTGGCTGCGGACGATCCAATCACGCGCGGCGATGTAATGGTGGAATACGCGAGCATGGAAATTGGAGGCAAAGATTACATTTGTCCGGTGAGAAGTATTTCAGTGTCCGTGGGCCAGAGCGGCAAGACGTCTGGCCATGCAAAGGGCGCGACGCCGATTCACACTGTCGACAGGACACTCCTGAATGATGTCTCATTCAGTGACTATCATGTCTTCCGTTCGGATTTACGGATTATTACGGGGGAACCCGACGTCAATCCACAATAGGCTGACAGAATGACGACGGCGGAGAAGATCTGCTGCTGGTCGTGCAGGCTGGCGGTGTTGCCATAGTCGCGTAGTACTCGGCGGCGAGTCCACTAGATGCGTGGGCGCCATGGTTTCTTGTTGATATCCCGCGAAATCATGAGCTTCAACGTCCACCGGTCCGATCCCGCGGTCAGGCCGAGACCCGCGCCCGCTTCGATACTCCAGGTCTTGCCGTTGCGGTCAAAAGCGCCCCACACTTCGTGGAATTGATTGTGCAGGTTGTCAAAACTGCTGAATCGTCCGAACCCGTCGTACTGCTCGGCGGCCACATCCCATGTGTTATTGAGGGTGTACGCAATGCGCCCTGACGGATTGAACTCCAAACCCGCCAGCCCGCCCGTATAGTCGGTATCGACGATCGGATTGTAGACCAGCTCCCATTTACCGAGGTGTGAGCCAATGATCGGCCGTATCTCCGCCGTATAAGTCCGTGACTCCCAATACGGATAGTTGAAGCTGAATTCGAAATTATTACCCCAGAAAAGTTTGTGTTGCTGAGCATTCGGCCGCACAAACAGCTCGCGAATCTTGAAACCGTCAATGGGCCCTTCGCGCCCCGTGGAGTAGGGCGAATAAACAGGCATGTACAGGCCCTGCTCCATCCATGGCTTGACCCCGTAGGCCCATTCCCATGTTCCGTTGAACGAATGGTTGGCAATGACGGCGCCGGGGAAAGTGGGCGCCGTCCGTCCCGCGGGGGTAAAGTTGCTGTGCACCATGACATTGAAAATGCCTTGTGGCGCGATGGCAGCATCGTAGACCTGGATCTCGTCTGTTTGCGCAAAAATCGCCACGGGTACTGCGGTCAGACCGAGAGCGACCAACACCACCGCGAGCGCATTCATTTTTTGCAAAAGTTTGAAACAGGCTTGCCATTTGGGCAAGTAAATGGTCTCCATTTACAAGGACCTTCCATTTCGCTTCTCGGCAATGACAGGTTACCAGCCGTGCCGTGTTGAGCTGCCCCAGGGGTGGAGGGGCAATCGCCAGCGCGAGCAGGCAGCAGAGGGAGAGGCAGGGGAAGAGGATCTCAAGCGGGCTCCTTGTTGGAACGACTCTGTAGTTTGGACGGGTTGGCGCGGTCATAGGCTGCGGATCGAGAGCAAAACTGCTTAGCGAGCGGAGAGTCCGGGGCTGGAGTTCGAGCGCGCGCCATGGGCGGAGAGGCGGAGGCGTTAGACTGGAGTGGATGGACGTTGCGCGAAGGGCAGGCAGTCCAGGAAAAGACCAGTCCGTTCCGGGGATGGCGAAAGAGAGCGATCCGACGGGAGCGGCAGAGCTTTTTGAGCGGTCGGTAGGCATCATGGCGCGTCTTCGGGCGCCGGGCGGGTGCCCGTGGGACCGCGAGCAGACCTTCGACACCATTCGCAAATACACGCTGGAAGAGGCCTACGAGGTCTTCGACGCCATTGAGCGGAGAGATTTTCCGCACCTGGCGGAGGAGCTGGGCGACCTGCTGCTGCAGGTGCTGTTCTACGCCGAGATGGCAGCGAACGAAGGTCAATTCACGATCGCCGATGTGCTGGACGGACTGAACCGGAAACTGATTCGGCGGCATCCACACGTGTTTGGCGAGGAGGCGTCGCGGGCGGCGGGAAACCGCGCAGACGTGGACGCGGATGTGCGGGGATCTGCGAATGCTGTGTTGCGTAACTGGGAAGAAATCAAGGCTTTAGAGAGAAAATCTCAAGCAACAAGTGAATCTAGGCTGGACAGCGTAATGCGGGCGTTGCCGGCGCTGGCGGAGGCTGGGAAGATCGGCGGGAAGGCGGCGAAGGCGGGGTTCGACTGGCCGGCGTGGCGAGACCTGCTGCCGAAGATCCAGGAAGAAGTGGCGGAGCTGGAGGCCGAAGTCGAGCGCGGCGATAAGGTGGCGATGGAAGCGGAGGTGGGGGACCTGCTGTTTACGGTGGTGAACCTGGCGCGGCACCTGGGCGTGGATGCGGAGATGGCGCTGCGCGGGTGCAATGCGCGGTTTCGGGCGCGGTTCAGGGAGATGGAGTTGGCGGCGCGACGGCCGCTGGAGGAGTTGCAGGCGGTGGAGTTGGAGGAGCTGTGGGTGGCCGCGAAGAGGAAACTGGAGGGAAAAAGGGACAAGGGACCAAGGACAATCGACGGGAATGTGGGATCGGGAAGCGGTGAAGAACAACCGCAGATCCTTCGCTCCGCTCAGGATGACAACACACTTGATGCTTCAGGATCGAGCTCCGCTCAGGATGACAACACCGTTACCGACGGCACTGTTGTCGAAGCGGAGGATCGCGGGCGAGGTGAGGCGTGATTATGATCCGCGAGTGCGAGGGGCATGAGGAGCTGGAGGCCTGCGTCTGGCTGCAGGAGGAGACGTGGGGGTACGACCAGTCGGAGATCATTCCGCGCAAAGTTTTTCTGGTGGTGCAGAAGGTGGGTGGGCAGGTGATAGGGGCATTCGATACAGAGCTTGCGGGATCACCGGCGAAGGGCAATGCGGAGTCGATGATTGGATTCGCCATGTCTTTGCCGGGGGTGAAGGCCGCGAAAAAATCTGCCGGTGGAGAAGCGCAGACTTATCTGCACTCGCACATGCTGGCGGTGAAGGAGGGATACCGGAACCGGGGGATCGGGGCGCAACTCAAGCTGGCTCAACGCCGGGAGGCGCTGGAGCGGGGAATCCGGCAAATGGAGTGGACGTTCGATCCGCTGGAGATCAAGAACGCATTTTTAAATATCCACAAGCTGGGCGCGGTGGTTTCGAGCTATCGCGAGGATTTTTATGGTGTATCCTCATCACGACTACAAGGCGGCCTGCCAACGGACCGATTGGTGGCTGAGTGGCATCTTGACTCCGCGCGGGTCCAGTGTCACGTGGAAGGCCGGCCTGCGGCAGTTCCCGTCATTGAAGAACGCATCACCGTTCCCGCTTCCATCTACCAGTGGAAGGCCAGCGACCAGGACCGACCCCTTGCTCTCGCAGTACAGACAGAGAACCGACGGAAGTTTCAGGAAGCATTCTCCCGTGGTCTAGCCGTGTTGGGCTTTGCGCGGGACGCTAAAGGCAACGGAGTTTATGAGCTGGGTCCGTTCTCCCAGCCGGATGCAGGCATCTAAGCCAGCCAAGGAAAGCTGAATATGCGAATCGACGGAATTATTCTGCGGGAGATCCAATTACCTCTCGTACGGCCTTTTGAGACCAGTTTTGGAGTGACGCGGGACCGGCGGATTCTGCTGGCCGAGGTTCGGTCAGAGGGGCTGATCGGCTGGGGCGAGTGCACGGCGGGCGAGCATCCGTTTTTTTCAGGGGAATCGACGGATACCTGCTGGCAGGTGATTGTGAACGAGCTGGGGCCGATGCTGGCGAGCGCCGAGAAGATGGAGCACGGCGGCGATTGCCCACTCCTGTTCAAGCAGGTGCGCGGGAACCCGATGGCCAGGGCCACGCTGGAGAATGCGATCTGGGACCTGGAGGCGCAGCGGGAAGGGATTTCGCTGTCGCAGCTGCTGGGCGGCGTGCGGGACGCGATTCCGTGCGGGGTTTCGCTGGGCATCCAGAAGTCGATTGCGGAGCTGATGGAGGTCATCGAGCGCGAGCTGGGCGCTGGCTATCAGAGGATCAAGCTGAAGTGCAAGCCGGGTTGGGACGTGGACGTTTTCGAGAAGGTGCGCACGCGCTGGCCGGGCATCACGCTGAGCTGCGATGCGAATTCGGCGTACCGGCTGCGGGATGCGGACCACATCGCGACGTTTGACCAGTTCGACCTGCTGATGATCGAGCAGCCGTTGTGGCACGACGATTTCTATTACCACTCCATGCTGCAGAAGCGGCTGAATACGCCGATCTGCCTGGACGAGTCGATCCGGAACCGGAGGGACGCGCTGGCGGCGATCGAGATGGAGTCGTGCAAGATCATCAACATCAAGCTGGGGCGCGTGGGCGGATTCTCAGAGGCGATTGCGGTGCACAATGCGGCGCTGGAGCGGGGCGTGCAGGTGTGGTGCGGCGGGATGCTGGAGGCGGGCGTGGGGCGCGCGCACAACATCGCGCTGGCGTCGCTTGAGAATTTCTCGCTGCCGGGAGATGTGTCGGCGTCGGCGCGGTACTGGCGCGATGACATCATCGAGCCCGCGGTGACGGTGACGTCGAAGGGCGAGATCGAGATTCCCGATATTCCGGGGCGAGGATACGAAGTGCGCGCGGATCTGATTGAGGCGTTGACGGTGCGCAAAGAGACGATCCGCGCATTCGAACTGGTGGGCTAGGCTGGGGTCCCTGCGGTTCGTCGCATAAGCAATCATCCAAAATGCAGATCCTTCGACTGCGTTTGCCGTATAAAGCGCGGCAAACTCCGCTCGGGATGACTGCGGCGTTTTTTGTTGGGGGCTTCAGAGACGGCCGGCGGTCAATGATTGCGCTACGGGAGCGGCGGTGGTTCCGGTTCGGCGGAGCCGTCGGCGCGGGGATCGCTGGCGCCGTAATGAATCTTCGTAGAGGCGTCGTCGAGGACGGCCTGGCCGCGACCCATGACGGTGGAATAGGCGCGGCGCACGTCGAGGATGTGGCCCATCTGCGTGAGCTGGCCGCGCACGTCGGCGGGGACGCGCGACTCGATGACGATGTTGCAGCCGAGATGCGCAGGGACGTGGCTGACGGTGAAGCGTGCGGTTTCAAGGGCTTCCTGGATGTTCATGCGGTAGTCGACCACGTTGGAGACGAACTGCGCGTGCGCCAGGGGCTGGTTCATGCCTCCCATGATGCCGAATCCGATGTGCTGGCCGCCATTCTGCATGAAGCCGGGAATGATGGTGTGGAAGGGACGCTTGCGGCCGGCGAGCGCGTTGGGCGATGCGGGATCGAGAGTGAAGAGGCCGCCGCGGTCCTGCAAGGCGAAGCCCATTCCACGCACTGTGACGCCGGAGCCGAACGCCTGGTAGTTGCTCTGGATGAGCGAGAGGATGTTGCCGTCCTTATCGATGACGGAGAGGTACGTCGTGTCGCTGGCCGGGAGTGCGCCGGGCGCGACGTCGCAGTTGGCGTGGCTGGGATCGATGAGGGCTGCGCGCTTTGCCGCGTAGGTCTTCGAGAGCAGTTCGTCGACGGGAATCTTGCTGAAGCGCGGATCGCCGTTGTAGTGCTTCACGTCAGCGTAGGCGAGCTTCATGGCCTCGATGCGGTTGTGCAGTTCGGCGGTCGAGAGCGGACCGGCGGGGTCGGGCTGGGACTGCTCCATGATGTTGAGCATCTCGAGGGCGGCGATGCCGTCGCCATTGGGTGGGAGCTCAAAGACCTGCCAGCCGCGATAGGTGGTGGAGACGGGCTCGACCCATTCGGCGGAGAATTCGGCCAGGTCGGCGGCAGTCATGGTTCCGCCGAGTTCCTGTGAAGTTTTGAGGATGGCTTGCGCGATTTCGCCTTTATATAAGGCGGATTCGCCCTGGGTGGCGATGAGCGTGAGGGCGTGGGCGAGGTCGGGATTGCGGAAGAGCTGGCCGAGCGCGGGCGCTTTGCCGTTGGGCAGATAGACGCGCGTGGATTCGGGATCGTGCTTGAGGCCGGGAGCAGCTTCATCCCAGTAGCCGTGGATGATTTCAGGGACCGCATAGCCGTGCGAGGCGTAGAAGATGGCGGGCTGAAAGAGCGCGGCCCAGGGGAGGCGGCCGAAGCGCTGGTGCAGCTTGGCCCAGCCGTCAACAGCGCCGGGGACGGTGACGGAATCGATGCCGTACACCGGCATGGAGCTGAGGCCTTTGCCGCGGAGGTGATCGATGGTGAGCGCATTCGGCGCCCAGCCGCTGGCGTTGAGGCCGTATAGCTTGCCGGTTTTGGCGTCCCAGTAAATGGCGAAGAGATCGCCGCCCATGCCGTTCATCATGGGCTCAGCCACGCCGAGGACGGCGTTGGCGGCGATGCCCGCGTCAATGGCGGAGCCGCCGCGGGCCAGGATACGCGCGCCGGCCTGTGAGGCCTGCACGTAGCTGGTGGCCACGATGCCATAGGGCGTGACGACCATGGAGCGGCCGTAGTTGCGGTCCTGAGCTGGAAGCGAAGTGAGCATACTGGCGAAGGCTGTGAGGGCAATCAGTTTCGGGAGAAGGAATCGCATGGGTCTCCGGAGCAATTCAGACATACTGCAAGGGGGCGCATGAAAAGCATACAGTGCTGTGAGGCGCGGGATCACATGGCATGCGGCGGTGCTGGAGGTTTTTCCTTCGACTGCTTGTCCACCTGGATCTTCTGCGCGGCGAGCTTTTCCGCAGTGGTGAGGGCGTCGTCGGCTTTCACTTTCACGTCGGGCTCAACGCCGGTGCCTTCCCAGTTGGTTTTGGTCACAGGGTCCATGGATTTGGCGAAGGGGACGCCGATCGTGAAGTAGTCGCCGGCGGGATGGCCGCTGACGGGATGCGCGCCGCCGCCGGTGGTTTCGCCCACGATGGTGGCGCGTTTCTGGTTTTTGAGGTCGAATGCGAACTCCTCGGCTCCGGAGAAAGTGCCTGCGGATGTGAGCACGTAGACCGGCTTTTTGATATAGCGCTCGCCGGGCAGGTAGCTGAGGGTCCAGTTCTGGCGCGTGGTGTTCTCGTGGCGGTTATAGATGTCGATGACGTGCGTGGGCTCGTCGAAGAGGTAACTGCAGATGAGCGTCACCATGTCAGGCTGGCCGCCGCCGTTTTCGCGGATATCGAAGATGAGGGCGTCAGTGTGGGCGACAAACTGCATGGCGGCGTTGACGGTAGGGCCGCAGAAGTCCGCGTCCATGAAGCCGTCGAATTTGATGTAGCCGATGTTGCCGGCGAGGATTTCGATTTTCTGGAATTCGCAGTTGTCGCGCGCCATCTGGTCGTGGAAGCGAGCTTCATCCTCGGGCGAGGGCGGATGCGGCGGCGGCATCTTGAAAGGATTGAAATTGACGCGGAGATGCTTGTCGTGGCTGACGGCGCGGAGATCGTCGGTGAGCTTGACGGCAAAGAGATCGCCGTCGGAGAACTTGTCGTAATCGCCGGCTATCAGATGAGTATCGACAGCGCTGTTCATTTTGACGGCAAGGTCGGCATCGACATAGTAGTCAGTGAGCGCGGAGGTGATGCCGTCGATGGTCTTCTGGCGCATGGAGGCGTCGAGGGTGACATCGACGGGCGTGACGCCAGGCGGGATCGCGCGGAGGCCAAAGCTCTCCACCGTTGGCGGCTGTCCAACCTTTACGGCGAGGGTGCCGATGGCGTTGGTGTCGCTGTTCTTCTCCTTGACGCGGAAGCGGACGTGAAGAGGATCGATGGTGTCGGCGGAGAGAAGGTCGAAGCCGCCTGTCTGGTTGTGGAAGGCCATCATGCCGTCGGCCGATTGGTTATGGTCGATGGTCTTGACGTAGTTATCGAGTTGCGCGTGGTCGGCACTGTTGAAGGCGGCGAGCCACGCCTGGAGGGTGTGGCCCGCGGGGGTGTCGGGAACGGTGACCTGCGCTGCAGCGAAGCACTCGGCAAAGCCGGTTGCGGCGAAGAAAAGAATAGCGATACGCGGGAGAGTCCTTGTGAGCATGAGAATTTGATCTCCTGGGCGGTGACTGGCGCGAGCGGGGAAGGAGCCGACTGCAAGTGACTCAACGATAGACGATGGTTAGAGGCGATGGCGAGGGGAAAAGGAAGCGGAGTGAGCGGGGTTAACGGCGTTAGCGGAGTTGACTGGGACCGTTCACCAAATAACAAAGTTGGCGCTTCCGGGAAGACGGAACCGCGGTGAGTCATCGCGCGTACTTGAGACGGGCAGGGCAACTTTGCGTGCGGGCGCGCGTCTCAATCGGGAGCGGCGCCGCGGAATGTGAGTTTGCGCTGCCGGAGGTTAATCCAGAGTGACACCGCAGGAACAGCAGCTACTTGCCTCGCTTTGCCAGAGAGTGAACCAGACGCAGTTGCAGGAGAAGGATGCGGACGCGGAAAACCTGTTGGGGCACGAACTAGGCGCGAACCCTGACGCGCTTTACATCCTGGCGCAGACGGTTCTGGTGCAGGACATCGCGTTGCAGCAGGCCCGGGCGCAGGTGACCCAGCTACAGCAGCAACTGCAGCAGCCGGCGCATGCAACGAGTTTTCTGGGACGGCTTTTGGGCGAGCATGATTCGCCGCAAATCGCTGGGCCAACTGCGCCGCCCATGCCGCAGACGCAGCAGGCGCAAGCGCCGCCGTATCAGCCGGTGCCGGGATACCAGACGCCGCCCTACGCGCAGCCGCAGTACGCGCAGCCGCAATATGTGGCGGCGCCGATGGGTCCGCCGAGCTTTCTGCGCGGAGCGATGCAAACGGCTGCCGGCGTAGCTGCCGGCGCGCTGGCGTTCGAAGGAGTGGAGTCGATTCTGCACGGGTTTGGGCATGGCGGCTACGGGCCGGGGTTTGGGACTGCCGGTTTCGGCATGGGCCCGGGGATGGGCGTGGGTGGAGGATTCGAGAGACCCGTGGAAGAGACCGTGGTTAACAACTATTACGATGGGCCGTCTGGTTCCATGGGCGGAGGCGAGCAGCGGTTTGAAACCGGGGGCAACGAGCCGCACTTCCACGAATCCGCCGACCAGTTTGGCAGCCAGGTCGTCGACGACCGAGGCGGCGCGCAGCTTACCGATGCCGGCTACAACACCGAGGCGGACGAGACCGCGGGCACCTACGATCAAGGGAGCTTTGATCCCGGGATGGACAATGCTTCGGCCGCGGCGGATACCAGCGCGGACGATGTGCAAATCGACGATTCGAGCAGCGGTTTCGATGATGGCGGAGGCGGAGGGTTCGATTCGAGTGGAGGGGATGGCTTTTAGAGCTCAGCGGAAACGGGGCGGAATGGGTTAAGACCCTACCTAGGGAAATCCCTAGTAGACTGGCGTACTGGATCGGGCTAGGTTAGAGTCCCTGATTCCCTCATGCGCAATTTTCTCGATGTGGGATCAGTGTCATCTGAGGGGCGCCCGTCCATGGTTGAAACGGCCACCAATCCGCGCATGCTGGTGGTTGACGACGAGCACACGATTGCCGACACGTTGGCGGCGATTTTTCGTTTGCGCGGATTCAACGCGGTGGCGGTTTATAGCGGCGAGGCGGCGGTGGACGAGGCACTGGCGGAAGCGCCGGCGGTGCTGATCACGGACATCAGCATGAACGGGATGAATGGTGTGGAGGCGGCGATCCGGGTATCGCGCGCGTGTCCGAAGTGCCGGATTCTGCTGTTTTCAGGACATCCGGAGAACGGCGGCTTGCTGGCGCGAGCCCGAGAGGACGGGCACGAGTTCGAAGTCCTGGCCAAGCCCGTGCATCCGAAGGACATCTTCGAGTGGCTGGAAGACAAGGGAATCCGATGAAGCCGGAAGTTTGAGACCGGATTTCAACAATTCCTACTGCTCACGCCGGCAACCGGGGCAACCTTGTCGGGGCGCTGTGTCATCCAACGGACTTAAGGACGAAAGCGAGTCGTTCAGCCTGCGGCGACGGATCCCGGGATGCTGTGCAGCCCTCCCCCTTTAGTGAACGGGATCCGCTACCGCGCGGTGCACGTCTACGCCTCTTTGTCCCCAACATCCTTGATCATGGATTTATAGACTATGTGGGTTTCTGTGTTATTGAATGGGCGGTTAAGGGGCATGCAGCGCGAGGCTCCGTGCCAGGTTATGGCCAAGAGGGTCGCGCTCGACGGCAAAGCGACGGGCACACTCACAGAGGTGCGAATTCTGGATGCGCCGAGGGATTTCCCCGACGGCGATTACGTGCTCCACCTGGAACCGATCATGTTTTCAGTGCGGCGGCGAGGCGGCGAGTGGCTCCTGGGGAACGAACTGCTGACTGAGCACAAGATTTCGCAGCCCCCCATGGCATCGGCATCGTAGATACAGTTTTCAGTTGTCAGTTTTCAGTTGTCGGCAAGAGGGCGGCGATGTTGTGGTCCGCCGCTGCCAAGCCTTTTGCTGACGACTGGCAACTGAAAACTGAAAACTATTTGTATCTTCTGATTGCCCGAATCACCATCGAAAACACGCCGGATTCGTCGCGAGCCACCACGAGGGAGACGTGCCGGTTGACGGCAATCTCCGCCTGAATGAGCTGTTGCGCGGTGGTGTCGACATTGGTGGCGTACATCAAGGTGACATTGGGGCCCACTTGTTCTTCCACGGTAATGCGCGTGGTGGAGTTGCCCAGCGCGCCCAGGTAGCTGGGGTCCACCTTGACGGACCCGGCGCCAAAGAGCTTCTGCACGCGGCTGCTGACGGTGGCGTTGAGCGCGCCGCCTAGGAGCACGTCGGTCGATGGCGACAGGCTAACAGATTGCTGCTGCTGCTCGGTGTAGAGGCCCTGCTCGCTCTGCGTGCGGCCCAGCGCGAGCAGCGCCAGCACGTCGGCTTCGGGCAACGGCGGATCGCTGCGAAAGGTCATATTGCTCGGGTTTTCGGGCGTTCCGTGCAGGCCCAGAGTGATGTCGTAATCCTCCACGCGCGCGGTTGCGGTCAGATCGATGATTGGCTGAATGCGCACCGGATTGGTGAAGGTGATGTCGCCGCGCTGGAGGTCGTAGCGTGTACCGGCAATGGTGGCGCTGCCTTCAGTGACTGAGATGCGCCCCAGCAGTGAGGGTGAAGCCACGGTTCCGCGCACGCGCAGATCCACGTCGCCGGCAAGCTTGGCATAGGCGTTCTGGAAATTCAACTGTGGCGAGGAGCGGATGCGCACGTCAAGACGCACGTGGTTGGAGGGCGCGTTGGGCGAAGCGACCGGCTGTACCGCCGCGGCTTGTGCGCCCAACGCGGCCAGGTCGAGGTCGGGGCTGACGGTAAAGCGCGTCACCATTACGTTGCCGCTGAGCAGGAAGCTGGCTTGCGTGCCGGTGAACTGGAGCGTGGTATCGGCCTCAGAACTGACTCCCTGTGGATAGCGGATGCGTATGGATTTGCCGGTGACGGTCAGGTCGGCGTAGATGCCGTGCTGATAAGTGAGATAGCCGCCGAGGCTCAGCTGGCCGCCTCCCGTCATTGCCGTCAGCGAGCGCACTTCGAGGCGGTTCTGGTTGAATTCGAGCACGCCGTGCAATTGGCTGATGCCGTTGGGCACGTCCTCCAGCGCCATGGAACCATTCTGAAATTCCACCCGTCCGCGCAGGCCCGGATTGCGCAGCGGGCCGTGGGCTTCCACCTGGAACGTGGCGGTGCCGCCGGCGGTGACGTCGCTATCCAGGGTCTGGGCCAGCTTCAGGTTCACGCTGCCGCTTGCCGCCAAGTCGAGTCGCTGAGTGTCGCGGAGGCCGAGCGTGCCGGAGACGCGCAGGTCCGTGTCATCTCCCGTGACGTGCAGTGGATCGAGATCGAGGCGCGCATTGTCGAGTGCTGCGTGCACGCCGCCTTCGCTCTTAAGGTGAACGCCGGCGACGGTCAGGGCTACTTGTTGCAGGCGCAAATCGCCGCGCATTTCCAGCGGACGGGCCAGCGGGCCGGAGACCACCGCGGTGCCGCTGAGCGTCGACTGCGCGGCGGTGCTATCGACGTGCGCCAGTCGGAGCAGAGTGGCCATGTCGAATTGCGCGATATCCACATTGGCCTGGGTGTTGAAGTCGCCGCGCAGCTCGGTTTGTCCGTGTACCGAGAGGCGCGCGGATTTGAGCTCGGTTCCCAGATCGTAAACCAGCGTGTGGTTGGCGGTGTGCGCGGCAGCTTCCAGAGTGCCCATGGGCTCGTCCGCAACCGCGAATCCGGCAACGTCGGCATGGCCCTCGATGATCGGGTCTTCGCGTGTGCCGGAGAGAGTGATGCGCAAGCCGAGCTTGCCGGCAACATCGGTGCCGGACGCGCCCAGCCGTTCGATCTTCGCTAGGTCGATGCCGCTGGCACTGGCGTCTGCCTGAAGGCGGTGGGAGTGCAGGTCGTAGCTGCCGGAGCCGGTAACGGTGCCGGCTGGCGCATGAAGCGCAATCGACGTCAGCTTGACTGCGGGGCCGGTGACCGCACCTTGCGCGCGCAGGCTGGAGACCGGTTGGCCATAGAGGACGGCATCGTTCAACTGTGCCCATCCCGATCCGGCGATTGCGCGCACGGGACCGTCGGCCGTGATCTGCGCATCGAGCGAGCCTGTGACCGGAAAATCGAGGCCGGCGAGCGGCAGCGCGTCGGCGATGTTCAACTTGGCTGCGCGAACGTGCAGATGCAGGACGGAGTTGGAATCGAACGACGGCTGCGCGCTGTTATGGAGCGCGGAGGGATTTTCAGCTTGAACGGGCGCTGCGGCGAGCGAGCCATCTACGAGAAGCTGTGCAGAGCCGAGCCGAAGCTGACCGCGTTGAATGGAGATCCGTTCGGCCGAATAACTGCCGTTGGCGGTGATCGAATCCCAATGCACTCCCTGCGGCGGGCCATCCTTGCCGCTGAAGCTCGCCGGGAGTTCGAGCCCAACCTCGGTCGCGTTGAGCGTTCCGCTTAAGTGTGGCGACAGCAGCGAGCCGGCCCACGTGCCATGGAAATCCGCCTGGCCTGAGAGCGAAACCGGCAAAGCGGCCGTGCCGGAGCGGCCATTCCGCTCCAGGCCGAGGTTGCGCAACACGGTATCAAACTCGCTCAGGTTGCCGGTGTGGAGGTCCACGTTGAGGGCGGTGGGACTGGTAAGGGGGTAGGCGCCCAGGTGTCCGCGCGCGGTCAAATGGCTGGCCGGCATATTGACGTTGAGAGTGCGCACATCCACGCTGCCGTCCTTCTGGATGTAGGTGGCGTCGATGGCGCCGGTGGCCGGCGCTTCGCCCGGGATGGACATCCCCGACGGCGCAAGGCCCAGCGTTGCCGCAACCGAAAGTGTCCTCACATCGCCGTGGATCCAGTTGGCCGCGGCGGGACCGTTGAGCAGCGCGTCGACTCCCAGGCGCTGAAAAGGCGGCTGGCCGACAATATCGAGGACCGTGTCCACCGACACATTATGCAAATCGGCATGCACGATGCCGTTGACTGGAATCGTAGGGAAGATCTGCTTCAGCAGCGCCGAGTGTGGGGGCGCCTGCGAATGCGATTGCGGCGGCGCTTCGGAACGTGCGCGCGAGCCGGTCTTCTTGCGCATGGGAGCGATGGTCGAGATCGATTCGGCCGGCGCCGGCTCTAGCACTAAACCCGGAGTGGGCATCAGCCAATGCTCGAGCAGCACTTCGCCGGTAATGTTGCCACCGGGAGCGAGCCGCGCGTCGATGGACGTGATCCGCAGTGCATCCTGGTCGGCGTGAACGCGGCTGGAAAGCTCAATTCCGCGGGCTACCACTCCGGGGCCGATGTAGCTGGCCTTTTCGGCGTTCACCGTGCCGTCGATGTGGAACTGGCCGCCGATGCCCCCGCAATCCAGATTGAGCCGCGCCAGGCCCTCCGGGGCAAAGGGGTAGCCTAGGATGGGATTCAGCAGCCGCAGATCGAGGTCTCCGTTCACGGCGGCCCGCCAATGCGGATGCGAGAAGTGGTCGAGCGATCCGGTGACGCGCAGAGTGCGGTCGGCTGCGCCCGGCACGGCTGCGGTCAGCGTGAACGAGCGCAGGCTTGCTGAATCGCGCGACAGGTCAAGCGATGCCTGAATCTCGCCGTGAACCGGAGGAACGCTTCCCCGCAGGCTTCCGCCGCGGGCCAGGTTGAGATCGCGCACGCTCACGTCAAGCCGGTACGCCTCCGGCGCATTTCCCTGCGCGGGTACGTACTTCATGCCGGCAAGGAGATCGTCGGCGCGGAAATCGAGGGGCTCGTAGCGGTTCTGAAAATCGAGATACGCCGCGCGGTTGTCGAAATCGACGACGCCACCGGTGACGGCGACGTGCTTCACATGAAGCCGGAACAACGTATCCAGCCCGGATCGCGACGACGAGCTGGGCAGCGCCGGATGCGGCTGGTTGGTGGCGCCGTCGCGATAAAAGATGAGATGGATCTGGGGATGCACAACGTCGACTTCACGCAGCTCGATGCGGGGACTCAGCATGCGCAGAATGCTGATACGGACGCGCAACGAGTCGATGCGGGCATAGGGCGCTTCGTTCGGGCTCTCGTCTCCATGAATCACCACGTTGCTCGCCTGCGCCTCCAGGGTCATCAGGCGCCAATGATAAGAACCGATCTCTACGCGGCCGCCAGTCATGTTCTGGAGCTGTGCGGCCAGCCTGCGGCGGACCAGGTTCTCAAATCCAGACGAGGAGACCCACAGCGCGAGGGCCGCCACAATTCCGGCCGTCGCGACAGCAACAGCGACGGTATTCCATAACAGCCGCCGGCGGCGGCGCGGAGCAGATTTGCCCGGGGTGGCGCTCATCGATCGCCTCCGCTTTGCGCCGGCTGATCGGCGGCAACCAGCGCAGGGTCCAGGATCTCCACGTCTCCCTGCTTGCGCAGGTTGTCCAGCCATGCGCTGAAGAGCTGGTTCACCTGTTGCTGGAGGAGGATCTCTGAGATGCGCTCCTGAATGCTGTCGAGCGGCGGAGGTTTTTGCCCGGCTGCATACTGGGGAACCAGGGTATCGCGATAATAGTTTTCGATCTCGTCCTGCGAGATGCGGGTGCCTTCCCGGAAGCGGTTCTCAATAAACGACAGCAGGGAGAGCCGCGCTCTCAGGTATGCCTCCACCTGCTCTTCGTTGAGGGAGTTCGCCTCCAGAAATGCGGCCCAGCCCGATTCAGTGGAGCAGTGGAGACGCGCGCATGCAGGCAAGTCCCTGCGCAGCGCGGTCAAGCGGTCTTTCAATGCCTGCTCGGTCGTCTGGGCTTGCTTCTTTTCCTCCGGCGTCATCTGTTCTTCGATCAGTTGGCGGCTGACGAGGCGGTCGAGCGCCGACCTGCGGTCCGGCTTTTCCCCGGCAGCTTCAGATGGTTCAAGAACGCTGAGGCGCATGTCGCGATCGATGTCGCTCGAGAGAATCGCGTGATTGTTCACCACGGCCACCACGCCGTCCAGCACCACCGGTTGCTGCTGCGCGGCCAGGCCCACGCCCATGCCGGGCAGGACTGCGGCCGAAAGCGCAAAGCAACGAATTGTGGCTAATCCGCGCATCAGAAATTCTGCCCCAGGCTGAAAAAGAAATTGAAGTGCCCGGCTTCACCGACGTGCTGGTTCGAAAAAGGAGCGGACTGCGAAAAGTCGACATTCACCGGGAAAATGGGCGGATTCAGTGTGTAGCTGAAATCCATCCGAATGGGTCCCACTGGCGTGTGATAGCGAACTCCCACGCCCGGCGCATGGGAGAAGTAGCTGAAGCTGCAGGTGCCCAGCGGTCCCAGCGACGAATCGTTGGCAGTGGGTGGGGGAACGGCGCCGTTCTTCGGCGGCGTAAGCATTTTGCATGTGTCCTTGTCGGGCTGGCGGGTGCGGATGGCGCTCTTCCAGATGTCCCCGGCGTTGGCAAACACGTTGCCCATGTCATGGAAGAGCACAAAGCTGACGGCATTGCCGAAGTAGGGCAGGGGAGTAGGAGGCAACCGCACCTCTGTATTGTTCACCAGAGCGCCGGCCCCGCCGATGGGGAAGCCGGTGTCGGGGTCGCGCGGCCCGGCGGCGTTGATGGAAAAGCTGCGCAGGGAGGTGGCGCCGCCCGCGTACAGCCGCTCCGGCAGCGGGATAAGCTCGCTCGAGCGGTTGCCAAACGCGCGCTCGTCCCCGTAGCGGGTGTTGCGGGCAATAACGAACTTGTTCTTGTCGATTCCGTAGTAGCTGGACCAGGTGGTGTCGATCCGGTTGAAATCCGCCTCGGCGCCGAATGGGCTGGCGGAGAAGAACTCCTCAAAGCTGGTGTACGTGCCGCGATGCGCATCCACGGGATTGTCGCGGGTGTCGCGCAGCCAGGTGAAGCTGGGACCGCCCACGCGCACTGCCGCCGAAAGAACCGGCACAAAATCCGGAAATACCTGCAGTGTGTCCTCGGCCACTTTCACGCGGCGGAAGTCGTAGCCGTAAATGAACGTGTTGGCGCGCGACAACGCGAATGTGGAGCCGTTAACCTTCTCGGTGAGCCGGAAGCCCGCTTCAATGCGCGACGCGACGTACGTGGTCACGTCCTGGCTGTTCGCATAACCGCCGTTGAAGCTCAGGTCGAAGTTGCGATTGCTTTTGAGATGGGGGCTGTCGTAGATGAGGTCGATCTTCTGTTCCAAGAGGCCGTAGTTGCCCTGGATGGATGCGGACTGCTCGCGTCCGAACAAGTTGTTGCGCGTCAGCGCCAGCAGTACGCGCGGGCTCACGCCGGTGCGGCCGTTGGGCGAGCATTGCACGCCCGCCGCAATGTATCCCTGGCAGCCGTTCTGCGGCGCCCCGGTCTGCACCTCGAACCCGGCGCCGTAGCTGAATGTCCATCGCCGCGCCTCGGTTGTCTGCAGCAGCACCGTCTTGTGCGTTTCGGCTCCGTTGGGGTTCTCGACGGCAACATTGACTTCATTGAACAGCGCGAATTCGTACAGGTTTCGCTGCGTCTCCTCCAGCGCCGCCTGGCTGAGCGGATCGCCCGGATGCATGGTAATGGCCCGCGCCGCTGTGGCCGGCCGCGTGTAATGCAGTCCGGTCAACAGCACGTTGCTCACAAAGACCTGCCGCCCTTCGTGGATGCGAAAGACAATCCCCACCCGGTTGGGATCCTGAGCGTCGTTCTTTTCCTCCACTTCCACGCGTGCCTGCTGGAATCCGCGCCGCATGTACTCGGTCGCCAGCATGTCGCGGTCACTCGCAAGGTTGCGCGGCGAGAGCAACTGTCCCTGCTCCGTGTTCAGCAGCGGCAGCAGATTCTCCGCGCCGATGTGGTTGTTGCCCTCCAGCGCCACGGTCCCAACGCGCTGCTGCGGGCCTTCCTCGATCCGGTACACAACCCCGATGGGCGCGGAACCCTCCGCCGGTTCTCCTTGCTCTTGAGGAGTGTTTCCCGCGGTCATCTCCGGCGTCACCTTCACGTTTGCAAATCCGTTGCTCTGATAGACCCCCGTGAGCGCGGCCACGTCGGCAGAGACCAGCGCCTGGCTATAAATCCCATGCCGGTCCATCGGCGATACGGCGCGCACGCTCAGCAACTGTTTCAGTGTCGCTTCGCCGAAGTAATGGTTTCCTGCCACTGAGACGGTCTCTACCTTCCGGCGCGGACCCAGGTTCACGTTGTAGACAATCAGCACTTCATCCGGCCGTGGCGGCTCCTCCTTGTGCTCCACCGTCACGTCAAAAAAACCCACGCTCTGGTAGTAGTCGCGGACCCGGCGATTGCCCTCATTCAGCAAATCGTCATCCACTGTGCCTTCTTCGTAGATCGGGATCAGCCGCTTAATCCGGTCCTCGCCCGGGTTGGCGCCTTCAAACACCACCCGCACCACCGGTCCACGCGTCGAGGAGAACGTGTAATTCACCTTGTGGGCGGCGTAGGTCTGCGAGGTCAGTTTGATCTCCGCTTCCAGGCGCCCCTGCTTCTGATACACCTTCAGCACGTCCCCGAGAGCGCGGCTCACCGTATCCCGCGTCACCGCCGCTCCCGCCCGCAAGTGCGCCGCCCGGCGAAAGGCCTCTGGGCTCAATCCCGAATCGCCCGTTACCGTGACCGCGCCCACCCGGGCCTGCGGCCCTGAAGCCACGTGGAAGGAGATATCGGTGAGCTGTTCTGCCTGGTGCGGCGTCAGATCGTAGGTGATGCCGGACTCAAAGTAGCCGTTCTGGGCCAGCACCTCGCGCATCACGCTCACTGCCGTGGTCATCTTGGCCTGGGTAAAGCGGGTCCCTGGATCCAGCCGGCCGGCCCGCTCCAGTTGGGTGTTGACGGTGGCGCCGCGCGCTCCATCCACCGTAACCGTGCCGATGAAGAAACGCGGCGTCCCGCGGAAAATGAGGGCCACGCCGGCGCCGTCTGGCTGCCCCACAGCCTCCACGGAATCGAACAGGCCCGTTGCGTAGAGCGTGCGCAGCGAATCCGCGACCTTGCCCGGATCCAGGGGTGCGCCTTCAGTCTGCGGCAGGTTTCCACGCAGCGATCCCAGCTTCACCTCTGAGACGCCTTCGATGGAAATTCGCATAACCGGAAATTTCGCCCATCGGGACGCCGGATTTCCATCGTCTTGTGCAGCGCATCTTAGCGAGAGACCGAGCAGTGCCATCACGGTCAGGCGCCTCAGCACAACGCCGATCGAGCCTATGCGTTTGCACTGCTCCCAATGCATTAACTGCAAAATGGTTCTCCCCGACGATGCGCCAATCAACACATGCCGCACAAGATGCATCTAATCCCGTATCAGCGAGGCAACGTTCCGGCTGTCCAGCCGATTTATGCCACTTCAACCGCTGCCCCCTATACTAACGAGGATCGATGAGTGGTGCAGCACTTAGCGGCCTTTCGGCCAAATCCCCAGGAAAACAAATGACCAGGACAACTATGCACCCTGCTGAATCCGCTCCATCCCGGCTCAGGCCGGTGGCCGCCCCTGCGGTCGAGGAGGTTTCCGAGCCGCCGGCTGCCCCACCGCAGCCCGTTGCACCTCCCGTGCCCGGCAGCGACGCGGACATCCTGCAGCGCGCGCAGGCTGGCGACCACCACGCTTTCGCCCAGCTCTACGCGCTCCACAAGCGCCGCATTTACTCCCTGTGCCTGCGCATGGTGGGTAACGTGGCCGAGGCTGAAGATTTGACGCAGGAGGCCTTCCTTCAACTGCATCGAAAGATCGCCACCTTCCGCGGAGATTCCGCTTTTTCCACCTGGCTGCACCGGCTAGCCATCAACGTTGTCCTTATGCACCTGAGAAAGAAGGGGTTATCGGTCATCTCTCTGGACGAGGCCATGGAGCCAACTCCCGAGGAGGGTCCGGGCCGAAGCTTCGGCGCTCCTGACCTCTCGCTGACCGGTTCCATCGACCGGCTCGCTCTCGAGCGGGCCATCGCCGACCTCCCTGCCGGCTACCGCCTGATCTTCGTGCTGCATGACATTGAAGGCTACGAGCATAATGAAATCGCCGCCATGCTAGACTGCTCCATCGGCAATAGCAAGTCTCAGCTCCATAAGGCACGTCTGAAGCTGCGCGATGCCATGCGAACGGTCCCCCGAAGGGAGGGCAGGCGATGACCCATGACCCCAAGAACATGACCTGCGAAGAATTCCAGTCGCATATGCCGGAGCTGATTGGGTCCGGCGAAGACGCCTCCGCCCATCCCCACATGCAGAGCTGCGCCCTTTGCAGCGCTCTCCTGTCTGACCTGGAGACCATCGCCGAGGCCGCACGCCAGCTCTTTCCGGTCGTGGATCCGTCCGACAGTGTCTGGGACCACATCCAGTCCGCCATCAAGCAGGAGACCGAACCCAGCAGAAGCTGATCGCCGCCGCGACCCGGGCCGTTCCGTACTTGGCCGCATCTCGGGGGGAATCCACATTGGCGCCGGACCCGACCCATCTCCTGAACCTTAGCCTCCTATCGGCCGCGCTCACTTTCCCGTGGGCGTGGCCGATAACGCATTGGGGCGTTTCGTCCCGGCAAACTGCCGGCCGGACGGGCGCGGTGGTGTCTCATCGTGGCCCATTCGCAGCTTGCAGGCATCGAGAGCGGGCGAAAAATGGATCGAAGCGTGTGGTACGGCACCTCCAGACCCCGGCATAAGGGTCTATAAAGGAGGGCACCGGAAAGCGCGACAGATCCAAACGCCAACTTGAAAGCGGCAAACATGAAACTTTTGGTATACTGCGCTCTCTAATGTAAGAGAAGTTGATACGAGGACACTCAATGCCGAGCTCCAATCCCATTACGCCGCTTCCCGCCAGCAAACCCGCCGGCACTCCGCGGCGCGTCCCCGTCCTGCCCGTGCGGGATACCGTTTTGTTTCCTCATGCCGTTCTGCCCCTGACCGTGGGCCGCGAGAGCTCCATCCAGTTGATTGAATCTCTGGGCGACGAGCGCACTATCGCCGTAACCGCCCAGAAGGATGCTCGCCTGGACGCGCCCACCCCGGACGACATGCACACGGTCGGCACTCTTGCCACGGTGCACAAAGTTGTCCGCATGCCCAACCAGAGCCGCTTCGTCTTCACCGAAGGGGTGGAGCGCGTGCGCCTGATCCGCTTTATCCAGACCGAGCCCTTCATGATCGCCGAGGTCGAGCCGCTGGAAGCGGTCGAGACCGAAGCCAACACCAGCGTCGAGGCCCTGGTTCGCATCGTCATCGGCCAGTTCCAGCAGATCGTCACCGAGTCGCCGACGCTCTCCGACGAGCTCCGCACCATAGCTGCCAACATCGACGAGCCCAGCCGGCTGGTGGACTTTGTTGCTTCATCCCTGCCATTCCTCACCACGGAGGACAAGCAGCTCCTGCTCGAGACGCCCAGCATCGCCGCGCGCCTGGAACTGATCAATACTCATCTGGCCAAGGAAATTGAGGTGCAGCAGCTTCGCGCCAAGATTCAGAACGAGGTTCAGGACCAGGTCCAGCAGTCCCAGCGCGACTACTACCTGCGCGAGCAGATGAAGGCCATCCAGAAAGAGCTCGGCGAGCAGGACGAGGGCCAGCGCGAGGTGGAAGACCTGCGCAAGAAAATCGACGAAGCCGGCATGCCGGAGGATGTGAAAAAGGAGGCTCTCAAGGAGCTCTCCCGCCTCAGCCGCATGTCTCCCATGGCCGCCGACTACTCGCTCACCCGCAACTACATCGAGTGGCTGGCGGCGCTGCCCTGGGCCAAGGCCTCCGGCTCCAAAATCGACATCAACAAGGCCAAGGGGATCCTCGACGAAGACCACTACGAGCTCAAAAAGGTCAAGGACCGCATCCTCGACTACCTCTCCGTGCTCGAGCTCAAGCCCGACATGAAGGGCCCCATCCTCTGCTTCGTCGGCCCTCCGGGCGTGGGCAAAACCTCACTGGGCCGCTCCATTGCGCGCGCTCTCGGACGCAAGTTCCAGCGCATCTCCCTGGGCGGCATGCACGATGAAGCCGAGATCCGCGGCCATCGCCGCACTTACATCGGCGCCCTGCCCGGCCAGATTATCCAGAGCATCCGCCGCGCCGAAGTCAACGACCCCGTCATGATGCTCGACGAGATTGACAAGCTGGGCCGCGACTTCCGCGGCGATCCGGCCTCAGCCTTGCTTGAAACCCTGGATCCGGAACAGAACTACACGTTCCGCGATAACTACCTCGACGTCCCGTTCGACCTGTCCAAGGTGCTTTTTATCTGCACCGCCAACATGCTCGACACCGTGCCGCCGCCGCTGCTCGACCGCATGGAGATCATCCCCCTCCAGGGCTACAGCGAGGAAGAGAAGCTGCACATCGCCATTCGCTACCTCATCCCGCGGCAGATCAAGGAAAACGGCATCACGCCCGAACAGATCGAGTTTCCTGACGAGTCAGTCCGCCACATCACGCGCCACTACACGCGCGAAGCCGGCGTGCGCAAGCTGGAGCAGGTCATCGGCACCATCTGCCGCAAGGAAGCCCGCCGCGTGGTCGAAGGCAAGAAGGATAAACTCGTCGTCACCCGCGACGTGGTCAAGGAGTTCCTCGGCAACATCCAGGTTCGTGTGGAGACCGAGGTCGCCGAGCGCGTCAAGCGTCCTGGCGTGGCCGTTGGCCTGGCCTGGACCCCCGCCGGCGGCGACATCCTCTTCATCGAAGCCAACAAGATGAAGGGCAAGGGCAACTTCACCATCACCGGCCAGATCGGCGAGGTCATGCAGGAATCCATGCAGGCTGCGCTCACATGGGTCCGCTCCAACGCCCATCGCCTCGGACTGCAGGAGGACTTCAACAAGGACCTTGACATCCACATTCACGTCCCCTCGGGCGCCATCCCCAAAGACGGTCCCTCGGCGGGCGTGACCATGGCCACGGTTCTTGCCTCATTGCTCACCGATACGCCAGTGAACCGGCTCACCGCAATGACCGGCGAAATCACCCTCAGCGGAAACGTGCTTCCGGTCGGCGGCATCAAGGAGAAGTTCCTCGCTGCCCGCCGCGCCGGCGTCACCACCGTTATCTTGCCCGCCGACAACAGGCAGGATGTGGAAGAGGACCTGACCGCGGACATGATGGAAGGTGTCGCCATCCACTACGCCCGCACCATTGAGGATGTGCTCGCGGTGGCTCTGCCGCAGTTCAAAGCGCAGCCGGTGCCCATCGCTCAACCGGCGGAGCAGGCTATTATTGCCGCAGCGTAACCGTCGCGAGTCCCCAAAACGAAAAGGCCGGCAAACCAGCCGGCCTTTTGAAGCGTTCCGTCGTAGGGACTTGGAATGCCCCTGGCTCCGCTAACTCCGCCAGCTCCGCTCAAATGGTGTTGCGTGCCTGCGCTAGCCGCGGATGATCGAAGTGCGGATTGGGAAGCGACAGCTCCTCGTTGACAAAGATTCCCGGATGCGCGGTCAGCCCCTGCTGCATCCCCATCGTAGAGAAAGCACTGATGGTGTGGAACCAACTCCATAAGTGCTCCCAATATAGCCAGAGTCTGTCCCAAATCGGACGAAAAGCTCGTGCCCATGCCCCGGTCGCCGGCTTCCGGCTTGCCGACTCGCTGTCCCGCGCGTCTAATCCGCATAAGGCGGTATTCTCTTTCCTGATGCAAGTGCGGATCCTTCCCTTTGGCGTATTGAAAGACTGGCTCGGCGTCTCCACCATGGACCTGCCGGATGGCGCTACGGTTGCCTCCCTGCTGGCGCAGCTCGCGGCTGATCGAGGCCGTGTTCCGGCTGCCACCCCGGTGTCCATTTGGTCCAGCATCGCGGTGAGCGTCAATGCGGAATACGCCGCAGCCTCCCAGATCCTGCGCGACGGCGACGAGGTCGGGCTGCTCCCTCCGGTTTCCGGTGGGGCCGCCGATGACCCGGGCCGGCCGCAATCATCCGGCGGAATCCGTCTGACCCGCGATGCCATCAACCCGGAACAACTCGTCGCTGCCGCCAAGCACGGCGCCGACGGCGCAGTCGTCGTATTCGACGGCATCGTCCGCAACAACAGCCGCGGCCGCCAGACCCTCCACCTCGACTACGAGTCGTATGAGGAAATGGCCCTGAAGCAGATGCATGAGCTCGCGTCCCAGGCGCGGGAGCGCTTCAGCGTCCGTCACGTCTCCATCGTCCATCGCCTCGGCCGCCTCATGGTTGGCGAAACCAGTGTCCTCATCGTCGTTGCCTCCGCGCATCGCGCCCAGGCCTACGAGGCCTCCCGCTGGCTCATCGATACCCTCAAGCGCACCGTGCCCATCTGGAAGAAGGAGACGTTCGTCGACGGCGCGGTCTGGGCCGACGGCGAACCGTTTCCCGAGAGTCTCGCCGCCACGCCCCCGGAGACCCCGCATGCTTCATGACCTCCGATTGCTTCCAAGGACCGAACCGCTTTGTAACAGGGCACGACTTCACAGCATGCGGAAAAACTCCTGCAAAAGGCGCTTTGTAACAAGGGCACGGCTTCAGCCGGGCCGCAAATCGCTGAAAAGAAGTCTCCGGGCTTTAGCCCCTGCTCCGCCCGATGCGCGAATCAATCCTTCGACCGGCCCTTTTCCGCAGCCTGTTCAGTCGTGCCGCATGCGGCATCAGAAGAGATTTGGGGCTTTAGCCCCTGCGGGCCGCTTCGCATTTCTGCTCATCTTCTCGATCCTCTCGCTCGTCTCTGCGCCCATCCTCCCCGCGCAGGACAACAACACCCCCACCTTCCACATCGAATCCAAGCTGGTCAACCTCTTCGTCAATGTCACCGACCAGACCGGCGCCATTGTCGGCGGCCTCACCAAAGACGACTTCCAGGTGGCCGAAGACGGTCGGCCGCAGACCATCAAGGTCTTCGAGCGCCAGTCCGAGCTGCCCCTCAGCATCGTTCTCGCCATCGATACCAGCCTCAGCGTGCGCAAGGATCTCAGCGAGGAAAAGCGCGCCGCCAACCACTTCGCCCGCGACCTGATCCGTCCGCAGGACCAGATGGGGCTGATCCAGTTCGCCACGTTCGTTGACCAGCTCGTTCCCTTCACCAACAACGTGAAGCGCATCGACCAGGGCCTGGGCCAGCTCAGGCCCGGCGAAGCCACCGCGCTCTATGACGCCATTTATCTTGGCTCGGATTCGCTTGCGCCCAAGCAGGGCCGCAAGGTGCTCGTCGTCGTATCCGACGGCGGCGACACCGTCAAGGGAACGAGTTACGACAGTGCGCTGCAGCAGGCTCTGCGCGGCGAGGTCATGATCTACTCCCTCATCGACGTTCCCATCGCAGCCAGCGCCGGCCGTGATATCGGCGGCGAGCATGCCCTCATCACTCTGTCAGAGCAGACCGGCGGCAAAAGTTTTTACGTGGACGAGGGCGGCCTCGACAAGGCCTTCGCCAAGGTCTCTGAAGACCTGCGCACGCAATACCTCATCGGCTATTACCCCAACAAGCAGGTCCCCGGCCAGAGCTTCCACCGCGTCAACGTCACCGTTCCCCGTGCTGCGCCCGGCGTCTATAACATCCGCTGCAAGGCCGGCTATTACTCCGAACCGCCGCCCAAGCCCCGCCGCGTCCCCATGGACTAGGAAATCTCAGGCAGCGAGCGCGTTAACAAACGTTGCCTCAACTAGGAGTCGGGTTCAAGAGGGGCGCTGACTAACCCTTGTTCCAGGATCACGCGAACCAACTGGCTCCGGGTCCGGGTGCCGGTCTTCCGGAATAATCGCTGAATGGTGGCTTTGACCGCGCTTTCTGAGATATCGTGCTTGATGGCAATTTCCTTGCTGCTCAGCCCGCCCAGAAGATCGCGGAGCGTTTCACCCTCACGCAAGGTGAACTCGGGGTGCGACGGCGTTGCGGACTCTTCGAGCTGAGAGTACCCGGTTTCAACTCCCTCATCGAGCCACTTTGCGCCCGCACTTATGTCGCGCAGCCGCGTGCCGAGCATAGACATACTCTGAGACTTCAGAAGGATGCCCGACACTCCCATTTGAATCAAACGTCTCGCCACCAGGCTGCTGACGTGCGCGGTCAGAATGGCCGTTGGGCCATCGAAACTGGCCTCATCCAGTCGCAGCAGCAGATCGGTCGCCCGCTCCTGGCCAAGATCGTAGTCAAGCAGCAGCAGATCGATTGGGTTGCTCTGAAGCAGCCGAAGAGCCTCATCCACTCCGCCGCAGTGCATCACGTCAAACCCTGTCTGCTCTGTGAGCATGCGCGCGATGCTCTCGCGGACCATCGCATGATCGTCCACCAGCAGCACTCGGATGGTTTCAGGAGACGGCATTGGCGTTCTCCACGGCAGACGGCACTTCGATCGTGAAACGGGCTGTTCCGGGCGCACGCACGTAACGCAGGTCGCCGCCGGCATTGCGCAGGCTCTCGCGTGAGACGTACAAGCCCAGCCCCGTCGAACCTGAATTGGAGCGGAAGGGTTGGAAGAGCTGATCCGGATCCGATACGCCGCCACCCGTGTCTTCGAATTCGATGACAACATGATCCTGCTTGGTACTGACACTGATTTTGAGCTGTTGTCGCTCGGCATTGCCAATCGCTCGTTGCGAGTTCCGGGCCAGGTTCAGCATTGCCTGCACCAGCGCATGATGATCGAAACGGACCAGCGGCCGGGGGCATGGCTTCGGCCATATGAGTTGAGCGTCAATATCGGCGAACATCGGTTCGATGATAATTCTCAGCTCCTGCAGCGCCGAACCGATGTCGCATGTCGATTCGTCTGAAGGCTCGATGTATCCGACCGCTCCAACTTTTCCCAGGGCGTTCAACAAAGACCCCAGTAGTCCCATGTCGGTCGACGGTTCAGCAATGCCCGCTCGAAGCCTGGCGTAGGCTGCCTCCGCCGCGGAAGCGAGACTCCGCACTTCATGCGCCATTCCAGCCATAACCAGCCTCGATGCCACCAGTGTGCCATCAAGACCGGCATGTCGCTCGGAGCGCAGTTCCTCCGACCCGTCCCAAACTACGATGGCGGCATGGGTCCCAACCGCAGTCTGGTATTTGGAGAGCCACACGTGGGCCAGGAATGACTCGCCATCGCTCCGCTGGCCCGTGCATTCCAATTCGGTTCGAAGGCTGGGGTGACGCTCCAGCGCCGCGGCGACCGGCGCAAGGTAGTCTCCGATCCCGGTCCCGATTACGGAGCCCTCCCTCCTCAGCAGGTGTTGAGCGCTGGTATTCGCCATCGTCACCCTCCCCGCCTCGTCGGTCGTGAGAATGGCAATCGGGCTGGTGTCGACCGGTGCCCGCGATTCGGCCTGTGCTGCGTTGCGAAGTTCGATCTCCCGTTCAAGACGCACCACGTGCAGCGCTACTTCGCGCCTGCTCCGGACAAGTAACGATACTGTAAGACCGGCCAACATGAACGATACGGCAGTAAACACCATCCTTGTCGGATATTCAGGTCCCCAGTGAAATGGAGCAAGTGCCTCGCGAAGAAACGAGCAGAGCATTGCCAGCAATGGGATCGGCCATCGGCGGGGCAGCGTTCCCGCCAGCAGCATGGGCACGATGTAGAGGAAACCGAGAGCGATGCTCGGCGCCACATACCAGTCGGTGAAGGAGATCGCCACAACGAGAACGCCGACAACGCAGGCGACCTGAGGCCAGCGCCGATCAAGCGATGCTACGTAGCTGTCGAAAGAGTGGGAGAACACGGCGGTTTTCTTGTAGAGTCCATTGTGCGCCGGGATTTGAGCGGATTGCAAAGGGGTAATTCGCAATCCGTGTGACTGACGTGGGTTACTCGCGGCCTTTGCGGCTCTCTATTGAGTGTTACTTCGGGTTACCGTCGGCTGCGGCTGGCCGACTCGAAAGAACCTGGACGAAAGATAAGTTGCGGCGCGTTCGAACCAGTGGGAAGATCGTTGGGCATTCCCTCTCTTCCTCCCGTATGAAGGCGAAGCCGGACGCCTGCAAGTCGGCCGGACTGGAGGGACGGTTCGTGTGGTTACTTCCTGTCGGCGAAGTGGGGCATCGGGAGGCAATTCCACGGCGACACACCAGAAATTCAGCCGGCGACCGGCCCAATCGCTCCATTTGCCCGAAGCATCACAGTTCAACTCCTAAGGAGAAAATTTCAATGAGGATTAAAACGCTGCAAGCTTTTCTACTCCCAGTTGCCTTGTTCGCAATGACCGGCGCCGCGTGGGCTCATGGTAATCAGCCGACGTGCACTGGGGGAAGCGATAACGCGTCTTGGGGCGCCACGCAATCCACAGTCTCCATCCCCACCGGCGGCACAGGCGGCCTATACGTGAACATGACGTCGCCCGCATGCCTGAACACCTCCCCGGATTTCCCGGGTAATTTGTCTGCCTATGCCGATGTCGCGCTCGCTTCGTCGACGTGCCCTGATGGCACGAGCGGTAGCTTGGCTGACTGCACGCTTGCGCCACCGACTCCCAGCATTTCAAACAACCCACAGGCATACACCGACTTCAGTCAGACCAACTCCTACAACGTGCAATTCGACGCCTCGAGCGCTACGGCTGGAACCTACACCTTCCACGTGCACGCCAACAGTTCCGACAACAACCTCACAGGCTACGGCTGGGGCTATGGCGGCGGTGTAGATCTCTCGGTTACGGTCACCAACCCGCAGCCAACCTGCAACCCGGACGACAGCCTCAATGTGACGTTTTCGCAGCCGGCGAGCGCTAGCGTGACCTTCTGCAACAGCGGAACAAGCATCCCGGTCATAATCAGCGCCAACGATACGAGCAACAAGATCACCTCCCTGACCGCCAGCGTGAACAACGCTGATATCACCGGCTCCCTGGCCATCTCCGGAATCGGAGGACAGAGCGTCGGCGCGACTGGAAGCTACGCAGCCGGACCGGTGGGCGCTTACACCTTCGATGCCAACGCCGCGACCCAGTGCACTCAGGGTCAGGCGAGTGTCACTGTCGACTCGATTTACAACATCTCCGGCCTGCAAGGACCGCTTGCAGCCGGCCAGAAGCCGAAGAAGGGGCACACTGTTCCCATCCAATTCAATCCCATGGACTGCAAGGGGAGTCCGGTGCCCTACGACAGTACAGTGGAGGTTGTGGTCAGCGGCCCCCTCACACTGGATACGACTCCAACCAGTTGCACCGGTACTGGCTGTGGTACCGGTAGCAGTTCCGACGTGACCTGGAACGCAACGACTGGTTACTCGTCCAATCTGATGACCAGCAGCACAGTCGGCACGTACTCAGTGAATATCTACTTCGGTGGCGTCCTCAATTACCACGCCACGTTCACGACACAATAATTGCCGGGTGCCCCAGATCCCGCCTTCGGGATCTGGGGCGTCTTCACAACTACGGACTGATTTGCTAAGCAAGAAGGGCGGCCCAAACCAGCGGGCCGCTTCTTTTTTGAACTCGCGGGATGGAATCGGAGGGCAGGTGGCCCACTCACCAGTTCCGCATACTTTTCGGTATCCGGGGCTGTGCCCGGTCGCAGTTTTATCGCGATGAGCGGGCCGCGCGAATCTGCGAGTTGCCCGCCGCCCGCGCTGCCCCCGGCGTCTACAACATTCGCTGCAAGACCGGCTATTACTCCGAGCCTCCCGCCAGACCCCGCTACGTGCCGAAGGATTATTAAGCAGAGGAGTAGACTGATTCCCAGAGGCCGACACCATGGCGACCGCAGCCCGCATCCCGATTGAGCAATACCTCCGGACTTCCTACGAGCCCGATGCGGAGTTTGTCCGAGGGGATATCGAGGAACGCAACGTGGGCGAGTACGATCACAGCACTGTTCAATGGGCAATCGTGGATTGGTTCAGGCGGCATGACAAGAAGTGGCAGACCCGTTCCCTTCAGGAGCAGCGCACACGTCTGAATTCCGACACGGTGAGGGTTCCTGACGTCAGTGTCTGGGCGCGAAGCGTTCCCATCGAACCGGTGTTCTCTAACCCGCAACTTATCGTAGTTGAAGTGCTGTCGCCCGAGGATCGCCAATCCAGAATGCAGGTCAGGATTGAGGACTTCCGCCGCTTCGGTGTGCCCCACATCTGGGTGGTCGATCCCGCTCAGCGTATCGGTTGGGACTGCTCCGACGGCAACTGGATCCGTAAGACCCGCTTCGAAGTCAGCGCCTCGCCAATTCACCTCGACCTCGACGAGCTCTTCCGCGATCTCGACGCCGCCGAAGCGTAACCCATCTCTGCGCGTCGCCCTCTGCCTTCTACTCCCTACTCCCTGTTCCCGCTCTTTGCCGCGCCGCGCGCTGCTCCGCAAACTCCCCCGGCGTGGGGATCGGAGCCAGGTTTCGCCCGGCGAACAGGTCTGCGAACAGCCCCAGCAGCTCGCCGTGCAGGCGGCCGTTCGAGGCCAGCACCTCGCGGCTGTCCAGCCGGAACGGCCCGCCGCCAAAGTTCGTGATACGCCCGCCCGCCTCCTCGACCAGCAGGAATCCCGCTGCGGTGTCCCACGGGTTCAGGTGGAACTCCCAGAAAGCGTCGTAGCGGCCGCAGGCCACGTAAGCCAGGTCCAGCGCCGCCGAGCCCGCCCGCCGCACCCCGTGCGAGCGCAGCGTGAACTCGTGGTAGAAGTGAATATTCGGGCTGGAGTGCCGCTTGCGGCTGGGAAATCCCGTGGCCAGCAGCGCTTCAGCCAGCTCCGGCACGGTGGAGACGCGGATGGGCTTGCCGTTCAGGAGAGCGCCGCGGCCCCGCTCGGCCGTGAACAGCTCGTCGCGCATGGGATCGTAGATCAGCCCGGCTACGAGGGTTCCGTCTTCATCGGCGCCGAGCCCCGGGGGACGGTGCTCGAGGCCGAGCGACACGGAGAAATGCGGCACACCGTGGGCGAAGTTGGTGGTGCCGTCCAGCGGATCCACGTACCAGCGGTATTCCTGGTCGAGGCCGTCGCGAGTGCCTTCCTCGCCGTAGATGCCGTGGCCGGGAAAGGCCTGGGTCAGCCGCGTCCGGATGAGCGTTTCCACGGTGCGGTCGGCCACCGTGACCAGGTCCACGTCACCCTTGTACTCGGTTTCTACGCCCTGGGCGAGAAACTCGCGCAGGCGCGCGCCGGCCTCGCGGGCGATGGCCGAGGCAGCGGGGACCCACTGGAGCGGCGGAACAGCGCCGCTCACAGCATGCGGGACCCGGCCGCCGCGGATTCATTCATGGCAGGCCTGCGCTTGCCCACCTCAGTGATGGTGCGGATCTGGTGCTTGTAGATGAAAAGGTTGGGCTTGCCCTCGCGGGTGAGGCGGAGCATGCCGTCGTCAAAGTACTCGATCCAGCCCTTGACCACTTCGCCGTCGCGGAGCTTGACGCTGACGGGGATTTTGCGGTCGCTGAGGGACTTGAGGTAAAGGGCTTCCTGGCCGGTTTCTCCGGGCGGGGGCATCTTGGCGCGTCGGCGGTTCGGCAGAGGAGGGGTCATGATTGCCATTTTAGATGCAAAAAGGCTGGGAACGACGGAATGATAGCGCAAGGGAGCGAGGGGCAGAATTTTACTGGGTAGGTGGTGCGAAAAATAAAACGAGGATGTCCATTGGAATGATAGAGATGAGGGCTTAAACTGCAGTGATTGTCCGTTTTCGGACAGTGTGCGGGAAATGAAAACGTCCGCCGGAACTGGCAGGCGCTTTTCTGGTTACTGAACCTATTATAGCAGGGCTGAATATTAAGACTGCAGCCTGAAACAATGTTTCATATCATTTTTTGCGGCTTTTGGAATGAGATGATTATGTCGATTGTAACAGTTACATTTTGGGACAGGGGGCTTGACTTTTAGATTTCCACAGGATTTCAACAGAGCGCGGTTCAAAGTTGAGGAGGAATCACGGGGTCCCAAGAAGGACGGGATCGGAAACTCCGATCATCGAATCCTGAGCCCACACCTGGACCCCACGCAGGGACCTGTCATCGGCCCTATGGGACGCGGAGACCAGGGCTGAACCGGGAGGTTTCCCGAGAGGTTTCCCAGGGGGATGCAGGCGGGATGCACCTGATTTGGTGCATTCGCGGTGTAATCTGGCTATACTAGCCAAATTGGATGTTAAACCCTACCATCCAAAAGAGATAAACACCGCGCGGAGGGGGCGATGTGGCGGAGCTGTCGGCTGGGGTTCCGCCTGCCCGCTCATCGCGATAAAACCCGATAACGGACACAGCTTGGGAAACCTTAAGATTGGGGAGTCTGATGAGTGCACCATCCAGCCGAGCATACGGATTTTCATAAGGATTTCAGCGGAATGTAGTTTATGGAATCCGATTCTTCTGAAGGCAAGATCCGCTAAACGCTAAATTTATGATAACAGGATAGTTATTCGATCGCGTCCGCTTTGGATCATGAGTTGCAAGTACAAGCAGGAGAGCGATTGCCTTTCCCAAAGAGGCTTTAAATCCCGATCCCGAGAAAGACCGTGGAGATTCCAAGGAGGTTTTTCAGGTAATCACCGCTCAGATCCCCCAGGGCTTTTCCGAATACAGGTCCTCATGTGGTCCCCCATTTCCCCAACAATCCCGACTGACCTGGAAGAGAACGGTTCACCCTTCAACTGAGCTAAAGGAGCCACGTCATCATGGGAAAGAACTTCAAAACAGCGGTATTTGTATTGCTATTTGTGTTGCTGGCGCCCATGGCCTTGTTGGCCCAAGCGACAGCGAGTGGTACGGTTCTGGGAACCGTATCGGATCCCTCTCGAGCGGTGGTAGCAGGAGCGCATGTGAGCATCACCAGCGTGGCCACCGGTGAGGTGCGGACGGTGGTGGCCGACCACATGGGAGGCTACCGGTTCGACCTTCTGCCTGCTGGAGCGTACCGGCTGAGGGTGGAGGCTTCAGGGTTTTCCAAGGCAGAGCAATCGATTGAATTGCTGGTCGGGCAGACGGCTACAGATGACGTGAGCCTGACTCTTGGATCGACAACGCAAACGGTGGAGGTGGCCGGCTCCAATCCGCTGGTGGATGTGATGAAGACGAGCGTGAGCGTTGAGATCACGCCGTCCCAGGTACAGTCCCTGCCGATGGTTGGCCAGGACGTGGCCGACCTGGCTTATCTTGCTCCCGGCGTAAAACAGACTGACTCCTACGATCCCACGAAGAACCGGTATGCGATTCTCTCTGTGAATGGAGACGGCGGCCGCAACGTAAACGTGACGGTGAACGGCGTCGACAATAAGGACAACACCGTTGGGGGCCCGGTGATGCAGCTTCCGCTGGAAGCGGTGGAAGAGTTTCACATCAGCACACAGCGCTTCTCGGCCGAGAATGGCCGGTCGGAGGGCGCCGCCATCAACATTATTACCAAGCGGGGCACGAACCAGTTTCACGGCTCGGCCATCGGTCTCTTCCGGAACACGGCACTGGATACGGACGAGAAGGATCCGGACGGAACCGGTGGATCTACGACGTCGCATCCGGATTACACGCGGCAGCAGTTTGGCGGGGCCATCGGCGGCCCGATCAAGAAAGACAAGGCGTTTCTATTTTTCGCGATCAACCGCGAGCGCGAGCACCAGGCGCTGCAGGAGGACACCACATCGTTTGCCCAGTTGACCGCGGCCCAATCCTTCTTTGGAGCCCTGGACAATCCCGCCGCCAACATTCCGAGGCCGTTCTACGAAACGCGCTACAACGGGCGGGCGGACTGGACGTTCAGCAAGAATGAGAGCGCCTACCTCAGTTACAGTTCGCAGGCCAACAACAGCCTTAACGATCAATCGAATGGCACCGGCGATCTGAACAACGGCAACTTCACGGTCAACCATCTTCAGCTTGCCAATTTCACGCTCAACTCAATCATTTCCGATTCGACGGTCAACGTGGCGACCTTCGGATACCAGTATTGGAACAACCTGATTTCCAGCAAGATCAGTTCGCCGCTGGTGACATTCCCCAACGCCTCGTTCGGCACCAACACGAATGTTCCGCAGCAGTCGTTCCAGCGCAAATGGCAGTTCAAGGACGATTTCTCGAAGGCAGTGGGCAAGCACACCTTCAAGGGCGGAGTTGACTACCTATGGAACCCGGTGGAAGGGGGTTTCTTCGAGTTCAGCTCGACATTGGAGATCGACTTCGGGGCCAACCCCACGGACATCCTGTCCAACGCAGGCGGCGCCTACCCGCAGGGGTTTTCCACGCCCGGCGCAGTGACCGGCATGACCCAGGCCAACGGCGATCCCTACTTCCTGGTTGCGACCAAGCAGTTGGGCTTGTATGTGCAGGATGACTGGAGAACCACCCGCCGTCTGACCCTGAGCCTGGGGCTTCGCTGGGACAAGGACTTCAACATGATCGGCGGCTCGGATATCAAGAACAGCCGCACGTATCTGGATCTGCGCACGGTCGACAGCCCAATCACAAATCCTTACGTTGACAGCATTGCGCACGACGACGATCTGGACTTCAGCCCGCGCGTGGGCTTTGCCTACGACCTGAGCGGCAAGGGCACCCATGTGCTGCGCGGGGGCTACGGCCTCTATTACGGCAATGTGTTCCAGAACATCCCACTGTTCATGGAGCAAATGTCGAACGCGACCGTGTTTCAAACGGTGCTGAGCCTTACATCGCCGACGGACCAGGTGCCGGGTAGCGGCAAGGCGCTGGGGCAGTGGAGCTACGGCGTAGACCCGATGCCAACGATTCCTCCGCCCTCGACCCAGTTGGCGCCGTTGAGCGTCGGGCGCCTGATGGATCCCCACTACCGCAACCCGGTGACCCAGGAGTTCAATGTTGGCTATACCTGGGCAGTAACGCAGAATACGGCGTTTGAAGCTGAGTACACCCATGTCCTTGGCCTGCACGGCAACAGGACGATCAATATCGATCAGAAGATCCCGATGAGCGGCACCTGCTGCACCCGCCCGCTGGATGCGGCATACATGGCATCGTCCATTCCGGATCGAATGCCGGCCAGCGTTCGCAATGAGGAGGCAATTGGCCGCGAGCACTATGACGGCATGAACCTGAGCTACCGCGGGCGCATGGCCAAGCGGTTCCAGATACAGGCAAACTACACGCTGGCGTGGGCGTACGGCTACGGTTCGGGCGGAGGATCGTTCCGCAACTACCCCAAGCTGGCCACGGCTCCGTTTGCACCCTGGGAGTGGGGTCCCTCGCCGAATGATGAGCGGCATCACATCACGGTGGCCGGCGTGATCGATCTTCCCAAGGGCTTTGCGATTGCGCCGATTCTGCAGTATGGCTCTGCGCGGCCGTTTGACCTGACCAACTCAAGCAACACGCTGAACACCGGTGGCGGCACGGGAACGGCAGTCGTTGTCCCCACGAGCGATCCAACCAACTGGTTTGCGTACGCGGGCAACAATACCGGTGCGCAGGACTGCTTCTACTTCAGCGGCGGCTGCACCATATCGCACTACGATCCTCTTCGCGGCGATCCGTTTTTCCAACTGGATACGCGGCTAGCCAAGGACATCAAGCTGGGAGACCACGGCACCGTGCAGCTCATCGCGGAGGCATTCAACTTGACGAACCGCGCCAACTACGGCAACAACTTCGGGAACAGCATTGGCTCATCAACAACCTTCGACCACCCGGTGGGCTTCATAGCACCGAGCTCGACGATCATTCCGCGGTCGACGTGGGGCGAGTTAGGGTTCCGTTACTCGTTTTGAGCCGGGTCTGAGGTGAGTGGTTTCATCCTGGCCGCAAGAGACGCGGCCAGGATGGGGCGGCCGCGCGGGACCGATTCGACGCTCGTCCGAAGACCCGCTCATCGCGATGGAGCTGTTCAGTATCGGTACATGCTTTACAGGTTGTTATCAGGACATCCTTTACAAGTCAGGATCGGGTGATCGATTTTGAGCTGGGGGTTAAGGGATGGCGTGGAGGCTTGTAGGCGTGCAGGATCAACGGGTGGAGTTTGTGGTTCGCGCCAGCCGTGGAGAGAGCCTGAGCAGCTTGTGCCGGGAGTATGAGATCAGCCGGCCGACGGGCTATGTCTGGCTGAAGCGGTTCAGCGAGCAGGGTGTGGCCGGAGTTCAAGAGCACAGCCGGCGTCCGCACCTGAGTCCGCGCCGAACCAGGGCTGAGATCGAAGCACGCATCGTCACGCTGCGCCGCCAGCGGCCCGACTGGGGAGCGCGCAAGCTGGCCGTGCTGCTGGAGCGCGAAGGGCTCGTGCTGCCCGTGATCACGGTGCATCGCGTGCTGGTTCGGCATGATCTGGTGCTGGATCGGGAGAGCCGGCGGCATGCCAGGGGCCGGTTCGAGCGGGAACAGCCCAACCAACTGTGGCAGATGGATTTCAAGGGGCAGAAAGGCTCCAGCGCTGCGATCGGCCCGTTGTCTGTGCTGGACGACCACAGCCGCTATCTGGTGGCGCTGGAACAGACCGGCACGACGCGCAGCGAGGCGGTGCGGGAGCGGCTGGAGGGCGCCTTCGGCAGCAGCGGGCTGCCGGACGCGCTGCTGATGGACCATGGTGTGCCGTGGTGGAATGCGCGTTCTGGCAACGGCTGGACCCAGTTGATGGTGTGGCTGATGAAGCAGGGCGTGCGCTGCTATTTTTCCGGCGTGCGCCATCCCCAGACACAGGGCAAGGTGGAGCGGTTCCACGGGTCGCTGGAACGTGCGCGCAGCCGGTGGGCGCAGAACAGTGGCTGACGCAAGGTTGGCTGGACAACTTCCGCCACGAGTACAACCAACTGCGGCCCCATGAGGCTCTGGGCATGCGCACCCCGGCCAGTCTATGGCGGCCCAGCACCCGCGTCTACGATCCCAACCCGCAGGCCTGGGATTACGGCACAGGAGCCGAGTTGCGCAAGGTCGGCGGACAGGGGCACATCTACATCGGCGACCGGCGCTGGAGGGTGAGCCAGGCGCTGGCCGAGCACACGGTCCGGCTGGAACGCATCGACCAGCGCGTGCTGGTCTACTTCTGCCGCACCCTGGTGCAGGAGATCGACCTCAGCGGGGAGCGTTCCACTGCAGTGGAACGCTCCCCGCTGAACTCCTGCCTGTAAAGGATGTCCTGATAACAACCTGTAAAGCATGTCATGGAACTTGACAATGGAGCTGCGATGAACGCGGCACGGCCGTGGAGTTTATTGGGGTGGTTGCTGTGGCTGCTGCGGCTGCTGTTGTTGCTGTTGCTGCTGCATTTCGCGCTGGCGTTGCTGCATCATCTCCATGCGCTCCTGGGGAGTCATGGGGCGGTTCATGGGCTCGCTGGGCGGGCGCTGGATGGCGGGCGGCTGGTAGATCTGCGGCGGCTCTTCAGGCTCGGGAGGCTGATTGTCCTCTTCCTGGTCCTGCGGCTGGGGGCGCGGGTTGGGCTGGGGGGCGCCGGTGGCGCCGCCTCCGCCCTGGCGAGGGCTGAGAACGATGTGGAGCGGAAGGCCAATGGCCTCGTCGCCGACGATGAGGACGTTGTAATTGGCGCCGTTGAGGAGCTGGGCGAGGACATCGCGGGGCTGCCCGGGTCCGTAGTCGCCGAAGACGCGCTCATCGTTGTTGAGGCCATCGACCTTGGCGCCGGTCTGAGTGGAGACCTGATTGAGGATGGTGGTAAGGCTGGAGTTCTGGGCGACGATGTGAAGGCCCTGGCTGTTGTAAGAAACGTCGGGCGCGGCGGGGGGATCGTTGACCGGCCACTTGGGCTGCGGAGGCAGTACGGGCGCGGGTGGGACGACCGGCGTCTCCGGTTGTGCGGCAGCGGGTTTGCCGGGTGCGGGGCGACGATGGGCGGACTTGTGCGGGGGCTGCTGCGGCGTGTCCTGGGCTGCGACGAGGGCGGGCGCGAGGCAGGCGGCGAGGCAGAGCAGCGCCGCTGGGCGCGCGAAAGATCCGCAGGCGCGACGCACGGGCGCTGCGAGAGGGGGGTCCGGAGATTGGTGAGGCGAGTGCGTCATGAGGCTGGGTTCATGAACCGGGTTCGTCATGGACCTGGGTTCCGTCCGGGTGAGCAGCGCAAGAATGCGCACCGCACCTGTGTACTAGACTAACAGTGGCCGACAAACGCTCAAAGATTAGTGATCCGTGCTCAGTGATCAGTGGTCAAGGGGGAGTGGGTTTGAGAGGGATGATGCGCCTGAAGAGAAGCTGGGCCGCACCGCTGGCGATGGGCGGATTTCTGGCGGTTTCTGCCGCGAGCCATGCGACAAGCTGCACGACGCAGGCGGAGATGAGCGGGCCGGACCGGGACGCGCTGGCGGCGATGGGGCAGCGGCTGGGCACGGCTGTTGTGCAGCTAGACCTGGCGACACTGCAGAGCGCGCTGTTGCCCGAAGTGGCGTCGCAGTGGGACGGAATGCGGCAGGCGGTGGAGTATAACGCGCCGGTGGTGAAGGGCGGGCAGGCGCAGTTGCGGAGCCTTTATGCCTTGGACGCCACGCAACTGACGGCGGCGGCGGACACGCAGTTTTTCTGCTCGAGCGGGAACGGATCCATGACGGTGACGATCACACTGCGGCAGTTGCCGGCGGGGCGGTACGCGGTGGTGCTGGCGGACGCGGCAGGGGCGCCGATGGCGGGGCAGATGGCTTTCATTCTGGGCTTTGAAGGCGGCGCGTGGAAGCTGGGGGGAGTGTTTATCCGGCCGGGCATGCTGGAGGGGCACGACGGGGTTTGGTATTGGGACCAGGCGCGGCAGGCAGTGCAGGGCGGCACGCCGTGGGCTGCGTATTACTTGTACGAGACGGCGCGGTACTTGTCGCTGCCGGTGGATATCATCGCGTCGCCGAACATGGAGAAGCTGGGGCAGGAAGAGGCGCAGATTCCTGGGTCTCCGGCGAATGCGTTTCCTTATAACGTGACGGCGGGCGACCGGACGTGGAAGATCGATTCGATCCGGGCCGATCCGAGCCTGCGGGAGCCGGACCTGGGAGTGACGTACGAGTCGACGGGCGTGACCGATCCGGCGGCGCAGCGGACGGAGGCGACGGCGGTGCTGAGCGCATTGCTGAAGGCGAAGCCGGAGTTGCGCAAGAGCTTTCACGGAATGTGGGCGTATGCGTCGATCGGCGGGAAAGAGACGCCGGTGATGGAATTGCCGATGGGGCAGATACCTTAGAGGCAGGGAACAGGGAACAGGGAACAGGGAACAGAAAAGCAGGGACTAGGGACATAGGGACAACAGACTCACTGGGGGCGGGAATTGGCGGATGAAGTGGAATTGATTGATTTGCGGTCGGATACGGTGACGCGGCCTACTGCGGAGATGCGGATGGCGATGGCGGCGGCCGAGGTGGGCGACGACGTGTACGGGGAAGATCCGACGGTGAACCTGCTGGAACGGCGGGCGGCGGAGATCTTTGGGCGTGAGGCAGGGCTGTTTGTGCCGACGGGGACGATGGGGAACCAGATTGCGCTGCGGCTGCTGACACAGCCGGGGCAGGAGATTGTGTGCGACGCGCGGGCGCACATTCTGGACTGGGAGATGGCGATGGCGGCCGTGTTCTCTGGCTGCGTGTTGCGGACGGTGGCGACGCTGGATGGGATTTTGAGCTGGCAGCAGATGGAGCCGGTGATTTATGGGCGGGGAAATTTTCGCGCGGCGACGGGGGCGGTGGAGATTGAGAACACGCACAATATGGCGGGCGGGCGGGTGACGCCGCCGGCGGTGATGGAAGAGATCTGCGCGAAAGCGAAGGACAAGGGGCTGGGCGTGCACCTGGACGGGGCGCGGATTTTTAACGCGGCCACGGCGCTGGGGATGGATGTGAAAACGCTGACGCGGGGATTCGATACGGTGATGTTCTGCCTGTCAAAGGGGCTTTGCGCGCCGGTGGGGTCGATGCTGGTGGGGTCGGCGGAGAGGATGGAGCAGGCGCGGATTTACCGCAAGGCTCTGGGCGGCGGGATGCGGCAGGTGGGTGTGCTGGCGGCGGCAGGGCTGATTGCGCTGGAGAAGATGCCGAAGCGCCTGAGCGAGGATCATGCCAATGCGAAGCTTCTTGCCGAGGCGCTGGCCAACATCGAGGGTGTGGAGATCGATCCGGAGACGGTGGAGACGAACATCGTGATTTTCCGCGTGGGCGCGGGGCTTTCAGCGACGGAGATTGTGGCGCGGATGAAGGAGCGGGGCGTGCTGATCAGCACGGTGGGGCCGAACGCGATCCGGCTGGTGACCCACAACGATGTGAGGCGGGGACACTGCATGCGCGCAGCAGAGGTGCTGACGGAAGAGATTGAGGCGTTGCTTGGAGTTGGGAGCCGGGAGTAGAAAGGCCGATGTCTAAGATGGTTCCGCGGGCGGAACGTAGAGCAGGCCAAGCCGGGTGATGGGTTCTTGCGGAAGTTCTTCGAAGTAGAGGACTGCGGTGCGCGCCCGCACGCGGTTGATGGCGCCGAGTCCGACGACAATAGCAATCAGGGCGAAAACCATCGTGAGGTATTTCGCCAGGTCGTGAAGCGCGCTCATTTCTGCGATCCCGAACGACCCGCCGAGAATGATCCAGACGAGGGTGAAGCCCCAGAACAAGACCTGGACGTTTGTCTTTCCGGGAAGGTAAGAGCAGGTGAACGGCACTTTATCGAACCTGAAGAGGGCGAGTTCCACGAAGGCGAAGCCCAGCAATACATAGATGAGGAGATGCGCAGCGACGTCCTGCCAGGGACGGAAGTGTAGCGCGAGCGCAGCGACGACCAGCACGGTGGGAAGGACGCCGAAGAGCAGAAGACAGAGGCGCGTGGCGTTGAAGTACTTCCCGGTGGGACGAAGCTGGGTGAGGCGCAGAACCCAGTTGGCGCTGAGCGCGATGGGCAGGGCAAATACGGCCCGGAGGCCCAGGACCACCAGGCTCATCATCATAAAAGTGGAAATGAGAAAGTCCGTCGAGATGGGCTCGCGCGGAGGCGCGGAAAGATTGTGATGCACCAATGCCAACGCGATGGCGCAGGCCAGCGAGAGGAAGAATGCAACGGCTACGCGGTGCTGGAGGCTGCGGGCCAGCGATCGCAAGCAGAAGAGCACAATGGCGGCATTGAGTCCATCGCCGAGACGCGGCGCGAAGTGAAAGCCGCGCGAGCCGGGCACGAGATCGGCCTCTTCGACGGTTTTCTTCATGGTGTGCACGTAACAAAAGAGAAGCGATGCAACGGCGCCTGCGATGGCGATGGCGAGCGCGATCCAGGCGCGGTGTGCGACCCATGCGAGCGGTTGGGGGAGGGTGCCGTTCAACTGTTGAAAGAGGGCGAAGAACCAGAAGGTGGGTGAGTAAGACAACAGCCAGTGGTTGGCTGGATCCGCGGCCTGGGCGTAAGTATCGAGCGACGGCTGAAGGAAGTACACCGCCATGAAAGTGCCGAAGGCGGCGAGCTGCAACAGGGCGGAGACGCGCAGAAACCAGCGGCGAGGGAGCAGGAGCGCAGTGAATCCCTGCAGGGTAAGCAGGGAGCCGTAGAGGAAGGCGCTGGCTGCGACCATTGCAATCCAATAGGAGGCGAAGAAGCGGGCGAATCCCGGGAAACCGGCATACGCGCCAAAGACGATGGACCAGCCAATGCTGGATGTGCAGTTGAGGCACACTATGGCGAGCGAGAGAAGCGCTGCGGACGCGGAGAGCTTGGCCAGCAGGATAGTGGCGGGCCTGACGGGCAGTGTGCCGAGGACCATTACGTCGCGGCGATCGGGGAAGGTTGCGTCCCAAGTGATGACTGAGACGAGGCCGATGACCAGGAGCATGCTGGAGATCCAGGATTCGACGACGTGCCATTCGAGCGCGCGAGGCGGGGGAAACATGACGGCGCCGACGCCGAAGAGGAGGCTGAACATGATGAGGATACCGGCGAACTGGCCGAGGAAGCGCGGGATGTCGGCATCGATGGAGAGCGCTTCGAGATCGATGACGCGCAGGAGGAACTGGCGGTAGAGTATGCGGAACTGCGTGGGCAGGTGCTGGACCAGCGCTGCAAGAAGCCTATGCATGGATGAGGTCCGCGATCTGGCGCGCCGCTGAGTCAGTGTCCTGCTCGACCGCAAGCTGGGAGAAGATGGCCTCGAGCGTGGGGAGCTCCATGAGCGAGCGGAGGTGCTCAATGGAGTCATCCGCCACGACTTTGCCGCGATGGAGGATGACGACACGGTCGCTGATGCGCTCGACGGTGTCGAGCTCGTGAGAGCTGAAGAGCACGACTTTGCCGCGCCGGGCGAGCTCCTGGATGAGGCTGCGCAAGGTAAGCGCGGAGCCGACGTCGAGGCCGGAGAACGGTTCGTCGAGCAGAATCAGGTCGGGGTTGTGCATGAGTGCGGCTGCGATCAGGACCTTTTGCCGCATGCCTTTGGAATAGCCGGAGATTGAGGCGTGGCGGTCGTCGTAAAGGGAGAGCAGGCGGAGCAGGCCGTCGATGCGCTCGGAGGTTTCGCGCGGCGGGAGATCGCGGAGCTGCGCCACCATGGTGAGGTACTCGACGCCGGAGAGATGGTTGTAGAGGTAGGGCTCTTCGGGAACGTACCCCATTCGGCGCTTGTAGGCAATGAGGTCGTCCTCGATGGGCTTGCCCGCAAAGAAGATGTGGCCGGAGGTCATCTCAATGAGTCCGGTGATCATTTTGATGGTGGTGGATTTTCCCGAGCCGTTGGGGCCGAGGTAGCCGGTGACCTCGCCGGGACGCGCGGAAAAGCTGACGTCATCGACGGCGGGAATCCCTGCGAAGTGCTTAGAGAGGCGGCTGAGTTCCAGCATGAGCGGATGTCCCCATAGTTGCCGCTACCTATGTAGCATTCTGAATAATGAGTGTCAAGCAACATTCTGCTTGAATAAGACGGCCCCACACCGACAAATGCCGCTACGGCAGAGATCGGAGTTCTGTGGATTTGGTGAGTTAGACACCACGGGGCGAGGGAATGTTCCCGGAATGCAATAAAAGCGGGGACAAAAGATCAGGCGCTTGTGGAGACCGTTCGGCTCAGCCTTCTACGGGAAGGTCTTCGTAGAGCGCAACCTGATTGCGGCCCTGTCGCTTGGAGTGGTAGAGGGCTTTATCGGCGCGGCGGAGGAGCATCTCTGCGGTACTTCCATCGTCGGGATGGAGGGCGATGCCGATGGAGGCTGTCAGGTCAGTGAAAGTCTGCACGCCAAAACCGACATGCAGATGGGCGATGGCCTGGAGCAGAGCGTCGGCGCGCTCGTAAGCCGCTGCGGGCGTTACATCGGGGAGCAGAATCGTGAATTCCTCGCCTCCATAGCGGCAGGCTACGTCTTCTTCCCGGATGGCCGCCTGAACCGATTTGGCGATGGCTTTCAGCACCGCGTCTCCGGCGGCGTGGCCGTAGGTATCGTTGAACTGCTTGAAGTGATCGACGTCGAGCATGAGCACGGCAAGGGCCTGCTTTTTTCGCGCGGCCCGCGACAGCTCGCGCTCGAGCGAGAGCTGCATGAAGTGGCGATTGAAGAGGCCGGTGAGCGCATCGCGGATGGACTGATTTTCAAGCTTGATTTGCAGGCTCATGGCGGCGACGGCCATGGCGGTTATCTGGACTAGCTGGCGCAGGCCGTCCATGCCGTCATTGACGGATTGCACCGCTGCATCGTCGGCGCACTGAATATAGAGAATGCCCAGGGTATTGCCGCGGGCGCCGATGGGATAGCAGAGATAGTGTTCGGGAGGCTGAGCGGCGAAGTGAGCGCAGTGGATCTCCGAGACGCCGGGCCGGCGCCATCGTGCATTGCCTGAGCGCAAGCCGCAGCAGGCCTCGAGCGGGTTGAAGTCCGTGACCGTACTCTCACCCCAGAAGGAGACAACTTCAGCGGAATGGCGCGAGCTGTCGATCATGCAAAGGCTTCCGGCTGTTTCCGGCAGGAGGAGCGAAAAGCTGCGTGCGGCCGATTGGTAGAGCTGCTGAATGTCGACGCAGAGCTGAAACTCATCGCGTGCGGCGGTCAGGATGCGGGACTCACGGGCGCGATCTTCGAGGGCATTCACGGATTGCGCCAGGTGTTCGTTGGTGAGGGCGGTGCGCTCTTCAATCCGCCGGCGGATGATCGCGTCGCGGAGGAGAAATGCAAACAGCACCAGGGAGGTGAGGAGCCAAAGCGCGACGGCGATCCCTTCAGTGGTGACGGATGTGAAGAACCTGCGTTGCGATCCCTGGGTGCGCTCCTTCAAGAGCGATTGTTCCCGGTCGTTCATCAGGCTGATGATGGACTGGCAGCGCTGAATCTTGATTTCAGGAACCTGGGATTTTCGGTCGAAGTTGTTCAGCGTTCTGGCCAGGTCCTGCGCGCTGGCGGCGAGATTGTCTACGTTCTGGACCTGATCGGGATTGTCGGCGACGAGGGTGCGGATGTTTGCCGCCGATGAGACCAGGAGATTGGCGCTGGTGCGGGCGCGGTTGAGCTGTTCGTCGCCACCGGTGAGGAGATAAAGCTGGCTGCGATATTCGGTTCTTTCGGTCTGCAGGGACGCGCGCTGCAGCGCGTTCAGGACCACCTGCGTGTGCTGGACCCAGGCGTTGGCCGAGCTGAACCGCATTGTATTGGTGTAAAGAAGAGTGCCGGCCACGAGGGTAACAATCACAGCACCGAGCGCAGCCACCACGAGGGTAGAGATGGCTGACTTCGGTCCCTTGATTGGTGTGGTTGGCTTTGCCATTGGGTGAGGAAGAACGAGCTGAAAGTTAGCGATATTCTATCGTGCAGCTTTCGTCGAAGGGAATAACTCTTAAGTGCGGGCGGGCGCCGTTCAGGTGAGGAAATCCGCGAAGACGAAGCCGTCTCGATGGACGATTTCGCCGGATACGAGCGGAATGGGTGCGGAGAACATGGGGCCGGCGTAGGCGCAGGAGTGGAACTCGCCGCGTTCGCCGCATGGGTCGATTGCTTCGGGCAGGTCGCGGAGGAACTGCGCGTCAAAGTCGCGGCCGGCGAAGGCAGGGTCGAGCTGGCGTGGGTCGACGCAGACGATCCTGGCGCGGAGTCCGCCGGCGATCATGTCGCGGGCCAGCTGGCCGGTGGGAACCTCCCAGAGCGGAAAGAGCGGCTCAAGGCCGGTGGGCGCGAGCTGCCGTTCGCGGTATTCGCGCACGTCGCGCAGGAAGAGGTCGCCGAAAGCAATGGCGTCGATGCGCTCGCGGACAGCGCGATTGCAGGCCTCAGCCATGCGCTGCTCGTAAATCTCGTTGGAGCAGGGCCAGGGCAGGGGGATGATCCAGAGCGGTAGCTGCGCGGCTGCGGCCTGCGCTTGCAGGATGGAGCGGCGCGTACTGTGCATGGCCACGCGATCAAACTCTGAATTGAGTGTGGTGAGCAGGCCGGCGACTTCGATGCCGAGTTGCTGCCTGAGCACATGGAGCGCCCAGGCGCAGTCTTTGCCGCTGCTCCAGGAAAGGAGGACGCGTTTCATGGGGGCTAGCTGATCTCAAGCACGTCGCCGGAGGCCGCGGCTGCGGCATCTGCGCGCTCCATGAGCTTTTGCGCGGCGTCGAAGAAGGCCGTGGCTTGCGGGCTCTTGGAGCCGGCCAATGTGACGGGCAGGCCGCGGTCACCGCCTTCGCGGATGGCCGGGATCAGCTCGATGGAGCCGAGGAACGGGACGTTGAACTGCTTCGCCATGCGCTCGGCGCCGCCCCGGGAGAAAATGTCGATGACTTCATGGCAATGCGGGCAGGTGAAGTGGCTCATGTTCTCCACGATGCCGAGGACTTCCACATTGACCTGTGCGAACATCTCGAGGGCTTTGCGCGCGTCCTGGAGGCTGACGTCGCTGGGCGTTGAAACGACCACGGCGCCGGTGAGCGGCACGGTCTGGACGAGGGAGATGACGACGTCGCCGGTGCCGGGAGGCAGATCTACGATGAGGTAATCGAGCTCGCCCCAGTCCACCTGCTGCAGGAACTGGCGGATGATCTGGTGCAGCATGGGGCCGCGCATGACCATGGGCTTGTCGCCGGGCGAGATGTAGCCGATGGAGATGGTTTTGATGCCGTGGGTGATGTTGGGGATGATGAGGTTGCCTTCGCCGACGCGCGGCTGCTGGCTGGAGCCCATCATGAGGGGGACGTTGGGGCCGTAGACGTCCGCGTCAATGAGGCCGACGCGCTGGCCGAGCTTGGAGAGCGCGATGGCGAGATTGACGGCGACGGTGGTTTTGCCTACGCCGCCCTTGCCGGAACCGATAGCGATGATCTTGGAGACGCCCGGTAAAGCTACGGGCTGGGGCATGGCATGAGAATGCGCCATAAAGTTTTCGTGCTCCTTTTCCTGTTGTCTTTCATAGCCGCCATGAGCTTCGCGCGGCTGCGCGGTCAGGCGTGTGGGGCGGTGGATTGGCGTTCCTGCTTGCGGCGGGCTGCTTCTTTTTCACGATGCTTGCGGCGCAGCAGCGCGTCGGCATAGCGGCGCTGCTCGTCGGCGGTGACGGGCTTGAGCGCGGGGACGCTCACGCGGCGGCCATTCTGGTCTACGGCGACGAAGACCAGGTACGCGCTGGCCACGTGGAGCATGACCTGGGTCTGCGTGTTTTCGACCCACACTTTGACGCCGATCTCCATGGAAGTGCCGAAGGCGCGGTTGACGCTGGACTTGAGCGTGAGCAGATCGCCGACGTGGACGGGCTGGATGAAGTCGATGTGATCCATGGCGGCGGTGACCACGTGAGTGCGGGAGTGGCGATAGGCGGCCATGGCGCCGACGAGGTCAATGAAGTGCATAAGGCGCCCGCCGAGCAGGTTGCCGAGGATGTTGGCGTCGTTGGGCAGCACGATCTCATTCATCTCGGACTGCGAACTGGCGACCAGGCGCTCCGGTAAAGGCGCTGTTTCTAAAGAACTCATGCTTGCTTACTCCGCTGCGAATGAAAAGGCAACCCGAAAAGCGTGACTCCGGCTACAATGATGTGAAGAGCCGAACCAAATCGGGGGACGCACTATTCCAGTTTCGGCAATCCGTTCAAATAACGCAAATCTCCCGCCGCGGGTAACCTGAAGCTTCCTATATGAGCACCATGGACAAAATCGCAGGTTTAAAAGAGATTCTCGCCTTGGATCCGAAGAACAGCTTTGCCCGGTACGGGATCGCAGTGGAGTTGGCCAGCCGCGGCGAGACGGACGCGGCGATGACTGAGTTCGACCAACTGCTGGAGAAGGATCCGGACTACACGGCTGGATATTTCATGTCGGCACAGACCCTATCAAAGGCGGGGCGCACCCCGGAAGCCATTGAGCGGCTGAAGGCTGGCATCAATTGCGCAGCGCGAACAGGCAACCGCCATGCCCTGAGCGAGATGCAGGGCATGTTGGACGAGCTCGAAGGCTGAGCGGGAGCCTGCGACATCTAAGAGTGTTGACGATCCAGGAGCGGCGGCGGCGCGGGCTCGCTACGGTCTCTTTTCAGATCAAACTGCATCTATCTATACTATTGATATGCCGAAGTACTCGATTGTTGTCCCGTTCCACAACGAAGAAGAGAACGTGACAGCTCTTTATGCACGCCTGAAACAAGTGATGGAGCAGGTGGGCGACAGCTTTGAGCTGGTTCTGGTGGATGACGGCTCAAGCGATCGCACCTATAAGCTGCTGGAAGAGATTGCCGCGGTGGACAGCCGCGTGCTGGTGGTGAAGCTGCGGCGCAACTTTGGGCAGACGCCGGCGCTGGCCGCGGGCTTCGATCACGCATCCGGCGACTTCATCCTCTCCATGGACGGCGATCTGCAGCACGATCCCAACGACATCCCCGCGTTCCTGGAGAAGCTGGAAGAGGGATACGACGTGGTGTCGGGCTGGCGGGAAAAGCGCATCGACAGTTTTGTGATGCGGAGGATTCCATCGCGCATCGCCAACTGGCTGATGGCGAAGCTGTCCGGCGTGAACATCCACGACTTTGGCACTACATTCAAGGCATACCGGCGCGAGGTGATCCAGAACGTGCCGCTGTATGGCGAGATGCACCGGTTCATTCCGGCACTGGCAAGCTGGTACGGCGCTTCCATCTGCGAGATTGCCATCAAGAACGTGAACCGGGAGCGGGGCAAGAGCCACTACGGCATCGGGCGGACGTTCCGCGTTTTCTTCGATCTGCTGACCATTCGCTTTCTTCTGAAGTACATGGGCCGGCCGCTTCACTTTTTCGGCGGGTTTGGGGCGCTCGGCATTCTGGCGGGCAGCTTGATGTCGGCAGTGCTGCTGGGGATGAAGATCCTGCACCCGCACCAGAATGTGATGGATCAGCACGGTCCCCTGTTCGTCATCGCGGGAGTTCTCATCCTGGCCGGTGTCCAGTTGCTCGCGCTGGGGCTGCTGGGCGAGCTGCAGGTGCGGCATTACTACAGCTCGCAACGCCACACGCCGTACACCATCGACCGGGTGGTGCGGCTGCGCGCTCCCGAAGAGCCGAGCATGTTAGGCGACAGGGACTGAAAAGCAAGGACAAGAGAAAAGGGACAAGAAACCCCGCCGGCGTTGGCCGCGGGGTTTTTCTCTGGGTACGTCCATGCATGGCGGGTAGTGCGTGAGCGCAACCGGGAACTGTTAGCCATGTCGCTGGTCGCAATTTTGGAATCTAAGCCACTGTTGCTATTCGGAAGTCGGCTTCAGAGTCGGGGAGTTTTGCATGCAGTTCTTCAGACGGAGCAGCACCGGGAGCGGGGATTGGAGGCGTGCCGCGCGGATCATGTCCTTGCTGGCGCTGGTCATGGCGGCAACATGGTGCGGGGGGTGCAGCAGCGCCCATACGGGCGCGGGCAGCGGCGGCAGCGGCGGGGGAGGAAACGGGCCGTCGCCGGACTTCACCATCCAGACAAGCGCATCCAGCGTGTCTCTGACGGCCGGCGGCGCTGCCCAGAGCGTGAACGTCTCAGTGACGGCGCAGAACGGGTTTACCGGTGCCGTTGCCGTGGCGGTCACGGGCCTTCCCGCAGGAGTGTCGGCCACGCCCTCGAGCCTGAACGTGAGCACGGGCATGCCGCAGGCGGTGAGCTTTGCCGCGGCGGGAACGGCGGCGGCTGCGCAGAACGTGGCGGTTCAGTTCACGGGGACGGCGGGCACGTTGAGCCACAGCGCCCAACTGGGCGTAACCGTGAAGGCAGCTTCGGCTCCGCCACCGCAAGCAAGCGGAGTGGACATCACCACCTACCACGATGACGTGGGGCGGACGGGAACGAACCCGAACGAGACGACGCTGACACCGGCGAACGTGAACTCGAAGCAGTTCGGGCTGATCCGGATGCTGGCCGCGGACGGCAAGGTGGACGGCGAGCCGCTGGCGCTCTCCGGGGTAACGATCGGCGGAGCGCAGCATAACGTGGCGTATGCGGTGACGGAACACGACAGCGTGTACGCGTACGACACCGATACGGGAGCGCAGTTATGGAAGACTTCAGTGCTGGGCGCGGGCGAGACTCCGAGCGGCGACTTCGGGTGCGGGCAGATCACGCCGGAGATCGGGATCACCTCGACTCCTGTGATCGATCGAAGCGCGGGCGCCAACGGAACCATCTTCGTGGTGGGCATGAGTCTGGATGGATCGGGGAACTATCACCAGCGGCTGCACGCGCTGGACGTAGCCACGGGCGCTGAGCAGGCCGGAAGCCCAACCGAGATCAAGGCAACGTACCCGGGGACGGGGCAGGGAAGTTCGGGCGGGAATGTGGTGTTCGATCCGAAGTTTTACGCGGAACGCGCAGCCCTGCTGCTGCTGAACGGGACCATCTACATGGGGTGGACCTCGCACTGCGACGGGCTGCCGTACACGGGATGGCTGATGGGCTACAGCGAATCGACGCTGCAACAGACGTCGGTGTTGAACGTGACGCCGAACGGGGGCCAGGGATCGATCTGGATGACGGGCACGGGGCCGGCGGCGGACTCGACCGGCAACATCTACTTTCTCGACGCCAATGGCACGTTCGATACCGCGCTGAACGCCAGCGGAATGCCATCGAGCGGCGACTTCGGAAATTCGTTCGTCAAGGTGTCGACGGCGGGCGGAAAGCTTGCGGTGGCCGATTACTTTGAGGAGTACAACGGGCCCAGCCTGAGCGCGAACGACCAGGATCTGGGGTCGGGAGGGCTGACGGTATTGCCGGACTTGCAGGACGGGTCAGGAAAGACGTTGCACCTGGCGGTAGGCGCGGGCAAAGACGGAAAGATTTTTGTGGTGAACCGGGATGCGATGGGGAAATACAACGCGAGCAGCAACAGCGGGGTTTATCAGGAGGTGGATGGGGCGCTCCAGGGCTTGTGGTCGGGACCGGCGTACTTCAACGGGACTGTCTACTACTGCGGATGGGGCGACGATCTGAGTGCGTTCCCGATCACAAATGGGAAGCTGGCCACGGCGCCGGCGGCGAAGTCGGCGAATGCGTTCGGGTACCCGGGAACGACGCCGTCGGTGAGCGCCAGCGGGAACCAGAATGGAATTGTCTGGGCGGTGGAAAACGCCACGCCGGCAGTGTTGCACGCCTATGATGCGACGACGCTTACGGAGCTCTACAACAGCAGCCAGGCCGGAAGCAGGGACCACTTCGGGGCGGGGAACAAGTTCATCACGCCGCTGGTGGTGAACGGGAAGGTCTTTGTGGGAACGCCGAACGGGGTGGCGGAGTTTGGAGAGCTGCAGTAGCGAAGCTGGGTTCGCCTGGAAATCAGCAGCCCCGGGCGTCCCTGTCGCATCTGGATAGGGCGGGGCTGCGTGGAGTAAAGGCTGGGGCAGGCTCGTAGAATGGAAAGGTAAGGCTCCCACGGCCCATGAGCAACGACGCGACACAGAAATCCACGCAGAGCGAGAGGCCGGAGGCTGAGGCTTCGGCCGCAGGTTCGTCAGAGCCTGGCGTTCCGGTTGTTGCGGGCACTCCGGAGGTACGGGCTGAAGTCAACAACCTCAAGACTGATGGCCCCGGCGTTCCAGCCTCGAAGCCCGAAGAAAAGAAGGCGGACAAGAAGACCGATGAAGACCCGGTGGGGAAGGTGTATGACTCAGTCCTGGTCCGCAGGCTGGGCCACTACCTGAAGCCGTACTGGGTGCAGGCGGTCATTTCGTCCATCAGCGTGACTCTGAAGTCGTTGAGCGACGTGGCGGGGCCGTACCTGGTGATGCTGGCTATAGACAGGTATTTTCCCCGTGGCGCTGACCACGACGCATCGACGAGCGTGCTCCACGGCTTCGCATCGGGCCAGTGGCTGACCCGTCATCTTTCGAACGACCCCTGGCGCGGTATCACGCAGCTTGTTTGGATTTACGTGGCGCTACTGTTCTCCTCCTACGTCTTCGAGTTTGTTCAGACGTATCTGATGCAATGGGTTGGGCAGAAGATGATGTTCGACCTGCGGCGCGACATATTCCGTCATATGCAGCGGTTGCACGTGGCGTTTTTCGATACGCATGCCGTGGGCCGGCTGGTAACGCGACTTACATCGGACGTGGACGCAATCAACGAAATGTTCACCGGCGGAATCCTGGCCATCGTGGACGACTTTTTCACCCTGAGCTTCATGGGCATCATGATGCTGAAGATCAACTGGTGGCTGGCGCTGCTGTCGTTCAGTGTGCTGCCGGTGATCTTGATCGTGACGCGAATGTTCCGCAACAGCGTGCGGGAGAGCTACCGGCGAGTGCGCGCGGCGATTGCGCGAATCAACAGCTTTACCCAGGAGCACATCAGCGGGATGGCGGTGGTGCAACTATTCAACCGCGAGAAGCGAGCATTCGATGACTTCGAAGTGGTGAACAAGCAGCACATGATCGCGTTCAAAGACACGATCTTTGCTTATGCGCTCTACTATCCTGCCGTGGATTTTCTTAGCGTGGTAGCGGTGGCGCTGGTGATCTGGCTGGGCGGCTGGAGCGTGATCGGGCACGGGGTGGTGACGATCGGCGTGCTGGCCGCGTTCAATATGTACTCGCAGCGGTTCTGGCGGCCGATCCAGGACCTGAGCGACAAGTACAACATTCTGCAGGCGGCGATGGCGGCGTGCGAACGGATCTTCAAGCTGATGGACACGGCGCCGGAGATTGTGTCGCCGGTGCGGCCGCAGCTGGGGGACGGAACCAACCGGATTGAATTCCGGCACGTGTGGTTCACCTACCAGAAGCTGACCGAGGAGCAGAAGGCGGCGGTGGCGCGGGCGGCGGGGCGCGCGGCGGAACCGCAGATCCTTCGCTCCGCTCAGGATGACAACCTCATTTTGACAAGAGGCGATGGAAGGAATGGGGATGGGGCGCACTGGGAGCGGGCCAGCGCGGAGCTCCAGCAACTGAAGGACGTCGAATGGATCCTGAAGGACGTGTCGTTCACCATCGAGCCGGGGTCGACGGTGGCCATTGTGGGGCACACGGGCGCGGGGAAGACTACGCTGACCAGCTTGATGATGCGGTTCTACGATGTGACGGCGGGCCAGATCCTGCTGGACGGCGTGGACCTGCGCGAGCACGACCTGAAGGAGCTGCGGCAGCATTTTGCGGTGGTGCTGCAAGATCCGTTCCTGTTCACGGGGACGATTGCGGAGAACATCCGCCTGGGCCACGAGGCGATTTCAGACGCGCAGATGGCGCAGGCGGCCGAGGACGTGAACGTGGCGGACTTTATTGAGGCGCTGCCGCTGAAGTTCGATGACGCGGTGGAGGAGCGGGGCAATTCATTCTCGACCGGGCAGAAGCAGTTGATCAATTTTGCGCGGGCGCTGGCGTACAACCCGCGAATTCTCATCCTCGACGAGGCGACTTCCAGCGTGGACACGGATACCGAGCTGCGTATACGCGGCGCGCTGGAGCGATTGGTTGAGGGGCGGACCAGCGTGCTGATTGCGCACCGGCTCTCGACCGTGCAGCGGGCGGAGACGATCCTGGTGATGCACAAGGGGCAGTTGCGCGAAATGGGCAACCACCAGGAGCTGCTGGCGGTGCGGGGTCTCTACTGGAAGCTGTACCAGTTGCAGTACAAGGAGCAGGAAGAGGGAGTGGGGAGCAGGGAATAGGGAATAGGGAATAGGGAATAGGGAATAGGGAATAGGGTCTCGAGGAAGTGTTGTCTATCGTCGGAGGCTCCGCATCAAAGCGGTCAGCAACCTTCCCACCTCATGCGCGAGTTCCTCGGCCCTGGTGAGTTCCGCTTTCGCGCCGAACCCAAGTTTGCGCGCGAATATCAGCTGAGTTTCGACTTCAGCGTTTGACCCGCGAGCGTGGCCCAGGAACTGAAGGTACTCGCCTCGGCTGGCCCTGCCGTACCCCTCCGCGATATTGCTGGCTACCGAAACAGCCGCTCGGCGAAGCTGACTGGTAAGTCCAAACTGCTCAGATGCCGGAAATGTGGATGTGAACCTGTAGACGGCCAGGCCCATTTCGATCGCCCGCTGCCATACAGTGAGGCTCTTAAAGGATCCATGGTCAGTCGGCAGAGCAGCGGCCGGTTCTTCAGGTTTCTCGATCAGATGACTCATTCTGAACATCCTAGCCGGGGTAGGAACACCCGAACCGTGACAGCCGTTACCCATCCCAATCCAGTCGCCACCCTATTCCATGTTCCCGCTTCTTCCCTATTCCCTACTCCCTATTCCCTATTCCTAACCGGAGAGTAGACTTGGTGGTCAAATGGGCAACATGGGCCAGAGCGACCGAACGACGATCGAGGCAGTTCTGGCTGGCGACCGGGAAGAGTACGGGGCGCTGGTGGTGCGGCATAGCCGGATGCTGTTCCGGCTGGCGTACCGGATGACCGGCAATGAAGCCGATGCGGATGACGTGGTGCAGGAGTCGTTTCTGCGCGGCTATCAAAAGCTGGCGACATTCGAGTCGCGCGCCAACTTTGGTACGTGGATCTACCGGATCGCGGTGCATTGCGCGCTGGACAAGCTGCAGAGCCGGCGGCGGGACGAGGCACGGCAGGTGACTGAACAGACCGATCCGGAGGAGGACGGTGTGCAGGTGGCGGACTCCGGGCCGGGGCCGGAGCGGCTGGTGCTGAGCGAGGAGATTGGGACGCTGGGCGAGCAGGCGTTGCTGGGGCTGACGGCGATGGAACGGACGGCATTCGTGTTGCGGCACATGGAGGACCGGAATACCGATGAGATTGCGGCGGCGCTGGACGTGGCGCCGAACACCGCCAAGCAGACCGTGTACCGGGCGGTCCAGAAGATGCGAAAACGGCTGGCGGTTCTGAGGGTAACGGCATGAAAACGAACCACATGAACACTGAGGAACTGGTGGAGATGTACTACAGAGAAGCGGCGCCTGGACAGTCTGAGCGGACGCGGCTGCATTTGGATGAGTGTGCGGAGTGCGCGGAGTCTTTCCGCAACCTGGAGACCGACCTGAAGGCATTGGGAGCATTGGAAGCGCCGGAGCGTGACCCAGGTTACGGCGAACGGATGTGGCAGAGGGTTGCGGTGTCGCTGCCCGCCGCGGGATTTCGGCCTGAAGCGCGGCAGCGCAGGCGCTTTGCGAGCCTGTGGATGGGACTGAGCTATGCGGCCGGATGCGCGGTGCTGGCGGTAGCAGCCTTCTACGGGGGAATGGTGTGGGAGCACCAGCAGCATCTGAAGCGGCTGGAGGCACGCGAGGCGCAGCAGAAGCCGGCGCTGCCGCTCCAACCCAGAGTCGTTGTCGTGGTACTGGGCGATCATCTGGATCGCTCGGAGCGCCTGCTGGTGGAACTGAAGCATGCAGACGCGGAGAACGCCGACCTGGTGAAGCCGCTGCGCGAAGAGGCGAGGGGATTGCTGGCGGCGAATCACGAGTTCCGCGACGATGCGGAGAAATCGGGCGACGAGGGGCTGGCGCAGGCTCTGGACAAGCTGGACCGGCTGCTGACGGAGATCGCCAATGAGCCGGGGGCGCTGAACGCGGCTTCTTTGGAACGGGTGCAACGTGAAATGACGAGCGAGGGTCTGTTGTTTGAGGTAAGGGTGCTCAGATCAAAAAATCCCCACCGGGAGACTGCGGTGCGGGTAGTTGCGAACGGAGGCACGGCATGACAACAAGAGAGCGAATTCTGATGGTGGCGGTGGCGGCATTGTGTGCGGCCGCGCCGGGAATGGTGCGCGGGCAGGCCTTGCTGTCGAATGGCGTGGCGGCCGAGGATTATCTGGGCACAGGCGCAAGCGATGCGGCGGATTCAAAGCAATATGCCGACGGCACCAAGGCGATCCGCGAGAACCGGTGGGCGGACGCGGTAAAGATCTTCGACAAAGTGGCTGAGGCCAGGGGGCCGCACGCCGCCGGATCTCTCTACTGGAAAGCGTATGCGGAGAGCAAGCTGGGCGACCCCGGCCAGGTGCTGCAAAGCTGCGCGGCGCTGCGCGGCCAGTACATGGGGAGTACGTGGATCGATGACTGCGGCGCGCTGGAGATTGAGATCCGGGCGAAGAACGGCCAACCGGTGCAGCCAGAGGCGGGCGAGAGCGATGAACTGAAGCTGCTGGCACTGTCGGCCCTGATGCAGAAGGACCCGACGCGAGCCAGGGCGCAGATCGCGGAGATCGTGCAGGGTGACTCTTCGGAGCGCCTGAAAGAGGGGGCCCTGTTTATCCTGGGCAGGACGGAGCCGGACGCGAGTAACCCCGAAATTGTGCGCATCAGCTATCTGGAAGGCGACGTGCGCATTGCGCGGGCCAGTAAGAATGAGAGCGATGACAAGGGAGCCACCTGGGAGACGGCGGTGATGAACCTGCCGCTGGAGCCGGGAGACAGCCTGGTGACGGGCAAGGACGGCCGGGTCGAGATCGAGTTCGAGGACGACTCCACCGTGTACCTGGCGGAAAACTCGGCGCTGAACCTGGAGGATCTGCTTTCGACCGGCGGCGTGCCGCACACGGAACTGGCGCTGGTAAGCGGCGCAGTGACGCTGCACCTGGAATCGCTGATGCCGGGCGAAACTTTTGTGCTGCACACGCCCACCAACGAGGTGCTGACGCGCTATCCGCAGAAGGCGGATATGCGCATAAGCAGTTACCTGGATGGGGTCGCCGTGACACCCCTGACGCCAGGCGAGTTGGACGTTGCAGGAACGGGCAATAAGGAGCAGGTGACGCCAGACAAGACGTTTTTATTCGAGCAGGGCCATAAGATGACGCCGGTAACGTCCGGGCAGACGGCGGACTACGCGGCGTTCGATGCGTGGGTGGCGGACCGCTTTGCCACTCGCACGGCGGATACGACGGCGGTGATGCAGGAAGCGGGGCTGCAGCGGCCGATTCCCGGGCTGGCGCAGATGAAGGGCAAGGGCTCCTTTTACGATTGCCAGCCTTACGGAAAGTGCTGGGAGCCGACGCCGAAGAAGACAGCATTCTCCTCGGGCGGCGGGGGGGGAACAGGCCCCGGTATGACCGGGCCGGCGGTGGGGATAGACGATTGGTTTCCATGCATGCCGTGGGCCATGGGTTATGGCTACGGCATGGGCTATGGATACAACATGGCGTTCCAGCCGGCGTTGCCGATGCCGGCGAGCGTGCAGTATCAGGGTGCAATGGATCCGTTTTACGCGTGGGCGGTTTGCCATGCGGGTTACTGGATTCCGCAAGGCAGGGATGGGCGGTACGCGTGGGTAGTGGGGCGGCGGATTCATCATCATGCGCCAGTGAGGTGGGTACACTTTGGGCGCACCGTGGCGGCGATACCGATCCATCCCAAGGACGTGAAAGGCCAGCCGCCGGTGAACCGCGAACATGGATTCACCGTGGATAAGAGCAAGGAAGGCTTCCGGTTGACGACGGTGAAGTTTGACGGCGCCCGGCGGGTAGAAACGATGAAGGAGGCTCCGCGCGAATTCCGCAACATGACAGAGCCGAAGCTGGCGAAGTCGGAGGCGCCGCGCATGGAGGCGCACGCGCTCAGAGATATGACGGCGGGCAGGCCCGGGGTGGCGCGCGCGGCAGTTCCGTTGACATTTAATCGGCAGCAGGGATTCGTGGCCACGCACCAGGTGCTGCAGGGCGGCCGATCAGTCGCAGTAAGTTCGCCGGTAGGCCATGCCGGGCCGGTATTTGGCGGGCATGGTTCGGCTCCGGCGTCGGGATTTGGCGCCGCAGGCGGATCCCGCGGGGGCGGCGGGGGATTCCATGGCGGTAGTAGCGTGAGCGCCAGCGCGGGCGGTGGAGGAGGGTCACGCGGAGGCACGACGAGTGCGCGCAGCGGATCAATCAGCGTATCGTCAGCTCCGGCAGCGTCGAGCGCAGCCGCGCCGAGCCACAAATAGCAGGTAACGGGGATCCAGGGGGCGACTGAGGCCCCTGATCCCTGACTTCGGGCTCCGGATCGCTGGCCGTCATTCAGAAGGAAGTTCCGGGCTGTTTTCTTCGTTCTCGTTCCGCTTTTGTCTGGCCGCATTGGATTTGGCTGCGGCTTCACCGGAACCGTGCTCACCCCGCTGTGTTTGTGATTTGTTTTCTATCTTTTCCGGGGGAATCTTCATGTCGTAGTTGATGGGATCATCGGGCTGGTCGGGCATGGAGCCCTCCTCTCGGGAGTGAGATGCGAATTGCCGCGGACCTGGTGCGGCGTCCGGCGGCATTGTGGCGCACCGTTGCCAGTATGATGGGAGCACAGCGGGCACGGAGGGCGGCGGATGTCGATCGACAGCGACGAGGAACTGGCTGGGATGGAGCGCGCGGGGAAGGCCACGCGCGCGGTGCTGGAGAGTATGAAGGCGGCGGTCGAGCCGGGCGTTTCCACGCGCGAACTGGACGAGGTCGGCGCGGAAACCATGCGCCGGCTGGGCGCGCGATCGGCGCCGAAGCTGGTCTATAACTTTCCAGGATACAGCTGCATCAGCGTAAACGATGAGATTGTGCACGGCGTTCCCGGCGGGCGCAAGCTGGCCAAGGGCGACCTGGTGAAGCTGGACGTAACCGTGGAGGTGGCCGGCTTCATGGCCGATGCCTGCGAGACCGTGGCCGTAGGTTCAGTCAGCAATCAGGCGCGGCAGCTCATGGACTGCGTGAAGCTGGCGTTTAACGCGGGGTTTCCGCGGTGCGGCCGGGGGTGCGCGCGTTCGACATCGGGCGCGCGGTGCAGCAGACGGTGACGGCCGCCGGATACGCCGTGGTGCGCGACCTGACCGGCCATGGCATCGGACGCACCATCCACGAAGCGCCGACCATTCCCAACCAATACGATCCGCGCTTCTCTGACGAACTGCGCGAAGGGCTGGTGTTCACCATTGAACCGATGATCGCGGTGGGAACCTCCCGCACCGTTACATTGAAGGACGGCTGGACGGTGCGCACCCGCGACCGGTCGCTTTCCGCGCACCACGAGCACACGCTGGTGGTGATGAAAGATGGAGCGCGTCTGTTGACCGCCTAGGCCTGGCCAGTCTTCCCCAAAAAGGGCCCGGCGTCCTGCAACGGGAATCGGCCCGCAAGTGCTGCATTTGCATAAGATGTTCATCGCCCTTCCAGCCGATTGGATGCACCATACGCCAGATGCCGGAAAGCTTCGCGAACCCCCGAACATGCGCTTGCAAATAGGAGTATGCTGGTGCCACTTTTCAGCCAAACGTTGGAACAAGAGCCAGTGATTGGGGGAACCTGCAATGCGGGGATTTGTGGCGTGTTTATTCATTCTGATGGGAGCGGGGCTTGCCGCAATGGGCCAGACTCGGGAAGACAACTGGAACAAGTGCAAGGCGGACGATCCGGACACGAGCATCTCCGGGTGCACGGCACTGATCCAGGCTGGTACGGAATCGGGCGACAATCTCGCCAGTGCGTACTACAACCGCGGCATTGCCTACCACGACAAGAAGATGCTGGATGAAGCGATGCGCGACCTGAACGAGGCGCTAAGCCTCAAATCCAGCTTCCCCAGCGCGTTGAACAGCCGCGGCAATGTGTACACCGATCAGAAGCAATACGATCTGGCAATTGCCGACTACAATGTGGCGCTGGGAATGGATCCGAGCCACAAGCTGTCCTATTACAACCGCGGCAACGCGTGGGCGGACAAGTCAGAGTATGACAAGGCGATCGAGGATTACAACAAGTACCTGGAATTGGATTCATCCGATCCGGACGGATTCAACAACCGCGGGCACGCCTACCTGCAGAAGGGCGACGTGGATCGCGCGGAAGCGGATTTCCAATCGGCTCTGCGCCTGAACGCCAGCCACGCCAATGCCACGCTGAACCTGGGCATCGTATATAACCGCCGGCACTTGTACGACCAGGGAATTGAGCAATTCGGGAAATACATTGCGATCAAGCCGGCCGATTCCGAGGGGTACGGCGCGCGAGGCGATTCGTACCGTCACAAGATGCAATTCGAGCAGGCGATCGCCGATTATTCGAAGGGCATCGCGCTCAACCCGCAGTACGCGCTGGCTTACTACAATCGGGCTCTCTGCTACAGCCGAGCCGGGGAGTTCGACAACTCGATCTCGGATTACAGCCGTTACATCGAGCTTGCTCCCAAGGACGTGGATGGCTACAACAATCGCGGGCTGACGTTTCTGCAGAAAGGCGAGTACGATCGCGCCGACGAAGATTTCCAGAAAGCGAACGAAGTGCATCCGAATGACCAGCTCTCTTTCTTCAACCGCGGCTGCGTGCATCTGTTCCAATCACAGTCGCGAGAGGCGATCGCCGACTTCGAGTTGAGCGTCGCGGTGGACGAGAAGGCGTCCAATGCGGTGTACGCAACGCTGTGGATGCATGTTGCCAAGCGGCGCCTCGGCCAGGATGACGCCGCGGTTGTTGCTAAGGAGGCGCTAACGGCCGATTTGACCAAGTGGCCCGGGGCGGCCTTGAAGCTGGACATGGGCGTCATGAACGACGATGATGTGCTGACGGCGGCCGCCAGCGCGAACCCGGAGACGGAGAAGAGCCAGATGTGCGAAGCGCAGTTCTACATAGCGGAGAATGCACTCGCGCATCAGCGCCGGGCCGATGCCAGAGAGCACTTCAAGGCCGCGCGCGACGTGTGCCCGAAGGACTACGTGGAGTTCGCCGGCGCAACCGCGGAACTGAAGAAGCTGAGCGTGGCCACAGCGGCAAAGTAGGGAGCAGGGAAGAGAAAAGCAAGGGCCGCTTCAATCGCTCGAAGCGGCCCTCTTGCGCAGCGGCGCGGGCCCGCCATTTTAGTCCGAGCCGGAGACTGGAGCTTTTCGCCGAATTTTTATAAAACAGCGGACAAGGAAGCGCAACCCGATTTAAGCTGTTTTCTCCAGTACTTTGAAGGAGAAAACTATGTCCATGGGAAAGGTTCTCGCTCTATCGGCTTTCGCCGTTGTCCTCTCCAGCGCCATGGCCGTGGCCCCAGCCCAGGTTTCAGTCGGCGTCAACATCGGTGTGGCTCCGGTTTGTCCCTACGGTTACTTCGACTACGCTCCGTACGACTGCGCTCCGTACGGCTACTACGGGCCGGATTGGTTTGTAGGTGGGGTGTTTGTCGGCGCCGGACCGTGGTTTCACGGCCGCCGCGGCTTCTGGGGCCACGTGGACAACCGCTATGACCCAAACCACGGGTACCACGGACCGCTGCCGGAACGTGGAGCGCGGCCGTTCTATCACTTTCAAGGCAACGAGGCGCGGGATGGACACGGCAATGTGGGCAACGCAGGCCATGACGGAGGCAGGGAGCGCGCGCTTCCCGGATACCGCGGCGGCGGGCACCCTGGGGGCGGGCATCCGGGCGGGAGACCGCGATAACCAGCGTGCGGCTGTAATCCCTCCGGCGGTTACCTGTTGTTGCACATGAACGAACACTGCACGAAAACGGGCCACTCCGTGGATTGCGGAGTGGCCCGGTATGTTTCGGTCTGCGCGTTGAGTTAGTGCGCGGCAACCGACGGCCGCGGGTCCAGCGCGCCGCTCGAGTAGCCCTTGATCATCTCGTTGATCGGGAGCGGAGCGTAGTCCTTGCCATGACCCGCCTGGCCGAACTGCTGCATGCGCGCCGCCACAACCTTCTTCATGGCCTCGCGCGCGGGCTTCATGTAATCGCGCGGATCGAACTTCTCCGGCGTCTCCCACAGTACTTTCCGGATGGCGCCCGTCATGGCCAGGCGATTGTCGGTGTCCACGTTGATCTTGCGCACGCCGTTCTTGATGCCGAGCTGGATCTCTTCGACCGGCACGCCCCAGGTCTGCTTCAGTTTGCCGCCGAACTGGTTGATGATGTCCTGAAGTTCCTTGGGCACCGAGCTTGAACCGTGCATCACCAGGTGAGTGTGCGGCAGGCGGTGGTGGATCTCGATAAGCACGTCCATCTTGAGCACGGAGCCGTCCGGCTTCTTGCTGAACTTGTAGGCGCCGTGGCTGGTTCCGATCGCCAGGGCCAGCGCGTCCACTCCGGTGCGCTCGGCAAACTCGACTGCCTGATCGGGATCGGTGATGTGCTCCAGGCCTGTGCCGCCCGCGCCGTGTCCGTCTTCCACGCCGCCCAGCACGCCAATCTCGCCCTCGACGGTGATGCCGCGCTCGTGCGCGTAGTCCACCACGCGGCGGGTCACATCCACGTTTTCTTCGAAGGTGGTGGGCGTCTTCCCGTCTTCCTTCAGCGAGCCGTCCATCATTACTGAAGTAAACCCGAGTGAGATAGCCGACTTGCAGGTATCAAAGCTGTTGCCGTGGTCCTGGTGCATGGCCAGCGGAATGCCGGGGTGCAGTTCGGCGGCGGCCAGGATCAGGTGGAAAAGATAGCGGTCTTCGGCAAACTGGCGCGCGCCGCGGCTGGCCTGGATGATGACCGGCGAGTTGGTTTCCTCGGCCGCTGCCATAATGGCCTGAATCTGTTCCATGTCATTGACGTTAAAGGCGCCTACGCCATAGCCGCCCTTGGCGGCCTCGTCGAGGAGCTGCCGCATTGATACCAGAGGCATAAAAAAGTTCTCCTTTTCTGCGGTTTCAGCCGCGTCAAAGGGCCTACTGCAGCCCTGCGGCGGAACTGCGATCCTCCTTATGGTAGCAGAGGTTGGCAAGAGAAAAGTGTGCGCCGGGACACGCGAGAGAACAGCGCTTCAATCCGGAACAGCAGTCCGGAACGGGAAAGAGATAAAAGCCAGAGATTGAGGCGCGGATGAGAAGTTAACGGCATCCCGTCTTGCGCCGTGTGGAATAATCGCCCTCGTGACCCCATCCGCTCACGCGCACGATCTCTTTCTGCTGGGTTGCGTCGCCGCCACGGTTGTCGTGCTGCTGCTCCTTATCACAAAGCTTCGTTTGCACGCGGCGCTGGCGCTCGTGGTCGGGGCGTTTGGGCTGGGCATCGGCTCCGGTATGACGCTGAAGCAGGTGCCGCTCAGCTTCACTGCGGGCGTCGGCAACATGATGGGCCACATCGCCATCATCCTTGGCCTTGGCGCCATCCTCGGGTGCCTCTTGGCGCGCTCCGGCGGAGCGCAGGCGCTGGGCACGGCCATCGTGGACAACTGCGGCCCGCGCGGCATGCCTTTTGCGCTCATGGGTCTCGGCATCGTGGTGGGTATGCCGGTCTTCTTTGAGGTTGGCCTGGTCCTGCTGATGCCCATCATTGCGGCGGCGGCCAGGCGCGCGGGCAAACCGCCGATTCTCACGGGCCTTCCGCTTTTGGCCGGGCTCTCCATCGTGCACGGAACGCTGCCGCCGCATCCTGCCGCCATGCTGGCCGCCACGCAGTATCACGCCGACCTGGGCCGCACCATCGTGTGGGGACTCGTCATCGGCATTCCCTCCGCCATCCTCGCTGGTCCATGCGTCGAGTGGGCATTGACTCGCCTGCGCCGGCATCGCGGGACCCTGGAGAAACTGAACAAGGAGCAGGCGCTCTTTGGCGGAGCGGCACCGCCCGCCGCGCACGAGGGCGGGTCAAAAAAGAAGCCCGCCGAACCCGCGGCGGTGCCCAAACCCGCCGGACCGGTTCGCGCCGCCTGTGCTGTCCTGCTGCCCATTGCGTTGATCTTCCTGGGCAGTTGGTCTGACTCGCTCTCTGCTCCCGGCAGCGCCGCCAACACATTCCTTCGCTTTGTCGGCAGCCCCGACCTGGCCCTGCTGATCGCAGTCCTCGTGGCGCTGTTTACTTTGGGGCCGCGTGTGCAGACCGGCCGTCATCACGGCGCGGAACTCCTGCGGCAACTGACTACAGAAGCCTTCGAGCCTATCGCGAACGTCATGGTCATCCTGGCCGCGGCCGGCGGCCTTAGCGGCATCCTGCGCGACTCCGGCGCCGCGCAGGCCACCGTGAGCCTGGCCCTCGGCGCGCACATGCCCCCGCTGGTGCTGGCATGGCTGCTGGCAGCCGTGGTGCGCGTCTCCATGGGCTCGGCCACAGTGGCCATGGCCGTCTCCGCGGGCGTGCTGGCCCCCATGGCCGCGCACATCGGCGTCTCGCCGGAGCTGCTCGTGATCGCTACCGGAACCGGCTCGCTGATGCTCTCGCACGTCAACGATCCCGGTTTCTGGATGGTCCAGTCGTTCTTCGAGCTCGAAGTAAAAGAGACGCTGGCGACGTGGTCGGTGATGGAGACGGTGCTCAGCTCGGCAGGATTGGTATTCACGCTCGTCGTGTCGGCCCTGGTGCATTGATGCGCCGGAGCCTTCGTCAGCGCCGCCATGAACCGTGCGGCGCGCGATCGCCTCTCCGGAATGAGCAGCGAGCCAATTAGGGGATAAACGTTTCAGAGCCTTGATCGCGCGCTTAGTGCATCTGAGGCAGGGCGGATCGGTTGGGTTGCCGGGATGTAGTGTGTCAGGAAAGCCGCGCCTGTCCCCTGAAACCTGAAACCCGTCCACGGTTACAGCGACTGCACCGGCACCAGCGTCAGGTCATCCACCAGCCCAACTTCCTTCTGCACAAACGGCTCGCCGTACAGCACGCCCCCGAGCAGCCCGTAATGCCGCGCCTCCGCAAACGTGCGCTCGCGAATCTCCTCTGCCGGCACAAACAGCGCGCTGCCCGCTTGCTGGTTCGCATACTGCGAGCGGTAAGCCATCAGCGCCGCATGACGCTGTTCGATGAAGGGCGTGATGTCGACGATGAAGCTGGGCCGCACGTCTGCGTAAAGACTTGCGTAGACAATCTTGAAAGGGCGAAAAGGAGCGCTGCCCGTGTCAATGCTCGCAAGCCCCGACAGAAAGCACGCCTCGTATCCGAGCGGCGCTACGATCGCGTGATCCGGATGCCGCGCCTGCCAGTAGGGCAGGATCACCACGCGCGGACGCAGCTCGCGCAGCACGCGCACAATCTTCAGCCTATTTTCGAGGGTGTTGGCGATGGCCCCGTCGGGCAGGTCGAGCGCGTCCCTCCATCCCACGCCCAGCAGCCGCGCGGCCTCTTCCGCTTCCCGCGCGCGTTCCTCCGCAGTTCCGCGTGTGCCCGCTTCGCCCCGGGTCAAATCCAGAATGGCCGTGCGCAGGCCGCGTGCCGCGGACCGCAGCAGTGTGCCTCCGCAGGTCTGCTCCACATCGTCGCGATGCGCCGCAATGGCCAGAACATCGGCGGTGAATTCGCCTGGTCTTGACATGAATTCAGACTAGAACATCAGTGCTGTTAATCTGGCGCCGCTAACGCTGCTAACTCCGCCAGCCCCGCTAATACACAGTGTTGTTCGCGTCGGTCAGCCCGTCCATGTACGCCACGTCGTAGGCCGTGCCCGTCACGGTCACGTAGAAATTGTTCAGTGAAGTACCGTCCGTGGTGGTGTAGATGTACACCTGGCCGCCCTCCGCCACGTAGACCTTGTGCAGGCCCGTGCAGTCGGCAATGCCGGTGGCGTCGCCCAGGTACGGCTCGATCAAGGAGACCTTACCTGTGGACGTGTTAAACATGGTCAGGCACCCGTAGGGCTGCCCTTTGGCGAAGCGCTCGCCATTGGTGCACTTTTGCATGCCGATCCAGAGAGTGTCGTCATCGGCCTCGATGATCCGGCTTATGGTGCCCGGCTGTCCGTCGCTGATCGAAATGGCGCTTCCCGCGCTGTTGTTACTCAGGTTCACCACGGTCAGGTTGCCGGTAAACAGTCCGTCCGGCAATAACTGCTGCCCAATCACGTACATGGTTGAGCTGTCGATGAGCGCATTACTGGCGCCCCCAGGAACGGGAATGTTGGTGACCGAACCTAAGACAGGAAATTTCCCCGATTGCTGGTTCTGCTGGAAAATCATCGGTCCTGTGGGAAGCAGCGAAATTGAAGCCGGCGCCGCTCCACCGCACTCCGGGCCGCAGTTCAGCACGTATGCAATGCTGCCATCGTTGGAGAACATCGCCTTCACCGGCCGGTTGAAGGTCAGCGGCCTACCGTAGTACATCCCGTACCGATCGGTGTTATCGGGGCTCTGCACCTGGAGCAGGCACCACTTCGGCGTGTTCAGCGGCTCGCAATCCACAGCAGCCGAGGGCCAGGTGGTTGGGCCGCCGGAGAATTGCAGCGTCTGCGAGTTGTTCAGCTTCAGGCCGTAGTACGCGTAGTCGGAGTTCTGAACAAACGCCGTGAACACGCTGCCGCCCGGATTCACGCTCACGCGGTACACCCCGGGCAGGCTCAGAAACGTCGTCAGACCCGCCGCGCGATCCACCACCGTCACAACGTGACTGGTCTGGTTGGCCGCGATCACGTAGCCCTGGTTGCGTGTCACAAAGACGCTGGACGAAGAATTCGGCAGCCCCTGCTGGCCCGCGCCGCCAGTCTCCTTCTGGTAATCGATGGTCGTAAAGCTGCCGTCGCCATAGGCGTACACCGCCCCGATCTGTTCCTCGGGCATGTTCTGGATCGTAATCGGCAGCGCGCCTCCAAACCCGGAGATGGAGAACGTAATGGAAGGATTGTTGTACCTGAAGCGGACGTCGTAATGCGCATCCATGATCTGGAGCGATCCGCGCGCCAGCGCACCGGGGTTTTGAACCGCCACCAGAACGCGATTCACCAGGCCGCTCGGCGGTAGACTGCGTCCGGCAACGTAAAATGTCTTTCCACATCCCGCCACAATCACGGCAACGGTCAGGGCCGCGGCGGTGCTCAACCAAAGACTGCTCTTCTTCAAAATCCCTACCCTCGTCCGGATATGCCCAGAAAATGGGCCGCACGGGCATTCGCGCGGCCGCGCTCAAAAGATATCCCAGGGAGTCTCCGGGCTTCCGCCTTTGCCCCCGGGCGTGCATGGCCGAATCCCGGTTCCCGATATTGCGTTTGACTCCCGAAGTATAACAAAGCAACCATATCTCCCGCCCGGCCCGCCGTTGTGGCCGATACGGTACGATGAGGGAATAATGGCAACTTTTACCGAGATGTTTGGCGATCGCCCCATCCTTGCGGACGGAGCCATGGGGACCGTGCTCTACGGCCGCGGCGTGTTCATTAACCGCTGCTATGACGAGCTGAACCTCTCGGATCCGCAGCTCATCCTCTCCGTGCATGAGGAATATCTACAGGCGGGCGCCGAAATCATTGAAACAAATACGTTCGGCGCCAACAGTTTCCGGCTCTCCCGTCATGGACTCGCCTCCAGGGTGGCGGAGATCAATGCGGCCGGCGTCAAGCTGGCCAAACAAGCCACCGCGCACCTCAGGGAAAAGCAGGCGGGCGAAGCTTTCGTGGCCGGCGCGGTCGGGCCGCTGGGCGTGCGCCTGGAACCGCTCGGCAAGACCGGCCTGGAGGAGGCGCGCGCCGCGTTCGTGGAACAGATTCGTGCCCTTGCCCAGGCGGGCGCCGACCTCATCGTCATTGAAACCATGCCCGCGCTCAACGAAGCCCGCGAGGCGCTTCTCGCCGCCCGCGAGGCCGCGCCGCAGCTCCCCGTCATGGTCATGGTCACGGTCGATGACGATAGCAACTGCCTGGACGGCTCCTCGCCCGCACATGCTGCAACCGTGCTCACTGAGGCGGGCGCCGACGCTATCGGAGTGAATTGCTCCACCGGCCCGGCCACCGTACTCACAGCCATTGAGGGCATGCGCGCCGTTACCACCTTGCCCATCGCCGCCATGCCCAACGCAGGCATGCCCCGCGCTGTCGAGGGCCGCAACATCTATCTCTGTTCGCCGGAGTACATGGCGAGCTTTGCCCGCAAGGCCGTCGCCGCCGGCGCGCAGATTGTTGGCGGCTGCTGCGGCACCACTCCCAATCACACCCGCGCCATGCGTTCGGCCATGCGCGCGGTGGATGCGCAGGCGCGCGTCAAAGACGGCAGCGCCGTGGTCGAAATCAGCAGCGAAACCCCGCCCGCCCGCCTGGGGCAGCGCTCGCGCGTCGGGGCGCTCGTCGAGGAAGGCAAGTTCATCACGCTGGTGGAGATCGTGCCCCCGCGCGGCATCGATTGCAACAAGGAGGTTGAGGGCGCGCGTCTCCTGGCCCAGCTTGGCGTCCACGCCATCAACGTCCCCGACTCCCCGCGCGCCTCGGCCCGCATGAGCGCGCAGAGCCTTTGCATCCAGATCCAGCAGCACACCGGCATTGAGACCGTGCTGCACTACACCTGCCGCGACCGAAACCTGCTCTCCATCCAGTCGGACTTGCTGGGCGCTTCATCCATTGGATTGCGCAACATCCTGTGCCTCACCGGCGATCCTCCCAAGCTGGGCAACTATCCCGACGCCACCGCGGTCTTCGATGTGGACTCCATCGGCTTGGTCAATATCGTCCGCCGCCTCAATCACGGCCTCGATATCGGCAGCAACTCCATCGGCGCCAGCACCAACTTCACCATCGGCGTGGCGGCCAACCCCGGCGTCCCCGATATCGAGCACGAGATACGGCGATTCAAATACAAAGTCGAGGCAGGCGGCGAATACGCCATCACCCAGCCTGTCTTCGATCTCGCCCTGCTGGAGGAGTTCCTCAATCGTATTGAGGGCTACCGCATCCCCGTCATCGCCGGCATCTGGCCGCTCACCAGCCTGCGCAACGCGGAGTTCATGAAGAACGACCTGCGCGTCTCCATGCCCGAGGAAATCATGCTGCGCATGGCCCAGGCCGGCTCCCCCGACGCCGCGCGCAGAGAAGGCATCAAGATCGCGCAGGAGATGCTGGAAGCCGTGCGCCCTTACGTCCAGGGCGTCCAGGTCAGCGCTCCCTTCGGCCGCTATAATGCCGCCGCCGAGGTCATCGCCAGCGTGCTGCCGCAGGCTACGGCGTGAATTCAGCGAGCCGGTGCATAGTAGCCTGAACGCACCTGGATGCGGGCAACGCGCTCCGGTCCCAACAATTCAACAGCATGAAATGATCCGTCGTGCTTTAGCTCCGCAGGCTTGTAAACGATCCGGTATTGGTTGCGCAGGTTGGCTTCAATCGTATCCAGATCGTTCGCGATCCCTTCAGCAGAATCGTCCACGTGGAAGACCCGTCCGCCGGTTTGTTGCGCGAGCATTGCCAGTGTTCGCGGACCGGTCGAGGATACGCCGGGCGCTGGCGCTGGGCTGAACGCATAGATGGCAGTGTTGGCGAGCTGGCAAGCGTCCACCGCTTCGGCCAGCGTGGTCTGTCCGGCATTGTCCTCTCCATCTGAGAAGAGAAGAATGAAGTTGCCTCCGGCCGCGTGGTTGATCTTGCCCGTGCCGTAGAAGCAGGCGCGAAAGACCGCATCGAAGAGCGCCGTGCCAGGCAGCGGATTGGCTTTTCCGATTGAGATCGACTCGATCGAATTCTTGAGGACCTGTTGATCGCTGGTCCAATCCTGGCGAAGGCTGGAGACGTAGCCGAACTCCATCACCGTGGCGCGGTCCCTGGGACCGTGGAGAATCCGATGCACGGCCTGGAGTGCAAGATCGCGGCTGGCCGGGAGATCGCGAAACATCGATTGGCTTGTGTCAAGCAGCAATGCGGCGCGGATTGGCTCGTCCGTCATGGGATAGAAAGCAAGCACGCGGGCCGGCGGCTTGCCGCGATCCCGGATCGTGATCTCGTCGAGCCTAAGGTCGTTGACTGGTATCCCATGCGCATCGTCCGCATGGAATGTCAGGTTGACCTCATCGGCGGAAATGGTCAGGGTGCCGCCGGACATGTCGCGTCCCGTGGCAGGATTGATCTGCGCAGAGCAGAAAAGCGGCCAAGCCAGTACGGCTGCAATCGAAGCGGAAAAGAGGAGGCGGCGATGTTTCATCTTGGCGCGGGACGGGCCGACAGGGCATCGTGGCTCATTCTTAGACGTGGTCGCAGTCCGATGTGCAGTTCAATGGCAACACAGCCTCGGCCGTAGAATAGGATTATCCCATCGGAGCCGCGCCCATGCCCACGTTCGAAGAATCTCTCAAGAAACTCGAAGGTATCGTCGACCAGCTGGAGAAGGGCGATCTGCCGCTCGAAGAGTCGATGAAGCTCTTCGAAGAGGGCGTGAATCTCTCTGCTGTGTGCAAGCAGGAGATCGACGCCGCCGAAGGCAAAGTTCAGCTTCTCATCAAGCAACGCGACGGCTCCATCAAAACCGAGCCCTTCCCGACCGAAAAGCCATTCTGACTATTGCCTCGATTTGCAGGATCGCCTGAATCCTGGCCCCGCCGGCCGCGCCGCTCTCTCCGCTGCTCTTGCTACACTGGCTCCATGATGGACGAGCAGGAGTTTCGCCGCGCCGCCGAGAAGGCCCTCGAATCGCTGAAGCGTCATCTCTTCGAGCGGGAAGAGGAACAGGACGCCGGCTTCGAAGTCGAGGAGCAGAGCGGTGCCCTCAACGTCACCTTTGAAGAGCCTCCGGGCAAGTTCGTCGTCACTCCTAACACGCCCGTGCGCCAGATCTGGATCTCGGCCCTCGCCACCAGCTTCAAGCTTGACTGGAACGCCACGGCCGCCGATTTCACCCTGCCCCGCAGCGGCGAAGCCCTCATTCCCCTCGTCGATCGGCTCATACAGGAACGCCAGGAAGGCTAGGCGGAGCCGTACATCCGCCGCACCACCCACAGCACCGGCAATCCCAGAAGGATCAGCCCCGTCCCGATCAGCGATCCCTCCAGGTTGCTGCCGAAGCTGGACACCAGCACCGCTGCCGCGCACACCACGAACAATGCCGGCAGCACCGGATATCCCCACATCCGATACGGCCGCGGCCGTTCCGGATCACGCCGCCGGTAGACGAAGATCGTTGTCGCCGTCAGCATGTAGAAGAGCCACTCCGCAAACACCGCCAGCTCAAAGTGCTGCTGGAACTGCGAGAGGAACATCAGCAGCACCGTCGAGAGCATCGCCTGCACCACCAGGGAAGTGGACGGCGACTGGAACCGCGGCTGCACATGCGCAAACTGCTTGAAGAACAGTCCATCGCGCGCCGCGGCAAACGGAATGCGCGCGCCCGACATCACTGTTCCGTTCAGGGTGACAAAAATGCTGATGGCCATGGCCGCGGCCACAAACCCCGCGCCGCGCGGCCCGGCTACCACTGACAGCGCGGTCACCGCCGGCTGCTCGCTGGACGCGATCCCCGACGCCGGCAGCACATACTGGATGGCCGCATTGGTTGCCATGAACAGCGCGCCCACCACGAACAGCCCGCCGATCAGCGCAACGGGCAGGCTGCGCTCCGGCCGCCGCACCTCGCCCGCCACCATGGTCAGGTCGTTCCAGCCGTCGTAGGCCCACAGCGTCGCAATCAGCGCCGCCATGAAGCCGTTCACCAGCCCGTGCACGCGCGGCACGCCGGTGTTGAAGTTGCCCCACGACCCCGACGCCGACGTGAAGCAGAACGCCGCCACAATCAGGATCAGCACGGCTTTCAGAACGGTGAAGACAAGCTGGAAGTCGCCTGCCTTCTTGATGCCGAGATAGTTCAGCCCGGTGATGAGCCAGGTGACGCCGATGGCAAAAACCTGCGACCACAGCAGCGGCGTCCCCGGCACGTTGGTGATGAGCCAGTGGAACGCCGGGAAAACTTCCAGCGTGCGCGCCAGGCCGCTGGTGACCGCGGCAATCGACGCCGGCTTGGCCACCGCGAACCACGTCCACATGTAAAGGAACGCCGTGGTGTTGCCGTAGGCGCCGCGGAGATAGACGTACTCGCCGCCCGCGTAGGGCATCATGGCGCCAAGCTCGGCGTAGGTCATCGCCCCGAACAGCGAGAGCAGGCCGCCCACGATCCACGCCAGGTAGACCAGCGCCGACGAGCCTACGTCCTGCATCATTTCGCGAGGGACGAGAAAGATGCCGCTACCGATGATGGTGCCGACCACGATCGCCATCGCCTGGCTCGCTCCCAGTACGCGCGGCAGATCGCCCGGCCGGTCGCGCACAACGTCAACTGGAGTTGTACCGGCTCTGGGGACGGAGGCCTTCTGGCTCATGGGTGATCAGAGGATAGCAGGAGTCCGCTGGCTTGCTACCCATCAGGGCGCATGCTGCGCCGCGGCCGTTGCCGTCGCGCTGGGCGTCGTGCTGCCAGCCGGCGAATTGCCCGCGGGTTTAGCCGTTGCCGTGATTCCCGTGCTATTCACTGTGAGCTGGTTTTTCACCGTATAGCCCGGCGCCGCCTGTTGCACCAGTTGCTCCGCGCGGCCCCTGCTGTCGGTGTTGCCCACGATACCCCGCAGCGTAATCACGCCGTTGCCGCGGTCCTCAAACACCTCCACGCTGGCCAGACCGTGCTGGGAGAGGGTTGCGTAGACCGACGATTTCACTTCGGGATGCTGCGATCGGCAGCCAGGCAGCGCCGTCAGCGCCGCGACCGCCGCCGCCAGAATGAGTTTTTGCATTATGCCGTTCATCGCGCTTTCATAACCTCCGACGTTCGAGTGCGATGCAGGACGCCGATGCGCCGGTTGTTCCTTGGAAAAGCAGGGAGCGAGGGAGGAAGGGGGGAGTACACGAAAATAAAAACGGCGATGTCTTGTGGATTGATGGAGATGCGAGGTGAAAGTGCAGTAAAACAGGGAGCGAGGGAGCAAGAGAGCGAGAAAGTTTGGCGACGCCGGGGCGCGGGAAATGCGTGAAAATAAAAACGACGATATCTTATGGATTGATGGAGTTAGACCCTCAAACTGCAGTGATTTGCGCGGCATTGTTCGGCTGCCTGGGTGGGGCGAAAGGGGACAAAGGCGGTTTGTGGCTCGAGCTGCTGGCATTGCGGTCTCTCCGGACTCAAAAAAAGCGCGGGCTCTAAAAACGAGTGGAGTACAAAAAGCAAGGGCGCAGCCATGGCCGCGCCCTGCACTTTCTAATCTGAGACCATTATACGGATCGGACCCCCTAGTAACTGCATTTTGGTTACTATTGCTTCTTCTACAAAACAAAGAGGTTGCGGACAAAGTTTTCCACAGGTACTTGACAGATTCGGCGACGAGCCTCAGAAACTTGTGAGAGCGGGGTTCTGACGTCTCGGTATTGGGGTCTTTGGCGCCGTCCCGTTTCCGTTGCTGTCTAATGCGCAGAGGAACCATTTCATGTTCTTTCTCGGTCCGAGATTCAGCGCGGGCAAATCGGCACTCATGATCGGCGGTCTCCTGCTTCCCCCGGCGGGGTTGTCACTGAACGCGCAGATGCAGAGAAGTCCGGGTGCGCTCGCGATGGGTTCGAACCTCGGATATTCCGCGGCATTTCCTGTCGTCAAAAACGAACCCTACACCGCGAACGTGGTCATCCAGGATAAGAGCATTGGTCCGGATGGAAAGAAAACCATTCACGAAGCGCTCAACATTCATATGCGCGATTCGGCCGGCCGCCTTCGCGATGAACAGGTGGCGACCTCTCCAGATGCGCTCGGCAGCTTTACACAGGCGCAGGTGCACATCATCGATCCGGTCTCCATGCAAGACATTCAATGGTTTCCGGAGACAAAGACATTTCTCATCGGCACCATCCCGGCGGTCTCCGCGGCTCACGGAGGACAGCGCATCGCCGATTGCTCAGGTCCGGCCAAGGTCAACAACACGAATCCCGGGCAGGCCAGGTACGAAAGCCTCGGCGACGACAAAATCGAAGGAATACCCGTGAAGGGCTGTCGTATCACCCGGACACTATCGGGAAACCAACATTCGAACCAACCGGAGACCAGCATCACTGAAATCTGGGCCTCCCCGGAGCTACAAATCAACATTCTGGTGATAGAACGCTACTCGGATGGAATAGAAAGGCAAACCAAGCTCTCCAACATCACCCGCGAAGAACCTGACCAAGCGCTTTTCCGGATTCCGGAGGACTATACAGATGCCCTCAAGCGCCTCCCTGTGAGCGTGCACAATACAAATCCCAACTACGCAAAGCTCCAGGAATACGGCCGCATCGAGTGGCATGGACATACAGCGACCCTTTTTGCCGGCAACATCCGGCCGCTCGATGAAGTTGCACACACGCTCTCCACTTGTCTCGGCATTCCGGTCAGTTCAGAAGACCCGCGCTACGTGTATGCCGGCGATCTCCTCGAGGTGACGGATCCCGAGTGGGCGGCGCGACACCCTGGCGAGTACCACTATGCTCCGGTGCCTGTCTCAGTGGAGATCGCTTTCGATGTCGATTCCGACGGCATGCCCACCGACCTTGATCAATTGCTCGAAGGCGCAGTGCAGCAAGTGAACCGCCTGCAACCTTACGGCTATCGAGTTTATGAAAGTAGCGGGGAAGGCCAGGCTTTCTATAGCTTCGTTCCGACGACAAGCCACAATGAAAAAGGCGTGCTCGAAGCAACTCCCGCCTATCTCGACCAGAAGATTACGATTGCGCCGGGGACCGCTCCGATCCACGAGGTCGCTTCCATGATGACGCGAGCTCTCAGCGCGGAAACCGGTCAGTATTTCGACTGCTGCCAGGCCGGCGTCATTGGACACCTTTGGGGCGAACAATCGATTACTTACCAGGCAACAAACGAGTCCGCGCGGACCGTGCTCGAAGACCTGATGCGGAGCATGGGAGGCAAAGAGAGCTATAGCATGCGCTGTGAGCCCATGGATAAGCGATTCTGCTTCATCACTGTGGGCTCGGTTGAAGCCAGCAGGAAGCCGCGGACCGCTGCGGCAAGCGGCGTCTGTTCGGGAGCTGGTTACGACGCCAATTGAGAATTCGTGCGCTCACCTGCCGCTTGGCCAGTACCTCCGGGGCTAAAGAGCCCAAATCGTATTCACGCGGCTGGCGGCGAGACTGAAATCCCGCCCTTACGCTTTCTTACTTTGCGGGTGTTTCATCAGGCTGTGAGGTCGTGCCTTGCAACGAAGCCTCGGGGATTGGTAATTCAGAACCGGAACCGGCAGCGCAGCTCTCCGTAGACCATGCGCGGATCGTTCCAGTGGAAGCCGCCTACCGTGATGGAGTGATCCCCGACCCCATCGCCATTTCTATCTAAGCTTATGCTTTCCGTCTACAGCGTCTTCTTCCGGGTCTGTTGCGGCCGGATCGCACCGTGAAGATTGCGCAGAGACGCACTGCAATTTGGAGTAGGCTTGGATCGTGCGAACGGGGACGGATTTATGCAAGAGGAGACACACACAGAGCCGGTAATCGCGACAGACGATTTTACACGTCGTTCATTCTTCTCTCTTTTGATGTATAGCTGTGCGCTCCCATGGATGCTTGGGTCAACAGGCTGCACGATCGAGTTGAATCGATTACTCGAGTCCATCAATCAGTCTGTTACGGAAGTCCTGGCGCTCAAGCGAAGCGGTTTTACCTTATGGCAGTTGCAATCGGTGGATGATTCGATCATGATGGGCTATATTCTGCTCACGTCGCAAAACAAGGTGATCGTCATCGATGGCGGCAATGCCGACCAATGCTTTTACATGGAATATTTCCTCGGTCTTTTGGGTAATAGGGTAAGCGCCTGGTACTTAAGCCATCCCCACAACGATCACGTTGGAGCTCTCGCCACTCTGCTTTCAGAAGGAACCGATATACAGATCGATCGCATATATGCCTCATTTCCCACTCGGAAATGGGTAGCGATGCTTTCAGACGATGAGGACGAATCATCGACGCTGCGGATGTACGATCTCTTTGCAAGCTCGAATGCTGTAATTACGCGTGTCTCCCTGGGACAAGCTAACACCCATGATGAAATGAACATTGAAGTTCTTGGCGTGAATAATCCCGAAATCACGACGAACGGAGTGAACAATTCCTCCATGCTGCTCAAGGTCTCCGATGCGAATAAGGCCGCAATCTTTCTTGGGGACTTGGGGGTTGAGGAGTGGACGAAGGCGAAGTCCTCTCCCAACCTCAGCCGCTTCTCAGCCGACTATGTGCAAGTGGCTCATCATGGCTGGGCCGATGGAATTGAGGAGTTATACCGTCAAATAGCACCCAGCTGCGGACTCTGGCCTACGACATTCGGAGAGGTGAATGGTGGGGGTGGCTATCCCGCAGGGGCCACGCGATCGGAGCAAGCGCTATTGGCGTTATTTAAGCAGATGGGCGTTAATAAGCAATATTTCTCCTTCGACCAGCTTTACAGAATAGACTAAGACCCATCTCATGGATGCCTGACACCCCGTGGCAGATCCGGTGATGATGTGGCGGGTGCGGTTATTTGGGCTACGCAATCATGGGCGCGTTGCAAGGAAGCGCATTGGTCAATGTGATTTCTTTGGGGGTACGGGAGATCTGTCTCCTCATTGCGGAGCAGGAGTGCTCCCATCTCTTGCGCACTTTCAGTCCGGCAAGATCCGGATCTGCGAACGGAAGACGTGGTAGTCTCTGAAGCTCACATCAGTCAGCCTTGCCAGTTTTGCGTTGCGCTGCGGGTTGGATTTATTGCCCACGATTCAACAGGCCCTGGAGACTCGCGGCGAGCATAGCATGGCATGCGTCCGCGGCGCCATGCGAGAGCGGGCTGAGTCTCCCCTGTCCTGCTCCGTTCGAAGTGTCTGAATGCAACGAGGCAGCGGCTGGCGGGCGCGGCGCCGATTCGGGTGGATGAGGCGGCGCAAGGCAACCGCAGATCCTTCGTCGCTGCGCTCCTCAGGATGACAAGGCGTCTTACAGAACGGGATGACACAGGGTTTTACAGAACAGGATGACAAGGCGTTTTACAGAACGGGATGACAAGGCGTTTTACAGAACAGGATGACACGGTGTTTACAGAACGGGATGACACAGGGTTTTTCAGGACATGATGACATGTTGTGTCTCAGGGCAGGAAGACACGTTGCTTTTTAGAAGCGGAACCGGTAGCGCAGTTCCCCGTACACCATGCGCGGATCGTTCCAGTGGAAGCCGCCTACGGTGATGGAGTTATCGAGCAGGATGCGGTGGTTGGTTACGTTGACGGCGCCTGCTGAAACGCGCACCGACTCGCCGAAGTTGTGGCCGAAAGCCGCGTCGAAGGTGGTGTGCGCGGGCAGGTGAGCGCCATTGTATGGACCGATGCCGGCGCGGGCCAGGCCGTTGGTGAAGCCCGAGCCGTAATAGGCATTCGAGGAAAACCAGGTGCGCCGGGGCAGGTTGGCGGTGAAGCCAGCGTTGAGAGTGTGGCGCTGGTCATGGTCCAGCGGAGTGTAGCCGGGGCCGAGGTCGCATGCGGGATCGGTGGGGATGGAGCAGGTGAACCCGCCGACGATGTTGCCGCGCTGCTCGGCGATCTGGTTGGAGTAGGCGAGATGGAATTGGCCGTAGCGGGCCACCGTGGGGCTGCGGAGGCTCATCTCCCAGGCGCGGACCAGCGCGCCATCGACGGCGATGGGAAAGAACATGTTGGACTCGCCGAGGCTGGAGTGGTCAAGGAAGTTATTGACGCGGGTCTTGAAGGTATCGACGTCGAGGGCCCAGCCTCGGTACGGAATGTCGACGCCGAATTGGTGCTCCTCGTCGCGCTCTGAGGGCAGGGGAGTGAAGGTGTTCTCGCCGCCCACATTGGAGGCGTATTGGAGGACGGAGTTGGAGACGGTTTGAACGGGCGCGGGCTGGAAGAAGTGGCCGTAAAAGCCGCGGAGCACCCAGTGGAGGCGCGGGATTTCGACGGTGGCGCCGAGGCGAGGATAGATTGCTGTCTCGTTGAGGCCGGCGCGGTAGATGGTGAGCCGCTCGCCGCCGAGGAGGGTAACATAGCGGCCAAGGCGGAGATTGTCGGAGAGGTAGTACTCGAACAGCGCTGCGCCGGCGTGCGACTGCGTGCTGGGCTGGGAAGGCGCGGAGTTGTCGTTGACCTGGACGCCGAACAGGTCGTGCTCCGATTGATAAAACGCGTAGGCGCCGGTGGAGAACGAATTGGGTCCGGCCTGGAGGTGCGCGTCGGATTGGCCACCCGCGTAATTCGAGAGCTGATGCCAGGTGGTCGCGGCAGGATAGTCGTTCGCGGGCGAGTCGTAGTTGGCCTGGTTGGCGTGGTAGAAGGGCGCGAAGGCGAAGGTGGCGCGCGGCGAGAAAGTGTGGATCCAGTTGGCGATGGCGAAGGCGTCGCGCTCGGACTGGGCATCGCGGAGGCCGTAGGACTCGTAGTAGCGGCTGGCCTGCTCCCAGTCATTTGGATTGGGATCGTAGGGGATCTGGAAGTGGTCCTGGCGGTACTGCGCGTCGAGGCGGACCTGGTCGGCGGGAGTCTGGTTGCGGATGACGGAGATAAAGGCGCCGGCGGAGTTGGTGGAGTCGTGGAGGATCTGCGGGACGGGCGTGGCGAGGCCGTAGTTGGAGCGCGAGCCGGTGGCGCTCAAATACCAGGCGGTGCGGGTGGAGTGGTTGCCGAGGGCGAGCTGAGCTTCGCCGGCGCCGAGGTTGCCGCCGCGGATGGTGAGCTCGGCTTCGTGGCTGAACTCGAAGCCGTTGCGCGGCAGGACGTCGAAGACACCGTAGGTGCGATCGCCGACGGACGATGAGTAGCTGCCGCGCTGGGTTTCAAGCTGGTCAATGTCCTTGGGATCGATCTGGGGTCCGAGGTTGGAGGCAATCTTGGTGTTGGGGATGTCGACGCCGTCGATGAGCCAGCTGGTTTGATGGCCGCCGCGCATGTGGAGCATGTCGTGAGTCATGTAGGCGCCGGGGACGAAGTCAGTGATCATTTCCATGCCCAGGGTGCGGTCGGCGCCGGGCGTGGATTCGATCTGCTCGCGGCTGATGAGGGTGGTGGGGGTTGCGGAATCGGTGGCAACAGTGGTGGAGGTGGCGGTGACGGTGACGGATTCTGCCGCGGCGGCGGCGATGGACAGGGGAATGTGCAGGATTGGGTTGGAAGCGGAAACGACGGTGATGGTCTCGGCGACGGGCGCGAATCCGGAGGCCTGCACGCTGAGGCGATAGGAACCGATGGGGACGCTGGCGAGCGTGAAGTCACCCTGCGCGGCTGTGGTGGCGGTGAGGGCGAAAGCGGATTCGATTGCCTGAAGGGTTACGGAAGCGCCGGGGATGGGGCGGTGCTGGGCGTCATGAACGATGCCGCGGAGAGTGAAAAACACGGTGGCATGAGCGGCCACGGTGGCGCAGAGAAGCGTGGCGGCGAGGATGGGGAAGCTGCGCATGAGCGGGATCCTGGGAGAGACGGCGAGGCAGAGCGCAAGCGCGCGGCCGCGAGTGACGTGTCGATTAAAGACGCCGGGAATTCAGGAGTCAGCAGGCCGACGGGGGGCCGCGGGAGGAGAGATTGCGGGAGCGGCGGAAGGCCGGCGAGGAGGAGTGCGCGGGAGGGACGCGCGTTGCCATGAAACCGGTGGCGGCGGGCGCGAGCGCCAGATGGAAGACCGTTGTTGGGGCGAGGTGGCCGGTGCGGTAGAGCGGGCAGTGGCTGGGGGCGGTGAGTTGATGCGAGCTGGGCGGCGCGGCCGTGGAGGCCATGGCGCAGTGGTGGGCACCGTGGCGGCGGCAGCAGGCAGGGAGCTGCGCATCCGCGGCGCCGGGGAGCAGCGCGGAGAGTGGCGCGAAGAGAAAGAGCGCGACGATGAGGATGGAGAGGGGACGCCGCATCGTTGGATTGATGTTACACGAGGGGGTCATGGGAGTTAGTGGGCCGGTGAGTGCGAGTGTCTAGGAATCGGACACAATAGCGCGATGGTCATTAAAGGAATGGGGAGTTTCTGCCGATGAGAATCTCGAAGCGGCATTTGAGGTGATGGTGGTGGAGATTGGCTCGATCGGCAGTATCCGTCCGGTGACGATGGTGAAGCCGGTGGCGCGCGAGTCGGATCTGGCCGGGGTGTTTGCCGTTGAGCTGAGGCAGCAGGCGGGGGACGAGGATGGTGCGGAGAGCCGGAAGGCGGCGCGCGGGCTGGAAGAGGATGAGATTGAAGAGGGCCTCGCAGCCGACGAGGAGAATGCCGGGACGAGGGGGTCGAAGGTCAACTTTTTCGCGTAGGGCGATTCGACGCCGCTTCCGTTGTTCCGTGTGGCATTTGATGAGGAGTCTGGCATGTGCCGAAAGACAACCGCGGATCCTTCGCTACGCTCAGGATGACAGCCCAGCTGATAAGAGCCTCTCAATTTAGACGCCAAGGCGTTCTTTGAGTGCGGCCACGCGGTCGCGCGCTACGGTGAGCTGCGTGTGCTGCGCGTCCTTGAGCGTGACGACGAGCTTGCCTGCGAACCCGGCGGCGAGTTCTTTGATCCACTCCACATTGACCAGCACCGCGCGATGGATGCGGAAGAAGCGCACGGGATCGAGGCGCTGCTCCAGGTCCTTGATGGTCTGATCGACGCAATGCTGGCGGCCGTTGACCACAGCGTAGGTGAGCTTATCATTGGCGACGAAGTGCGTGACCTGATCGAGGTCGAGGAACGTGATGCGCTCGCCGATGCGGGTGGCGATGCGGCGGGGGTATTCAGGGCGCTCGCCACGCAGGGTGGCGGCGAGCTCGCGCAGAAGCGCGGGCATGTCAGGCTGCTGCTGCCAGGCCGGACGGGGCCGGGGATGCAGACGGTTGAACTTGCGCAGCGCGCGGCTGAGCTGCTCGGGATCGATGGGCTTGAGCAGGTAATCGATGGAGTTTACTTCAAATGCGCGCAACGCGTACTCGTCGAAGGCCGTGGTGAAGATGACGCACGGTTGCTCGTGGAGGCGCGAGAGCAGTTCAAAGCCATTCATTCCGGGCATCTGGATGTCGAGGAAGAGGACGTCGATCTGGCGGCCGGCGGGCGAAGACAGGAACGCCAGGGCCTGGGCGGGATCGGTGGAGCGGCCTTCAATGGCGACACCGCCGATTGCCGCCAAAAGACGCTCGAGGCGCTGGATGGCCAGCGGCTCGTCATCGACCAGATATGCTCGCACCGGCTCGGCTTTCATGGCGCGTCTCCGGCGGGGAATTCGATGCTGACCACGGTTTCATTTTCGCGGCGTGCGACGCGGAGGGCGGCGCGGTCGCCGAAGAGCAGTTCGAGGCGCGCGATCAGGTTGCCGAGCCCGTGATCGGGCGGGATGGCGCTGAGCGCGAAGCCGGGGCCGTTATCGATGACCTCGAGCAGGACCCCGCTGTCCCGGCGAGCTCCGGTAACGCGGATGTGCGCGCCCTCCGGCCGCTGCGATGCGACGTGCTTGACGGCGTTCTCAACCAATGTGGCCAGGGAGAGCGGTGGAGTCCTGAGGTCAAGCAGGTCTTCGGAGACCGCGATTTCATAGCGCAAGCGCGGTCCGAAGCGTGTGGACTCGATTTCGAGGTAGTCGTGCACGATCTTGAGCTCCCGCGCAAGCGGCACCAGTCCGCTCGGATTGGCGGTCAACGAGAAACGGAGCAGGGAAGCGAGCTTGGCGACTGTATCTTCGGCGCGGCGTGGATCGCTGGGGATGAGCGCGGCGATGGAGTTGAGGGTGTTGAAGAGGAAGTGGGGATGGATGCGTGACTCGAGGGAGGAGAGTTGCGCTTCCGCCAGGAGTTTGTAGGCCCGTTCGCGCTCTGCTTCCTGAGTGCGAAGAGCAAGAGTGGCGGTCTGGAGCTTGAAACGCATGGTCTCGAACGAGATCATACTGAGGCCGACGACGAAGCTGATGAGAAGTGCCAGCGGCCAGGAAAGGCGCAGCTCATCTCGCAGGCCATGGGGGATGACTCCGGAAGCAATGAGGAGGATTGCGGCCAGGAAGGATCCGAGGGTGGCTATGGTGAAGATAACGGCGGAGTAGACGAGCCATATCCAGCGGCCGAAACGATGTGAGAAGGTGTGCGCGATGGCGTTGAGCAGGACCGAAGAGGGTAGGCCGATGAGTGTGGTATAGACAAGTGAGCTGATCAGGCGGCGACCGCTTTCCGACATTCCGGATTTGCCAATGATGATGTACAGCACAACGATGAGGATGGCGATGGCCGGGGTGAACCACACCATGTAGCGGACGGAGTGTAAGAAACCGATATTTTCTTTTGCTGGAGGTGCGGCGTCGTTGGCAAAAATCATAGATGGAAACGCACTCCCAGCGAGTTGGCGGCTGCGTACGGAGCGGAGCCGTAATCGGAGTGTCTGGCGCCGGCAGGGATTTCAATATGCGTGTAGGCGGAAAAGTGATTGCCGAACCAGCGGCTCACATCGAGGATGCCGGTATAGCTGTGGTCGTCGAGATTGGAGACGATGGAGCCGGAGAGGTCCCACTGTTTCCATCCGGGAAGCTCGCGCAGGCGGTTCTTGCCTGCGTAGAAAAAAGCGTAATGCTGGCGGCCGGCCAAGGGTGATAGGGCGGCGTCGCGGTAGTACGGGATGTTGGGCGGGGTGTAGAACTCGCCGATGAAGGTGACGCCGTTGCGCATGACGTACTTTGCTCCCGCGAGCACGGCGGCTTGTTCGCGCCAGGCGGCTTCGCCGTGGAACTCCCATGCCTGGCCGACGACGCGGGTGAAGGTGAGCGCGCCGAATGAGTCTCCGCCGCGATCATTGCCCGCGATCAACGCCGTGTCGAATCCGTGTACCAGTACGTTATACCGGACGGCGCTGGTGTCGCGTGCGGAGCTGCCGGCAGGCGCGAGGGCAACGGTGGACCAGGCCGCGGTGACGGCGTGGGGGCCGTGCACCCAATCGAGCTTGAGCATGTCGCGGCCCTGGTTCAGGTTGAGGCGGTCAGTGGGATCGGTGGGAACGCGGGGCGGATCGACGACGCCGGCAGCGGTAAAGGCGTAGCCCGTTCCCCAGCGGACGAGCTTGCGTCCCGCGGTCAGGTCGAAGTCGCCTGCGGAGAGGCCGGCATACGCTTCGCGCACTCTCACTGTCGAGGCGCTGTCAGTGTAAGTGAGGGTGCGGCCGATGAGGCTGGTGGACAAGGTCCAGCGGCCACGGTAGCGGAGATCGAAGTTGGGCTCGACGAGGACCTGGTTGAGCACGGCGGGGAGATGGTAGCTGGGGCTCGAGTAAAAGGTGGCGTCGTCGACGACGGCGACGGCGTAGCGGGTTTCGGTGGTGCTCTCCGCGGCAGTGGGAGGGGGCGGATCCTGCGCGCGGAGGGGCACGGCAGAGGCGAGCGCGAACAGGAGCGGAATGGCGATGAGCGGCTTCATGATTTAGCGAGTTAGCTCCGCTACGCGGAATGGCAAGTTAGCGAGTCAGCGGTGGAACGTTTGTCTTATCCCACCCTCACGCAAAGAACGCGAAAGGATAGGGCACCCAGTTTGGTCAGAAGCGGTCGGACCGGCCCTGGTAGAAGAGCTTGTCTGGCAGCGTGCGCTGAGCGGCGCCTGAGTACTCGAGAACGCTGTGGGAGTTGTGGCGGATCTGGTCGTAGAGGGTGAGTTTGCGCAGGAGCATTTTGCCGCCGTAGTCGGCATATTCGTCGAATGTCGCTGTCTTGATGTGCTTGCCGGAGGTGAGATAGAACTCGGCTTTCACCGGGCGGGCGTCCTCCACGCGGATCCAATAAAGGATGCGCTGGTAGGTCGCGCCCTTGCGTTTGGCGGTGAGATCGAGGACGTAGCACTGCTCCGCGCCGACTTTTTCCGTACGCACGTAGACGGCGGAGTAATCGGTTGCATAGTTGGTGCGGGCCACGTCGCCGTTGGAGGCGTCGCCGGAGAGGCGCTCGAGCGGGGTGATGCGCACCGGGCGGCTGGTGTCCGGCAGGTAAACCCACATGTCGTCGGCGAGCATGAGCAGATGGCGGCCCTTGTCGCGCGGGCTTAGGAATTCGACGTAAGTTTTGTCGGCGCCCTTCTGAGAAACCTGGTAAAGCGCTTCTTCGTCGGACTTGCCGGATTCGTAATTGGTGATTTTGACGCGGGTAACGAAAGACGGCCAGCCGTTGCGGAAGGTGTCAGAGCGCTTGAGGAGCTCGGCGGCGTTGGGAGCGGCGGGCACGGTGGCGCCGGATTCCGCGCGGAGAACCATGGCGCACGTTAGCAGGAACGCGGCCAGCAGGACGAGCAGGTACGCGCGCAGGATGCAATTGACATTAGACATGAGCGAGAGCCTCCGCGATGCGGAGCCGCGATGCGCGCATCGCGGGAAGAATGGAAGCAAGGGTGAGCGAGAGGACGACGAGGATTGAGGAGCCGATCATGATTCCGGGCATGTGCAGCACGCGAAACGGAATCGGGTTAGTGAAGCCTGGCGGTGGTGGCAGGTGTACTCCGGAGGCGTTCAGGGCCATGCCGAGTAGGTTGCCGGCGGCGATGCCGAGGGCTGCTCCCATGAGGCCGAGCAACGCGGCTTCCGCCATGAACAGGGCGACGATCCACGCGCGCGGCGTGCCCATGGCCAGCATGGTGCCGATTTCGCGCGTGCGCTCAAACATGGTCATCAGCAGCGTGTTGACGCTGGCCATGAGCACCATGAAGAACACGATGACGCCCATGAAGAGGAAGATTCCGTCGAACATGGATTTGACCTGGCGGTAGTAGCTTGCCAGCTCGATCCATTTCTTCATCGTCATTTCCTGCGGGAATCCGCGGAGGCGCGGGGCGAGCGCGGCGTAGGCAGCATCGGTGTTGGCGGTGTTGTCGAGACCGACGACGAGGTTGGTGACGCGATCGCTTTGCAGCAGGCGCTGGGCCGACGCAAGCGTGATGCGGAGATAACGCGCGTCGAGCTCGGCGATGCCGGTGCGGACGATGCCGGTGACCTGCACATCGACGCCGTTGAGCGCGCCATCGGAAGTGACCGCCAGCAGGGTGAGGCCGTCGCCCACCTTCACGTTCATGGATTTGGCCAGGCCTGCGCCGACCAGCGCTTCCACGTCGCCGCCGGACTTGCCGGTGAAGTTGGTTCCGGACGCGAGCTGCGGGTCGAACCCAAGGCTTGCCTCGGCCGCTGGATCGACAGCGCTGCCCATGAAGATGGAGGATTTGAGGCCGTTTGAAACCATGCCGTAGAACTCGATGCGGGGCGCGATGCCGCGCACGTGCGGCGCCGCGTTGGCCACCTGGACCACCTGGCGCCAGTTGTCGATGCCGGTGTCGAGCACGCGCACTTCGTCGCGGCGGAAGTGCTCGGCGGTGAAGATCTGCAGATGGCCGAGGCCGTTGCGAATGGTGCTTTCGCGCAGGCCGCGCATCATGAAGGCGAAGTAGCCGCCGGCAAGCAGCAGGCCGGTGACCCCGCCGCCCACCATGAGCAGTGTCATGGCGGTGCGCCGCCGGTTGCGAAAGACGTTACGAAACGCAAGCAGCAGGAACTTGCCCATGGCTTTCTCCTTCAAGAGCGGAATCGGACGCGATGCGGCCGTCGGTGAGCCGCACGATGCGTGGCGTGTGCTCCAGCAGACGCTGGTCGTGTGTAGAGAAGAGGAACGTGAGGCCGAGACGTTGATTGAGGCCGCGCATGAGGTCGATGAGCTGCGTAGCGTTGGCCGTGTCGAGGTTGGCGGTGGGTTCATCGGCGAGCACGAGCGAGGGCCGGTGAACGATCGCGCGGGCCACGGCAACGCGCTGGCGCTCGCCGCCCGAAAGGAGGTCGGGGCGCTGATGGGCTCGTGCGGAAAGGCCCACGCTCTCGAGAGCGTCCGATACGCGCCGGCGCCGCTCGCGGGCATCCAGGCGCTGGATCAGCAGAGGGTATTCCACGTTCTCCGCGGCGGTGAAGACGGGGATGAGGTTAAAGGTCTGGAAGACGAAGCCGATCTTCTCGCGGCGAAGGCCGGCGGTTGCGCTCGACGTCATGCCGGTGACATCGGTGCCCGCAATGCGGATGCGGCCGCGTGTGGCTTGATCGATGCAGCCGATGAGGTTGAGCAGGGTGGATTTGCCGCTGCCGCTGGGGCCGGAGATGGCGAGGAATTCGCCGGGCTGGACCTGCAAGTTGACGTGATCGAGCGCGTGTACCTCGCTCTGGTCGAGCGGGAACGTGCGGCTGACGTCTTCCACATTTACCAGGTCGCTGTTGTGGCTCATTTGCGCCGTGTCCTCCTGAGCCGGTTGCTCTGGAGACACGTTACGGCGAGAGCGAAATGGATTGCGCGGGGATTCCGACGAGGCGGCGAATGGAGTGGATGAATCGTTGCCGGATGGAGATGAGCCGCGGGTCGAGGCAGCTCAGGTTGCTCTCATTGGAATGGCTCTACGCGCTCGTTGCCGGCAACGCGATTCGTTCCAGGTCCGGCCACACGTACGCTTCCTCAACCAGCATTGCGCCGCCGATCTCGATATTCTTGGAGGTCGCGTAATGAGCGCCCGTTTGGACGTAGAAAAACTTTGAGGTGTTCTTCGCGAGGACCCACACCGACATGCTCCTGAATCTTTTTTGCCTGAGCGTCCTCGCCAGCTCGCGCAGCAGGTCTGTCCCGATGCGCGACCTTTGCGCCTGTTGCAACAGATAAATTGCGTAGAGCTCCGCATCGCATTCTTCCACGGGCTCGCGAATTGGGCCGCCGGTAGTGAATCCGGCCACATGCCCGTCTTGCTCCGCGAGGAATATTTCGTTGGCCTCGATGAGAGGTTCCCAGGCCTTGGCGCGCGCGGCTTGGTTCATGGTTTCGAGGTACGCCTCGGGTACGATGCCCGCGTAGGTGGTGCGCCAGCTTTCCACCTGCACGTGCGCGATTGCGGCTGCATCAGCGGGGCCGGCTCTGCGGATCAGGACCATCGTAGTTTACTCGTAGCGCAGCGCCTGGGCGGGCAGGATGCGGGCCGCGGCGTGCGACGGGTACAAAGTGGCAAGCAGCGAGATGCCGATGGAGACGATCGAGACGAGGATGCCATCCGTGATGCGGGGCGCAAAGGGCAGCGTGTCGATGGCGTAGACCTCGGCGGAGAGATGGATGAAGTGGTAATGGGCGCCGGCCCATGAGGCAGCGTAGCCCAGCACCAGGCCGATCACGGTGCCGGTAATGCCGATAAGGAATCCCTGCATCTGGAAGATGCGGCGGATCTGGCCCGGCTCGACGCCGAAGCTCATCAGCACGGCGATATCCCGGGTCTTCTCCATCACCATCATGGTGAGGGCGATGAGGATGTTGAGCGCGGCCACGATGACGATAAGCGCGATGACGATGAAAGTGACCACCTGCTCCTCGCGCAGCGCGCGGAAGAGCTCGCGGTTCTGCTCCATCCAATTGCTGGTCATGAAGCCCTTGCCCGCAGCCTGCTCGATCTGTTCGCCAATCTGCACCGCGCGGTTCATGTCGTCAAGGCGAAAGCTGATCACGGAGACGACGTCTGGCTCGTCGTAGAGACGCTGCGCGTCGCCCAGGCGCACGTAGCCCCACGCATCGTCGTACTGGTAGAAGCCGGTGTGATAGGTGCCCACCAACCGGAAGCGCGCGTACTGCGGAGCGATGCCCACCGGCGTAAGTTCGCCCTGCGGGCTGACGAGCATGACGGAATCGCCGACGGTGGCGCCGATGGTGTCGGCAAGGTCCTGGCCGAGAATGATGGGCGGAAGCGGCTGGTTGCTGCCGGGCTCAAGTGCCTGCACTGAGCCGGGTGTAGCGTCGCGCAGCAGGTTGCTGACGCGTGTTTCATACTGGGGCTGGATGCCTTGCACCAGCGCGAACCCGGCGCGCGCGCCGTGCGAAACCAGAACCTGCTCATTCAGCTCCGGCGAAGCGGCGACGACGTGCGGCATCTTGCTCAGGCGGTCAAGCAGCGGCTCCCATTGACGGATACCGTCGGCCTGGATGCGCATGAGCTGCACGTGTGCCGTGGTGTCGACGAGACGATCCTGCAGGTCGCGGCGCATGCCATTGGTGATGGCCAGGGCGATGATGAGCGCAGCCACGCCGGCAGCAACTCCGGCCACGGAGATGGACGTGACCACGCCCACCACGGCCTGCCGCCGCTTGGCTTTCAGGTATCGCGCCGCAACGAAGTATTCAAAGCGCATCGCAGTTACTTGGCAGCGTTCGCGGACGCGTCGAAAGCGGTCTTGGCCAGGCCGATGTTCTCGTGACGATCGTAGGCACGCACGGTCAGCACGTGTTCTCCGGTTTTTCCGTCGAACGCCGTTGCAGGGATGCGGAAGTCGTAGTGCTCGCGGCGCGCATCGGACAAGCCGCCGACGGGATCGATGAATTGCCAGGGGCCCAGGTCCACGGAGTACTCGGCTTTGACCACCGGCGACATGGCATCCTCCGCGTCGAAACTGACTTGCGCGGCGCAAGGCTCCTTGGCGCATGGTGTAACGGTGGCAGCGCGCAGGCTGGTCACATTCGGCGGCGTGGTGTCCACCTCAAAGCGGTCGCTGATCTTCTCGCCGTTGAGCGCGTCGGCAGGCGTATGTGCCGGCGCATCGGAGGCAACCACCTTGAGCTGATAGCCGCCGTCGGGGACCAGCATCGCGTCAAACGAAAATGCCTTATCTGTGATGTTATTTTTGATCAGCCGCCAGACATGCTCGCCATCGCCGCGCAAAAAAAGCGAGAAGACGAGGTCGTCGCCATTGTCATCATGCGCCGACCAGCGCGCAGTGATGGCGGTGCGATCCTTAATTGCAGTCACGTTGGTCGTGGTATCGAAAGACACGGCCACGCCCTGGCCGGATGAAGGCAGGGAAATGTTCACGGTCTGCGGCTGCGCCGGCTGCGGCTGCGCGTTCAGCCGCGCGCCGGGGACCACCACGACCTCGTCGACCACAGGCGCCGAGTTGACCGGCAGATAGTTGACACCCACGCCGCCGAGCATGCCGCCCGAATGGAGCACGGCTTTCCATTGCAGAAAGCGCCCGGCGGGCGACGCCACGCTGTCCGCCTTGAGCGGTTCCCAGTCGGCCCATCCGCGCACGGGCTGCTCCACATTGCCGGTGCGCGTGTAAAGGTCATAGTCCTTTGAGCCGGGCTCGATCTCCACGTGCCCGAAGCGGGCGAGTGCCCCGGCATCCAGCACGTCGCTCACGTATTCGTGCGTCTCCTGCGCGCCGAACGCGACCAGCTTTCCAGTATTGCCGGTGCCGATGAGGAGGCCATTGGCGGCGTGCGCCAGGCAAAGCCCCTGCTGCGCCTCCAGGTGGCCTACGTCGGCAAAGTCACCATTGTCCTGGATACGGAAGATGCGTCCGCGATTGCCGCTGAGCGCAAGCAGTCCATCCGGCTGTGCGGCGAGCGCATAGACGATTTCGTCCTTGCCGGACCAGATCTTGCGCGGGGCCTGCCCTTCGGTGAGGGCGTAAATGTCGGTGCCTTCCGGCGCGGAGGTACTGGCGTTAGCCGCCTGCATAGTGCCCGGCTGCACCACGGTGAACGTGACCACGCCGGTGCCCTGCACGGGGAGCGGCGGCAGAGGATTATGCGATTTGTCGCCGACGCTCGCCGCGTAGATGGTCCCGTTGGCGGCGATGGCGAGGGCGGGGATCTCGCGGCGTGGCGCTTCAAACAGCACGTAGCCCTTGCCCTCCGGGTTGATGCGGTAGATGAGGCCGCTGCCGTCTGTCCCGGCGATGAGGTTTCCGTTCTTGTCCCAGGCCAGTACGCGGATGTGCTGCTCGTCGGACTGGAAGAAAAGCTCCGCAGCCGCACCGGGCTTGCTCGCATCGATACGGTAAACCGCGCCGGGACCGCCGGTGGCGATGTAGAGCCGGCCCGCGTCGTCGAAGGTCATGTCCCAGACGTAGCGGGAATTCCCTTCATGCTTGTCCGCGGCCTTCTCATCGGAGGGCTTGGTCTCCGGCTTGTTCGCGGCGTGACCATCGGCTACGGCGGCGAGGTCAAAGACGAGCTTTGCCGTCGAGTCGTCCTGTTTTTCTGTTGCGGCGGGATTCAGGCGATAGACCTTGCCGCTGGGCATGGTCGCGGCGTAGAGTGCGCCGTCAGGGCCCAGGCGCACCACCTGCACACTCAGGTCCTTGGTCTCGAAAAGGGTAAAGGGCTTGCCGTCGGGCCCGATGCGCAGCACGGTTGCGGGCGCGGCAGTGCCAAGGTAAGCGGTGCCGGATTTGTCCACCGCAACCGACCAGACAAACGTCGACGCTGTGGTGATCCTCTCCTTCAGGCCCGGCGCTTGCCGCAGGTGGCCGTCGCTGCTGATAGCCACGCCCTGCGGCGTGCCCTTCTCGAAGTCGTCGACGTGCGACTGGGTCCACAAATGAGTACTTTGCGCCGAAGCGGGAATGAAGGCGGCGAGAATCGACACCCAGGCGGCGGTTCGCAAAAAGTAGCGAAGGCGGGAAAGGCCAATGGCTGAAGGCACCATGCTGCTGTTGAGTCTACTAGACTTGAGCGGGCCGGGCCGCTATCGTCCGCTGCGGAACTGGATGATCCGCCTGCGATCGCGCTTGCTGGGCCGGTGTTCCGGAATGGGTGCAAACTGCTGCATGGCTCGGCGTTCTTCGGCAACGCGGGCGCGCGCTTCCTTGCTGGCATCGGTTTCGCGATAGAGCGTGTGCGCCACGGCCGCCGGACCGCGGATCTCGCTCAGGGCCAGCACTTCCACCTCGTACTCACCGCCCTCGGTTCTTATGCGCAGCATGTCGCCCACGCGCACCTCGCGGGCGGGCTTGGCTTCCTTGCCGTCGGAACCCACTCGCCCCAGGTCGCACGCTTTGGCCGCCTGGGCACGGGTCTTGAAGAAACGCGCCGCCCACAGCCATTTGTCGATTCGCATGCAGCCTATTCTAGACAGCACGGCAAGCGGCGAGCCCCGAAGCTCACGCTTCGTCCGCTTCTGCCTTCCACACGTAGAGGTACTCAGCGTCGCTGGACGTGGCCACCTCCATGTCCCGCTGCCGTGTGGCACGGTTCAGGGCCGACCTGATGTTCTCCTTGGAATCCGGAAGTTCCGAGAGCGGAATCCTCAGGGCCGATCCTTCGGGCAACTGCGCCAGGTCGCTCAACAGGTGCGTCACGATCAGCTTGTGCTTCCCGTCCCGACCCTTGGGCACCTCCGCCTGCAGAATCGACTGAAAGTTCATGGATAATGCTCTGGCTTCGTGATCGCTCATATCTCCCCACCTTTCCGCATCGCGGAGATTTCAGTCCAAACGTATCGCTAACCTGCGCTAAAACTAATCTACGGACAACTAGACGCATTTTCCCCTTGCGGAGTTGTATGGTTATCGCTGAGGTCGTTTATTTCTGATGCAGAGAGCGGGGCAAGCTGCGATAAAACCTGCACTTAACCGCTTCGTAAAGAGTCTCCCCATAGCCCGGAAAGGCTGCTACGGTTAGGTCTTGGAGGGCCAGGATTATGACGACCCACTTCCCCACAGTACCGGTCAACGCAGGCCCGTACCAGGCACTTCTCCAGCCCCAAAGTCCGCTCCGGCCTCTGGCGCTTGTCGTGGACGACGAGCCCATCATCACCGATACACTTTCCGCTATTCTCAACGGAGTGGGATTCGCGGCGCTCACCGCAAGCAACAGCATTGCCGCGCTGGAGACGGCCCTGTTGATCCCGCCGCAGGTCCTCATCACTGACCTGGCGATGCCGGGCATCGATGGGCTGGAGCTTGCCGTCGCAGTCACGCGAGCTGTGCCGGATTGCGAAGTGATTCTCTTCTCCGGGCACGCTTCCATCTGCGAAGTTGCCGCGCGCATGCGGGCGATGGCCTGCGATTTTGTCACGCTGCTCAAGCCCATCCATCCTGCGGAGATGATCGATTGCATCTGCCAGCGCCTGGAGAAACGCGGCTGCTCGGACATTCCTCCCAGGACCTATCACGCGCCGAGCTTCGACGAGCTTATCTGGCCCGGACGCATCAGCCGGGATTCCAGCGGCTGGTCGTTCAGGGTGCGCCAACGGCTGCGGTCATCCACGGCATTTGCCTGAGCGAGACGAGCGCCGCGCGCGCGTTCGATGAGCGGCTATCGTTTTCAGAATGCAATTTGACTATGGCTGCTGTGGGCGCGGCGCCGCGGCGTTGGCCATTTCCGGCTCCTGTAGAAGCTTTTTGGCTTCCTTGGCGTGTTTCGAGCCAGGATCGTACTCCATCACCTTTTGGTAGTTGCCTTTAGCCGCGGCAAATTGCCCCATATGGCGTTGCGCCTCCGCCAGGCCCCAGTACACGTCGGGATTTTCCGGGTCGAGCACCACGGCCGATTCATAACGCGACAGGGCGCCCTTCCAGTTGTGCTGATCCAGGTACAGCCCTCCCACGCTCTCGTCTTCATGCGCCGTTTCCTGGTGAACCGGCGGTTCCAGGTCGTCGCTGCGCTTGTTGTGGCGTCCCTTGCGCGTTTCATCGCCGGGCTGCGGCTGGATACGGTCCATCGGCACGGCACTCGCCGAGTCGCTCCATTGCGAGGAAGAGGTCGTGCCGGGAACAGGATCGTCAGGACTGCGTACGGGGTCGGCGTCGTCCGAGGGCAGCGCCGGCGGCGCGGATGCGTAGGTTGGCGCAGGCGCCGCAGCGCCCTCGCGGCTGGGCAGTACCGGAACTTTGTTGGTATCGTCCGGGAACGGATTGGATTCGGCCGGCGGTTTGGCCGGGGGCTTCTGCTGGTCCGCCGGTTGGGCCGGCGTCGTCGATTGCGCCGCCATGGGAACCGCGCACCCCAGGCAAAGCGCGAGTACAGCCGCAGCCGCTTTGGCCGCGTCCCGCAGTTGCCTGTTTTGTCCCATCATTTCGGCCTCCGCACCTTTGTAGTGATAGTATGCCGTGCAAAGGGTCCGCTATGCCGTACACCACATTCCCTGAACGAAAGCATCGCACAAAACCATGGGCCTGATCATCCGATCGTCCGCCATTCACGCTGCCGGCTGCTACACCACCACGGCCATCCGCAAGGGACGCCGCGTGGCCGAGTACACCGGTCCGCGCCTGACCAAGGTTGAGGCGGACACGCTTTACGACGATTCGCCCCTCACCTATCTCTTTGGACTGGGCGACGGCACGGTGGTCATCGACGGCCACTGTATGGCCATGTTCATCAACCACAGCTGCGACCCGAATTGTGAGACGAATGAGCGAGGCGGGCGCGTGTGGATCCGTGCCATTCGTAACATTCCCACCGGCGCGGAGATCACCTACGATTATTGTCTGTACGACGGCGGCAACGACGAGGCCGTCTGCAACTGCGGCGCCAGGAAGTGCCGCGGAACCATGTACTCGCGTGAGGAGACGCGCAAACGAAAAGCGGCGGCCGGGCCAACCAGGACTGCGCGCAAAAAACGCGCCGCAACGGCAGCCATGCTGGAGTGACATGATCGACGAATCCCAGCTTCCGCACCTGACCGCGCACCAGCAGGACGTGCTGCGGCGGTTTGCGTGGTTTGAGGCGGACATGAACGAACTGCGCGCCGCCATGGCCGGCATCTTTGAGTTCAACCTCAAGCGCGGCCATCGCGCCGCCCGTACCTGGTTCAGGATGCCCGAGCCGGCCATCGCCATCACCCGCGGCCACCTTGAAAATGCGCTCACCCGCAAACGCGAGGGTCAGATCACCGAGCGCGACCTCGTCGACTGGGCCGCGCTGCTCCTGCTTAACGATGCCTACGTGCTCGACCCCGGCGACGAAGACCTCATCGCCGAGTGGCTCAACGACATCAGCCTGCATCTGGACGCGAGCTAAGCAGCGGTGTCAGCAGCCTGGCGGAGTTAACCGCGCTGGTGAGATGCCGCGATTGATCTGCCGCTGAATCGGCAGATAGCCTGCCCACACCCCCGCCCCGCCCGGAACGATACAATCCCTCTCAGGCACTCGCACACAATCGCGCGCGCCCGGGGAGCGATTCGCACATGGGCTACCAGGTTCTGGCCAGGAAATATCGTCCGCAACGCTTTGCCGACGTGGCCGGCCAGGACCATGTCACCCGCACCCTGCTCAATGCGCTTCAGCAGAACCGCATCGCCCACGGCTACATCTTCTCCGGCCACCGCGGCATCGGCAAAACCACCATCGCCCGCATCCTGGCCATGGCGCTCAACTGCCGAACTGAAGTGGGCAGCGCGGAACGCCCCACTCACGAGCCGTGTCTGCACTGCGTCTCCTGCCGCGAAATTGCCTCCGGCGGAAACCCCGAGGCCGGCGAGCAGGCCACGCACTCCTTTGACTTCATCGAGATCGACGCCGCCTCCAACCGCGGCATCGACGATGTGCGCTCCATCCGCACCCAGGCCTCGGTGCAGCCGGCCCGCGACAAGTTCAAGATCTTCCTCCTCGACGAAGCCCACCAGATCACGGACGCCGCTTTCAACGCCATCCTGAAAACGCTGGAGGAACCGCCGGAGTGGACCATCTTTATGATGGCCACCACCGAGCCCGAAAATATTCCGCAGACCATCCGCTCGCGCTGCCAGCACTTCAGCTTTCATGCGGTCAAGTTCGACGACATCCTGGCGCAGTTGAAGATGATTGCCGCCGCCGAGAAGGTAGAGGCCGAAGACGCCGCGCTGGCGTTGCTCGCCGAGGCCGGCGACGGCTCCATGCGCGACGCGCTCTCCATCATGGACCAGGCCATTGCCTCCTCGCCGTCGAATGACGCGGGCCGCCCCGTGCTTGCCGCCGCGCAGATTCGCGAGTTAATGGGCGCCGTCCCCAACGCCATCTTCGAGCGCCTGATGGATGCCGTAGCCGCTTCACAAAGCGCTGAGCTGATGGAGCAGCTCAATGTTCTTTTGAACGCCGGCCACAGCCCGCTGGCCCTGGCGCGGCAGTTCGTCCGCTATCTGCGCAACGCGTTGATGGCGAAGCTTGGCGGCGAGCAGACAGAACTGCTGCAACTCTCCACCGACGAGCGCGCCCGCGCCGCGCGCACCGCCATGCTTTTCACCGAAGAAGAAATCACGCGCAACCTCCAGATTGTTCTGCGCACCTTCGACGACCTGAATTTCCGCCAGGAGCAGCGCCTGCATCTGGAACTGGGCCTGCTCAAGCTGATCCACGCGCAGCGCCTGCTGCCGCTGGAAGAATTGCTCAGCGGCGTAACCGGCACAGCGCCGGCGCGATCTGCCGCACCCGCTCCGGTCCGTCCGTCAGCCGCCGCCGCGCCTTCTTCTCCACGGCCCGCGCCTGCAGTAGCATCGCCCTCGGCCGCAGCCTCGCCGTTCGCCTCCTCCGGTTCGTGGAGTTCTCCATCGAGCCCGAAGATGAGCGCGCCTGCCGCCCCGGTTGCCGTCATCAATCAGCCGTCACCCGCCGCGTATTCCGCACCGCTTCCGGTTGCCTCCGCACCGGCCGCAGGCCACATCCCTGACACTCTGACCGAGGGCGCACTGGCCAAAGCGCCGTCAGCAGTGCCCGCGGAGATCGCGGAGCCCGCGCCGCCCGCCACTCCCGCAGAGGCGCCCACAGCCGACGCGCTGCGCCAGGCTATCGTCACAGCGCTGGCCAATTCCGGCCACGCCTCCGCATCGCAGCTCCTTGCCGCGGGCGCATGGCTGCTTGACGTCACCAGCCTGCGTATCGAAGTCGCCGGCCTGGGCAAAAAGATGCTCAGCCTCACCGTGAATGCGGCCGCTGAAAAGATCATCAAGCAGGAGATGCAGCGACTCGGCGGCCCCGCGCGGTTCATGGTGGTGCCCGGAGAAGGAGCGCCTGGCGCGGCCAAAGTGGAAGCGGCGCCCACCGCCGGCAGCGTTCAGGAAGAAGCGATGAAGCACCCCATGGTTCAAAGGGCCAAGGAAATATTCAACGCCGAAGTGCGTAGCATAGTCGACTTACGCACACGCTAACGCATTCTGGATCCCGAGCTATGCCATGTTTAATCCTCTGAAGATGGGTGAAATGCTGCAGCAGGCCGGCCAGATGAAGGACGAGATGGAGCGCAAGCTCGAGCAGACCATCGTCGAAGGCTCCAGTGGCGGCGGCGCGGTCTCTGCCACCATGAACGGCAAAAAGCAATTGTTGAAGCTCCGCATCGATCCCGCGGCGGTGGTCAGCCTGGGCGGAGATAAACCGGACGTGGAGATGTTGGAAGACCTCATTGTTGCCGCGGTGAATGAAGCCGGTCGCAAAGCAGAAGATGCGATCCAGGCAAACCTGAAAGGCGTCCTGGGAGGCTTGAACATCCCGGGCTTGACGTAGCGCTCTTAAGAAGCGCGCAGTTCGGCGACTTGGGAGGTTGAAAGATGCATCGCAGAGAGTTTCTGACCATGGGAGCATCGGCTGGAGCGGTGGCACTGGCTCCTCATTGGTTGTGGACGCAGGTGCAAGCCGCCGCACCTCATACGGACCGCGCCGCGCAGATGCGTGCAGCGGCCGCCAACACGCCCATCAAGACCACCAGGCTCTACGACAACATCTACCTGCTGCAGGGTGCGGGCGGCAACATGGCCGTGCAGACCGGCCCCGAAGGCAAGTTGCTGATTGACTCAAGTTTTGCCACTGCCGTGCCGCGCATCCGCGACGCCGTAGTCGCCCTGGGCAACGATCCCCCCGACGCGCTGATCAACACGCACTGGCACATCGACCACACCGACGGCAATGAAGGAATGCACGCCGCCGGTTTCCAGATCATCGCGCACCAGCGCACCCGCGAACGCCTTGCGAAGCCCGCTGAGATCAAGCTGCTTGGCGTCTCTCTGCCCGCATATCCTGACGCGGCCCTGCCCGTCATCACCTTTGACTCCTCGATGCATGCATGGCACAACGGCGACTCCATCGACCTGGTGCACTTTGACCCTGCGCACACTGACACCGACATCTACATTCATTTCCACAACGCCGATGTATTGCATGTGGGCGACGTCTGGTTCAACGGCTACTATCCCTTCATCGATGAAAGCACCGGCGGCTCCATCGGCGGCACCATCCGCGCCGATGAGAAGATGCTCTCCCTCGCCGGCCCCAACACAAAGATCATTCCCGGCCACGGTCCGCTGGGAACGCGCGCCCAGTTGCAGCAGTTCCGCGACATGCTCTCCGGCGTGCGCGACCGCGTGGCCGCGCTCAAACAATCCGGCCTTACCGAGCAGGAAACCATCGCGAAAAAGCCGACCGCGGAATTCGACCCGGTGTGGAACAAAAGCGGCGGCCCCACCGACATGTTTGTCGGCATCGTCTACCGCACCGTGTGACGGCTCTTTGAAAGGGCACGACTTCAGTCGTGCCACCGACCACGCAACATAGACTTGGGCTTTAGCCCCTGGGGCGAAACCGGGACGCAGCCAGAACGGAGCAGGGAAGTGGACGCGCTAGAAATCACGCTTGCTGTCACCGGCGCTTCGGGCGCAGTCTTCGCGCGGCAGATGCTCCTCGCTCTCGAAGCAGACAAGCGCGTCAGCCGCGTGCATTTCGTCGCATCGGAGAACTCGCTGCGCGTCATCGCAGAGGAACTCGGCGTCGCCGGCCGCAACGACCTGATCGAACGCCTGCTCGGCAGCGCTCCACAAAAAACCATCCAGCTTCCCGACGCCAACATTGGCGCATCCATCGCCAGCGGCAGCCACCCGTCCGCCGGCATGATCGTGTTGCCATGTTCCATGGGCACGCTGGCGGCCATCGCCAACGGCCTCGCCAACACGCTCATCGCGCGCGCGGCAGACGTGGCTCTGAAGGAGCGCCGCCCGCTCATTCTCTGCGTGCGCGAAACGCCGTTCAACCGCATTCACCTGCGCAATATGACGCTGGCAGCCGAAGCCGGCGCTGTCATCTTCCCCGTCATACCCGCGTTCTACTTCAAGCCGGCCGACTCCACTGAAATGGCTCGCCAGTTCGTCTCCCGCGTGCTCGCGCACCTCGGCCTGCCCCAGTCCGGCGCCTACGTGTGGAAGCCGGAAGAGTAGCAGTCATCCTTCAGGCTGCTCGGTAAACTCATCGAGAAATGCCCTGGGCGTCAGCACTCGAATCCCGTGACACTCCTTCACCGCCAGCAAGTCCGTGTCTCCGGAGACGATTACACTGGCGCCACTCAGCAGCGCGCATTCGAAAACCATATCATCGCTCGAATCGCGGCAAACGCCGCGCAGCCTGCCTGGAATCTCTACGTGAGTCGCATCGTGGAGATAATCCGCAAGAGCGTCCTGAACCCGAGGCGCGGTCCAGCCGAACTTTCGTATCAGAGCGGAGAGGATTTCCAGCAAAATTGCGTCGCAGGTGGCAATTTGGTGCTGCTTGTATGCGAGACGAAGGGCGGCAAGCGGTGTACCGCCGAATTGAAACCCAGAGATCCAGATACCCGAATCGACGACCAGGATCAAGCCAAACGCTTTCTCCGCGCAAACTGCTCGCGCCGAATTTCATCCACAATCGCTTCTACGTCGTCTTCCGAATATTGGCGCGAAACCCGCTTGGCGCCCTCTGCGCGAGCCGCAATGAGCTTGCGCTCGTTGCGTTCCATGCGGTACGTCCGGAATGCTTCGCGAAATAGCTCGCTGATGGTGCGGCTCTCCGCTTTGGCTACGGCATCCACCTGCTTGGCCAGCTCAGGAGGAAAGCTGATGGTGAAGACGCGGGTACCTCGGGTTGGGGACGGCTTGGCCATGCGCCTAGTATGACAGAATACGAATTATTCGTACAGGAATCGATTTGACAGCTCCGCCGCCCGCCCGTAATACTGCCGATAATGCGGACCTCGATCAAGCGCGCGACGAAGGCCATGGCCATGTGCATGTGTATGGCCGGCGGACCCGTCCGTGCCGCTCACGATCGGCGAATGCGCTAACCGCAAACGATCCTGAAGCAGACGGCCCGGGTCCTCAGAGGATTCGGGCTTCGTTCTTTTTCCCCGGTGCGGCCTTCCCCGCAATTCATCGACCGCACCGGCCGTCGCCGCGAATTTGAAATTCATTCATCGTCTGTCACGCCATTTGAGGAGAAAAGCATGCCGGAACCGAACAAGCAGCATCTTGCCACCCTTGCCGTTCACGCCGGTCAATCGCCCGATCCCGCCACCGGATCGCGCGCCGTCCCCATTTACCAGACCACGTCCTACCTTTTTCAGGATGCGGATCACGCCGGCCGCCTGTTCGCCCTCAAGGAATTCGGCAACATCTACACCCGCATCATGAACCCCACCACCGACGTGCTGGAGAAGCGCGTGGCCGCGCTCGAAGGCGGCGCTGCAGGCCTCGCCACCGCCTCCGGCCAGGCCGCCGAAACGCTCGCTATCACCACGCTCGCGGCCGCCGGCGATGAGATTGTCTCCACCGCTTCGCTCTACGGCGGTACTTACAACCTCTTCCACTACACGCTGCCGCGCCTCGGCATCAATGTGCGCTTTGTTGACGCCGATGACTTCGACGCCCTCCGCGCCGCCATCAACTCAAAAACCCGCGCCGTCTATGCCGAGACACTCGGCAACCCCAAGCTCGACGTCACCGACATCGCTACCTTCGCTGAGATCGCGCATCAGAACGGCCTGCCCCTCGTCATCGACAACACCTCCACGTCGCCCGCCCTGCTCCGCCCCATCGAGTACGGCGCCGACATCGTCGTGAACTCCGCCACCAAGTTCCTCGGCGGCCACGGCAACAGCATCGGCGGCGTCATCGTCGACGCAGGCAAATTCGACTGGGCCGCATCCGGCCGCTTCAAGGAGTTCACTGAGCCCGATCCCTCCTATCACGGCATCTCTTATCACGAGGCTTTCGGCCCGCTGGCCTTCATCCTCAAAGCCCGCGTCCAGGGCCTGCGCGATACCGGCGCCGCGCTCTCGCCCTTCAATGCCTTCCTCATCCTCCAGGGCATTGAGACCCTCCACCTCCGTCTTGAACGCCACTCCCGCAACGCGCTCGCTGTCGCCCGCCATCTTGAGCAGCATCCCGGCATCGAGTGGGTCAACTACCCCGGCCTCCCGTCGAGCTCTTACTACCAGCGCGCGCAAAAGTATCTGCCCGATGGACAGGGCGCGCTCATCACCTTCGGCATCAAGGGCGGCTATGAAGCCGGCAAGAAGTTCATTGACTCGCTCGAGCTCTTCTCCCTGGTCGCCAACATCGGCGACGCCAAGTCGCTCGTGATCCATCCCGCCTCCACCACCCACCAGCAGCTCAGCGAAGAGGAGCAGCGCGCCACCGGCGTCACCCCCGAGCTTGTGCGTCTTTCCATCGGCATCGAGGACGTGCGCGATATCATTGCCGACATCGATCAGGCCATCCAAACGGCCAACGGCGCAGAATCCGTTACTGAGCCCGCCGCGGCTCATGGGGCAAAATGACTAGCATGGCCGACGCTGCAACCCGGGTCTCGCCGGTGGCCCGGGCGTCCATCCCGAAGCCCACCTACGAGGGCGACTTCCTGTTGGACGAGCATTTCCTGCTCGAGTGCGGGCGCACTCTCGCCGGCGTAACGCTGCATTACGCCGTCTACGGCCGCCTGAACGCCGCTCGCGACAATGCCGTCCTCGTCTCCCACGCCCTGTCTGGCTCGGCTCTCGTCGGCGCCTGGTGGCCTGAAATATTCGCTCCCGGCGCCATGCTCTCGCTTGAGCGCGACTTCGTCATCTGCATCAACCTGCTCGGCTCCTGCTATGGATCCACGGGTCCAGGCTCCGTCAACCCTGAGACCGGCGAGTCCTACGGCGCAGACTTCCCGCTCGTTTCCATCGCCGACAACGTTCACGCCCAATCTCGCCTGCTTGATTCCCTCGGCGTGCGTCATCTCCGCCTCGTCCTGGGCGGCTCCATGGGCGGCATGCAGGCCCTGGAATGGGCCATGCTCTATCCCGATCGAGTCGAGCGCGCCGTCATCATCGGCGTGGTTCCACTCGGCGCCATGGGCCTCGCTCTCAACCATCTCCAGCGCCACGCCATCCAGCACGATCCGGACTGGCAGGGCGGCGCTTATCTGCCCCAGCGCCCGCCCCGGCAAGGCCTGGCTCTCGCCCGCCAGATCGCCATGCTCAGTTACAAGTCGGCTCCACTCTTCGACGAGCGCTTCCAGCGCCGTCCCAACCGCAACGGAGAGGACCCGTGGGGACTCGATGACCTCGGCGGCGGCCTCATCGGCGGCCGCTTTGACATCGCCGGCTACCTCGACGAGCAGGGCCGCCGCTTCGTTGACCGCTTTGACGCCAATGCCTATCTCGCCATCCTCCGCACCATGGATACGTGGGACCCGCTCCGCGGCCACTCGCCCTCTGAAGTCTTCGGCAGAATCCGCGCCCGCCTCACCTTTGTCGGCATCAGCTCTGACTGGCTCTTCCCGCCCGGGGATGTGCGCCGCTTCGCTGAAACCATCCGCGCCGCCGGCGTCGATGCGTGCTACTGCGAAATGCAGAGCGACCACGGTCACGACGCCTTCCTCGCTGAACAGGCAGAACTGGTCCGCCTCCTCCAGTGACCAGCACAAGCTCCCCGGAATTGCCATAGCCAGTTCGACTGAATTGCCGCAGCCACGCTCGGATAGCGCGGCTTTCCGCCCTGCATCCAACTCGTGGAACAGTTTTTCACGCATCAGCGTCTAAGCGATAAGGCCGGCGGCAGGGGCGGGTACTGCCGGGTCGTGTACGATTCAGAAAGACCGGTTATAGTTGATCGGGTTCGTTCGGGGGGGACAGAAAGCCCTGAAATGCCAATAGGGGGCACGGACAATAGCGTGGTCGCGGATGGACTCCTGAATGCTTTCGGCTGGACTCGGATCCAGGCCGGTTCGTCCCGGTGGCACAGCCGCTTCTCGACTTCGCTTGTCAGGGGGCGCGAGGCTTTCTATAATCCTTCCAACACCGCAACGGTAGCCGTGGCAACGCTTACACCACCTCCGCGGGGCAGTCTGCCGCACATGCTGCACGGTTTGGCTTTCGGCGATCGAGTGCTTGAAGATTGTATCCATTTCGAATTCTCCCAGGAGCACTGAATGAAGAAGTATGTCTTTGCGTCCGTGATGGCGCTGGCGAGCATTGGCCTCGCGCTCACGCCCACAATGTTTGCGCAAGCGCAGGATCAGAAGGGCCTCTCGATCCAGGATCCTGCCGAGTACAACGATTACCAGATGTTCTTCACCCAGACCAATCCCAAGACCAAGGCGGAAGCCGGCGAGGCGTTCCTCAAGAAGTACCCGCAAAGCGTCGCCAAGCAGACCGTGTTGCAGCAGGTGATGGAGGCCGATCAGGCCGCCGGCGATCAGGACGGAGCCCTCAGCGCGGCCACTCGTCTTCTTCAGGTCGACCCCAATAACCTTGAAGCCATCTATTTCTCTGTCGCCATCAAGAAAGCCCAGTGCGGCAAAACCAGCGATGCCCAGACTTGCGACGATGCAGGCACCCTGGCGCAGAAGGGCCTCCAGGTCACCAAACCTGCAGCGACGGCTCAGGACGAGTGGGACAAGCTTATCGCCGGGGCGTCTCCCATCTTCCACTCCGCCATCGCTCTGGACGATGTTGTCTCCAAGAAGGACTACAAGGCTGCCCAGGACCAGTACACCGACGAGCTGAAGATGTACAACGACGAGCAGAGCAAGAGCATGGGCCTCACTGACACCCTTCTGCTGGCCCAGGCCTACAGCCAGCCCGGATCGGCTCAGAACCTGCCCCTCGCCTGCTGGCTCTATGCCCGCGTCTGGGACTTCGCGCCACAGCAGTACAAGACCCAGATCGAGCCCAAGCTCGAGTATTACTACAAGAAGTTTCATGGCAAGCTGGACGGTCTCGATCAGCTCAAGCAGCAGGCGCAGGGTTCTGTCTTCCCGGCCTCCGGCTGGAGCCTCGCACCCGCTCCCAGCCCCCAGGATCAGATTCACACCCTGCTCCAGAGCACCGACCCCAAGTCCCTCGCCCTCGCCGATAAGGAAACCGTTCTGGCCATGGGCGCCAAGGCAGACGCGGACAGCATGTGGACCGTGCTTCAGGGGCAGCAGACCCAGGTTCCGGGCACCGTCCTCGATGCCAGCGCAACCAGCATGAAGGTCGCCGTTACCGTCGTCGGCCATCCCAGGGCGGACGAGTTCACCGTGCCTCTCAAGTCGCCCCAGCCGTGCAGCGCCTTCCCGCAGGGTGAGGAAGCAGCGGCCGCCAAGGAGTTCATTAACGCCAATGGCACTCCGGACGGCAAACTGACAAGCCTGCTCTCAGAGAGCTCGCGCATCCGCCGCATCTCCGTCGATGGCCTCGTCCCCTCCGTCAAGATGGCCGTCACCCAGGACGCCAAGGCGGCCAAGGTGGCCGACTTCATCGTCAACCTGAAGGAGCCCGCGTCCTGCAAGCAGATTCCGGCGGTCGGCTCCGACTTCACCACTAATCCCGGCGCCGCGGAGCTCGTCGGCACCTACAGCTCCTATCGCCAGGTGCCGGCTACTTCCACCACCTCGCAGGCTGCCGAGATCGTGCTCAGCGACGGCCAGGTCATCCCTGGCGAAGCCAAGAAGCCAACCCCGGTCCACCACGCTCCCGCGCACCGCCCGGCCCACTAGCCAATGGAGCCCGCCGCGTCGCGCGGCGGGCTTCAATTCCGCTCGAGATCAGTGCTCCTGGAATCAAGGAAGGGCAGCTCCCACCGGAGCTGCCCTTCCTCGTTTGGCGCCGCGGCCATGACAACCCGCGAAAGACGTTTCATCCTGGAGTGCTTTGGAAGGGGCACGGCGTTGTGCCGCTAACTGAACGGCCTCCGCTTAAAGCGTTTTGGCCTCTGCCTAAAGGGTTTGGCCTCCGCTCGAAGGTTTTGAAGGGGCACGACTTTAGTCGTGCCGCTAACTGAACGGCCTCCGCCTAAAGGGTTTGGCCTCCGCTCGAACGTTTTGAAGGGGCACGACTTTAGTCGTGCCAACGAATGGCCTGATCATCAAGCGGGCTTTAGCCCCTGAGGGATGGTTCTGCCGCATCCGCGACCGTAAAGTCCCCGGTCGCAAAAACTTCCGCCGGCTGCGCCACGTCGCCCTGCCCAAGAATCACCCGAACCACATCCGCCGCCGCGTAGCTTGTTCCTCCCGCCGGCAGGAACCGCCGAACAATGTTCAAGTCGTCTCCCAGCGTCACCAGCGGAGCCTCCACCGTCCCATTCGCCCGCACCTGCGCCAGACCGATATTAGCCAGAAGCGCATTGCACAGGCACTTCCGCCCCTCCGTCGCCTCCAGCTGCCCGCCTTTGGCCGTGTAGCAGCTCGTCGGCTCGGCGGGGCATCGGTACGCGATCTTGCCATCCTCCCGCGCATACGCCTCGCGCAGAAAACCCATGTCGCACACCCGCGTCCGCGCGGCATACGTCCCCGCGTCTGACAGGGTGCCCACCACTTGCGCCACCTTGAACGGATACCCAGTAGGCGACGCCAGCGGATCGGTAAACACACTCGCCGCTCCAGCTTTGGCCTGTGCGAGCAGCCCCGATTTCAGGTCGGCCCTCAGCGCCGATTCCCGGCTGAACGCAAATGCCGTCCCAACCTGTACGCCCGTCGCGCCCTCAGCCAGCGCCTCTTCCAGCTTGGCTTGGCTGGCATAACCGCCCGCCAGCCAGAAAGGCACGCCCAGCGCGCGGAATCCTGCCGTATCCACGCGGTCCCGTTCGCCGTACAGCGGTTCCCCCGTCCCGCTCAGCTGCAGCTTGCCCCGCGGTGGCGCATTGTGTCCGCCGGCTGTCGGGCCTTCCACTACGAACCCATCCACCGTTCCGTTGGCCCGCCGCAGCAACGTGGCCGCCAGCGTGTGTGACGAAACAATGGCGACAAACCGCGGCCGCTTCAACGGCGGCAGCGGTCCTTCCGCGTACTCCGCCGGCACCAGCCGCATGGTCGCGTCTTCTCCCTGCCCCGCAACCGCGCCCGTGACTTGTAGCTTGTACTCCGCCGCCTCGTGATAGGTAAGCGCGTCCAGCACCCCTGGAATGTGCAGCGGGATCCCCGCCCCCATCAGCACATACCCCACTCCGGCAAGCATCGCCCCGTAGATCGACGCCAGGTGTGGAAGCTGCACCTTCTCCAGAAAGTTGATTCCCACCGGGTGGCTGTGACCCTCACGTGCCAGGAACACCTCTGCAAAGTTGGCGGCCAGGCACAGCTCGATCAGCTTCTTCGGCTCGTGCAACTGATGCATCGGCGTCGCCGGATAGGGTGCGCCTGCCGCTTTGCCTCCGGAGATGAAGTATTCGTTCCATAACCGGCGGGCCATTTCGGGGAAGGGGAATGCGTCCATCGCACGGCGCATGTGGCCGCCGTGGTCGCCATCCGCCAGCCGCCGCACAAAGACCTGGTCCAGGGCCGTTCCAGAGACCACCCCGAGCTGACCGGTACTTGAAACGGCGCGCGCCAGCCTCCAGTTGGAGACGCCCACGCCCATGCCGCCCTGAATGATCCTGGGAAGAGTTACCATCCGGGCATTGTTTCACATCAGTTAGAGGCGGCGCAGTGACGGATGAACTACATCTCAGCGCCGGCAGCAAACCGCCTGGGCGCTGACTTGTAAACGCCTACCCCTGCTGCCTGAGGTGCTCCGCCCGGACGTCGTTTGCCGTGAACAGCCGGAGGAACGGCGCTTCCCCGGCGGCAGCTTCCACTGCCGGCCGGCCGTTGGCTTCCTCGCGCTCGACGATGCAGACGACCGCCGCAACCGTCATTCCCGCCTCACGCGCAGCTTCGACAGCGGCAATCGTCGACGCGCCGGTGGTGCAGACGTCGTCCACAATCACCACGCGCGCTCCCTCGCGGCAGAACCCCTCGATGCGCCGCCCGGTCCCGTGGGTCTTCTCCGCCTTGCGCACCAGGAAGCCGTGGATCAACGGCGCTCGCGGCCGCTCCAGTGCGCGCTGTGCGCTGGCGGTGGCCACGTTGGACACGATGGGGTCAGCTCCCAGCGTCAGCCCGCCCACGGCATCGCCTTCAATGCCGTGCTCTTCGAGCAGATCGAGGATTGCGTGTCCGGTCAGCCGGCCGCCTTCGGCGTGCAGCGTCGTGGTGCGGCAGTCGATGTAGTAGTCGCTGGCGCCGCCGGAGGAAAGCTTGAACTGGCCCAGGCGGAAGCTGAGCCGCGCCAGCAGGGAGAGCAGTTGTTGGGCATGCGTTGGGTCGGCCATCTCCACGATTCTAAAGGCAGGGAACGAGGAGACGAGGGAGCATGGTTGCCGGTCAGGCTGCGTTGTTCCGTGGGCGAAAAGCCTGAAAATAAAACGGCGATGTCTTGTGGAATGATGGAGTTGAGGGCTCAAGATGCAGTGAATTTGCACACTGCGCCGAGGTGCTTGTTGCCGCGGCCCGATTGGGAGAAAAGGCGAAAGTTTATGCGAAAAAATAAACGGCGATGTCGAATCACACGTTGGACTTACGGGGTGGAAACGACAATTATGTGTTCGCCTTTTCATCTACTTTCGTTCTCCTGTTCCCGGGTTGGCGGCGGACGTGATCCGGGCGCGCCGTCTGGGTCCCGAAAAAGCTAAAGGCCCGCGCGCGGCGAGCCTTCTTTTTTCCACCTGATACAAGTGTATCTGAATTGGATGGGTAAACTGCATCTGGGGACCGGGAAAGTGCATTTTCCAGTTGGTATAGAAGTCTAATAGTTTCAAATACCTGCAGACAATTTCCCATATTATGATTTCGCGTCCCACGCAGACCCCTTGACACGTGAGTTCTGGGCTGTTTTTGCAAAAAGATTTTGTAACGCCATGAATCGGATTGAGTTAAGGGGCAGATTTTTTGAGGGATTCCGGGGGGATGGGGCTCCGCACGAGGTTGAGATCCGGGCTGCGGGCGCTGACGGGCGGCTTCTCTTCCTGATACATTGCTTCAACGTTGGCAAAGCAGGCGAATGAAGGGCATTCGGGGGGGAATATGGCTATACTAGCCATTTTGGCACCTATAGCATTGATATAAATGCGTTTATGTATGGAATACCGGGAGATCCACTCCAGGTGCGCGGAAATGCGCGATGAGGGCGGCCGGAGGGTATCTGCTGCCGCCCCCCGTACAACGTTTCGGCTCGAATTCCTTCCGCTAAGCCGACTAGTCGGTACCGATCCGCATTTCAGTGAGAGCCTCGACGATTCTGCATCAGTTGAGGTTGGCGTCCCAACAGAAGCTGGTCGAGGCGCTTGCCATCCCAGGTCTCAAGGTCGAGACCTGGGGCACCCGGCACCTATAGCATTGATATAAATGCGTTTATGTACGGAATGCCGGGAGATCCACTCCAGGTACGCGGAAATGCGCGATGAGGGCGTCCGGAGGGTATCTGCCGCCGCCCCCCCCGTACAAGTTTCGGCTCGAATTCCTTCCGCTAAGCCGACTTCAGGTAGTAATCCGTGTCGGTGAGTGACTTGGCGATTTTGCGTAAACTGAGAATCATTCGTTACGTCAACCGCGTTTTTCGGGACTGACCGGATCGTCGTGATTCAGGTCACAACTGTCGAGGTTTGAGGCATCCCTGGCCCCCAAGTGCGAGGGACCAGGGGCACCCTCGTTCATGGTTTGGGAAGCTTGAGAGGATCGGGGCCACCTGCCGACTACTTTCAGTCCTACCTGAACGAATACAGCTTTCGCTACAATCGGCGCATTGACACGCAGCCGATGTTCACTTCGTTTCTTCATCAGATTTCGAAGGCTCAGCGAGACGAGTTACCTTGCGAAGATCAGCCTCACAATTCTGCGGCGTAAATACGGGCTGCTCTCCTTCGGCGCTGTCTTCCGAAGGGTAGAATGGTTGAAGTTTGATAAACGCTGAAGTCGGTGACCATAGCCCTATCAGCAAAGGCCAACGGAACCCAACCGTCTACAGTCGAGAAGGCAAAGTGGAAAATCCGGTCAGGGAGATTTGCACGCATGTCCAATGGATCAAATGCAAACCTTGAACAGTTGCAGAGATTGATGAACGAAATCCGTGGTAAATCCACTGTAATTGAGAATCTAACACCGCCTTTGCGGAACATAGTAGTTAAAATGGAGGGCTCATTTCCTGTCGCTAGTCAAAGACCTGGAGAGTATTGGAAGACGGTATTTTTAGTGAATTCGCTGGTGCGAATCCGCCTATTCCTTGAGCAAAACCTTAACTACCTTGAGCCAGTGAGTCTATTAGGGATCACGCGTTACCTGTTTGAACTTACTGTCTGGCTAAGGCTACTGCAACTGGACGCTCAATACGGCTTCGCCTGCTATTACAACTTACTGAAACAGCAGCGTGACTTCTATGCGGCCTCGAAGAAGCAGGCCGAGCGCGAAATCTCGTACCTCCGCGATTTCGAAAAGGTCGAAGAAACTCTATTAAAAGAAGCTATATTGGCAGCTATGAACATTCCGCAGGAGGCGGAGGGAACGACTGCGATTCGTCAAGCCCCCGCTCTCATAGCCGTAGGAATTGATGAAGATGCTTCCCGGAAGTTCAGCCTTCATGCGGAACAGGCCCGACGGAACGGGTATGGGTTTCAGGCTCATCTTGTCGAGACGAAAGTTGTTCCGAGGCATGCCAAAGCCGTCAAGGATATTGAACTTGAACTGCACGCTTTCGAGTCTTGGCTAACCGAGGATGTAAGGGCTTTCGCCAAACAGAGATGGAGATGGAAGGATCAAGCGGAGAAGGCTGGTATGGGTGAAGAATACGAGTTCATATACACCTATACCAGTCGGCTAATGCACGCAAATCCCGCAAGCATTATTACGGACCAAAAGAACCTGGAACTTGAGGAAATACGAATGTTCCTGAAATACGCCCTTGTTCGAATCATCGATGTAATCAGAATGGCTGATGAGTTCATCGTTGCCGGATCAAGCCGAGCATAAGGCGGGACACGGAGAATGTGGCCGGCTCGCATCTTCTCTACCCACGAGAGATTGAATTGATGAACCCCCAGGTTCCGATTTTGAGCCGTGGCAGCGCACCGAACCCAACCCAGCCTCGGATAGGTCCCCTGAAACGGTGCGTCCAGCGAAGGCTGGCATGATCAGTGGGAGCAAGTCCCACCGGGGTAAAAGTCCAAGCCCCGTAGCTTGAATGGCAGGGCGGGAAGGAAACTTCCCATTCTGAAGCCCATTGACGAAGCCATCTGAAAAGGA
>DASZLE010000096.1:0-52607 GCA_035552475.1 Occallatibacter sp.
ATCGTTGGCGAGCTGCGGGCCGGGGTTCGCCGCGGCCCTACGGGACGCGTGGGCGCGTGGGGGCGGTTTCCCCGGGGTGCCGTCCACCGCGACGGAGCGCGGCGGACTTTACCCCGGGCTACTGTCGATTCTTCCCTACGGAAGAAGAGGCGGGTTCGGGGAGCGTTGTACGCCGCGCCGGGAAGAAAAGGGCCGGGTGGTAGCGGGCTGACGGCTGAGGGGTGGGGGCTGAGGGCTGACTGTGTCCTTACGTTTCGCTTACGGGAAGGATACGGCGGTCTTATCGTCATCCCTGTATTCCTGAATGAGCCGGAGTTCGCCGGTCTTGAAGGGATAACTTATGAACCATCAACCGATTGCAAGTAGCCGGCATCGTTCGCACTCATTTTTTTCGCGCGGCTTGGTTGGTTGCCTCCTGCTGCATTTGCTTGTCCGCGGCGGGGTGGCTATCGCGCAGCAAACGTCAACTGCTGCAGCGCCCGCTCCTCTTCCGACGCCTTCGTTGTCCGGGCCGCTCCAGGCGGCGCCGCCATTCGAGATCGACGCGGGACCGCTGGGGAGGATCGATGGGAACGGCGTGCTGAGCGGGATGGGCATGGTCCAGAACAATCATTCCGCCGCGGACGACACGGGACAGGCGGCGCTGAGCAACGCGCAGGTGTGGGTTCAGAAGCCCGATGGCTGGTGGCAGTTCTACGTGCAGGCGGGTGCGTATAACATCCTTTCCGTCGGCCTGCCGTTTCTTTCCACGCAAAAGAACGTGAGCGATCTCTGGGGACCGGTGCCCCTTGCCTGGTTCAAGCTTGCGCCGGGCAAGAATACATCCATTCTTGTCGGCTCCTTGCCGACGCTGATGGGCGCGGAGTCTACGTTCGATTTCCAGAACATGAATATTGAGCGCGGCCTCTTGTGGAACCAGGAAAACGCAGTTAGCCGCGGGGTGCAGGTGAACCAGGTGTTGGGCAAGCTGACCGCATCAATGAGCTGGAACGATGGTTACTACTCCAACCGCTACTCATGGCTGAGCGGTTCCGTTACGTACGCGAGCGGCCCGCACAGCCTCTCGTTCCAGGCCATGGGCAACCTGAGTCAAACGAAATTTCAGACGCTGGCGACGCCTGTCGAGAACAACGGCTCGATGTACGCGCTGGTCTACACGTACACCAAAGGGAGTTGGGTGGTGCAGCCGTACTGGCAGTCCGGTTTGGTTCCGACAAATCCAAAGATCGGGATCGTCAAGGGCGGCTCGACCGAGGGCGGGGCGATCCTGCTGAGCCGCACGTTGGGCCATGGGATGTCCCTTTCAGGGCGGGGCGAGTACATTGGCAGCGCGGGCAGTGCGGCGCAGGGTTCAGTGAACCTGCTGTACGGGCCGGGCAGCGCGGCCTGGTCCGGCACCATTACGCCGACGTTTCAGGGCCGGCGCTTTTTTGTGCGCGGGGATGTTTCGTTTGTGCACGGGTCCTCAATCACTCCCGGGGATGCATTCGGACCGGTGGGAAACGGGGCGGATCAGGCGCGCGGGGTTGTGGAGATGGGGTTTCTGTTCTGAGCAATTCGGCGAATCAGCGGGTGGAGGCGAGGCGGAACGAGAATCGGATTCTCTGCGGGAAAGACGGTGAAGTTCTAAAGATCGGGGAGCGAGGGAAGGCCGGGAGCGAGAGAAGGCGGTGGTGTTCTATACTGGCGCCGCGCCAGAAATTGATTTTCAATGCCAGCGAATACGTTTGCTTGCGCCGTCTTTTTCTCTCTGCCCCTGGCCGTACTGGCCGCGAGGCAGCCCTCAGCAATGGGTTTGAGGATTCGCCAGCTTTGCGGGTTTGGGATCCTTATTGTTTTCATCCTGGCGCATGCATCCGCGGCCACGGCGCAACAGCAGCCGGCCGCCGGTTCGCAGCCGTTGAACTCGAGTGTTTCCGATTTCGGCACTTCGTTTTGCTTTAGCCCGCCCATCTGCGCCGGCTGCGTTGAGACGGAACTCGGCTTTGAGTCTTTACAGGACGGCCGCTATGCTCCGGCGGTGGTTACGGTAGCGCCGGGATGGCTGCGCGGCGACGCGAGCGTGCTTGTGAACGCGCTGGATTCCGAGGCGCTGCAGATGCGCCGTTCCACGCATTTCGGCAACCGGCTTGACTTTGCGATCCGTGAAAAAGTGCTGGACCACGGCGGTTTCAGTCTGACGCTTGTGCCGTGGGGAGCAGCTTACGTTCGAGGCATCCAGGGCGGCCGTGCTGGAGCAGCGGCGCTGCCGCAATTCACTTTGGGCAGTCACCAGCTGGTGGCGGAGTTCAGCCTGACGGGCGCGGTGGGCGTCTCCGCGGGGAATCCGCGCACGGATTATCTGCAGGCATTCGACTACACGCGGGCGATCGGAAGGCGCGGCTACTCGGTTTTCACGGGACTCCAGCATGAGATTCTTGGTGGCGACCAGACGGTGGGGATGGAACAGGGCATGGTGGTCCCCTTCCGCAACGGGCAGATTGAGCTGGATATCCAGGAGCTCACGGTCAATGTGGATGCGGAGGTTGCGTTCCAGGCGCGTGCGATCGTGAACTGGGGGAAGCTGCTGGGGCGTGGGAGATGAGGCTGGGGCGCGTGGCTGATGCGATTTGTGGAATTGAATTTAAGGATAAAGGCAGCGAGTTAGCGCGGCTTCGCCGGGTAGCGAGTTCGCTGGAGTTTTCGCGCGGACACTTAAGGGCCAGGCTGCGGAAGAAGGCTGGGGACGGTCTGAAAGCAGTCAAAAAAAACATCCCTCAGCGGCTAAAGCCGCGCCCATTTCGGGAGCTTGCACGGCACGACTGAAGTCGTGCCCCTTCAAAACTGAGATTCTACCGACGGTGAGCCGCTGCCGACGGATGGAGTGAATCGAATGTCGGGATGGCGATGCGCTATACTCCTCGCGATAGTTTAAGAGGACATTTGGCCGATGCACGAGAAAACGTTTGCAGGATTTGCCTTTGGATCCCTTGCCGCCCTTCTGGCCACTGTTTCCGTGGCACAAGCGCCGGTTCAACTGACGATCCACGCCGACCAGCCCACTACTACCGTGAGCCCCATGCTTTATGGGCTGATGACGGAGGAGATTAACTACGCCTACGAGGGCGGGCTTTATGCGGAGATGGTGCGCAACCGGACGTTCCGCGGCGACTGGAGCGGGGTTAATTACTGGTACCTGGTGGAGAAGGGCAATGCCGCCGCGAAGATGGCTGAGGACAGGACTACCGGACCGAGCGATGCGCTGAAGAGCAGCCTGCGGCTGGACGTGGAGACGGCGGATGGCAGCGACCAGGCCGGGGTGCTGAACGAGGGCTGGTGGGGCATGGAGGTGAAGGCGGACACGGAGTACAAGGGGTCGCTGTATGCGAAGGCCGGGGCCGCGGAGATGGGGCCGGTGACGGTGAGCCTGGTGGCAAACCAGACGGGCAGGACGCTGGCGTCGGCGAAGTTGGAAGGGATTGGGACGGATTGGAAGCAGTACACATTTACGCTGAAGACCGGAGCGGTGGCGGCGGGCGCGGCGAATCACCTGGAGGTGACGGTGGGCCATGCGGGCACGCTGTGGCTGCAACTTGCGAGCCTGTTTCCGCCGACGTACAAGAACACGCCCAACGGGCAGCGGATTGATTTGATGGAGAAGCTGGCGGCGATGCATCCGCAGTTCCTGCGTTTTCCGGGCGGGAATTATGTGGAGGGCGACACGATCGCGCAGCGGTTCGACTGGAAGAAAACGATTGGGCCGCTGGTGGACCGGCCGGGGCACAGAAGCCCGTGGAACTACTGGTCGACGGACGGGATGGGGTTGCTGGAGTTTCTGGAGTGGTGCGAAGACTTGAAGATGCAGCCGGTGCTGGCGGTGTATGCGGGGTACTCGCTGCAAGGCGCGCATGTGAACCCGGGAGCGGACCTGGACCCTTATGTGCAGGACGCGCTGGACGAGATTGAGTATGTGAGCGGAGGGGCGGATACGAAGTGGGGCGCGGAGCGGGTAAAAGATGGGCATGCGCAGCCGTTCGCGCTGCATTATGTGGAGATTGGCAATGAGGATTGGTTTGACCGCTCGGGGAGCTACGAGGGGCGGTTCACGCAGTTCTTCAAGGCGATCAAGGCGAAGTATCCCGAGCTCAAGTTGATTGCGACCGCGCCGGTGAAGGGCGTAAAGCCGGATGTGCTGGACGAACATTATTATGTGCGCGCGACGCAGAACTTTAAGAGCGCCACGCACTACGATGCTGGAACCGGCCAGGCAGGGACGCCGATGTGGGACGGCGGCCATTACGACAAGGCGGACCGCAATGGGCCAAAAATTTTTGTGGGCGAGTGGGCGACGCGGGAAGGGCAGCCGACGCCGAACATGGGCGCGGCGCTGGGCGATGCGGCGTGGATGACGGGGCTGGAGCGCAACTCGGACGTGGTGATCATGGCGTCGTATGCGCCGCTGCTGGTGAACGTGAATCCGGGCGGGATGCAGTGGGAGACGGACCTGATCGGGTATAACGCGGAGAAGAGTTACGGCTCGCCGGCGTACTACGCGCAGGTGCTGTTCGGATCGCATATCGGCGACCACACGATGGCGTCGCAGGCGGAGGGCGCGGGGGCGAAGTTTTTCTATTCGATCACGGGGAGCGCGGCGGAAAAGAAGCTTTACCTGAAGATGGTGAATGCGGATTCAATGGCGCGCGTGGTGGATATTGACCTGGCCGGGGCGAAGATTGCGCCGGCAGCGAAGGTGTGGACGCTGAGCGGGAAGAGCACGCAGGCGACGAACTCGATCGACAATCCGACGGCGGTGATTCCGATGGAGAGTGCGGTGGCGGCGGCGGCGAAGATGCGACACACTGTGCCGGGGTATTCGATTGAGGTGATGGAGTTCAGCTGGGAGTGATGGGGCTTGTCGGTGCGCGCCGGTCGTATCCTGTTTCCCGGCGCGCTGCAAGATCGTATCGTTTCCCTGGCGCTGATTGCATAAATCGCCGGCCCCGAACCGCAGATCCTTCGACTCCGTTTGACGCAAAAAGCGCGTCAAACTCCGCTCAGGATGACAGATCTTTTCTGGTGCGAGCTTTCGGGACACCACACTTCCGGCACACTTCCGGGACACTGCACTTCCGGCGCACTGCACTTCCGGCGCAGTGCACTAGTCGTCGGCGTTGGCGTTTTGGGTCTTGCGGGGGCGCGGCGGGGATGGGGTTCGCAGGGTTTCTACGATTGCCCTGACTGCAGCGAGCACACCAGACACCTGGCGGACGGGCGCGTGCACGGCATCATTGACGAAATGGCTTACCCGGTCCACGCCATTGAGCGCGGTGGTGGTGATGGTATCCACGCGTTCGGCCTGCTTGCGGATGCGGTCGGTGATTTCGTCGGCGGAGGCCTGGATTCTGCGCGTCTCTTCTCGGGCGGCCTGGACCATTTCGGCCAGATCGCTGGCGGCGGCATCGAGGCGCGGCTCGAGGCGCGCGACCAGGTTCTGGGTGGTCTCCAGTAGCTCGCGTGCATGCTGCAGCGCGGGGGTGGCGACGGAGCGAAAATCGTCGCCGTATTCTTTTGCCATCTTCAGCGCTTTAGAGCCCGTCACGGCCGCGACGATGACAAACCCGATCTGGAGAAGGACTGAGATCCCGACCAGGACAACAAGCGCGATCATGAAGGTATCAGTGTGTGACATGGTGCCTCACGAAGAACAGGTACAGCCTGAATGGAACAGCAACGGATGCATCAGCCAACGGAAACGCTTTGGCCGCGAGGATGCCGCGAGCAGGTTTCCCCGATTCGCGGCTCTCGTGACGGCCATTTCGGTCCGGCGCGCCCAGAAGACGCGCCGGCAGGTTCATGCTGCGGAGCCAAAATATCCTAGCTACCGGTGGAGGTAGACGGAGTGCCGGACCCGAATACGCCGCCGCCACTGGCGCTGGTTGATTCGGTGGACGAGTTGCCGGTGCTGGTGGAGCGGTAAGCCTGCTTGCCGGCATCGACTGCCGCGGCGACGCGCGAGCCCTGTTCGCCTACGATGCTCTTGCCCCGCTCGACAAACTCTTCCCACTGGGCGCGTCCCCGATCGACGACCTCGCGGCCGCGGTCCATGTACTCGCCGACCTGCTCGCGGCTTTTATCCACGATGGTGCCGACCTGGTCAGCGACCTGCTTGCCGCGGTTGCGCAGGTATTCGCTGCCTTCGCGGGCGCTGTGGACCAGGTCTTCGCGGGTCTCGCGTCCGCTTTTGGGTGCATACAGTACGCCTGCCAGCGCGCCGATACCGAGGCCTGCCAAGAACCATGCCAACCCATTAACGTTGTTGCTTTCATCTGCCATAACGAGATCTCCCTTCCGTTGAGCCCGAAGAATACCGATGCGTGTTAAGACTCCCATGGTACCGCAAACGGCTGCCTGGGAGTCCGGCTGCGGGGTGGCGGCTCTGCGTAAACCGTCCCACAGGGGCTGAATCCCAAGTGCTTTGATTGCGGTTATCGGCGGTACTGAAGTACCGCCCTTACGCGTTCTGTTCAGTCCGGCCGGTACTTTTTCAGCAAGCTGTAAAGTCGCGGCCTTTCAAAGCCGTTTCGATCTTTCAAAGCCAATTCAAACTAACCGACTACAAACTGCGCTAAAGGGCAGAACAGGCGCTTCGGGCATTGCGCGCACGCTGTCTTGCCTTCTCCGGTTTGGACGCCGCATGGGATGAGGGAGTTGTAAAAGGGCACAAGGACGCTACTTTGCGATGAGGCTGCGCGCCACCGCGTCCAGAACGCCGTTGAGGAAGTTGATGGATTCGGGGGCCGAATAGCGGCGGCCGATCTCCAATGCTTCATTGATGACGATGGGAAACGGAGTGCCTTTGAACCCCAGCATTTCGCCGATTGCCATGCGCAGGAGGTTGCGGTCGACGGCCGGCATGCGCTCCAGGCGCCAGTGTTTGGAGTGGTCCACGATCATCTTGTCGATGCGTTCCTGGTGGAGCGTAGCCGCGTGAAACAAGTCTTCAGCAAAGCCGCGCACCTCTGGCTCGACCTCATCGCCGGAGCGCCAGAAGGTGGCCCTGACCTCATCCGGCGTGTGCTTGCCAATGTCGGCTTGAAACAGCATCTGCATGGCCAACTCGCGCGACTTCCGCCGCGTTCCGGCGGTCACGCAGTCCTCTCTTCAAGAAGCTTGCGCCGGAGGCTCACCATTTCAATGGCGGCCAGGGCAGCCTCAAACCCCTTGTTTCCGGCCTTGATGCCGGCGCGATTCAGGGCCTGCTCCAGGGTCTCGCAGGTAAGCACGCCGAAGCTGTGGGGGATGCCGGTTTCCTGCTGCGACTGACCGATGCCGCGGGAGACTTCGTTATAGATTGCCTCGTAATGAGCGGTCTCTCCGCGCAGCAGGCAGCCGAGGGTCACGATGGCATCGAGCGGCGCCGCGCCGGTGAGCGCGCGGTTGGCCAGGGTGCGAGCGGCGGCGGGAATCTCCCATGCTCCGGGGACGCGCACCACTTCAATGTCATTGCGCGCGGCTCCGCTGCGCCGCAGGGCATCGATGGCGCCGTCAAGGAGGCGTTCTGTGATGACCGCGTTCCAGCGGGCGACGACGATGGCGAAACGCATGCCTTCGGCGGAGAGATCGCCCTCCACGGCGACCGGCTTGCCCTTTGCCGGATGGAGCCATGCCCAGAACGAAAAGGCGTGGCCGGGTTCGGGCTCAACGGTGAAATAGTGCGATTTCCAATGCGTTTCCGCGATGGAGGAGAGGGCTGCTGGATCGAGGCCCTCATTGCCGAGCCACGCGGCCGCGGCCTGATATGCGGCATCGAGCGATGTGACCTCAATGGCGACCGGGGCGAACGGGGGCATGCTGCCGTGAACGAGTTCGAGGTTTCCCAGCGGCGCGAGGAACGATGCTCCGGAGCTGGATTCCGGTGCAGCTGCGGAAGTGTCCTCCCAGCCGCGCCCGCGCTCGAATCCGAGCGCTTGAAAGAAGCGCGCGAGCCGGTCGTAAGCAGTTCGACTTGCGGCAGGCCGCAGGAGGGAGACGCCCTTGATCATGAGTTGATTCTATCGTGCGGTGACAGGAGGCAGGTGACAGGTGCAGGCGGCGGCGTTGAGGGGCCAGAATACCGCGTTTGTGAACGGGAAAGCGGAACAGGGGCTAAAGCCCGGGCCCTTTATTTGAACGCTTTCGGCGGGACTGAAGTCCCGCCCCTACGCGTTTCGTGCGTAGCGAGTTTTTCGCCGAGGCCGGCGTTACAGGGTGCTTGGCGCCGGCTCATCTGCGCCGTTGGAGCCGCGAAAGCCGATCACTTCGGCGTGCAGGCGGGCTTCGGTGGCCGCGGCAAGCTGGCCGAGAGCGAGTGTGCCTGGCGCCCGCTCATCGCGAAAAGCGGCGATGAACGGGGCACAGTTGCGGTGCGGGCTGCTGGGACGGGTGCAATTCTGCTGCGGCACAATTCTGCTGCGGCTTAGGTTGTGGCGCGGGGCTTGGTTTCGATGACTGTGGCTGGGACCACGGTGGGCGCGGGAGCCGTAATGGTGCAGCCGGGATCGGAGCCGGGCGCACACGCAGGGAGGTTGGGGCTGATCTGCTTCACGTCCTGCAGCTTGGTGGTGTCGATGTAGTGAATCATGTTGTCGCCCGCTGTGGACACGAAGAACAGTGTGCCATCGGGGCTGAAGGCGCCCGCCACGGGGGCAGTGATGGCCGATGCGCCGACCAACGGAATGTAGCCCACGGTGCCCAGCGAACTGGTGGGGCCGGTGGTCTGCTGGTAGTAGGGGAGCGGAGCGCCGGCCGTGGTGCTGTTGTAGGTGATGAAGCTCAGGCTGGTGGACGCGACCGCCGTCCCGGACCTGACCGCCGCGGGCGAGGTTTCGATTCCAGTGACCGACGTTGCGGGCGCGTTCAAGGTGGTGGTGGTCAGCGTCTCGCCGATGGTAAGCGGGAGCAGCGTGCCGGTGGTCTTGTCTACCGGGCAGGTTGTGTTGACCGGAATGGTGACGCCGATGTCAGAAAACGCGATGCTGCCGCTGGTGGCTGCCGCACCGAGGAGGTGCATGCCGTCCGTGGTGGCCGCAAGAACATCGGTATCGGTATTCACGCCGGCGTCGCCCTGCGGATAGTAAACGAGATTGGCATTGCCGGGTGTTCCGGCGGGGCACCAGGTGTGCGCTACGGTGGGATCGCCGCTGAGGTAGGCGCCGATGCCGGGCACTGTGACGGCCACGCTTTGTGGTCCGTTAGGACCGCCCGAGGTGCTCAGCGGATAGGTGCTCCATCCCGTGTTCGCGTTGTAGACGTAGAGCGTGTTGGTATGGGTGGTGATTCCCGCCGCTATGTTTGCCGGCAGATTGTTGGCCGCTGCGCTGTCGGTGACGAAGAGGGTCTTGCCGTCCGGTGTCCACTGAGCGGATGTGCCAAGGCCGCTGAACGTAGAGCCGATGGCGCCGCCCGGGGCGAGCAGATAAAACACACGACGGATTTGATCGTTGACCAGCACCAGTATGTTCTGAGGATTGACGGCGAGGACCACGCCCGGCGCACTGGTATTTTGCGAGGCCAGGGTGACGCCGCTGCTGCTGATGCTGTAGGTCATGAGCTCGTGTTGCGAGCCGAAATAGAGGTTGGTCCCGTACTTGTCCATCGCCATGGAATTGGGGACGTAGGGCAGGCGAATGGTTGAGCCGATGGTGCCGGTGAGCAATTCCACGGGAACAAAGTACTGCGACTTGCCGGGGGCTCCGTACCAGGCGAAGGTGCTGGCAGTGCCCGGAACGGAGATGTCGACGGGGTTGCTGGAGATGGACAAGCCTGTCCCGTTTACGCCGACCTGGTTGATGGGAGCCGGGTTGCAGGTTGAAGGCTGGCAGACGGCATAGACCGAAGTAGAGCCCGGGAAGCTGGCGGCGATGGAGCCGGTGGAGCTGGTGGAAATGTCGATGGGGTTGATGGACTGGTAATCGAGCGAGATGCCGGTGATGGGATTGCCGTTGGTGTCAGTGACGCTGGTGACGAGGTTCTGCGGTACGCCCTGGGTGACGGTTCCGCTGGTGCCGCCGTTCAAGCTGACGGAGATTTTTGCGGGCGGACAGACGGAGAAATAGCCGGCGGAGGAACCCGACAGCGCGACCGAGGCGGTGATGACCGTGGTGCCTGGTTGCTCGGCTGTGATCTGGTTGGTCTCAGCGTTGATGGACGCAATGCTGGTGTTGCTGGGCGCGTAGGTGAGCGCGCCGATCGAGTTTTCGCAGCTCGGCACCGAGGTTACCCCGGGAGGCAGCGGACAAGCGTAGTTGGCGCTCGAGACCGACGACGGCGCGCACATGAGCACCTGCTTGCCATTGGCGCTATAGCACGCCTGCGCGTCCAGTTGGGCCTGCTGCCCCTGCGAATAGCATCCGTTGCTCGGAGGGGGAGTCCCGGCCACTGGACTTGAAGCTAAGGTCACCGAGGTGATGGGAGCGTGGACGTACACCTCTACCGGGTTTGAGGTAACCGAATCGGCCGAAGCGCTGACGTAGGCGGTGCTAAAGGGCAGCCCGCTGGAGCTTGGCGCGGGGCTGGGGTAATTGCAGATGGTGTAGTCGGCAATGCCGCCGCCGGAGTTGCGATTCCACGTACCGGCGCACATGTTGCCCGAGGGAGAGATATCGACCAGCTGGTTGTTGGTGGTGCCGTAGGCATAGCCGGTAACCGAAACGCTGCCGCCCTTGCAGTTGCTTGCCGTGGGCGGACTGATCTGCCGCGTCTGGCCGAAGGCAATCGAGATGCCGATGTACTGCGGCTGCAGGGTGATGGTGTAGAGGTCAGTATCCTTGGCCCCATAGCCCAGACCATTGCAATAATTTCCCGCCGGGTTGCGATAGCATCCGGAGATGGTGATACCGGCCGGCAGGGCCACAAATAACAGACAGACAAGCGTCAAAAACCGCCGCATGAATCCTCCCCGCTCCGCCCTCACCGGCGCAGAACGGTCGTCCCGTAGATCAATCGGAATATAGCTGTTGCATGGCGCCCGCCAGACGCGCTGCCGAAAGAAAATCAACGCGCAGACGAAGCTCAACCGGTTGAGTTTTGCTTCAAAGAAAAGTGTATCAGGCCCGTCCGGTGAGGCACTTCCCGCTTCTCCCTCCTACCAATAGACTGTCTTTGGCCGGGACGGCGAGCAGCGAAAATGCCAGGGTTCTCTATCCATTATGCGCAGGCGCCGGTTTGCTAGCGACGGGCGGCTGCTGCCTGGCTCTCGGATGCCCTGGTCTCCGTCTTTGCCGGCATGTACTTTGCGAACCACTCGATGGCGCGTTCCATGACGTCCCGCGTGTGCTCTGGATTCACGAAACCGTGTCCTTCATTGGGGTAGACCACGAGCTCAGTGGGGACGTGCTGGTCACGGAGCGCATGCCAGAACTCGTAAGACTGTGGCGCGGGGCATTCGCCGTCGCGGTCGCCGACAACCACCAGTGTGGGCGTGTGTGCCTGCTTGATGTAGTTGATGGCCGAACTTTTCGCATACACGGCCGGGTCGTCGTAGACGCTGGCGCCGAAGTAGGGAATCATCCACTGGTCGATGGAGTTCTCGCCGTAGTAGCTTTGCCAGTTGGCCAGGCCGGCTCCGGAAACAGCCGCTGTGAAGCGGTGGGTCTGGGTAACGGCGAACATGGTCATGAAGCCGCCGTAGCTCCAGCCGGTGATGCCGATGCGGTCCGGATCAATGGAGTACTGGGCCGCTACCGCATCCACACCTTTAAGGATGTCGCGCAAGTCGCCGTAGCCAAAGTCTTTGCGGTTGGCCTCAGTGAAGGCCTCGCCCTGTCCGTAGCTGCCGCGCGGATTGGGTTGCAGGACGAAGTAGCCGAGGTCAGAGAACGCTGCCGGGCTGAGGGAGCCTCGTGCTCCCCAGCGCGCCTGCACGGCTGCGGCCGGGCCGCCGTGGACTTCGACGATGAGCGGGTACTTCTTGTTGGCGTCGTAATCGCGCGGCAGCAGGAGCCAGCCCTGGACGCGGAACTGGTCGCTCTTCCAGCTGAGCGAAACGGATTTGCCCCACGCGGGGTCCACGCCATCGTTGAGGTGGGAAAGCTGGATAACGCCGGCCAGGCCTGCGTTCATTACCGTTCCCGGTTTGGCCTCGTAGATTTCGGGCGCGTGGTCGAAGGTGCTGGCGGAGAACACGAACAGCTTGCGGTCCGCGGTATCGGAAAGGCTGTGCGACATTCGCCCGTCGCCGACGCTGCCGGGGATGCTGAAGATGGGCGAGCCGAATGTGACCGAGCCATCGCCGGTGCGGTCGCCCTGGAGATGGAGGCGGATGAGCTGGTCGTTGCCGCCGGCCAGCTCGCTTACGTAGAGGTAATCGTTGCCGCTCCACTCGATCCATGCGGGCGAGGTGGGACGGCCTTCGGTGAGGTCGCGGGGCTGGCCGCCGTCGGCGGACACGATCCAGACGTCGCCGCCGGTGGAGCCCTGGTCGCTCATGAGGCCGCCGATGAAGGCGATGGTTTTGCCGTCGGGCGACCAGCGGGGCACGGCGATCTGGAGTCCGTGGAGGGGGCCGCTGACTTCAGCCGGCGCCAGGACCGACTTGGGATCGGCTCCGATGGCCTGCGAGTAGAGCTTGGCCATCCACCAGTTGTTTTCGCCGGGCGGGTCGGCGGCGATAAAGGCCATGCCTTTGGAATCGGGCGCCCAGTCAAATTCATAGGCGTGCAGGTTGGCGGGGGAGAGGAAGGCGGCTGGGGCGGGCGAGCTTGCGTCGGCTGCGGCGTAGGCTACGCGCTGCACTTCCACATTGTCCTGGCCGATGACGCCTGAGGGAGGCTTCATGGCTGCGAGCGCTCCGGCGGGGCGGGTGGCGCCTTCGACGTAAAGGAAGGCGATTTTGGCGCCGTCGGGCGAGAATGCCGGCTCATGGACGTAGCCTTTCAGCGCGGTCAACTGTTTCGATGGGCTGCCGTCGGGCTTGGCGAGCCACAGGTCCATCTGGCCGCTGGTGCTGGCGCAATCGGAGAAGAACGCCAGCGCTTTGGAGTCAGGCTCCCAGGCCAGATCGCTTTCGCGGCAATGCTGGTCGGGCTTGGCCGCCGCGGTTATGTGCTGGGTTTTGCTGAGGTCGCCGATGGGCGCGACGAGGATGGAGCCGCCGCCGCGGCCGCCGGCTACCCATGCCAACTGTGTGCCATCGGGCGAGACGGCTACCTGGCCTACGCTGTGGCCGCGGTTCAGGCCGCGCAGGACCTCTTCGATCTGGGAGCGGCCGGGGGCGGTCTGCGCCTGCGCGGTGAAAATTGTGGCGGCCAGGAGGGCAGCGAGCGAGACTGACGGAACTACGCACTTGAATTGTTTGCGGAAATCGGGGAATGCCATACGCAGAAATGCTAACAGCCTCATAGTTCCATTTTGTTACGCTATTTGGCGTTACGCTATATGGCGTAATTACCTCTTGTGAATTACGCCATATTGGGTTACGCTGTTTAGCGTATGCCTATACTTCCGGAGAACCCATTCGTATTCGGCGAGATTGTCGACGACGCCAACTTTGTAAACCGGACTGAAGAACTGAGCCAGCTCGTCCGCGATTTGGCGGATGGACAGAAGGTGTTTCTTCTCTCTCCTCGCCGCTTCGGAAAAAGCTCACTGGTATCCGTAGCTTTCCTCAAGCTCAGAAAGCGCCACATCCGCACCGTCAGCTTGACCGTGAGCAGCTATTCCAGCTACACGCAATTCCTGGAGAAATTCGCGGAAAAGGTATTGCGAGCGGCGGGTCCATGGGAACGCGTCAAAGACTGGGTGACTCGCTTCGGACGCCAGGTGAAACCGGAGATCAACTACAACATGAACTCGGGTGAGGTCTCGGTATCCCTAGGCCGCGGATCGGCATTCGATCCGGAACCGATCGCCCCCGATATCTTCGCGCTGCCTGGAGAATTGACGCGCAATGGCGGATTCCGAATGGCAATTTGCCTTGACGAATTCCAGCAGATCGCCCAATTCAACGGCGGATCGGTGGAGAACGTCCTGCGCAACCAGGTGCAGGAACAAAGGGAAGTCGGCTATGTCTTCGCAGGTTCTCAGCCAACTTTGATGCAGGAGATGCTCTCCTCCCGAAGGCCTTTTCACAAAGCCGGACCGCAGATGTTTCTGGATAAGATCGCCGCGGCAGATTGGAAGGAATTCGTTGCCAGGCAGCTTCGCACAAGAGCCAGGGTGCTCGACGGCCCGGGAATGGACGCCCTGCTGGCAGCCGCAGATCTGATCCCCTACGACGTGCAGCGGATCGCGCACGAACTATGGGACTACGCGGAGCTCAGGGACAAACGCCGGCTGGATTCATCGGATGTGAACTCGGTGATCGCTACACTCGTCGATAGCCAGTCCACATACTATGAACTTCTTTGGGAGCAGCTTTCAGCCCGGCAACGCGCGGCGCTGCAGGCAATGGCCTCTCGCGGGCCAGCGGAAATCTACTCCCAGAGGGTTCGGGAAGAGTTCCGCCTGGGACCTGCGTCCACGGTTCAGAAGGCTCTTCAATCCCTGGATTCCCGTGACGTTCTGGATCGATATGGAGGCAGCTACTTCTTCATCGACCCACTTTTTCCATGCTGGATTCGCAAGAAGAGCTCATGAACGCGCTGAACTCCCATTGATGCCCAAGTCCCGTCCGGCCCTGTTCCCTCGTCCAGACCTCATGCGCTCTTCGGCTTCCATCCGAGCCACTCGTTGATCCACTGCCAGGTTCCCGCAATGGTCCGGTCCTTCGGCGGCTGGGGCAGGGTGGCGGTGGGATACTGCACCGGCTTGCCGCGATAGGCCTCGGCCAGCGCTTTGAAAGTGCGGCCCTGCGCCTTCACTCGGCCATCGTTGGTGAGCAGGCCCAGCGTGTATTCAAGCGGGTTAAAGCTGAATTTGCGGTCCACGTCGTGCGAGTCCCAGTAGCTGAACCAGCTGACGCCCTGCTCGATGGCCGCTGTCACTGCTTTCTCCAGCCACTCGGCCTGGCCTTTTTCCGGCAGCGCCTCGACGCAGGTGTTGAATTCGCCGGCCCACACGGGCTTTTGCTGCGTGCCCGCGTAGCTGCGGATGAGCGCGGCCATGGCGGCCAGCAGCTTGACGCTGGGCGGATCCATTGCGCCGCCGTACTTGAGCGCGCCGGTCCACCACGGGTAACAGTGCATCACCGGGAAACGCGCCGCGGCGAGCGCCTGCGGGGAGAACGTCTCCTCTTTGAACCACGGATTGTGGTCGACGCCATTCACGTGCAGGTGGGCCGGCAAGGCCTCATTCATCAGCGCGAACATCCGCGCCATCCAGGCATCGCCCGCCGGCATGGGTGCACTCCAACAGGTATTGAGCTCGTTGCCGAAGTCGAAGCCGATGATGTTGGCGTGCGGCGCCATGGTGCGGGCGAGCGCTCTAATGAGAAGTTCCTGAGCATCCCACATCAGCGGCGTGGTGTAGAAGCCGTCGCTGAGGCGATTGAAGGATGGCAGGAAATACCATCCGCTGAGCTGGCCGGTGAATACCGTTATCAGGGCATCCAGGTTGCGCTGTCCCATCAGAGTGAGCAACTGGTCCAGCCGCTCGAGATGCGCCGAGCTTACCCACTTGGGATTGGGCTGGAAGAACGGCCAGACGAGCATGATGCGGAGATGATCGGCGCCGAGGGCGGCGATGGCATCGAGATCGCGCTGGATGGGGGACGGGTCCCAGTCGTTCCAGCAGAACCACCAGTTGTGGGATGGGGTGTAATTGACGCCGAAGCGATGGCGGTTGAGATTGAGGTCTGCCGCGCCGGCGGCAAGCGGGTTGGCGACACTGGAACGGGATAGGGCCACGGCTCCGGCGGCGGCCGTGGAAGCGAAAAGGAATTTTCGTCGATGCATGAGCGGGACTCCCACTAGAGCGGATCCGACGTTGGTGTACCTGGGCAGGGGCTAAAGCCCGGGTCCTTTGTTTGCGGTTATCGGCGGTACTGAAGTACCGCCCTTACGCGGTTTTTTCAAGCCGGTACTTTTCACCAAGCTGTGAAGCTTCAACAGGAGAGACTACTCCGGTTAGCGGGTTCCGGGGAGGCTCTCGACTGCCGGCTCGGGGCGCACGGCAGGGGACGCACTCCAATGGGCGAAAGGCGCAGATTGTCCGCACTCGGGGCATTGCGTCATCTCGGATCGCGCGGAGCATGATGGGCAGGTTGCGCCGGTTTCGAACGGGTCAAAGCGGTTGGAGCATTGTTTGCATACCCAGATGGGGCCGATGGGTGGCGCTTCCCGGCAGGATGGACAGGCAAAGCCCGGGTGGCGCGGCAGCCTGGCCAGTCGCAGGATGGCGCGAGCGTTGGCGAGGCCTCCCCAGCAACTCATCAGCATGAATACGGCCATGGCGCCGTACCAGACAGAGTGGACGTAGACGGCTAGCGCGAGGAATGCGGCGACGCCGACAAAACCGATGATGGTTGCCAACATGAGGCTGCGGCCGCGGCCGACGAGAAACCAGAGCAGAGAGCGGAGGATCTGCCCGCCATCGAGCGGATAGACGGGGAGGAGGTTGAAGACCAGCAGCATGATGTCGATGAGGTAGACGGCGCGGATGAAGTGATAGAGGTCGGGCGAAGTATAGGCCCATCCATGCAGGCTGGCGAAGTTAAGGGCAGCCCAGAAAACGGGAAGCAGCGCCACGTTCACGAGCGGACCGGCGGCCAGGCTCCAGAGGGTGGCGCCGGGGCGTTGCGGCGGGTTCACGTAGGCAACGCCGCCCAGCGGCCACAGCATGATGCGGTTGGAAATTCCGCCGACCTGGCGGCATGCCAGTGCATGCCCGAACTCATGCATCAGCACGATGAGGAACAGGGCCAGGTATTCGAGGATGTTCCACACGATGGAGGAGTAGAGGCCGCGCCGGCTCTGAATTTCAAACAGGGCGACGGCGAACCATGTCCAATGGAGGTACAGGTCAATACCCGCCACGCGGGCCAGATGGATGCTTCCCTTGAGCTTCTCGGGCATATGCCAGAAAGCTTATCTCATTTCCAGGTCAGGCCGGGCGCATGCGTGTCACTTGCGCATTTCCGCTCCATACACTTCCGGAATGAAGTTCTGTTCCTGGAAGGGTGGGCGCACGTATTTCGACTTGGTGATGGGCGGCAGCGGCAGCGGTTTGGGGGTGAGGTCGCGATAGTCGAACAGGGACAGCAGGTGGCGAATGACGTTGAGGCGGGCGGCCTCTTTATTTTCGGCGTTCACCACGTGCCAGGGCGCATGCCTGGTGTCAGTGAGGGCGAACATCTCGTCTTTGGCCCGCGAATAATCGGCCCAGTGCTTGCGCGATTCGAGATCCATGGGGCTGAGCTTCCAGCGCTTGGTCACATTCTTCATGCGGTCGTGAAAGCGGCGCTCCTGCTCTTCGTCGCTGACGGAGAACCAGTATTTGACGAGGCGAATGCCGGAGCGAACGAGCATGCGCTCGAACTCGGGGCAGCTTTGCATGAACTCCTGGTACTGGTCGGGGGTGCAAAAGCCCATCACATGCTCGACTCCGGCGCGGTTGTACCAGCTGCGGTCGAAGAGGACCATTTCGCCGGCGGCGGGCAGGTGTTCGACATAGCGCTGGAAGTACCACTGGGTTTTCTCGCGCTCCGTGGGCGTGGCGAGGGCCACGACGCGGCAGACGCGGGGATTCAGGGTTTCAGTAATGCGCTTGATGGCGCCGCCCTTGCCTGCGGCATCGCGCCCTTCAAACAGGGCGACCACGCGGAGGCCTTCGTGGCGAATCCACTCCTGTAGTTTCACCAGTTCAATCTGCAGGCGGCGCAGTTCCCGGCCATATTGGCAATCGCTGCCGAGGCGCAGGGTTTTGACGGAGTCGAGCGAAGGTTTGTTATGGCCGTTCAGATCTTCCGCGGCCGAGCGGTTGCGGTGCGCGTGCTTGTTCTTATTTTTCATGGTTGATCCCCGGATGACCGAAGCGCGTCACAGATCATACGCATGCCGGCCGGCTCTTGCACGTGGACCGGCGAGCGCACGCATTCGCTGCGACGCGCTTCAGCCATCGCCACGATCATCGGCCTGTCGAAAGCGGCTCAAGAGACTTTGCGGGCCAGTATATTCGCCGCCTATTCCGCCGCGGCATGAATTGCCATGAGCTTTTCCAAAACGGGCTTGAGCAGTTTCATGTCGAGGGCATTTGCGCCGTCGCTCTTGGCTACCGCCGGATTGTCGTGCACTTCAAGGAAGACGCCATCGACGCCCGCGGCCACCGCGGCCCGCGCCAGCAGCGGAATGAATTCCGGCTGGCCGCCGCTCACCCCATTGGCGGCGCTGGGCTGCTGCACGCTATGGGTTCCGTCGAAGACGACGGGCGCAAAGCCGCGCATGACGGGCAGCGAGCGGAAATCGACCACGAGAGTGTTGTAGCCGAAGCTGGCGCCGCGCTCGGTGAGGAAGACGCGCTCGTTGCCGGTGGATCGAACTTTATCGACGGGGTGCGTCATGTCCCACGGAGCGACGAACTGTCCTTTTTTTATGTTGACGGCGCGTCCGGTCTTGCCCGCCGCGACCAGCAAGTCCGTTTGTCTGCAGAGAAACGCGGGAATCTGGAGAACATCGACCGCTTCCGCAGCCACTTCGCAGTGTGCCGGCTCGTGCACATCGGTGAGCACCGGCAGGCCCGTGTCGCGCGCCAGCCGGCCCAGGATCGCCGTCCCCTCGGTCAGGCCCGGGCCGCGAAAGCTCTTGGCGCTGGTCCGGTTGGCCTTGTCGTAGCTGGCTTTGAAGATGTAGGGAATTCCCAGGTCGGAGGTGATCCGCTGGATCGACTCGGCCATGGTCCGGGCGTGCGCCTCGCTCTCGATGACGCACGGTCCCGCAATCAAAAACAGCCGGCCTGCACCCACCTGCACCGGCCCGATCTCAAAAGAATGCTTCACATCCGGAATTCTAGTCGAGTGATCCGACTGGCACTGGCGTGAGGAGTAAGCCGCGCAGGTACGCTGGGGCGGAGACCTGGCCGGGCAGGCTGGAATTTCCCCTCACGGGAGCGGCGGAGGGCGCTGGGCCTGGAAATCCCCCTCCCACCCCGGACCTGGCCAGCAATATTTTTTTGAAGACATTTTGCTTTCAGTTCCGATACACTCCATCCGATAGTAAGCAATCCCCCCCGTCTGGCAGTTGCTGACCGGTCTCCTGCGGAAAGCCAGCACAAAGCTTACTCAGCCATCAGTCTGTTTCGCATGTTCCTCGTGCCACAGTCTTCCTGTGCTTGAGGCTTCCTCCTATTGCCATGCCTTGGTATAGATGCCTCCTGGCGCGCAAACAGCGTCCGCACATGCGCTTTGCCCAGGAGCCGCCTCGACATGCGTGCGGACGCCATCCCCCACAGGAGAACAGCTATGAGGCTCGACCGTTTCGATAAGGTGGCATTCCCCAGCCTTTTGCTCGCAATGGCTTGCTTGGTTCCGGTGTTCACCCATGCCCAGGCCTCGCAGGCCATCCATCTTGACCCGCGCAGCGGCGGGACTCTTCAGGGCCATGCCGTGGAAAGCGCCGGCAACCTGCCAACCCAATCCCAGCGGGCGATCAGCCTTGATCCGCCGACGGGCTGGGAACTCCAGGACCACGCGATGGACAGCAAGGGCAACCTTCTGCCTGAAGCTCCGGCCAACTTTCGCCGGCTGGGCGAAGCAACCGTGGGACAGCAGGCCGATGTGCACACGCTGACGCTGCGCTTCAGCCAGACCACGCGCATCACGGGCATCTCCGCCTCCGCCGATTTCAAGATCGAGCAGGGAGGCAGTTGCACTGAAGGCAACCTGTATGCGACGGGCGCAACCTGCAGCGTGCTGGTGCGTTTTACTCCGCAGGGGGCCGGCAACCGCGTGGGCAAACTGACGGTCACCCACACCGCGTCGCCTACGCCGGATGCATTTGGCCTGGGCGGCTACGGCTACTCGCCGATCGTCAGTTTCGTCCCGTCGTCGATCGGCACGGTCAGCGGCACCTACCCATCGAGCAAAGGCTTGCTGAGCGGCGCACAGAACCTGACGGTGGATGGCGGCGACACGATATGGATCGCCGATACCGGCAATGGCATCATCCGCAACATCGATGCCAGCGGAAGCATCAAGACGCTGGCCTCCGGTTACACGGGTGCGCTGGGAATCGCGGTAGACACGTTTGGCCAAGCCTATTTCGATGTTCCGTCGACCGGCAAGATGTACGAGATTTACGACTACGGCCCGGTGGTTCAGGCCAGCGGATCAGGCACGGTGAATTGCCCGGCATCGGCACCGTGCTCTCTCAGCGCGGAGGCCCTGGCGACGCCGGGGGAAATGAGCATGGATCCTTACAATCACCTGTTCTTTGTCGACTCTCACAATGGAGCAGCGTTCTCGACGGTGCAGCCGATCCCGGCCAACCTGATCTTCCTCTACGATCCGTTCCCGTATCAGACCAGCCCGTCCAGCGCCATGGCGGTGGATGCGGGCGACAATCTCTATTCCCTCTGGTCCAACGGCGGAACCTGCGAGATTGTCCAACAGTCGCTTTACAACGCGGAGAACAACAACGTCTCCTTTTACAAGATCGCCGGCGGGCACACTTGCGGCTTTGCGGGCGATGGCGGACTTGCCGGCAACGCCGAGATCGGGGCCAAGATCGGCCAGATCGCCTTTGATGCCGCGGGCGACTTGTACTTTACCGACACCAATAACCAGCGGGTGCGCCGCATCGACTACACGACCGGGACCATCCGCACGATCGCCGGCAACGGCACCGCCGGCTACCTGGATAGCGCGAGCGCACTCAAGGCCGAACTGAACGGTCCCACTGGCCTGAGCGTGGATTCCCAGGGCCAGGTGTACATCATCAGCAGCGCAACCACCGGGCAGGTGGTCCGGAAGGTGGGAAACGTGGGTTACGCCACGCTGGGCAGCATCAATGTGGGCACCACGGGTCCTCCGCAGACGGTTCTTCTGACCAACAGCGGCAACAGTACGCTGGTGATCAGCAATGCCGTCATGGGTGGGACGAATCCCTCAGAGTTCTCGGTTGATCCCAGCACCACGAGCTGCCTGCTGGCCTCCGGATCCATTCTGGCGTCCGGGCAGAGCTGCCAGATCGGCTTCGTTATTAGGCCGGCCGGTACGGGCGCACGGCGTGCCACGTACACCATCACCGATAACACGGCCAACTTCTCAAACGTCATCAGCCTGAGCGGGACCGGCATCCTGCCGAACGCGACTTTCACCATCACCTCGCCCACGAACGGCGCCAGCTTCGTCTCGGGAACCGCTGTAACGTTCAAGGTGAGCGTCACTTCCAGCTCCGGCTCTGCGCCCACCGGCACCGTGCAGTTCAAGGTGGACGGGGCCAACTACGGCTCGGCGGTCGCCATCTCGTCTGGTGTTGCCTCCACCTCTGTGACCGGGCTGACCACAGCCAGCCACACGCTTTCGGCCACATACAGCGGCGACTCCCACTATTCCCCCGGCGGACCGATCAGCGTCACCATCACGATAACCGCGTCGATCGCACAAAAGCCCACTGTGGTGACCATGGTGCCCATGACCGAGGCGAGCACGTCGTGCGGCCCGCAGAGGTTCAACGTGAGCGTCGCGAGCGCGGCCGGGATGATGCCCACGGGAACGGTTCAATTGGCAGATGGCAGCCGCGCCGTATCCAGCGCGAAGCTGGTGAAGGGCAAGGCGGTCTTGATTTCGCCACGGCTGCCGGCGGGCACGCACTCGTTCAGTACGCAGTATGGCGGCGACGTGAACAATCCACCCGCGGCCTCGGCGGCGCTGGTGGAGACGATTGCGCAGACGGGCGCCTGCAACCAGCACGTTAGCCGCGTTGGTATGCGGTAAGGGCCCCAGCAGCCGAACGCCGGGCGTCCATTCTTCGCTCCATTGGGCCTTGGCTCAATCGGGGGAAGGGTGGGCGCCTGGGTCGCGGTTTCTCTTGCGTGTCCTTGCTCACTGAAGCTTGCATGCTCGTCCCCTATGCTCCCGGGTGTGGGGGAAGCGATGATCAATGTCACCGTCCGGTACGCCGGCAATGTCAAGTTCGAAGTGGCGGCGCGTCAGCACACAATCGTATGCGATCAGCCGCCAGCCAACGGCGGCCTCGACGAGGGCATGACCCCGCCGGAGCTATTCCTGGCCTCGCTCGGATCATGCGCTGCGTTTTATGCGGTGGCGTATCTGAGGAAGAAGGGGCTGGTTCGCGAAGGCGTAGAAGTCAGCGCGACGGCGGACAAAGCTGCCGCGCCGGCCCGGCTCGATCCTATTCGCATTGAAGTGCGGATTCCCGGCGAATTGAGTGAGGCAGATCTTGCGGGCGTGGAGGATGCGGTGCACCGCTGCCTGATCCACAACACGCTGACGCATGCGCCGGCGGTGAGTATCGCAATTTGCGCGCACGCTGCCGTTTAGGGGAACCTGCTCTCGGGTCCGAGTTCTCGGGCTGCGGAAGAACTTAATTTTGCAGTCACGGAGTCAGCAAGGCCATCACTCAGGGGCTAACGCCCAAGTCCTTTATTTGCGGCTATCGGCGGTACTGAAGTACCGCCCTTACGCGTTTTTTTCAAATCCGCCCGGTACTCTTTCACCAGCCTTGTCGTTTGCGTTTTTTGCGCACTCGCCAGCGCTTTTCCGCAGCCAGTGAAGGTCCCCGCTCGTTCCAAAATCCCGATTCTGCTTCGAGTCTAATCAGGGTCATGAAGGTCCCTGCTCCTGCCAGGATCCCCTTCCAAAATCCCCATCTAAAATCCCGATGCTCGATTCGACAAACACTGCCTATTCCTGACAAACGCGCCTATTCCTGCAGCTTGCAGGGGTAGGGTTTGGTCAGGTCCTGGCGAGCTTCGTTGAGTGCGCCCTGGGTGTTGTCGTTGGTCTGCACGGCCAGGCGATACTCGTTCACGGCGCGGTCGCGCTGGCCGGTGCAATCGAAAATCTTGCCCAGCTCGATGTGGGCCCAGACCTCAGTCCAGCGGGGATCGTCGTCGCCGCGGAGCGCGTCACGGTAGGCGTTTACGGCAGCCTGGAAGTTGTGCTGCGTAAACAGCACTTCGCCGATGCGGTAGTTGGCCAGGGATGACTGCGGATTGGATTGGAGGGCCTTCTGGTACTCGTTGATCGCGCCCACCAGGTCGCCCTGCGCAACCAACTGCTGGCCCTTGAGGATGGAGATGCGGACCTGCTGGTCGGGAGACGACTTGAGAACCCAGTCGCCGGGATCGATGCTGATGCGGCGGGGACGGCCGAAGGTGTCGATGACGTACTGCGTGTCGGTGCCGACGACCTCCTTTTTCTCGTCGACGGTTTTGCCGTCGGTTTCGACGCGGACATCGACGGGCATGCGGAACAGGTCAAGGTCCTGATTGATCTCGCCGATGGTGCGGAAGCCCTTGTTGTTGCCGAGGCGGTAGACGGCATACTTGTTGGTGAAGGTGGGAGCCCCGGTGCCATCGACCCACTGGGCGAAGAAGGGCGTGAGCTGCTGCTGGGACTGGGCCTCGGCGACCTTGGCCAGGTCGCCGGTGGTGACGCCCTGATCGGTGTACTGGCTGAGCACGCCTTTGAGCGTGGCCAGGAAATCCTTGTCGCCGATCTCCCAGCGAAGCATATGGAAGATTTCGGCGCCCTTATCGAAGGTCTGCGACTGGAATTCTGGAGAGAAGGGCTGCTCGCGGCCGGAGGATGAGAGCGGGGTAGTGTCGTAGGCGAGGGCGCTGGCGGCCACATCCTGGAGGGCCGCGCGCATGGCGTTCTTGCCGGAGTCCTCCTCCATGTACATCAACTCGCCATAGCGGGACATGCCGTTGGTGATCCAGGAGTCGTTTAGGGTTTTGGGGCTGATTTCGGAGCCCCACCACTGGTGGGCGATGGTATTGGCGAGCAGGCGGACGCCGGATTTGTCGCCGGTGCGCGAGCCCATGATGGCGGCGAGCTCCGGCGCCCAGGTGGCAGGGAGCGTGTCGTCGGGGAGTTCAACGACGTTGAGATGGCTGGACTCCGGCGCGCCGAATCTGTCGGTGAAGAAATCGAATTCTTTTGCGGCGGTCTGGGCCAGGTCGTTGCCGGCGGATTGATGGGCGATGGTGAGGTAGACCTTTACGTTGCCGGGTCCCGCCACAAAGGGATTTACATAACGGCCGACGATGACGGTGCCGGGGAATCCGGGTTTGGTCCAGTTGAAGTCGAACTGGTCGCCGGGCTTGCCGTTGGCCAGGGTGACGGAGTGAGACGCGCCGGTCTGGCCGCTGGAAAAGACGCGCATGCCCTGGGGAACGCGGAAGTGCAGTTCCATGGTGTAGCGGTCGGTGAGGTATCCGGTGGTGGGGAACCAGCGGGCAGGGTAGAGCAGGTAAGTGATGGGCTCCTGGATGGCGGCGAGCTTGAGTCCCTCGATGGGGCCGTCCTCGTTGCCGGTGACAAGGCCGTCGTACTCGAAGGTCCAGTGCAGGGGTTTTCCGCGGACGATGGGCGAGGCCGGGGTGACGCGGATGGTGCCGTCTGCGGAGCGCTCGCCAGTGAGGACCTTGCCGGCCTCATCAGTAATTTTGGTGACCTTGAGCGCGGGATGGAAGCCGAAGCTGACAACTTCAGCGTTATCCGGCGCGGTAAAGATGACAGTGGCTTTTGCCTGCAGGTGATGGGCCTCAGCGTCGATCTCGGCGTCAATGACGTAGCCGGTAATGTCTAGCTGCTGGCGTTCGCTGCGTTGAGCGGCCGCGGGGTGAATGGCGAAGAGGGCGGCAACCAGGAATCCAAGCCCGGAGGCGAGCCAGCGTTCTGAATGGGAAGAGTTCATGGATATCTCTCGTACTCGCGATGCCTTCATATTAGAGCGGTTCCGGGGCTGCAGAATGCGCAGCCCCGGTCCGTTGGGTCAATCCGAGGAGCTCGAGGACAACCTCGGCGACCCGGGCGATGGCTCCGGAGGGCGGCTGCGCGGCGGATTGTGTTCTGGCTCGCAGCAAACCACGGAGCGAAGCGAGTTCCTTCATCATGGACTGTCGAGGAGGGCCGTCGGGTAGCAACGGCTGCAACTGTCTGACAATGTTGGATGCGGTGAAGTCCTTTTGGATCAACTCAGGTATGACGCGATTCCCGGCGATCAGGTTGACCATGGCGACGTGGGGTACCGTCACGACGCGTTTGGCGATGGCGTAGGTGATGGGAGAAACCCGGTAAACGACGACGAAGGGGTTGCCGGTAAGCGCGGCCTCGACGGTGGCGGTGCCGGAGGCGACGATGGAGGCGCGGGCGTAGTGGAGGGCGGCGTGGGCATCGTTGACGAGACGGAGGGTAAGGCCGCCGGAGCAGGAAGCGGCGAGGCCGCCGACGAAGTTGCGCTGCGCCGCGTTCAATGTGCCAGCAAGAGGAAGGACGAACTCGAATGCCGAGGGAGCGCCCAGGCCGTCGCCTGTTGACGTTGATCCGCGGGATTCGCCGTCAAGAATGCGGGCGGCTGCGAGCATTTCGGGCAGGTTGTCACGAATCTCTTTGACGCGGCTACCGGGGAGCAGTGCGATCCAGATCTTCTCAGGATTGAGATCGTTCATGAAGGCGAATTCAAGATGGGAGATGGACGGCGGAGGAAGCTCTGCCAAAGGATGGCCGACGAACTCGGCATTCACGCCGCGCTCGCGGTAGAACGGCTCTTCGAAGGGAAAGATGACGAGCATGCGGTCGACGTAGCGCTGGACGAGCTTGATGCGGTGCTTCTTCCAGGCCCAGAGCTGCGGGCTGACGAAGAAGACGACCGGGACGCCGAGGCGGTGCAGCTCCTGGGCGAGCTTGAAATGAATGTCGGGGAAGTCGATGAGGATGGCGACGGAGGGGCGGCGGTCGCGAAGGGATTGCTTGAGCTTGCGGAACTCGCGGTAGATACGAGGCAGGTGGCGGACGACCTCGGTGATGCCCATGACGGCCATGTCTTCGGCGCGGACAATGCGATCGAGGCCGGCGGCGGCCATGCGCGGGCCGCCCATGCCGAAGAAGTGTGCTTGCTCGCCGTCCCCGGCCAGGCGGCTCTTCAACTCATCGATCAGGAGGGCTCCGTAGGCCTCGCCGCTGGCTTCTCCTGCCGAGATGAAGATGGTGGGTGACATGGATGCGCACTATCCATGATAAAGACAGGGACCAGGGACTAGAGACTAAGGGACCAGGGACTGAAGGCTCAGAAGAGACGGAAGTTGACGGCTACGCTGATTCTGACGGGGACGGGGCGGCCGTTCTTGGTTGCCGGCCGGAAGCGGTAGCGCTGGACGGCTGCGACGGCTTTCTCATCGAGTCCCATGCCCAGCGGATGTACGACGTGGATCGCCTGCGGATTGCCCTGCGTGTCGACGACGAGGGAGATGATGCAGATGCCCTGGTACTTCTGGCGGCGGGCTTCGTCGGAGAATTCGGCCTCAGGAGTGAAGAGCGGAACGGGCGCGGTGACGCCGGCGACCCCGGAAGTATAGATGCCGGTGCCACTGCCCGGGCCCCAGCCGGTGTTGCCGTTGCCGGGACCATCACCGCCGTTGCCATGCCAGCCGATGCCGGTGGGGCCGCCGGGACCATTGGAGGCGAGGGTGATATTGGTTGAGGCGTGCACGCCTATGTTGGGCAGGGAGGGGTTGTCAGGAAGCTTTACGTCGGGCGGGACCGCAATGGTTGGGTTGATGGCGAGCTGCGGATGGTCGAGGATGGGGACCTGCGGCGGTGTGATGGTTTGAGTGCTGCGATCCGGAGTACGTCCTTTGATGGGATCGATGAGGTCGTTGGCGCCGCCGCCGTTGCCGCCGTCCGTGCTCCGGGCCGTGGCGGGGGCGAAGAGTGTGAAGTTGCTGAGATCAATGGGCGAGCCTTTGGGAACGGGCGGGAACTTGTGCGTGGCGCCGAGTCCCATGCAGAGCAGGAGTGCGAGGATACCGCCATTGACTGCGGTTGCGGAGCCCACGGCCCATGGATTTGTGTGGGCAGCCATGGGATCTGCGGCGGGAATGGGCGTGGAGGTGAGCTCAAGTGGAGGAAGATGCGGCGGAAAGAGCGCGTCGCGAAGGTTGCGATAGAGGTCGGACCAGAGCGGCGGTTCTTCAACGGCAGTGGCGCGGAAGGGTTCGGGCTGAGAGCTGCGCGAAGAGGACGCAGAATCTGATTGCGGCATGCGATCCCTTCCTGTGCGTTGTGCGGGAGGCGGGTTTGTTGGAGGCCGGCGATCTTGCTGTGCAATAGACGGATGGGGCGGAGAGTTGTAACCGGCAGGGCGCGGCTTGCTTCTTGGTGGAATTGTTGCCGATTTCCGGATATATTACCGGATATAGGGGCGTGACGATGGGCAGTGCGGCACAAGCACAGGCAGTCAAGAATTATCGCAAGCGGCTGAAGAAGCGCGGGGTGGCGCGGTTTGAAGTGGTCGGCCTGCAGAGCGACCGGGAGCTGATCCGGAAACTGGCGCGAAAACTCGCGGAAGATCCGAAAGGTGACGAGATCCGTGCTGCAGTAGAGCAAAAGATTTCGGAGGCACCGCCCGAGAAGGGCGAGATCTGGGCTGCTTTACGGCGCTCTCCCCTGGTCGGAGCTGGAGTTAAGCTCAAGCGCGAGTTCACGACCGGACGAAAGATTGACCTGTGAGCGGCTACCTTCTCGATAGCAATGTCATCAGCAACTCAACGAAGCCGGTGCCGTCGGCATCGCTGGCTGCATGGATGGCGGACCAGGATAGCAATGACCTGTTTCTTGCAACGATCACGATCGGTGAGCTCTGGCGCGGAATTCTGGAGTTGCCTGCCGGCAGGAAGCGTCGCGAGCTGGAGGAATGGTTTCAGGGACCCGAGGGGCTGCTGAGGATGTTTGCGGGGAGAATCCTGTCATTGGATGCAAAGGCAGGATTGATCTGGGGGCGGCTGATGGCTGAGGGTGGGCGCACCGGCCGGCCGCGCAGCGCCATGGACATGCTGCTAGCCGCCATTGCCGAAGCCAACAACCGCATTCTCGTAACGGACAACGAGAAACACTTCGCGGGCCTGAAGTTCATCAACCCCATGCGGGCCTCTGTTTAGAGCGAGGAACCGTGCCGCGGCCGACGTTGCGGCTCGCGCTTTCACGAATTGTTCGATTCGTCTTTGAGCCAGGCGCGGGTGTTGAGAATCTGGCGCTGGTCGAGGGCCCAGACCTTGCCGGTAAGCTCGTCGGGGGGGCGGCCTTCGCGGGCGCAGCGGTCGAACTCGCCCTGCATGGCCTGCATCTTGGCGTCGAGGTCGTCGACGAAGTTGAGGACGAGCGCCTCGGGAATCATGGGCAGCTTGGGCGAGCCGAATTCGAGCTTGCCGTGGTGGGAGAGGATGAGATGCAGGACCAGTGTGCGCAGGCGCGGCGGGAAGCCGGGCAGCGTGTCCATGGTCTTCTCGGCCATCGAGGCGCCCATCTGGATGTGGCCGAGGAGAATGCCTTCGGTGGTGTACTCGAAGCCCACATCCCAGGCCAGCTCGGCGATCTTGCCGATGTCATGGAGGATGACGCCGGTAAGGAGAAGGTCGCGGTGGAGGATGGGATAGTGCGGCGCGATGCGGTCAGCAAGGGTGAGCAGGCTTACGACGTGCTCAAGCAATCCGCCGAGCCAGGCGTGGTGGAGCTGCTTGGCGGCTGGCGCTTCGCGGTAGGAATTGGCGACATGCGGATCGGCGAGGATGGTGGAGAGCAGAGTTTTGAGGTGAGGATCGGTGAAGGAATCCACGAAGGCGAGAAGCTGGCGCCAGAGATCGTCCACGTCGAAGATGGTGGCGGGCATGAGGTCGGACTTGTCGGCCTCGCCCGGGTGGGCGCGGCGCAGCTGCTCGATCTTGATTTGAAGGGCGTCGCGGAAGCGGGTGACGCAGCCGCGGATCTTGGCGATGTCGCCGCGGTCGACGTCCTTGGCGATGCGGGGGTCGCCGGGCTCCCAGGCACGAGCTTCCAATTGGCCGGTCTTGTCGCAGAATACAAAATTGAGATAAGGCTTATTGGTCTGCGTGGTGCGATGCTGCCGTGATAAGACCAGGAAATAGCTGTCAAAGAACTTGCCTTCTTCAAATGAGGACAGATCGGAGATATAGAGGTCTTTCATGTTGGGGGAAGGATACCAGCGTTCAGGGACCAGGTGTGAGGGGCCAGGTTTCAGAGACGGGGGGGCATTTGTGGAGATCCGTGAGATGAATGCGGGCGACGCGGAGGCGGTGGCGAGGCTGACGTCGCAGCTTGGCTATGAGCGCACCGCGGAGCGGATTGGGGCGTGGATCATGGCTGCTGCTGCGAGGCCGGGGGAGCAGGCCGCATTTGTGGCTTGTGCGGACGGCGAGGTGGTGGGTTGGATCGAGGTGAGTGTGGAGCGGCGGCTGCAAAGCGAGCCGTTTGCGATGATCGGCGGATTGGTGGTGCGGGAGGGCGAGCGGGGGCGCGGGACCGGGAGGCGGCTTTGCCAGGCTGCCGAGAACTGGGCCTGGGAGCGGGGACTCCGAACCGTACGCGTGACCTCACGCAGCACGCGGGAGGATGCGCACCGCTTTTATCTGCGCGATGGATATGAGGTGGTGAAGACGTCGCTGGTATTCGAGAAGAGGCGGCCGGATTAAGGGCTCGAGCGCGCGTTGTTCGACACAAGAAAACGCCGCTGGATTTCAAATCCGGCGGCGTTTTCTTGTGGCTCGTCGAGATGCATTACTGCTGTTGCGGCGCGGGCGGAGTTGCCGGGGTGCCGGAGGGAGCCGGAGCCGGGGTTGGAGCCGGAGCTCCCTGCACCGGGGGAATCGGCGTGGGCTCTGCGGGCTGGCCGTTCTGCTGCGACTGATCCTTCTTGCGGTCGCTCAAGCGCGTCTTCTGCCCGGTAGTGGTTTGAGCTTTCTTCTTCTTGGAGGTATCGCCGGCCAGTCCGAGTGCTGTTGACTGGGTCTGCCGATCAGCGACCTCGGCGGCATCGGGAGGAGCAGGCGTAAGCGCGTCGGTCTTGGAACCTGCCTTCTTTTTGGCTTTTTTCTCCAGGCGGTCGGTGCGGGCACGATCGGAGAGGCGGGTCTTCTTCTCAGGAGGGGCGGCCTGTTCCACCGGATTGTCGGGTTCGGTAGCCTGCGCCACCTGGGTATTGCCTGCGCCAGCGTCTTCTACCGGGGTCGCAGGGCCGTTGGGCAGGGTCTTGGTGGGAGCCTGGCCGTAGCGGATCTTCTCCTTTTTTCCTGGCTTCTCTGCGGCCTGTTCCTCGTTCTTGCCGTTCTTCGCGTTCTTCTTCTCCTCCGACGTCTGCGCCAGCTCAGGCATGGAAGCCTTGGAGCGGAAGTGCGGAGTCTCGCGGAAGCGGGTGCGCTCCACCTTCTTCTTCTTCTTAGGAGCGGGCGGCGTGTAGGCGGCGTAAGAGATGGGGTTGACGCGCTTGTTACCGGTAGCCCCGGTATCAAGGTATCCCGGCTTGATCTCGAGATAAGCGTCGTCGCGCATCTTGTTCAGCTCGTCGCGGATCGCCGGCTCCATTTTGGACTCGTAGTAGTCCTGCCCGACCTGCTGCTCGACATCCTTGAAGGGCTGAATGCCGGCGGGATTGTGCTGGACGACCTTGAAGATTACGAAGCCCTGGCGGGTGCGGATGGGCTCGGTGACTCCCCCGGTCGGAAGGGCGAAAGCGGCGTCCTCAAAGATCTTGGCGCCTAGCTGCCCACGGCGGTAGGAGCCCAGGTCACCGCCCTGCGCGGCGGTCTGGCCCGCGCTGTCAGTACGGGCAAGTGCGGCGAAATCGCCGCCGGCCTTGAGCTTGGCCTCGATGCCGTTGGCCTTTGCCTCGGCTGCGGAGATTTTGGCGGGGTCGTCGGTGTCCTGCGGAGTGGCGATCAGGATCTCGCTCAGCTTCACGGTTTCAGGCTGCTGATACTGCGCCTGGTGCTCGTCGTAGTAGCGCTGCACCTCGCCCGGAGTGAAGTTGATGTGGCTGCCGACTTCCTGCCGCATCACTGCCTGGGTGATGATCCCATTGCGAACGTTGGATTTGAAGTCTTCATAGGAGACGCCCTGTTCTTGCGCGGCCTTTTCCAGGTCTTCCAGCGACGACAGGTTGTACTGCTTGCGGATCTCGTCCAGCTTAGTGATCAGCTCGGTTTCGCCGTTGATGCCGAGCTCCTTCCCCTTGGAAAGCCAGAGTTGCTGGTCAATGAGATTGCGCAGCAGGTCCTTGTGCGCCTCGGAGATCTGCTGCATGGTGGCCCCGTGCTGGCGCGCCTCATCATCCAGTTCTTTCATGGCGCGGTCGTAGTCGGACCGGGTGATGATCTGGTCGTTGACCCGGGCGATGATCTCCTCGACCGTGGTGCCGCCGTACGGGCTGGCCGGTTCCGCGGGATGCGACTGGGCAAGGGCGGGAACTGCAAGCAGCATCGTCGAAAGGACGGAGGCCGCGGGGATCGTGAGGAATCGGAAGCTCATAGGTCGGCACACAGCAGGCAGCGATCGAACTCCACCTGGGTTATAGACGCTATTGTAAATGGCCGGAAAGCAGAAGGGCAGGCGGCAGGTGACAGGTGACAAGTGTCGGGGTTCGCCGCTGAAACCTGAAACCTGCCCTTTGAACCTGTTTAGGGGCTACCGGAGACGGTCGAGAGGCGTCAAATAAGCCAGTGTTATACTCGAGAATAAGGCCCAATGGGCCGGCCGCTCTACTCTTGTGCGCCGCCATTGCCGCCGGAGGTTCCTTCCGCTTATGACTCCCCGCGCCCGCCGCGCTTTTTTCACCGTGATCCTCTTTTTCGCCGTCTGCGCCGTTGTGGGCAGCGTGCTGCAGCGCAAGGTTGGCGCGCAGTCGTCGGAGGATGAAAGCCAGATCCGCGACAGCCTGAAGGCCTTCACCAACGTGTACGCCCTGGTGGAGCAGAACTACGCAGAGCCGATTACCGGCGACAAGGTCGACGGGGCTATCTACGACGGGGCAATCCCAGGGATGCTGCGGACGCTGGATCCCCACTCCAACTTCTACGATCCAAAGGCTTACGCCAAGATGCGCGAGGACCAGCGCGGACATTATTACGGCGTGGGCATGGTGATCCAGGAGCAGCGGGACCCGCAGGGCCACGACAAGATTTACGTGATTACCCCGTATGAAGGGACGCCGTCGTTCCGGGCGGGAATCCGGCCGGGCGACGTGATCACCGCGGTGGACGGCAAAGCAGTAACGCCGGGCAGCGACGATGAGGCTTTGCTGGGCTCGTCAGACGCGGTGGCCAAGGCGCTGAAAGGACCGAAAGGCACGCACGTGCAGGTGACCATGGCGCGCGTGGGCGGAGCCAAGCCGCTGGTGTTCGACCTGGTGCGGGATGAGATTCCGCATCCTTCTGTCGACCTGAAGTACGAGATCCGGCCGGGTGTGGGCTACATCCATCTGACCCAGTTCCAGGAGACGACGGGGCAGGAGGTTGAGGACGCTATCAACAGCTTCGGCAACCTGAAAGGGCTGGTATTCGATCTGCGCGGCAATCCGGGCGGACTGCTGAGCCAGGCCGTGGACGTTTGCGATCACCTGCTGAGCAAGGGGCAGACGATCGTTTCGCAGCGGGGACGGGCCTATCCCGACCAGAATTACGTGGCCACGCACGGCAACGACGGCAAAGCGTTTCCCATCGTGATGCTGGTGAACAAGAATACGGCGTCGGCGGCGGAGATTGTGACCGGGGCGCTGCAGGATCATGACCGGGCGCTGGTGGTAGGCGAAACGACCTTCGGCAAGGGGCTGGTGCAAACCGTATACAACCTGGGCGACAACACCGGCCTGGCGCTCACGACGTATCACTACTTCACGCCTTCAGGGCGTCTGATCCAGCGCAACTACAGCGGGGTGTCGCTGTACGACTACTACTACAACCACGCGGGCGCGTCGCCGGCCGACAATACGAACCGCGAAGTGAAGCTCACCGACTCTGGGCGCACGGTGTACGGCGGCGGCGGCATTACCCCCGACGAAAAGATTGACCAGACCAAGCCGAACCGGTTCGAGGACGAACTGCAGTACCGGTATGCGTTCTTCCACTTTGCTCCGCACTACCTGGCCAACCGGACGGTGGATCAGAATTTCAAGGTAGACGATGCGGTCCTGGCGGATTTCAAGCAGTTCCTTACCAGCGAGAACATTCCCTGGACGGAGAAAGACATTGCCGACAACCAGGACTGGCTGAAGATCAACATCAAGGAGATGGTTGTCTCAAGCCAGTTCGGGCAGCTTCAGGGACTGCGGACACATGCGGATTGGGATCCGGAGATCCAGAAGGCATTGAGCTATCTTCCGGAAGCCCAGGCGCTGGAGGATAATGCCCACAAGGTGCTGGCGCAGAAGGCGCAGGCGCGCGAGTCAGCGGGCCAAGGGGCGTCCGCCCAGCCGTAACGGATCGATTGCAGGGGCAAGCAAACGGACGGGCCGAGCGCCTGTCCGTTTTGCTTTGGTGCGCAGGACAAACTGAAGTTCGCCGATGGTGGCGGGCGTCACAGCCGGATTGATCCTTCGGGCCATAGGCTTACGGGACGGTGGGAGCCAAGGGCTTACTTCAAGCCAGGAGGTGATCCCAATGCACAGTATCAGCGTGGAACAGTCGACCCTGGTGGAAGTGCTGCGCACGGCTTTCGAGGGCGAGTCGAATGTGCAGGCGCGCTACCGTGAATTTGCAGAGAAAGCGGACGGCGAGGGGTGGCATGGCGTGGCCAGCTTGTTTCGTGCGGCGGCGCGCGCGGAGGAAATTCACGCAGCCAATCACGGGCGCATCGCGCGCCAGCTCGGCGGGCAAGTGGAGTATCGGCCTCATTCCGTGGAGGTGAAGAATACGCTGACTAATCTGCGCACGGCAGTGGAGGGCGAGCGGTTCGAGGTGGACACCATGTACCCGGCCTTTGTGATGCAAGCGCAGGTTCACCACGACGTGGCGGCGATCCGCACATTCACCTGGGCGCTGGAGGCAGAGAAGACGCACGTGCGGCTGTTTAACGAGGCGGAGACTCTGGTGGAGATCGAGGAGGAGGATTCCTGGGTGACCATGCGCCGGGATTTCTTCGTATGCCCGGTGTGCGGCTACACGTCAGAGGAGGAGTACCAGGCGGACCTGTGCCCGGTGTGCAACTGCGCGTGGAAGCGATTCGAGCGATTGGAGTAGCTATCGCTGGCTGGCCTCGCCCGCGGCGACACGCCGGTTGAATTCCGCCGATTGATTCCGCGCGACGCTTAGAGTCTCCCATCGATCGCCGGCATAGTGCTTGGCCAGGAGCACGATCTGGCCGATGTGGTGCGCGTAGTGCGCCACCTGGCGGTTGATGGCCTGCATCACGGAGTGGGCCTCGCCGCGGATGGTGACGGTGCGGTCCAGGTCGTCGTCCGTCAGAGGCTCGAGCGCCGAAAAGACGCGCGACCATCCATCTTGCCAATCCGCAAGCAGCGCCGCGCGCGTGGGCGCCGGATCTACAAAATCGCTGTCGCGATTGCGCGCGGGCTTTTCGCCATCCGTGGTGAGGAAGTCAGTAAAGCGCGAGCGCATGTTGCCGGTCATGTGCTTGATGACGATGGCGATGGAATTGCCCTCCGAGTCGAGCGCGGCGAAAAGGTGTTCATCGGAAACCTGGGCCATCGCCCGGTCAGCCAGCTTTTTGTAATGGCGGAAGAGCTCGAGCGAGTCTTCAAGGTAAGACGTGGTGAATTTGAGAGCCATAACTTGATTATTTTTTCGGGCGCACCCCGCCGCGGTCAACTCCAGCCGCATAGGCGCAGGCATCACGCACGGAGCAGCGGTCGCACTGCGGCTTGCGTTTGCAGATCGACTGTCCGTGCACCTTGAGCAGCAGGTAGGCTCTCTGTCGCGCGTGGAACTGCTCGGGGACCTCCTGCTCGATGAGGTGCAGCGCCTCTCGGTACGTCACCCCGTAGTTCTCCCGCTCCAGGCCGCTCGCGATCCGGACGAGGACGTGGGCGGAGTTGGAGGGAACCGCCGCTACAGGCGCGGCGCGAGCGAAGAGCAGGATGCGATCGGCGCCGGGATCGGCGATGCCGTGAAAGCGCTTGAGCGCGGCGCGCACCTCGCGGATGGGGCCGGAAAAGAGTGTGCTCAAATCGCCGCCGTACTCCTCGACTACGCGCTGCGCAATCTGATGCAGGCGCATGGCGCGAAGCTCAGGCACCATGCCGCCGGGCTTCAGTGCCGCAGCTAGCTTTGCCTGCGATGCGGCGAGGAGCCTGCGTGGCTCGATCCCGATCTGCTTCGTGAGCGACAGCCAGCCGGCGCCGCAGCGGGCATCGGATTGCGGATAGCCGCAGTGCCACCACACGAGGAACTCGTAGGGGTCGACGGGAAAGCCTGGCTCCTGCGGGCCGTAGTGAGATTCCAGGCGGTTGAATAGATCGAGAACAGCAATTGCTTTCGTTCCCACGGTGCACCCTCCCTGCCCGGTGCTGACCTCATCTATACCGCATCGGCGGCGTCGCGGGGAACTGCCATTTACCATCACATTCAATGAATCGCCTGGCAAGATTGCTCTTTGTCGCCGCAGCCGGCGCCGGTGGATGCTCGGCCTTTGCCGCAGCAAAACCGATTCCCGTCAAGGTCGTCGTGGTGGCCATGTTCGAAGTGGGCGCCGACACGGGCGACACGCCGGGCGAGCTGCAGTATTGGGTTGAACGCGACCACCTGGATCGCGTGTACCCGCTCGCCGCGGGCTACCACGCTGTGCGCATGAACGGCGCGGGCGAGATGGCGGTGCTGACAGGGCAGGGAACTGCGCATGCCGCGGCGACCATCATGGCGCTGGGGCTCGACCCGCGTTTCGACCTGACGCACGCGTACTGGATGGTTGCGGGCATCGCCGGCGGAAGCCCCGACCGGATCTCGCTGGGATCGGCAGCGTGGGCGCGGTGGGTGGTGGATGGCGACCTTGCGTATGAGATGGATGCGCGCGAAATTCCCCAGGACTGGACGACAGGCAAGCTGCCGCTGCGCAAGACGAAACCATTCGAAGAGCCGGCGGAGCCGGTGCCGGGGCAGATGTACCAGTTGAATGGCGCGCTGACGGATTGGGCATATGAGCTGACGCGGAACCTGGCACTGCCCGATTCCGACAAGCTGAAGGAAGAGCGTGCGGCGTTTGACGGCGCAGCGGCCGGGCGGCCGCCCTTTGTGACCATGGGCGATGAAGTATCCGGCTCGGCGTACTGGCATGGAGACCTGGAGGACGCCTGGGCCACGGAGTGGGTGAAGTATTTCACCGGCGGCAAGGGAGAGTTCGCGACCACCGCGATGGAGGATACGGGAACGTTGCAGTCGCTCCAGTTCCTGGCCGTCGCGGGCAAGGTGGACTGGAATCGCGTGCTGGTGTTGCGCACGGTGAGCAACTACGACCGGCAGCCGCGCGGCATGAGCGCAGCCGAGAGCCTGGCGCACCAGCGCGTGGGCACATACAGCGCGTATCTGCCGTCTCTGGAGGCGGCATACCAGGTGGGGCACACAGTGGTGAACGAGGTTCTGACGCATTGGAAGCAATACAAGGCCGCGACGGCTGGAAACCGGTGAGAACAGTGCGCCGGGCGAAACAGGAGCAGCCTTGGCGGCCACGGGGTTCGCGATGGACAATACCTGCGTCCCCTGAGAAGGTTGTCTGGCCGCCGCAAACGTGCGCGCGGGGCAGGCGGCCGGGAGGTGACGGCAATGAAACTCAACTTCATCACGCTCGCGGTCGTAGTGATTCTGGCGATCGTGTTCGCGACGCATGCAACTCATCTTGTGTGGACACCATGGCATATCGGCGGCGTTGCCATTGCTGCTCCTGCGTTTCTGTTCTTCGTGCTGGCGCGGTTGCAGTTAGGAAGCGCATTCAGCGTTGAAGCGAAAGCATCGAAACTGGTAACCACGGGCCTTTACTCGCGCATTCGCAATCCCATCTATGTCTTTGGCGCGCTCATGATCCTGGGAGTCATCGTGTTCGTGGGCCGGCCGTGGTGGCTTCTCGTGTTTGCCGTGTTGATTCCTCTCCAAATATGGCGCGGCCGCAAAGAAGCGAAAGTGCTGCAGGAGAAATTCGGCGCGGAGTATGCGGAATACAAACGCAAGACATGGTTCTAAGCGATTTCTCCGGAGGCTGGATGCATTCTCCCTGGTTTGGTGAATTCATGGGCACGCTGGTGCTGGTTCTGCTGGGTGATGGCGTGAATGCAGGCGTGACCCTGCGCAAGTCGTACGCAGCGAACTCAGGCTGGATCGTGATCGCGACGGGCTGGGCGCTGGCCGTGATGTGCGGCGTGATCGTGGCGCAGGGCTTTGGCAGCCACGACGCCGCGCTGAATCCTGCCATCACCCTTGCCGGCGCAATCGTGAGCGGTCATTACGAGCAGGTGGCGTGGTTGTGGGGCGCGCAGGTGCTGGGCGCGATGTGCGGCGCGGGACTGGTGGCCTTGCACTATGGGCCGCATTGGCGCGGGACGCCGGACGCGGCAGCCAAGCTCGGCGTGTTCTGCACCGGGCCGGCGATCAGCGCGCCGCCGTTCAACCTGTTCAGCGAAATCCTGGGCACGGCCGTACTGGTGGTGGTTGCCGGCGCCATCTTCTCTCCCGGCGTGGCGGAGCATGGGCCCGCGGCGGGCATAGGACCGTGGCTGGTGGGCAGCCTGGTGTGGGGCATCGGGCTCTCGCTCGGCGGCACCACCGGCTACGCAATCAATCCGGCGCGCGACTTTGGGCCACGGCTGATGCACGCTCTCATGCCGATCCCGGGCAAGGGCGGATCGAACTGGCGCTATGCGCCGATTCCGGTGCTGGGCCCGCTCATCGGCGCGGCGCTGGCAGGGGTCTTGCTGCGTTTCACGCATCCGTGGTGAACATGCATCGCAGCGCCGGTTGTATCCTTTGCCTGTAGGGCCAGGGGGCCGACCGACGATGCCGGATGCCGTACTGCAAATCGATACTCGCGATAATGTGCTGGTGGCGCTTGCCGCCCTTAATGTTGGAAGTGACGTGCGCTACGGCCATCCGCCGGCCGCGTGCCCGGTGACGGAAGCGATCCCCGCCAAGCACAAGATGGCGCTCCAGGACTTTGCTCCCGGCGATCTGATCCGCATGTATGGAATGGTGGTGGGCGAGGCGACGCAGGCCATTCCGCGCGGCGGCCTCATCTCCACGCGCAACCTACGGCATCGCGCCGATCAGTACACGGCGGAGAGGAAGCCGGCGCACTTCGCGCTGCCCGATGCGTCGCGCTGGACGGGGCGCACGTTCGACGGCTTCCTGCGGGCCGATGGCCAGGTGGGCACGCGGAATTACTGGCTGGTACTGCCCATGGTCTTCTGCGAGAACCGCAACGTGGAGCGGATCCGCGAGGCGCTCGAAGAGGAGCTGGGCTACGCCGGCGAGGGCAACCGCTATCGCCAGCGCGTGCGGGAGTTGGTGCAAGGCCGATCCGGAGGCAACGGTCATGGCGTGGCGGAAGCCGTTGCGGCAGCGCACGCCGAGCGCGTGTTTCCCAATCTTGACGGCATCCGCTTTCTTACTCACCAGGGCGGCTGCGGCGGCACGCGGCAGGATGCGCAGGCGCTTTGCGGACTGCTGGCGGGATACATTCATCATCCCAACGTGGCCGGCGCCACGGTGTTGAGCCTCGGCTGCCAGCATGCGCAGGCTTCCATGCTGATGGACGAGTACCGCGCCCGCGATCCGAAGATGACCAAGCCGGTGCTGGTGTTCGAGCACCAGCGCTCCGGGCGCGACTCGGTGCTGATGACTGAAGCGCTGGAGGCGACGTTTGCCGCGCTCGAGGAGGCGAATGCGGCGCATCGCGCGCCGGCGCCCCTTGCGGACATCACCATCGGACTGCAATGCGGCGGGTCAGACGGCTTCAGCGGTATCTCCGCCAACCCTACGCTGGGCTACGTTTCAGACTTGCTGGCTGAACTGGGAGGCAAGACGCTGCTCTCCGAGTTTCCCGAGCTGCACGGCGTGGAGCAGGAACTGGTGAACCGCTGCGCCACCGATGAGCTCGCCGCGCGTTTCTACAACCTGATGCATGCTTACGCGGCGCGAGCGCACGCGGTGCAGTCGGGATTCGAGATGAATCCGTCTCCGGGCAACATTGCCGACGGACTGATCACCGATGCCATCAAGTCAGCGGGCGCGGCGCGCAAGGGCGGCGCGGGGCCCATCCGCGGAGTGCTCGATTATCCCGAGTACGTCACCGAGCCAGGGCTGAACCTGCATTGCACGCCGGGCAACGACGTGGAGAGCGTCACGGCGCAGGTGGGATCCGGTGCGAATCTCGTCCTGTTCACCACGGGGCTGGGCACGCCCACCGGGAATCCGATTGCGCCGGTGGTCAAGATCTCCACCAATTCGGCGCTGGCGGCGCGCATGCCTGACAACATTGATTTCGACGCGGGCGGTATCATCGGCGGGGAGACGACGATCCCTGAGTGCGCAGAGAAGCTGCTGGAGCTCGGGATCGAAGTGGCCAGTGGGCGCATGCACACCAAGGCGGAGCTGCTCAAGCAGAACGACTTCATTCCGTGGAAGCGGGGCGTGTCGCTGTAAGGATGAGCGGCCGTTTGAGAGCAGTGGCGCAGTGCGCGAGAAGTCGCTTCCCTCAGGGGCTAAAGCCGGGATCATGTCTCGGCCGCTATCGGCACGACTGAAGTCATGCCCTGACACGAGGCACACTAGGATTCCTATTTGGCGGTGAAGAGAGAAGGTCTACTCCAAGTAGGACGCCACCACGGCCAGCGCCGCAATGGCCGCCGTCTCCGCGCGCAGGATGCGCGGTCCCAGCGAAGCTGCCCGCCATCCGCTGGCGTCGAAGAGCGCTTCTTCTTCCGGCGCCCAGCCGCCCTCCGGCCCAAACGCCAGCTCCAGCGCCGGCATCTCGTTGCGCGAGGCCTCTATGGCCTCCCTGAGCAAGACGCGCAGGGTCGTGGTGCGCTCCTGCTCGGCCAGCACGATGCGCGTTGCCCGCGACTGCGTGCGCACATGCGCGCCAAGCTGCACGGGATCGTAGATCACCGGCACATCGGAACGGCGCGACTGCTGCGCTGCTTCCTTCGCGATGCGCCGCCAGCGCTCCACACGCTTCTCGGCTGCATCGGCCAGGTGCTTGTCGGTCCGGCGCGCAATGGCCGGCACAATCGCCGTAACGCCCAACTCGGTCGCCTTCTCGATGCCCCACTCCATGTGATCGAACTTGAAGACCGACATGACCAGCGTAACGGGCAACGCGGGATCGGCATCGAGCTCCGCAAGGAGGTTGAAGCGGACCTCGTCCGGCTCGACCGCCGCCACTTCCGCGTGGAACACGTGCCCGCCCGCCACCACATCGGCCTCCATGCCCGGATGCGCCCGAAGCACCCGCATCATGTGTTCGGCCTGCGTACCTGCCAGTGTTGCGGTGGCTTCATCCCAGCGTTCGGCAATCCAGCGGCGGCGCGTCATGCATGTTCCCTTTCCATCAATGATTATGCGCCTCGGCCATCATCGCTGTGCCCGCGCGCACATTGTGCCCATAAACACTGAGGGGACGCTTTGTAGCGTCCCCCCGGGGTGTTTTGCCTGTGGTTGATGGTCGCTACTACTTCTTCTTTGCTGCCTTCTTCGCGGCCTTCTTTGCAGGTGCTTTCTTGGCTGCCTTTTTCGTTGCCATTTTCCTATTCTCCCTTTTCGATGGGTTGCATCGAAACTGCAACAGTGAATTGCAGTTGAGGAATGTATAGATTCATGCATCACAAGTGTCAAGAAAAAAACGAATGATGAGTGGAAAAAGTGGCAACAATTTTTCAGGATGGATCGGAAGGTGCTCGCGAGAATTTCAAATGAGGTGCCGAGAGTGAAGCAAAGCGAGCCCCAATCCCGCGATCAGATCCTGCCACGCATGCGCGATCATGCCCGCGCGAAGACTGCGCCGGAAGATGGCCAGCAGGCTGAAGAGCGCGCCGAAGACAGAGAGCAGGACCATGTTGCGCGCGCCCTGGTAGCCATGCCCGACGCCAAACAGGACCGCGGAAAAGACAACGCCGCACCACAGCGCGCCGCGTCCCAACGCCGTGAACTGCCGCTGCAGATAGCCGCGGAACACAATCTCCTCAGCGAACCCGGCGAGCGCGCAGACCAATATCCATGCGGCGATTTCGCTCGCCGTGGACGGCACAAGCCGGAGCAGCGTGTGGATGGTGTGTAGCTGGGTGGCGTCGGGCTGGCCGTTGGGCGCGAGCGCCTGATGATGGGCTGCAGCATCGGCTACCTGCCACATGATGCCAATCGACCCCAGCACGAACAGCGCCCCGAACCAGAAGATGCCGGCGATGCCGAGATCGGTGGCGAGGCCGCGCGTGCCGCTCTCCAGTTCTCCTATCAAGGACCGGAAGGACGTGCCGCGCAACCGCAGGCCGAACCAGATCCACGCCACCATCGCCAGTTCAGTGACGGCAGTGAAAGCGTAGGTCTCCATGCGATTGACGCGCACCGTTTGCGGCCCGGCAAACTCCCTGGCGCCGGCAATTGAGAGCAGAACAATGCCGGCGACAAGAATCAGGGTGTGCCACCAGGGGGCGATAAGCTGCGCCGCGGCGATGGGCGGGCGCCCTGCGGGAAAAACTGGATAGGGCGCATCTCCAGGGTTCGGCAATGCTCAATCCTTTCCACTCAAGCGACAGCAACAAGCAGCGCGCGCCGCATCAGCACTCGATGATATTCAGCGCAAGCCCCGCCAGGCTCGTCTCCTTGTACCGCGACTGCATGTCCATCCCGGTCAGGAACATCGTGCGGATCACCTGGTCGAGGGAAACCTTGTGGCTCTCCTCCTCGTTCATGGCGATGCGCGAAGCCTGCACCGCTTTCACTGCGCCCATGGCGTTGCGCTCGATGCACGGTATCTGCACCAGGCCGCCGATGGGATCGCAGGTCATGCCCAGGTTGTGCTCCATCCCAATCTCCGCAGCATGCTCGATCTGCCCATTGCTGCCGCCCAACGCCGCGGTAAGCCCACCCGCGGCCATGGAGCAGGCCACGCCCACCTCACCCTGGCAGCCGACCTCCGCGCCGCTGATGGATGCATTTTCCTTGTAGAGAATTCCGATCGCGGCCGAGGCGAGGAAGTAGCGATGGATGCCTTCGTGACTCGCGCCGGGAATGAAGGTCTCGTAATAACGCGCGACCGCCGGAACCACACCTGCCGCGCCGTTGGTCGGCGCCGTCACCACCCGTCCGCCGGCTGCGTTCTCCTCGTTCACGGCCATCGCGTACACCGTCACCCAGTCCAGCGCGGCCAGCGGATCGCCTGCCTCGCCTTTTACCTCTTTCGCGCGCAGGCGCTCCGCAAGCCGATGTGCACGACGTTGCACCTTCAGGCCTCCGGGCAGCGTGCCTTCCGTGGCGATGCCCCGCTCCATGCAGTCGCGCATCGCATGCCAGATGCGGTCGATGCCGGCGCGCACCGCCTGTTCGGACGTCTGCGGGCTCATCGCGGTCAATCGCGCGCTCTCATTGCGCAGCATTAGTTCGGCAAGGCTCAGCTTGTGCGCCTCGGCAACCTCCAGTAGTTCGGCGGCGCTGTGGAAGGGAAACGGGATGGGAGGCGTCGGTTGCGCCGCATCCGATCCGACCGCGCTCTCGGGCCTCTCCGCATCCTCGGTGATGAATCCTCCGCCGATGGAGAAGAAAGTCCGCTGGTCAAGAACTGCGCCCGCGGCATCGTATGCGGTCAGGCGAATTCCATTGGGATGTTGCATGTGGGCGCCCGGTGGGTTCATCACGTCGCGATGGAAGATCAGATCGCTGTCTTCTTCGAACCTGACGGCGTGATGGCTGGCCACATCGAGCGAGTGCGACGACCGGATGGCTGACACGGTGGACTCAATGGATGCGGGATCGATGGTGGCCGGCTCGTTTCCGGAGAGACCCAGCAGCACCGCCCGATCGGTTGCGTGACCGATGCCGGTCAGCGCCAGCGATCCGTAAAGCTCCGCCTGCACGCGGACAACTCGATCGAGGATGCCGCGCTCCACTAGTCCACGGGCGAAGCGGAAGGCGGCGCGCATGGGGCCCATGGTGTGTGAGCTCGATGGGCCGACGCCTATCTTGTAGAGGTCGAAGAGGGAAGTCATTTGCAACCTGCCGGAATCGATGGTACGCCACCGCCCGTGAGTTTGACGATCCGGCATCGAGCAGGGAATCGGAGTCACAGCCACGCCGGCACATGCGCGTGCAAAGGGATGAGTGCAACGCGCTTCACATGAGCGGCAGCCGTCACATCCCGCCATGACCAGCGCGATGGTACACTCCCTGCACATTTCCAGCCATGCTCTTCAAGGCCCTCAGCGCAGCTGTCTACGGTATCGATGCCAACCTGATCGACGTCGAAGTCGACTACAGCGGCATCGTCTCCGACCAGGACCACTTCCACACAGTCGGCCTGCCCGACGCAGCCGTGCGCGAGAGCCGCGACCGCGTCCGCCCCGCCATTAAGAACTCCGGCTACCTGATCCCGCCCACGCACATCACCATCAATCTGGCGCCCGCCGACATCAAGAAAGAGGGTTCCGGCTTCGACCTTCCGATCGCCGTCGGAATCCTCGGCGCATACGGCGCGCTGCGCATTGACGACCTGAGCCGTTTCCTGCTGGTCGGCGAGTTGGGTCTCGACGGGAGCCTGCGGCCCATCCCCGGGATGCTGCCGGTGGCCATCCTCGCGCGCGAGAAGAATATTCCCAACCTCATTCTCCCGGCGGCCAATGCACCGGAGGCCGCGGTGGTTGAAGGCGTCAACGTTTACCCGGTCTCGTCGCTTCTGGATGTGCTGGAACTGCTCAACACCACGGTACTCGGAGTCATCCAACGCGAGCCGTTCCGCGTATCCACCCAGACTCTGCTCAGCGAGCTGCAGCACTTCAACGTCGATTTCAAGGATGTGCGCGGGCAGCAGACCGCCAAGCGCGCACTCGAAGTATCCGCGGCCGGCAGCCACAACATATTAATGATCGGGCCGCCGGGTTCCGGCAAAACCATGCTGGCCAAGCGCCTGCCGTCGATCCTGGCCCCGCTCTCTTTCGACGAAGCGCTCGAAACCACCAAAATCCATTCCGTGGCCGGCGTGCTCGATGCCGCGGCAGGCCTGGTGACGCAGCGGCCGTTCCGCTCACCGCATCACACAATCTCCGACGCAGGGCTCATCGGCGGCGGTATCATTCCACGTCCTGGTGAAGTTTCCCTCGCCCACAATGGCCTGCTCTTCCTCGACGAGTTGCCCGAGTTTCCCCGCAACGTCCTGGAAGTGATGCGCCAGCCCCTCGAGGACCACACCGTCACCATCGCCCGCGCCAGCATGAGCCTTACCTTTCCCGCGCGTTTTATGCTCGCCGCCGCCATGAACCCTTGTCCCTGCGGCTACTTCAATGACAAGTCGCGCGAGTGCCAGTGCACGCCTCCCATGATCCAGCGCTACGTGGCCAAGATCTCCGGCCCGCTCCTCGACCGCATCGATATTCACATCGAGGTGCCCGCCGTGCAGTACAAGGAGTTGCGCGGCCGGGCCGCCGCGGAGGGCTCGGCGGAGATTCGCGACCGAGTGATGGCCGCCCGCGAACGCCAGCACGAGCGCTTCCGTAGCCACGGCGAAAAAATCTACTCCAATGCGCAGATGAACACCCGCCAGGTTCGCGTCTACTGCGAGCTCGGTCCCGACGGTGAGCGGCTCCTCGAACGCGCCATGCAGCAGCAGGGACTCACCGCGCGCGCCCATGACCGCATCCTCAAGGTCGCGCGAACCGTTGCCGACCTTGAGGGCGTCGCGGCGCTGAGCGTTGCGCATCTTGCCGAGGCCATCCAATACCGTACCCTCGACCGCAGTTACTGGGCCTGACCGTCGGCCTGATCCCCCAAATGGGTTACTCTCTCGCGAGCCTTTCCGGCAATGGGATTGACACCTAAGTTGTCTTGTTCTGGCACACATCTGAGTCTATAAAGGACACTCGGCGCAAATCCCCAGCGTTGTGGAAGGAAAGAACGTGCATCCGGCCATTGCCAATACCGCTTGGGACAATCTGATGTTCGGCGTGCCTCTTTGCGCCATGCTTCTCTTCGGCTACTTCAGAGTCGACGAGATCTTCCGTGTCCGCAGATATCCGTACACGCCTCCTCCGCCGTCCCTGCCGGTTGCCGATCCCAGCGACGAGTCCATCCTCACCGATCCCGACGGCCGTCCCTGGATTTAGGGATAACTGACATAGGCAGGTCGGGCAGCGATTCTCCTTGAGCGCTCCCCGTCGGCCGAAACCGGTGGAAAAACTGAGCTGGACAACCAGACCTGGGCAATTCTGTTTGGCGGAAATGCAAGGTAACTAGTTCTTTTTCAGTCGCTTAAAAAGCGTAATCCAACCTTATACTTCAAGCACTCCCGGGCCGAAAAAAATGTTGACCCACAGCCCTTCTCGTTATAAAGTCAAGGGTGCCATCCAAAAGGATAGATTGTGCAGTCCGGCAAAGTGCGCCAGTCTGTCATTCTCCCGCGTCAGTTAAGTTATTAATGCTGAATGGATTGACGCGGTGGTGTGCTGTCAGGACAATCCAGCAACCCTGAAATTCAAGGCCCTGGACCAGTCTGGCTTGTACTCCTCTGAAAAATGTTCCGGAGTGCGTCCCACAATTTGGAGACGTGCATCCAACTTTTTTGAACTTGACGTCCCACGTGTGCGTCTAATCCTTGAGGAATGGCACAAACGACTGCTGAAAGGAAGGCTGTCGGCTGCACCGGCGGCGCAATGAAGTCCCAGCCGGGCAGGCACCAGTTGAAGGAGAAAATTCGTCATGCGTTCTGATCTTGTTTTTGGGGCACTCTCTCATGTGTCCAACCGTTACCAGCTTTGCCAGTTGGCGTCCAAGGCCACCCGCAAGCTGCATAAGCCCAATACGCGCCTGCAGGACACCACCAACGAAGTGCTCGTCCGCTTTCGCGTAAACCCTCCAGGCGCCCCGGCGCAGAGCCTGAAAGCTCAAGAGCCGGTAGTACAGCGCCGCCGCGCCGCCTAAGCTTAGGACACTGCAGGAACAGCGAAAGAGGTTGTTCACGGTTTCAGGCGGCTTTCCCCACGGAGAGCCGCTCCTCCCGGGTTTTTCCTCCCATGCGCACAATTTAGGGAAGCACTCCAGAGCACGGCTGCGCTACAATGCTCGACAGATCCCCACCTGACCTCCGGAGCACGTCCTCCTCCAACTCTCCAGCCACCATATCCCTCCCATCCGCAGGTGAACATGACCATTGCAGAACTGAAAGAAAAGAACATCACAGAATTGAGCCGCATTGCTCGCACCCTTGAGATTCCCGGTGCCAGCGGCCTCCGCAAGCAGGACCTGATCTTTAAAATCCTTCAGGCCCAGAGCGAAAAAGAAGGCCACATCTTTGCCGAGGGCGTGCTTGAAATCCTGCCTGACGGCTATGGCTTCCTCCGCTCCCCGGACTACAACTATCTGCCTGGCCCCGACGACATTTATGTCTCTCCGTCGCAGATCCGCAAGTTCGACCTGAAGACCGGCGACTCCATCAGCGGCAACGTCCGCCCCCCGCACGAAGGCGAAAAGTACTTCGCCCTGGTCAAGATCGAAGCCATCAACTTCGAGTCGCCCGAGGAAACCCGCAACAAGATCCTCTTCGACAACCTGACCCCGCTCTATCCCCAGGAGCGGATCAAGATGGAGACCGTGCGCGAAGCCGTCAGCGGCCGCGTCATGGATCTGCTCACGCCTGTCGGCAAGGGCCAGCGCGGCCTCATCGTCGCCCCGCCGCGCACCGGCAAGACCATGCTGCTGCAGTCCATCGCCAACTCCATCACCACCAACCATCCTGAAGTCGTGCTCATCGTGCTGCTCATCGACGAGCGCCCTGAAGAAGTCACCGACATGCAGCGCTCCGTGAAGGGCGAAGTCATCAGCTCCACCTTCGACGAGCCCGCCGCCCGCCACGTGCAGGTGGCCGAAATGGTCATTGAGAAGGCCAAGCGCCTCGTCGAGCACAAACGCGACGTCGTTATCCTGCTCGACTCCATCACCCGTCTCGCGCGCGCCTACAACACCATCGTGCCGCCCTCGGGCAAGGTGCTCTCCGGCGGCGTCGATTCCAACGCCCTCCAGCGCCCCAAGCGCTTCTTCGGCGCGGCCCGCAACATTGAGGAAGGCGGCTCCCTCACCATCATCGCCACCGCCCTCGTTGACACCGGGTCCCGCATGGACGAAGTCATCTTTGAAGAGTTCAAGGGCACCGGCAACATGGAAATCATTCTCGACCGCAAGCTCGTCGACAAGCGCGTCTTCCCGGCCATCGACATCCAGCGCTCCGGCACCCGCAAGGAAGAGCTGCTCATCCCCAAGGACGACCTGCAGCGCATCTTTGTCCTCCGCCGCGTGCTCAACCCGCTCTCGCCTGTCGAAGCCATGGAACTCCTCATCACCCGCCTGGAAAAGGTGCGCAACAACGCCGAATTCCTCCAGAACATGAACCAGCTTTAAGTGCGTCTCAGCGGTCTGGCGGGCGCCAACAGCAGCAATGAGGCCGGGGGAATCCCCAGGGGAATCCCCGGCCTCATTGTTTGCCGCCCGATGAACTTGCCACCCCCGCCGGCATCGAGGTTCAGAGTTGACCCGCGGCGACAAGCCGTGCCATTATCGAGAATCGATTACGGCGGGTCCCATTGCATTGCATCTTCCCTGAGCCGTCATGAAGAACATCCGAAACTTCCCGCTCTATCTCATCGTGACGCTCGGTCTTCTCTGCGCTCACCCTCTCCACGCTCAGGGCCCGCCCTACCAGACCGACGACCCTGTCCCCGTCGACTACAAGCATTATGAGTTCTATATCTTCGGCGCTGCCGATGGCACCGCGGTTGAGATGGACTCCGCCGGACCCGCCTTTGAATTCAACTGGGGTGCCGTTCCCCGCGTCCAGATTCACGCCATCCTGCCCTGGGGAGTGATTGGCCCACGGAACAATCCCATCTATGCTCCCGCCGGCCAGGGACCCACCCTGTTTGGGCTCACTGACATGGAACTGGGCGCCAAGATCGCCTACATCAAGGAATCGAAGTACGTTCCCCAGATCGGAACATTCACCATGTTTGAATTGCCCACCGGCAATTCCGACAAGGGCCTGGGGGCGGGGAAGGTCTGGTACAAGCTTCCGCTCTGGCTGCAGAAAAACTTTGGCAAGTGGCTGCTCGACGGTGGCGCCGGCGAAACCGTTGTGCTGCAGACCGGCTACCATGATTTTCCCTATGGTGGCTTCCTGGTGAAGAAAGAGCTCAGCGAGCGCCTGGAATTGGGCGCGGAGGTCTTCTCCCATGGCGGCGAAGGTCTTGCCACTCCGCAGACGAAGGCTTCAACACTGATCGACGTGGGCGGCTATTACCACTTCAAACACAACCCCAACCAGCAGTTCCTGTTCTGCTATGGCCATTCCGTGGCCGGCCAGGGCGAGAACTATGCCTACGTCGGCATGTACTGGACGTGGGGAAAAGACGACAAGAAGCCCGACACCGATAAAGCCCTGATGTGGCAGGCCGCGCACACCAACGGCTACTGACCCGGGCTGCTCCGGGGCGAGAGGAGACAGCATGGAGATTACGTCGCATGCTCTGTGGACCCTCATTCACGGCATGGGATTTGGCGGCCTTTACCTGCTGGCCTGCTCCGGCGCCGTCGTGCAGCTCTGGCGCAGGTTTGGGTCGTCGTCTCAGGCTCCCATCGGCACTGGAGATCAGAAGCTTGTCCGCATCTACTTTGCGATCATGGCTGCGCTTGCCTGGCTGGCGGTGCTTTCGGGGGCGTACGTGGTCTATCCCTGGTATCGCTCCGTTCCCCCCGCCGGCACAACCGACCTGTCCGCCTTTCCTCAGCGCTTTCTGCTTGCCAACCCTTCCACCTCCGCGTGGCACTCCATCGGAATGGAGTGGAAAGAATATGTCGCGTGGCTGGCGCCCATCTCCATCACCATGGCCTGCGCCGTGATCATGCGATACGGGCCCGACCTGAAGAATCATCCCGGCCTGCGCAATGCTGTCTTGTCTTTCGTCCTGGTTTCCATGCTCGCGGCGGGCATCGCGGGTTTCTTCGGCGCGGAGATTGACGAGCATGCACCGGTGAACGGTGGCAGCATCATTCACCTGGCGCATGGAGATTAACCGATGCATTCTTCTGAAGCTAACTTGTCTTCGCCAGCGTCAGGCCTTCCCAATGGTTCTGGAGCGGCCGCGCTTCTATCCGCGGGTATTGGCGCATGTGCGCTCGCCCTTATCTCCATTGCCGCCGATCACCTGCCTGGATTTCGGCACTGGATGATTTTCTGGAAACCCACCGGCCCGCTCTCCGGAGTGACGACTTCGGCAATCCTTGTGTGGCTTGTAGCGTGGGGAGTTCTTGAGCTGCGATGGCGCAGGCGCAACGTGCGTATGAATCGGATCGGCGTTGCGGCCTTCGTTCTGTTGATCCTTGGTTTGCTCCTGACTTTTCCTCCTCTGGCGGACGCGCTTTGATTCTTCCGCAACTGCAAGACGCAACACGCCGTTACGATGATCGAAAAACCGAAACCACGACAGACGATGAAACGCACCCAGCCCGCTAGCGGCAAAAACCAGGAACTGTACATCGGTCTTGTGCGCCTTCACGTGCTGCACCACGCAGCCGAAGAGCCGATTTTTGGATTGGGCATAATCCAGGAACTCGGCCGCCACGGTTACAAGCTTGGCCCGGGCACTATTTACCCCTTGCTCCACGGGATGGAACGGCGCGGCTGGCTTCACGCCGAACGGCGGCTCGTGAACACCCATATACGCAAGGTCTACGTGGCCACCGCTGCCGGCCGAAAGGCGCTTGCCCAGGCCCGAAGCTACGTTCGCGAGCTGTTCGAAGAAATGTGCGAGGGCGAGTAGAAGCGCCGCTGACCTCCGAAGCTGGAAGTGGCTATCTGCGGGAACGCCCTAACCCGGTTGGTCCAAACTTCCCTGTGGAAAGCAAGTTAACCTCTTTAAGTATCACTGCACCTTGATGGCGTAAGACCATGAATTAACAAGGCATCGCCGTTTTGGTTTTCACAAATTTCTCGGAACCGTCCGGTCCGCGCGAAAAGCCCGGCGAGCGTTGGACAACATTCATTCACATTTTCTCTCGATCAGACAGCCGTCGGATGGATGGAGAAACAATCTGGCCCGGTCTATGTGTCGAATCTCGTGCGACACGCGGTCGGATCACGCTGGATGTTTACACACAGGCAGTGAACTCGAACAAGCGGTAGCACATAGCAAGGTTGTAAGAATGATCGTGTCAAACGTGGATCAGACGGCAGAAGAAAGATACTCGCAAACAAAGCAGTAGTCGGCGTATTGGACCTTCATCCGACCCTGATTTGATTGTCACTGTAGGTCGCCAATTGATTCTAAGATCTTTGGAATCAATGGCGGGGACGACGGGGCTCGAACCCGCGACCTCTGCCGTGACAGAAGTGCTTTTGATCGTAACCCATTGAAACTATGGGCACTGATGGCTAACAAAAGCACTCAAAAGCTGTGGAAAACACGGGCAGAAATCTCTTCAGCACCCTCGTCAGCACCCTCGACATCGCGCTTGCGACCTCTGCCGTGCAGAGGCAGCAATCTACTCTTACATTGATAGGATCATGACATGCTTGGAGCATTTAACTGATGACTGCGGCACGAAACCTAAAGACTTCGCTTCCTACTCCGACCCAAATTGACGAGGCCGGATTTGCCGAGATTGTTGGTCTCATAGCGGTCTCTCAACAGCGGGCATTTCAAGCTGTCAATACCACGTTAATTGATCTCTACTGGCAGGTGGGGCAGCACATTAGCCGCAAAATCGAAGCCGCTGAGTGGGGTGATGGCGTAGTGCCGCAACTGGCGCAATACATTGCCCGCATACAGCCTGGTCTGCGCGGTTTCACCCGCAGCAACCTATTTCGCATGAAGCAGTTCTATGAGACGTACCGAGAGGATCAAATTGTCGCGCCACTGGTGCGACAATTGTCCTGGACGCACAACCTGATCATTCTGGAACAAAGCAAACGGCCTGAGGAGCGGGAATTTTACCTCCGCATGGCCGCCCAAGAAAAGTGGAGCAAGCGCGAATTGGAACGGCAGTTCCGGGTAGCCCTCTTCGAGCGCACCGTGCTCTCTCCGGCAAAAGTCGCGCCAGCGGCGCAACAAATGTATCCCGACGCACTGAGCGTTTTCAAGGACGCCTACACAGTCGAGTTTCTGGGATTGCCGGAGGGCCACACCGAAGGAGATCTACATCGGGGATTGCTCTCCCGGATGAGGGATTTTCTTCTTGAACTCGGCCGGGACTTCTGCTTTATCGGTTCCGAGTTTCCGGTGCAAGTGGGCACACGAGACTTCGCACTGGACCTACTCTTCTTTCATCGAGGTCTAAATTGCCTCGTAGCGTTCGAGTTGAAAGTTGGCCGGTTTGAACCTGAATACCTCGGAAAACTCGGATTTTATCTGGAAGCCCTTGACCGAGACGTCCGCAAATCTCATGAACGGCCTGCGATTGGTGTCCTGCTCTGTGCAAGCAAGGAGGATGAAGTCGTTGAATACGCACTCAGCCGCACGCTTTCTCCTACCCTCATCGCTGAATACCAAACACAACTTCCCGACAAGAAACTCCTTCAGACCAAACTTCACGAGTTCTATCTGCAAAATACCCAGAAAAATGAGAGCGACCACTAGGGGATCTTGAACCTCGTATGGTGGTAATCAATGCAACAGATTGCTGCACTGTTGATCCGCCGCCCTGTTTACCGAAGGCTCGGTCAGGAAAGATCCGTGAAAAGTTCTCCTGGCTTGACGGAAAGCGCCTTCGCCAGTTTCACGATATTCTCCAATGCGACGTTGCGCTCGCCCCGCTCCACGCCGCCCACATAATTGCGATGGAGTCCGGCCCGCTCCGCCAACTCTTCCTGCGAATACCCCCGCTCGTCACGTATCCTGCGTAACGTCAAACCGAATCGGGACTTAACGGAGCGTGTAGCCACACTCCCATACTTCGATCCTGACCACTATGAGTCTACACACGATGAGTGTGATAATGTTGGCAATCAAGAGCCGCGGCAGTTTCGCGACACCTGACTGCGGCTCTGGGGCGCTTGTGGGATATTCGTACCGCGTTTTCCAGACAGCGCAAAGACAGGCTGTGCGATTCTAAGAGGCTGAGAGGTTGCGGCCATGCAGGCAGATTACGTCGAGTGTTCTGAGCTATCCGGCAAGACGATCCAGACCCTCCGCATCCACAAGGACACCGGGGACGGAACCGATGTGCAGATCGAGCTGACAGACGGCACCAGCTTTACGTGCTGTCTCTCCAATCAGCCGGCCGTCAAAGCATCCTTATACAGAGGCGGCGTCGGAACCCCTGAAACGCTCCACAGCTACGAAATTTAGGCACTTTCGTGTACAGACCGGAGCGCGGTTATGCGCGATGTTCATAACGCCCTTCCCAGAATTCATTGGACGTTGCCCGATTCTGCCCTTAGGTTTGCGCCATAGCTGACTACCTGTCAGCGGAGGTGCAAACGTGAATCGATTCCACCCTCTCCTCCGACTGGATAAGACTCCCAATCGGCCGCCTGTTCGGCCTGCCAATCGACGGGCCGAACG
>DASZLE010000097.1:0-83994 GCA_035552475.1 Occallatibacter sp.
GCAGTTGCGCCACGATCCGCTGATGGCGGTGCTGGCGGGCCGTCGCAAGCTGGAAGATCCGCTGGCCGGCAAGAGCACCCTGAACCGGCTGGAACTTCCCGGCGGCAGCAAGCGCTATCACAAGATCGACTACGCGCCGGAAAAGATCGACGCGCTGCTTTGCGATCTGTTCACCGAGTCGCACGCCGAAGCGCCCGACCAGATCGTGCTCGACCTGGATGCAACCGACATCCCTCTCCACGGCCATCAACCGGAGCGGTTCTTTCATGGCTACTACGACAGCTACTGCTACTTGCCGCTCTATATTTTCGCCGGCGATCAACTGCTGTGCGCGCGGCTCAGGCCGGCCAACATCGATGGAGCCGCCGGTGCGCTGGATGAGGTCAAGCGTATCGTGGCACAACTGCGCATCAGGTGGCCCAAGATACGCATCGTGCTGCGCGGCGACTCGGGCTTCTGCCGCGAGCAACTGATGGCCTGGTGCGAGGCCGACGAGAACCGGGTGGACTTCCTGTTCGGTCTGGCGCGCAACAGCCGGCTGCAGAAGATCGTCGGAAAGCAGATGCAGGAGGCCAGGCTCGAGCATGCCGAGACCGGCAAGGCCGCGCGTGTCTTTACCGAGTTCAACTATCAAACGCACAACAGTTGGGCGCGGGCGAGGCGAGTCGTTGCAAAGGCCGAGTATCTGGACAAGGGCGAGAACCCGCGCTTCGTCGTCACCTCGATAACTCCAGATCAGTGGGCGGCACGCGAGTTATACGAGCAGTTCTACTGCCAGCGCGGCGAGATGGAGAACCGCATCAAGGAGCAGATGTGCCTGTTTGCCTATCGCCTCTCGACGGAAGAAATGAAGGGCAATCAGCTGCGGCTGTACCTGTCGGCGCTGGCTTACACGCTGGTTGAAGCGCTGCGGCGGCTGGCGCTCAAAGGCACCGAGTGGGCCGAGGCGCAGGCGGATACGATCCGGCTCAAGCTGTTCAAAATCGGCGCCCGGGTACGCATCAGCGCCCGGCGCGTGTGGCTGGAACTCAGTTCCACCTATCCGTGGAAGCAGATTTACGCTCGGGCCTTCGACGCTCTGCGCTGCTGAAGCTGGAAGCCTCGCCCTACAACCCTTTTTTCACATCGGCCGGCAATCGCCTTGGCGGAGCAATGCTCGAAATCCAACTTCGATCCGAAATCAACCCTTCGCCACACCCGACGAGCCCATCGAGGAGACCAATGCCAGCCGATTAATCGCCCTCTACACCCTGCCAATGTCAACCGCTCCCACCAGAACCGATCCATGTGAGAAATGGCGGCTAGCAGGTGAATCAGTTCTTGTAGCAGTAGCCGTGTGCCCCAGGTCCCTCGCACTTGGGGACCTGGGATGCTGCCGAGTCCAATCACTTGGCTGGCGACCCACTCATCCATTCTGCCGTTTGCGGAGCGCGCGGGTCGGGAGACCCGCGCGACAGCCGGTCGGGAGGCCGGCGCTACATTCGGGTTGACGGTTATCCTCGACGGGCGCGCGCGATTACCGCTTACGCCGGCAGGATCGCGGAGTTGCCCTGTTTGCGGGCAAACTCATACAGCGCTCGATCGAAGGTGACCAGTTGTGCGCCGGCCGCTTGCGCAAAAGCCAGAAGCCAGCAATCTCCCACCCACTTTGAGGCTTTTTGCGTGGCAAAGGGCTGGGTGGCTTGCCTGAATTCAGCTTCAAGATTGCGCGGCTCGGGATAGAACTCCACGCGAGGGTCCTCCAGCCAGCGGTCGTAGACCGACCAAGCCTGGCGCAGCGACAGTGTCTGGTCGCCCATCACGGCCGGATTGGTGAGAAGGCGAAGCAGCCCGAGTTGGGTGTAGCGGGAGAGGACGAGGCGGGCGTCGTCCGGGAGGCGATTGAGCCATGCCCAGGCAGTTGCGTGGTGCGAATTTCCGGCGTCAGAGAGCGCCAGCCAGACGTTGAGGTCAGTAAATAATAAGGTCATGCGGATTTTCGTCCACGGGATAGCGAGGCCCTCGCTTGCCCGTTCCGGCGATGAGGGGACCGGTCACTCTCTTTCCTTTTCTCGGAGCGGCGTAGGTTTCTTCGAGCGCGCGGACGATGAGCGAGCGGATGGAGGTGCCGGAGCGCTCGGCGCGGTCGCGGAGGCGGTCGTGAAGCGGTTCCGGGATATCGACGGTGGTGCGTACGGCCATGACATGATTATGGCACACGTGGAAATCACGCGGGTCGGGAGACCCGCGCGACAGCCGGCCGGGAGACCGGCGCGACAGCCGGCTGGCAGCAAGCGAAAATGCAGGTTCTTCGACTGTGCGGCGCGATACTGCTGCGCCGCTGCGCTCGGGATGACGGCAGAGTGGGGTTGAGGCGTCCGCCGTCACATCGGTGGGCGTCGAATCTGGATAGAGTTCGATCGTTGGTTGAATTGTGCCCGCACCCTGGTGCGGGCATTGGTGTTTATGGGGAGGAATGAGATAACAAGCGTGAAAAAGCAATGACACCTTATCTGACTTTGGATGACAACACTGAGCATGCCGAAAAACTAGTTTGAATCAGGACATCCCTATGTCCACAAGGCAGGGTATCGATGATAAAAAATCCGAATAGCCAATCGCAGCAGTCGATGAATCGGCGATCACTGCTCAAAACAGGAATGTTTGCAGGAGGCGCCGTGGCAATGGCCGGCGCAGGCCTGCTCGCGAGCAACGCTCCTACTGCATATGGGCAGGAATCCGGGCGTAACCAGCCTCTCACCCGCGGCGATATCGCCATCTTGCGCTTTCTGGCTGCAGCCGAACTGATCGAATCGGATCTGTGGAACCAATACGCGGAACTCGGCGGCGTCACGGATGGGACCCAGAACAACTATCAACTCGCCTTCCAATATCTCGATGGAGATGGGTCACAATACATCAGCAGCAATACTCTCGACGAAAATACTCACGCAGACTTTCTCAACAAGTATCTTGAAATGAAAGGCGCCGAGCCGGTCGATCTTACGCCTTTCCAGCGGCTTCCAGGCAGCACCGCGGCCGGTTCCAGTGGGGCACAGCGGCTCACCAATCTCATGAACCTCAATGTGGATACGAGCTGGTATACCCGCTATCGCACTTCAACGAACCCCGACTTCGGCGCCACATTCCCCCAGGCAATCACCATTCACAATCGACCCGCAATTCCGAGGAACGACACCGACTTCGATGGTGAAGATCACATCCAGGCCATCGCCAACACCGCCGCCTTCCACTTCGGATCCATCGAGCAGGGCGGCTCAAGTCTCTATCCCGCATTGGGAGTGAAGGTTACCAATCCCGAGGTGCTGCAGATCATTTTCGGCATCGGCGGCGATGAAGTAGCACACTTCCTGGAGTGGGTGGATTTCGCAGGAAATGCCGTGCAGGGGCCGCCGTTCGATTTCAATGGCCAGCAGACTCCGGTGACGGACAACGGCCTGACCTTCCCCAACTTTAACGATCCGCCGAATCCGCAGTTGCAAACCAACCTCATCTTCCCGATTCCCTGCGAATTCATCAGTCCCAACTTGCCAAAGGTTTCTGTACTGCGCCCCCTGACCGACAAGTTCGCTGGAGCGCAGGCGACCGTGGCTTTCCTGGAGGGTGAGAATTTGTTCCAGGGGCAAGGGAAGGATTTCCTGAAATTTCTGATGAACCTCGCGGCGGAAGCAGACGCCGTACAACGGAATCGCTAATTCTCCGCAGTGCCGGCAGTTCCCCGGACTTGGGCGTCGAGATCGGCCGGGTACCCCGGGTCCCTCGTCCGCCGCGGCGGAGGGACCTGGGATGCTGCCGAATCCAATGCTTAATAACGTCAACCGAATGGAGCGCCGGGCGGGAGGCCGGCGTTCCATCCAATGTAAACCCCTTGAATCCAATCCCCGGGGAATACAAATTCCCGCTCCTTCGCATCCTTATTGTTACGGCGGTGTTCAACCCGCCATCGGAATTTGGGCGTTGCCGCCAACGCGACAACGTTTTTCAGTGCGAAAGGAGATGCAATGGAAAGCAGAAAGACAGCGCTGGCCGTTTTGGCGCTTACACTCGTTTGTGGTTCCCTCGCCATGGGCCAGGCCGCCCAGAACCCTGACCAGGTGCGCATTCAACGCGAAGTGAGGCATGAGCTATGGATGTTGCCCTGGTTGACTGTCTTTGACAACATCGAATACCGCGTGGACGGTAGTTCGGTTACGCTTCTGGGCCAGGTCACCGACCCCGCCAACAAGTCCGACGCGGAAAAAGTAGTCAAGAATATCGAGGGAGTCCAGCACGTCGACAATCAGATCGAGGTCCTTCCCCCCGCGCCCATTGACCAGCAACTGCGCGTGAGGCTGTTCCATGCCATCTACGGCTACGCCACCTTGCAGAAGTACGACATGGGAGTGCAAAAGCCCATCCGCATCATCGTCAAGGGTGGTCATGTGACACTCGAAGGCGTGGTCGATTCGGAGGCCGACAAGGACACGGCGGGTATTCGTGCCAACAGCGTTCCCGGCATCTTCTCGGTCACCAACAATCTGAAAGTCACGTCGGGTGCCGGTGCTTGAAGCGCTGAGGCGGGGTGCCCGTGCCAACACCTCTCTCATGATGAACAAGAATGGGGTGCCCCGGGTCCCTCGCCTTTGGGGACCCGGCGGTCGGCCCCGGGAACATCAGTGGGTTACAGTTGCGGTCCAGCCGCCGGCAGGGGTGCAGTTGCCCCTTGACTGCCCATCCTTGACCGATGTGCCCGATAAAGTGCCGCTGCGCACGCAGCCTTCCTCGATGATCATCACCTTGTTGTCGTCTGACACTGCGATCTTCGCAGCGGCTCCCCCATCGGTGCGGAAGGTGGGCATGGCGTCGTCGTCTCCGCCGTCCGCGGTATAGGTAACGCCGGTGCCCCCGGCAAAGGTCAGGCGCCATGCTTTTCCTGACCGCCGGACAAACGCCGCAGCCTTTTCCTGCCCCTCGGCTTCCTGTCGCTGCTTCTGTTCCGCTGCCTCCTCCGGCGTAAGTTCCACCACCAGCCACGTGGACGCGCTGCCGGAGGACGTGCGCACGGTGATCCCGCACTGATCCTCCTTATCGTCGACGCCGCGCGTGCCCTGGAGGGTCATTTTGATCTCGTTGTCTGAAACAACCTTGTACGAGATCACTTTGCAGAGATGATCGGTTTCCACGCGCGCGCCGGTCAGATGGAATCCGGGCAGGGTGGCCTCGGTCGGTTGCCCGTTCGGAATCACCGTAGGCTGGATGCCGCCCGCATGCAGGTCTGGCTTGGGCGCCCGCGTCTGCGCCACGGCGATCGGCGCCAGCACCACGAGGAGTGCTCTCGCGGCCCGGCGCAAGAGCGCACATTCACGTTGGTTGGGCATAGTTTCACCTCGTCAGATTTGAGATTCGATCAAATGGAGACGTCGATCGGAATGTAGCGCCAGTTCTCCCGATCCGTGCGCTATTTGGATTTCTCCTTCGCTGCAGGCGCGGGCGCGGCCTTCTCGTAAACAATGCTCTTCGTCCCCCCGCCACAACCGCCCACTACCTTGCCATCGGCTTCCTTGCCCTTGTCCACAACGGTCAGGGTGTAGCCGGTCACGCCCTTGGCGTCCAGCTTCTTTTGGATTTCTGCTTTCAGGTCCTCGCACGGCTTGGTTGCGGTTTGGGCCGAGGCGCAGACAGGTATGCAGAAGAGAATTGCAGCTGCCATCCAAAGTTTCACGGTGATTCCTCCTGGCTTTCTCTCGTGGGGGAGGATTGCGGGACTGAATTTCCGGGTCGCTCGAAGTATAAACACATCGGGCCCCGAGGCGCGGAAAAACCGGCCCTGCTTTTCTGCACCAATTATGGTGCAATTCTTCAGCGGCTCCGCAAAAGTCAAGCTCCCCACCCTGTGAATATCGAAATTACTCCTTTGTTATCTATGAGAAGAAAAACTTTCGCAATTATGCAGGCTTAAGATTTGGATTTGATAAACTGGAAACAGTCAGAAATAATGCGCCCGGCCTGAGAGGATTCTTCTCCGCCGGGTTTTTCATTTCCCGCCAAAGGGTGCTGTCCACAACGTGCTGTGCCCCGTCCATCCGCTCGGCTTCATGAGCGGATGGGCGGGCGGGACAAAGGTGCAGAATCACTGCATTTTGAGGGCATAACCCCATGAATCCACAAGACATCGCCGTTTTTTTTCGCACATTCTGCATGCTGTGCCCCGTCCATCCGCTCGGCTTCATGAGCGGATGGACGGGAAGGACAAAGGCGCAAAATCACTGCATTTTGATGGCATAACCCCATGAATCCACAAGACATCGCCGTTTTTTTTTCGCGGCCATCCGGCGCCTGCGGCAGTTCTTGCTCTCTTGCTCCCCCGTCGTCACCTATCATCTGAAATGTGAACCCAGGTCCACTGCCAGAACTGAAAGCCCCGCCGCCGAAGGGAATAGCCCGGTTCCGGCTGCGGAGAGGCTGGCTGCGACTTGTCGCCGTGGGGCTGGCGATCGGCGTGGCGGCCCTGTGGTTGCTGGCCGCGCTCACGCTGGTAGCGTACCGCTGGATGGCCCCGCCGACGACCGCGGTGCACATGGAGCGGCGCATTCAGGCCCGGTGGGCGGGCAAGCCGTACCGTGAACGGTACGAGTTTGTTCCGCTGCGGCAGATCTCGCCGGAGCTGCAGCACGCGGTGATTGCCGCCGAGGACGGGCGCTTCTACCAGCATCACGGCTTCGACTGGCACGCCATGGAGATTGCCGCGGAAGACGATATGGAGGGTGGCCGGCGCCTGCGCGGCGGCTCCACCCTTACCCAGCAACTGGTGAAGAACCTCTTCTTCGGCACCGAGCGGTCCCTCCTGCGCAAGGGCGCGGAGTTCACGCTGGTTCCAGTGGCCGAGCTGGTACTGGGCAAGCAGCGCATCCTGGAGCTCTACCTCAACGAAGTGGAGTGGGGCCCCGGAATCTATGGAGCGGAGGCGGCAAGCCGCGCGTATTACAAGACCGGCGCGCAGAGCATCAACCGGGAGCAGGCGGCGCGCCTGGCCGCGATTCTGCCACGGCCGCTCAAGCGGCGTCCCGATCGCATGGATCGCTACAGCGGTATCATCCAGGAACGGATGCGGCAGATGGGGTGGTAGCCCTCAGCGGCTGATCACGTCGATGGACGCGGTGATGGTTCTGGGGGGCATGCAGGCGTTTTCGTCGCAGGCCTGGAAGTGCAGCCGCGCCTGGACCAGGTGGTCGCCCGGCGTGGAGACGAGGCGCGCGTCGATGGCGAAGTCGCCGGTATAGACGTTGAGGTGGGTGGAGGGATCCACCGGGAGGACGAAGTCGGCGCCTTCGGGATAGTGCGCGCCCTCAAGCCGGACGCCCGCGTCGGCGGGAAGCGATAAGTCGGTGGCGATCAGGAATTTCTCTTTGGGTGTGTGAGAGTTGATGTGCAGGCCCGGCGCAATGCGGAAGTGCAGCGTCACCCGCGTTGGCTTGCCGGCAGTGAGCGTCACCTGCTCAGGGTAGAGGTAGTCCACCTCGTGCGGTTTCGCGGCGGGATGATGGGGATCCTGGAAGAGCGGCGTTTGCGAGTGCAGCGCCATGGACGCCGCCAGGGCAGCGATCGCGACGATACCGGGTTTGCGCGCTCTCTTAAGCATGACTACTCGCCAAGCATCTGCTTGATCTTCATCTCCATATCGTCTTTTGAGGTGATGCCCATCTGCATGGAGATCACCTTGCCACTACGGTCCACAAAGAAAGAGGTGGGCATAGCCTCGAATCCGCCGTATTCCTGGCTGATGCTGTCGCCATTCAGCAGCACGGGGTAGGGCATGTGCTCCTGTTGGACAAATTGGACGACGGAGGCCCTGTCCTTAGCCCAGCCGGCCTTGTCGTCGGGCGTCACTTCGTCGTCCTCGGAATCGACGCCCAGGATCTCGAAGCCCTTGGATGCGTACTGATTGCGGAGTTCGACGAGCCACGGCGTCTCCAGCTTGCAGGGGCCGCACCAGGTGGCCCAGAAGTTGATCAGCAGAGCCTTGCCCTTGTAGTTGTCCAGGGTAACTTTCTGGCCGCTCAAGTCTTCCAGGTTGAATGCGGGGGCCGGCTTGCCGAGGAGCGGGGAGCGCGTAAATTCCGCATCGGGGTCACCGGCCGCAGCCAGGTCGGTTTTAAGAGCGGCCGCGGCGGCGCGTTTGGCAGCGGCCTGCTTGCGGTACTCCCAGTTGGCCCAGCCCGCCCAGGCAAATATGGCCAGGAGAACCAGCGTGACGCAAAGGACAATGGTGTTGCGCTTCAAGATTTACGACCTCACCTTCCATTGTAAGAGAGGGCGCGATTGCGGCTGCGGTTACAATCAATTACCGATGCCAGGCAAACAGGAAGATTGTTCCGACCATAAGCCTCTGACTCCCGCGGAGCTGGTGCGGACGGAGGCGGCGGCGCTGGAGGGGCTTGCGCGGCGGCTGGAAGGGCCGATGGCGGAGCCGTTTGCCCGGGCCGTCGAGCTGATCCTGCGCTGCGGCGAGGGCAACGGGCGGGTAGTTGTCACAGGGATGGGCAAGAGCGGCATCATCGCGCAGAAGATCGCCGCTACGCTCAGCTCCACTGGCTCGGCGGCGCTGTTTCTGCACCCGGCGGAAGCGGTGCACGGCGACCTGGGCGTGCTGATGGCGGGCGATGTGGTGATTGCGCTCTCGGCCAGCGGGGAAACGGAAGAGATCCTGCGGCTGCTGGCCACGCTGAAGCGCAAGGGCGACGCGCTGATCAGCTTCTGCTGCAACCTGGCGTCCACGCTGGCCACTGCGAGCGATGTGGCGCTGGACTGCGGGGTGGAGCGCGAGGCCTGCGGGCTGAACCTGGCGCCCACCGCGTCGACTACCGCAATGCTGGCGCTGGGCGATGCGCTGGCCGTTGCGGTGAGCCTGCGCAAGGGATTCAAGGCTGAGGATTTTGCCGAGCTGCATCCAGGCGGCAAGCTGGGCAAGCAACTGGCGCGGGTGAGGGACCTGATGCACGCGGGCGAGGCGGTGCCGCTGGTTGCGCCCGAGACGCCGATGACCGACGTGATCTACGAGATGTCGTCGAAGAAGCTGGGCATGACGACGGTGCAGGAGGCGGGAAAGCTGCGCGGGGTGATCAGCGACGGCGATCTGCGGCGGCTGCTGGAGCGCGAGGGCGGCGCGGCGCTGAGCAAGACGGCCGGCGAGGCGATGAACGCCATCCCAAGGACCATTGCCGGCGAGGAACTGGCGGCGCGGGCGCTGGCCATCCTGGAGGAGCGCAAGATTACGTCGCTGGTGGTGGTGGATGCGGAGCAGATGGTCGAAGGCGTGGTGCATCTGCATGATTTATGGGGAGTTGAGCTAATCTAGAGGCAGTCATGCACCAAGGAGCGAAGCATCGAGAGCATCGGCCTCAGCAAATTGCGCAACGTCAAGCAACTCAGGAGACTTCTCAGCCTGGGGAAGCCAATCCAACTGACGAATCGCAAAACGGTTATTGGACAAATCATTCCCGAGGTGATCCGGCCAGAGTACTCGGCTAGAAGTCGGGTGTCTTCATGTGAGGCTCAATCTGCGGGTTCGACGGAATCCGGCGGCGAATAGCCTCGGGGAAGGCGAAATCGATTCGCTGTATGATGTTGACCAGGGAGCGATCGTCATGAAAACCGAGATCGTCCGCGTCGGCAACACCCTTGCGGTAGAGATTCCCGAGGAATTGGCCGCCCAGGCCAGCCTTGCTCCCGGCGACCAAGTGGAGTGGGTGGCAAATGGCGCCGGTATCGCGCTGGTGAAACGGCCGGGAATTGCCCAAAAGCCGCCAGCCCGAATGACCCTTGAAGCGCTTTTGGAAGGAATCCCCGAAGGCGCGGAGATGGAAAGGGTCGATTGGGGGCCGGATCGAGGAGCTGAGATTTGGTAAGCCCGAACGTTCCGGATGAAGGCGACCTGATCTGGCTTGATTTTGATCCACAATTGGGTCTCGAACAGGCAGGCCGCCGGCCCGCTCTCTTCCTGGCGTTTCAACGGTAGGGCGTCCCTGGCGTTCGTCTGCCCAATAACCACTCGTGTGAAGGGTTACTCGTCGGAGGTGCTGTTGCCGCTGGCGCTGCCAGTTGCCGGCGCTGTGCTTTGCTCGCACTTGCGCAGTGTTGACTGGAGGGTTCGCAACCCGAGCTTCATCGCCAAGGCGCCCGAGGACGTTCTCATGCGGGTTCGCGCGATTATTGCAACCATCGCCGGAATTCCCTAACGGGATGTAGGCGCTGCGCTTAGGTCCGATCGAGTTCTCAGTGTAAGTTGGGGTGCGTCTGCTTCGCCCATCGTGTCAGCGCGCACACGCCGCGTGTCTGGCGTGACACGGGATGGCGCACGGTTGCATCGCTAGCGTCTTTGTTTTCAGCGGCGCGCCTTCTGGCTGTGGGGATGCTTTATACCCGGCAGAGGCGGAAAGCCAGCCGGAGCGGCGATGCGAGACTCGACATTCAAGGTGCGGACGCTGATTCTTTTGCGGGGCGGGAAGGCGGCCAGGCTCCCGGCCCCAAGTGCCGCAACATTTAGAATGGAATCAGCACTTAACCCGTTTTGCGTCCGCTCTCATGGACGGGAAAGCAAGCGCGCACTCATTATGCATCGTTGGTCGAAACTCTTTATCCCCACCCTGCGCGAGGCCCCGGCAGATGCCGAAGTGGCCAGCCACAAGTTCCTGCTGCGGGCCGGCTACATCCGCCAGCTCGGCGCCGGAATCTACAACTACCTGCCGCTGGGCCAGCGCTCACTGAACAAGGTCATCGCCATTGTACGCGAGGAGATGGACACGATCGGGCAGGAGTTTTTCCTGCCGGTCATCCAGCCCAAGGAACTGTGGGTGGAGAGCGGCCGCTGGACGGGGATGGGCGACAACATGTTCCGTCTGAAGGACCGCAAGGGCGCGGACCTTTGCCTGGGCATGACGCACGAAGAGGTGATGACCTCGATTGCGCGGAGCGAGCTGCGCAGCTACAAGCAGTTGCCGCAGATCTGGTACCAGATCCAGACCAAGTTTCGCGACGAGCCGCGGCCGAAGTCGGGCTTGCTGCGCGTGCGCCAGTTCATGATGAAGGACGCGTACTCATTTGACCTGGACGAGGCAGGGCTGGACGTGAGCTATAAGAAGCATGATGCGGTTTACCGCGCCATCTTTACGCGGGCAGGGCTGAAGTTTGTGGTTGTCGAGGCGGACTCGGGCGCGATGGGCGGTTCGCAGTCGCAGGAGTTCATGGTGTACACCGACGCGGGCGAGGACCTGATTGCGAGCTGCCCGGTGTGCGGGTATGCGGCGAACATGGAAAAGGCGACGTCGCGGCTGGAGCCGGTAACGGAGATGGAGGCGACGGGGGACGGCACGCCGGAGCTGGTGGAAACGCCGGGTTGCGCGGCCATCGCGGACGTGGCTGCTTTTTTCAAGATTTCGCCGGCGAGCGACATTAAGTGCGTGGCGTACATGGTGTTGAAGCGCGGGGCCGTTTCGAAGGCGGGCGGCGAGAAGGACGGGTGGCACGGAGTGGCCGTATTTCTGCGCGGCGATCACCAGGTGAACGAAACCAAGCTGCTGGGCGCGCTGGGCGGCGCGGAGCTGCGGACGATGCAGGCCGAGGAACTGGAGCAATACATCAAAGGGCCAGCCGGTTACCTGGGACCGGTGGGACTGACGCATGACTACAAGCCGCTGGCTGGCGGGCTCACCGTGATCGTGGACAAATCGCTGGAAGGCCGCAGGAACCTGGTATGCGGCGCGAACAAGCTGGACTACCACCTGCGCAACGTTGTGCCGGGACGCGACTTTACCTGGACGCTGAGCGCGGATATCCGCAGCGTGAACGAGGGCGAAGCCTGCCCAAGCGATGGATGCGCGGGCAAGCTGGTGGTGGGCACGGCGGTCGAGGTCGGCCACATCTTCAAGCTGGGAACCAAATACTCGGAGTCAATGGGCGCACGGGTGCTGGACGCGAACGGCAGGGAAGTGATGCCGATCATGGGCTGCTACGGAATCGGCATTGAGCGCATCCTGACGGCGGCCATCGAGCAGTCGAACGACGGCAACGGGTTCTGGCTGCCCGCGAGCATCGCGCCGTTCACTGTCGTCATCACAGTGACGAACATGGCCGACGAGAAACTGCGCGAGACGGGCGAGAAGCTGGCTGCGGAACTGGATGCGGCGGGCATCGACGTGCTGCTGGATGACAGAGACGAGCGCGCGGGCGTCAAATTCAAGGATGCCGACCTGGTGGGGATTCCCTATCGTGTGAACGTGGGCAAGAAGGCCGCGGGAGGCGTGGTGGAGCTGGTGACGCGCGCCACGCTGGCGAGCATGGATGTGCCGGTCGACCGGGTGCTGCACGAACTGAAAACAAAGATTGCGGAGGAACTGCTGCTTGAGGCGAGCGAGTAGGGAGTAGCGGGCAAGGAAACGGGAGCAAGCAGTTGGGAGCTGCCTTATAGATGGCGTTAAAGATCAAATTCAGGATGCCCGCGGCGGGCAACCGGGGCTGGGCCTCGCTGGTTCTGCGCGTAGTTCTGCTGGTGATTGCGGCCGGGGCCATTGCCGTCCTCAGCGTGGGCGGATATTTTTATTTCAAGTACGAGCATATTGTGGATGCGCGGCTGGAGCAGCCGCTGTTTGCCAACACCGCGAAGATTTACGCTGAGCCGCGCGAGGTGCGGCCGGGGCAGAAGCTCACCGTCAAGCTCATCGGCGACGAGCTGCGGCAGGCGGGCTACACGACGTCGGACGTGCCCAAGCCGTCGCCGATGGGTACGTTCCGGCTGGGCTCGCAGGCCATCAGCGTGATGCCCGGCCCGCAGTCGTATCACGCTGAGGACGGAGCGACGATTCACGTTTCGGACGGCGTGGTGGACTCGATCAACGACGATCACGGGCAGGCGCTGGCCAGTTATGAGCTGGAGCCGCTGCTGATCACCGGGCTGAGTGAGGACGCCAATCGCACCAAGCGGCGCCTGATCACCTACGACGAGATTCCGCAGAACCTGGTACAGGCGGTGCTGGCCATCGAGGACCGGCGATTCTTTGAGCACGGCGGCGTGAACTACTACCGCCTGCTGGAAGCGGTGATCCGCGATGTGACCACGGGGCAGAAGCAGCAAGGCGGCTCCACGCTGACGATGCAGCTGGCGCGCGGCTTCTTTCTTTCGCCGGAGAAGCGCATCAAGCGCAAGATCATCGAGATCGTGATCACGTTCCAGCTGGAGCATCGCTTCACCAAGAAGCAGATCTTCGAGATGTACGCCAACGAGATCAACCTGGGGCAGCGCGGCAGCTTCTCCATCAATGGATTCGGGGAGGCATCGCAGGCGTACTTTGGCAAAGACATGCGCCAGCTCGATCTGGCCGAGTGCGCGCTGCTGGCGGGCATGATTCAGCGGCCCAACTACTTTACGCCTTTCCGTCACGCTGACCGCGCGATCGAGCGGCGCAACCTGGTGCTGGACTCGATGGTGGAGACAGGCGCGATCACCAAGGACGAGGCGGAGCGCGCCAAGGAAGAGCCGCTGCATCTGACTCCGGCGAGCGTGGACGCCAGCGAGGCGCCGTATTTTGTGGACCTGGTGCATGACCAGTTGTTGCAGCGCCTGGGCGAGCGCGACGTGAACCTGGAGGGACTGCGGATTTACACCTCGCTCGATCCGGATCTGCAGCGCGTGGCGACAAGCGCCGTGGAGAGCACCATTCACATGGTGGACGAACGCGTGGACAAGAAGCATGCGCTGGACCGCAAGCGGGGGATTGCCTACCCCTATCCGCAGGTAGCGCTGATTGCGCTGAACCCGCACACGGGGCAGGTGCTGGCGCTGGTGGGCGGGCGGAGCTACGGCAGTTCGCAGTTGAATCACGCGGTGGCGCAGCGGCCCACGGGATCGATTTTCAAGCCATTTGTGTACGCGTCGGCATTCAATACCTCGGTGGAGGGAACGCCGCTGCCGGGGATGGAAAAGCTGTTCACGCCGGTAACCATGCTGAACGATCAGCAGACCACTTACGAGGTGGGCGACAAGGAGTACACGCCGCGCAACTTCGAAGGCGAGTATTACGGCGAGATGACGGCGCGATTCGCGCTGATGCGGTCGGACAACAACGCCACCATCAGCCTGGCGGCGATGGTGGGGTTCGACCGCGTGGCGGCGCTGGCGCGCGACGCGGGGGTGAAGAACGCGCGCGCGACCCCGGCCATGGCGATTGGGGCGTACGACGCGACGCCGCTGGACATGGCGGGCGCGTACACGGTGTTTGCCAACGGAGGCATGCATATCGATCCGTGGATGGTGGCCAGTGTGCGCACCTCGACCGGCGACATCGTCACCGATTTCACGCCGACGACGAAGCAAGTGGCGGATCCGCGGGTGGCGTTTTTGACCACCTACCTGATGGAGGCCGTTCTGCAAGGCAACGGGAAGGATGGCTGCAAGATCGGCGGGCGGGATTACTGCGGGACCGGCGCCGGCGTGCGCAACCTTGGATTCCTGGCGCCGGCGGCGGGCAAGACGGGCACCGAGCACGACGGATGGTTTGCGGGTTTCACCAGCAACCTGCTGTGCATCGTGTGGGTGGGCAACGACGATTACACCGACCTGAAGCTGCAGGGCGCCGATGCGGCCGCGCCGATCTGGGCGGAGTTCATGAAGCACGCGGTGGAGCTGCCGCAGTACTCCGACACGCATGAGTTCACGCCGCCCGAGGGCGTGGAGATCGTGAACCTGGACAAGGCGAGCAATCTGCTGGCTGATGCCGCGTGCCCCGACGATTACACCGCGGCCTTCCTGGCCGGCACCGCGCCCACGGACACCTGCGACCATCCGCCCGATCATCGCAATCTCTTCCAGAAGGTCTTCGGGATCGGCACGCCCAAGCCGGGGAATTGATTGAGTTTTCAGTTGTCAGTTTTCAGTTGTCAGCAGACCCTCGCCAGATTCATTCGCCCGAAATGTTTGCTGCGCGAGCTGAAAACTGACAACTGACAACTCGACTTAGCCGTCCACATCCGAGCCATCCGGCATGGGCTGGCATGCTGGACACCAGAACGTCACTCGCGCATCGAAGCCCTGGACGCGCTTGCGGATGCGCGCGCCGCACTTGCGGTCACGCCTCAGACCTCAGCAGGCGCAAGAACGGGATCTCCAATTGCGACAGGAAGCCGGTCGACGGCAAGGCACCAGAGCAACCATGCTGGGGCCGTCCACAAGTATCCGGCACCTTTCACCTGAACCTTCAGCATCCCCTCGAGAACGGCGATGGTGTTGAGGAGGACCAGGGAGCCGAGACATGGCCAGGACGATCTGCGCCGTGCCAGGCGCGACGCAAGAGCTGGCACTGCGATGGCTTCGTCCATGACCCACGAATAGGGAGCGGTAACGAGACCGAGGGCAAGCAGCAGCACCCCATGGCTTTCCCAGGACCAGGTTCTGCGCTTCTTCAGGTAATAAGCGAGGGCGAGCAAACAGGCCGCTGCGCTGGGAAGGAACTGAAGGGAGGGAGAGGATCCCTTCAGCAGCCTGCGGAACCAGGAGCTAAGACACGGAATGGGCATGTTGATGACGCCGAGGTGCGCCATCATGTCATGGTATTGCTGCCAGGAGTGCGGAGCGAGCCAGACGGAAAGCGCAATGCTCAAGCCGACGGCGCTGACGAAGCCGAAGACGATTTTCCAGTGCCGTTCGAAGAGAATCCAGAGAATGAGGACGCAGGCAAAAGGCAGAAAGAGGTGCGGTTTCAGAGCCAGGGGTGCGAGACAGACTCCGGCAATGAAGGGACGCCGACGATAGGCCGTGAAGAAGAGCAGCAGGGCGAGGAGGAAGAAGATTCCCAACTGGCCGGCGCGCTCACAGAGCAGAACCGGCGCGAACAAAAAGACCATCCAAGGCAGAGGACCGAGCTGATTGCCGTAGATGGCGCGCAGGATGCGCACGGATGCATAAAGGCAGAGGAGCTGCGCAGCGTACCAGAGCAAGCAGGCCATCCTGGGGCTCATGTAGCCAAGAGGGAGCCAGAATGGAAGTGCGATGGGAGGACCAAAGCTGAACCGGGCGGTGTTTCCCTGCATACCCTCTTGGCGCTCGAGATCAAGGGCGCGGGAGAGGTCGTAGGGGCTCTGGTGCTCTCGCAGCAGCTTGCCGGTCACCCAGAATTCCACAACATCGCTCTTCAACCCGGCTTCCAAACGCGCCGCTCCCCAAAAAGTGGCGAGGGCCTGGAACGACGCAAACAGCAGGAAAGAGGCGATCGCGATCTTACTGATGTGCAGGATCCAGGATCCCTCAAACAAGCGAGCCGGTTTCATCATGGTCTTTCCTATCGAAGCGCGGATTCACCCTGAAAGTCAACGAGAATATACTGCGAACTGAATGACTGCTTCAGCTGGCGAATGGGTCAAAATGTTTCCCCAGCCTTCGATGTGCTTTTTCAGAGCCCGGTCCGATGCCGCGTCGCTTCGAGGGGGAGCTAGAAGCTAGGAGCCAGAGCTGGAAGCTGTCTTCACCCGTCCACATCCGAGCCATCCGGCATGGGCTGGCATGCTGGACACCAGAACGTCACTCGCGCATTGAAGCCCTGGATTCGCTTGCGGATGCGCGCGCCGCACTTGCGGCACGGGTCGCCGTTGCGGCCGTAGACCCACAGGCTTTCGGTGGGTTCGGAGCGGTGCGTGGTGCGGCGGCCGGCTCCGCGCCAGGTCACAATCATGTCGGCGGCATCTTCCATCACGTTCGCGCCCAGCTGCCGCCGCGCCACGCGAATCACCCGCTGCACCTCAGCGCGCGTGAGTGTGCCGATCCTCGCGAACGGATGAATCCCGGCGACGAAGCATGTCTCTGCTTTGAAGACATTGCCCAAGCCGGCCATCACACGCTGATGCAGCAGCACGTCGCCGATCTCCTCGCCGGGATAGCCGAGGATGCGTTCCAGCGCGGCGTCCGCGTCGAACTCGGCGCCCAGTAGATCGTCTTCCTGCTGCGGAAAGCGGCGGTCGCGCGCGATGGTCTGTGCCGTGTGCATCTCCGCCACGGGAACGTTGAAGCCGATGGCATGATACTCCGCGTTCTCGATGACGATGCGCGCCGCCGATCGCGGCTTTTGCCAGTGTTCGCCTGGCCTGTAAATGTGCCAGCTTCCGCTCATCAGCATGTGCGTGGCCAGCGTGCCGCCGCCGGAGAAACGCATCAGCAGCCACTTGCCGCGCGATTCCACTTGCTCCACGATCTGGCCCGTGAGCGGCGTGTCGTCGTGGAAGCGCGTCAACAGCGGATAGGTTGAGCGAAAGCCCGTGATGATTTTGCCGCCGAGCGCGCGGCCAAGCGACCGCGCCGAGCGAAATATGGTGTCGCCTTCGGGCATAGTTGGTTGTCAATAATAATGCTATAGACGGAGCAAAGGCCCCGGGTAATCACGCCGGAGCCTTTGCTGATTGGGAGTCCCATTAAGGACGCCGCCTGCGAGGCTGTATTCAGCTTACTACATCGTCCGAAATACGGGTTCATTTAATTTGGCCGAGTAGCGTACGGAGGGCAAGGGAGTCGAACCCTAGTGGCTGATAGGCCACTCGATCGCTTCGCAGGCGGCGTCCAGTACCCGCTAAATACCCTCCAGACGGCTGCCTGCGAAGGAGAATCCTAACCGGATGGGCCAGCGCCGAGCGTGACGCGCATCACGGTTGGTTATTGGACGCCGCCAGAGTGTTCATCGCGTGTTTGTTGCGCAAGCGGCAGCGGAATGCGCCGCAGGTGCATGCCCAGCGGCCCGGGGTGGAATCCCGCATCCATGAGGAAGCGGGCCATGGGATGCGCCGCCACCGGCTGCCCATTGATGGTAGTGATCAGCACGCCCTGGTGCCGGTCCGCGTGCAACCGCTCCTGCCCGCGTGCACACACAAAGTGCGCCAGCCCCGCGGCAACCTGCGACCGCTCCGGCTCGTCGGCGGGCAAAAACACCAGCAGGTTCGGATTGTTCCTGCGCAGCCACGCCACAAGCTGGCCGTTGCGCAAGATCACTTCGGCGTATGAAGCGCGCGTGAGCACCCGCGGTGCTGACTCCGAATCCTCTTCCATTACCGGCAGATCGGGCCAGCGCAGCACCGAGCCATACGGATTCGCCGGATCGGCCGCGGCCATCTGCACGAACTCCGGCTTCTCCATATCGGGCGCCGTGCGCAACTGTCGCAACATGTCCACGGCCGCAGGTAGTGCGAACTGCGTTGCGCCCAGGCCCGCCACAAAATATCCGCGCCGGATGCGCCCGCTTTCCTCCAGCGCTTTGAGTACGTCGTAGACGGCGCTGAAGCCGCCGGGAATGTTTTCGGCGGCTGCGTGCTCCCGCATCAGCACGCCGTAGCGATTCAGCAATTGCATGGCAAGCGCGTGACTCCGCTCCGTGCCGGTTGGGCCAGCGGAGGTTGCCCCGGGGGCTAAAGCCGCCATTGGCTTATCCCTCTTTTCGGCACGACTTAAGTCGTGCCCTGACACGCGGGTCGCGGAGGAAAGAACTTCCGGCATGGGGCGAACCGGCAGCAGCGACCAGCGTCCCTGCGCATTCGCCGGAGTGGTCCGCCGCGAGCGGAACACCGCGCCGGTCTGATGCGGCCTGCGCGCTCCACGCGTGTCCGGCCGCTGAATGTATGCACGCAGCGCTTGCAGCGAGTCGTTCGTCACCAGGCCGCGCCACACCAGCGACCACAGCGCATCAATGGATTCGCCGGGATAGCCGCCGCCCGCCGCCTGGTGAAGTGGGTCGAAGAAGCTTGCGCCGGTGGCCTCCAGCACCGCGAGCAGCCTCTCTTCGCGCTCGGTCATCGGCTCCGCTTGCGGTCGTGCTGACAAAAGCAATGGCAGTTTGTCCGCGAGATACAGCGCAATTCGCCCATCGCGCTCACCCAGCGGTTCCACGCCGGTCCACGCCACTTCGCCTGCGGCAATCAGCGTGTCGAGGCCTGCGGAATCGTAACCGGCGAGCCGCACCGGCAGAATCGATGACTCCAGCAGCGACGCCGGCAGCGGCGCGCCCTGCAGATGTTCGATTACATCGAGCAGCGCATCCAGATGCGCCGGCCCGTTGCGCCGCGGCGCGAGCAATCCCTGCCAGTGCGTGAGGAAACGTGCCAGCGTGTGCTGCTCCACCGGTTCTACTTCCCGTCGCAGCCGCGCCAGCGACTTGCGCCGGATCTGCCGCAGGATCTCCGCATCGCACCACTCGCGATGCAGGCCGCCGGGAATAAAGCCGCCCTCCAGCACGCGGCCTTCGTGCGCAAGCTGCCGCAGCACGGCCTCCACGTCCTCAACCTCGAGTCCGAACCGGTCAGCCGCCGCGCGCGCGGTGAACGGCCCATGCGTGCGCGCATAGCGCCGCACCAGTTCCAGCACCGGCTGCGCCACCGGCTCCAGCAGCGCCGCCGCAAGCCCCGGCGGCAGCGGCACGCCCAGCGCATCGCGGTAGCGCGCCGCATCTTCGACCGCAATCAATCGCCGCTCGCCGGCAATGCGCAGTTCCAAGAGGCGCCGTGCGCGAACCAGCCGGTCCACCTGCTCAAGAAGCGCCGGGTCGGCCACGCGCCGCAGCAATTCTTCGCGCGAAAGATCGCCCAGCTTCAGGCACAGATCGTGCATGCCGTCCGCGGAGCGTGCGCGGTAATTCTCCTTGAGGCACTGTGCGGTCTCTTCCACTTCTGCGATTGCATCCGCATCCAGCAACTCGCGCAGATCGGCTTCGCCCAGCAGTTCGCGCAACTGCTCTTGATCGACGGTGAGGGCCTGCGCCCGCCGCTCTGCCAGCGGCGCGTCGCCATCGTAGAGAAAATTCGCCACGTAACTGAAGAGCAGGGAAGAGGCAAACGGCGAGGGCTTGCGCGTCTCCACCACGTGCACGCGCAACTGCCGCTGCTCAACGGCGCGCAGAGTTTCGATGAGCGCAGGCATGTCGAACACGTCGCGCAGGCACTCGCGATACGCCTCCAGCAGCAGCGGGAACGACGGATAGCGCGAGGCTACGCTGAGCAGGTCGTAAGAACGCTTGCGCAATTGCCACAGCGGCGAGCGCTGATCGGCGCGGCGGCGCGGCAGCAGCAGCGCACGGCCCGCTGCCTCGCGGAAGCGCCCGGCAAACAGCGCCGTCGAGCCTAATTGCCGAAGAACGAGTTGCATGGCTTCGGCGGATTCCACCATGATCCAGTCCGGATCGGGCGGCTCATCCGTGTCAGGGAACCGCAGCACGAATCCGTCGTCGCCCCACAGCGTTTCCACCTCCGGGCCGCCGGCTGCGCGGATGCGTGCGCTCACCGCCATGGCCCACGGCGTGTGAATGCGGCTCCCGAATGGCGACAGCACGCACACTCGCCAGTCGCCCAGCTCGTCGCGGCAACGCTCGATCACGATGGTGCGATCGTCGGGAACGCTTCCGGTCGCGGCCTCCTGGTCGGCAAGAAACTCAAGCAGATTCTCCGCCGCATTCGGGTCCAGATCGTGTTCCGTCACCAGCCGCGTCAGTGCTGCGCGCTTGGGCAGTGCGCGCATCTCGCGAACCAATGCGCCGATGCGCCGTCCGAACTCCAGCGGCCGGCCCGGTCCGTCGCCTTTCCAGAACGGCATCTTGCCCGGCTCGCCTGGCGCCGGTTCCACCAGCACGCGGTCGTGGGTGATGTCTGTGATGCGCCACGTGGATGCGCCCAGGATGAACGTCTCGTTCGGATGCGACTCGAACACCATCTCCTCATCCAGCTCGCCCACGCGGACCGATTTGCCTTCGCTGTGTGCCAGGAACACGCCGTAGAGGCCGCGGTCGGGAATGGTGCCTGCATTCAGAATGGCCAGGCGCGCTGCTCCTTCGCGCGGCGTCACCACGTTGCGTACGCGATCCCACGTCAGCCGCGGCCGCAGCTCCGCAAATTCATCGGAAGGATAGCGCCCGCTCAGCAGATCGAGTACGCCGTGGAACGCCGAGCGCGTGAGCCCGCCAAACGGAGCAGCGCGCCGCACCAAGTCGTAGAGAGAATCGACGGAGACCTCGACTGGAGCGGGGTTGGCGGCGCTGGCGGAGCTAGCGAAGCCTGGAAGAGTCATGCTCGCGTCCAGCTTTCGGCTGTCCCTCGTCCCTTGTCCCTTTTTCCCTGCCTTCTTGTTCCCTCGTTCTCTTGTTCCCCCGTTCCCTGCCGTTGGCGGGTGCGCGACAATGGCTACCAACTGCTGCGCCAGCACATCCAGCGGATTGCGTGGATAGCGCGTGGACTCGATGTGGCCCTCGTGCATAGCGCGCGTCACCGCCGCGCACGCCACCAGGTCGGCGCGATACTTGGGGAACAGGATGCCCTGGCTGACCGCGTCCACATGGTGCCCCGCGCGGCCGATCCGCTGCATTCCGCTGGCCACTGACGGTGGTGCTTCAATCTGGATCACCATATCGACTGCGCCCATGTCGATGCCCAGTTCCAGCGTTGAGGTCGCGCACAGCGCCTTGATCTGCCCGGCCTTGAGTTGTTCTTCGATCACCGCGCGCTGGTACGCCGCCAGCGATCCGTGATGCGCGCGCGCAATGGGCTCGCCGGCCAGCTCGTTCAGCGCGCCGGCCAGCCGCTCCGCCACCTGCCGGCTGTTGACGAAGAGAATGGTGGAGTTGCGTTCGCGGATCAGCTCCAGCAGGCGCGGATGAATCGCATTCCAGATGGACACGCGCCGCGGCGTCTGCGAAGCGGGGCCGCTGGGGATCTCCTCCATTGTGTTCAGCCGCGCCATGTCTTCCACGGGCACTTCAATCCTCAACCGAAGCAGCTTGCGCGCGCTGGCATTCACAATGGTGACCGGGCGGTAGCAAAGCGCTGCCTCCGGCGGCTCCGGGAGCGAGGGAGCAAGGGAGCTAGAGAGCGAAGACGCATCGGTCTCGCCCTCGTCCACATCGCCATCGCCATCGCGTACTGCTACGGGATTGCCCGCTCCCTCGCTCTCTTGCTCCCTTGCTCCCTGCACTTCCACTCCGCCCAGAAACCGCGCCACTTCCTCGAGCGGCCTCTGCGTGGCGGAGAGCCCGATCCGTTGCAGCGGCCGGCCCACCAGCGCCTCCAGCCGCTCCAGCGTCAGCGAAAGATGCGCGCCGCGCTTGGTGGGCACCAGTGCGTGAATCTCGTCTACGATGACGGTGTCCACCGTGCGCAGCGCTTCGGAGGCCTGCGACGTCAGCAGCAGGTAGAGCGACTCCGGCGTGGTGATCAGAATGTCGGCGGGTTCGCGTCGGTAGCGCTCCCGCTCGCGTTGCGGAGTATCGCCCGTGCGCACGCTGATGGTGGGCTCGTGAAACTCGACGCCCCGCCGCCGCGCCATGTTGGCAATTCCCGTCAGCGGCGAGCGCAGGTTCCGCTCCACATCCACGGCCAGCGCCTTCAGCGGCGAAACGTAGAGGATTCGCGTGCCTTTTTGTCGACTCTCCGGCTGCGAGTGCAACATCAGCCGGTCCAGACACCACAGGAACGCCGCCAGCGTTTTGCCCGTCCCGGTCGGCGCCAGGATCAGCGCATTCTCGCCCCGCGCAATCACCGGCCAGCCCATGCGCTGCGGCGCGGTCGGCGCATCGAACACCGCCCGGAACCACTCGGCCGTCACCGGATGGAACGAGGCAAAGGCGTCGTCCGCGGCGGTGGCATCGGGGGGATCGGAATGGGGAGGCCTGCCAGACATGCCAGATCAGAATACCGCGTTCCTGAGCGAACAAGAAGCGAAGAAATCCGCCGGGAGCTCGTAGCCGGTAGTTCAAGCTCCAAGCTACGAGCTATAGGCTACAAGCTGTTTTTCATTCGTCGTAATGCAGCAAACTGAACACGTCGAACTCCTTGAAGCGATCCCGCCCCTTCAGGAAGTCCAGCTCCACGGCAAACGCCAGCCCGGCTATCTCCCCACCCAACTGCTTCACCAGCTTCACGGTCGCCTCCATGGTGCCGCCGGTGGCCAGCAGATCGTCCACCAGCACCACGCGCTGTCCCGGCTGGATCGCGTCCATGTGGATCTCCAGCGTGTCCGATCCGTACTCCAGGTCGTAGGTCACGCGGGCCACTGGCGCGGGCAGCTTGCGCGGCTTGCGCACTGGTACAAATCCGGCATTCAGGCGATACGCCAGCGCCGGCCCGAAGATGAATCCCCGCGCCTCGATGCCCAGCACCAGGTCGATCTTCGCCGTCAGATAGTGCGCCGCCAGCGCGTCGATCAGCTGCGCGAACCCCGTCTTGTCCTTCAGCAGGGTGGTGATGTCGTAAAAGAGGATTCCCGGCTTGGGAAAGTCCGGAACGGTGCGCACCAGCGCCTTCAGCGCTTCCACGTTGACTGGCTTTGGAATGTCAGGCATGAGTCAATTATAAAAGGCGGTGAGGAGTCCGCTCCTCAGCGGGCCCGAATAATCCACCACAGCAGAACCGATGTGATCGCAATTGCTGCCAGGACAATCAACGCGAATCGAGTCGGCTTCCGATCGCGCGCGCCTAGTTCGGTGATCCGCGGAGGTATCGCCTGACGCCCCGGGGTGAGTGCCGAGGTTGCGGCTGCCGCTTGGCTGAGGAGGTGTCGCCGGCGCTCAGGGAAGCGTGAGGCGGGAAACCAAGTGTTGGGTCTCAGAACGGTGAACCATCCGGCAGACCCCACGCTGAAGCCCCTGCGAGTCACTGAACGGAGAATCTTCACCGAATCCTCTCCCTACCGAAATCTCTTCGACGGCTCGTCGGAATAGATCTGCCCGTCGCGGATGTGCACCACGCGATGCGCATACTCGGCAATGTCCGGCTCGTGCGTTACCAGCACAATGGTGTTTCCCTGCGCGTGCAGGCTGTCGAACAACGACATGATTTCGACGCCGGTCTTTGAATCCAGGTTTCCGGTGGGTTCGTCGGCCAGGATGATCGAGGGGTCGTTCACCAGGGCTCGCGCAACCGCCACTCTCTGCCTTTGTCCGCCGGAGAGTTCATTCGGCTTGTGCGTCATGCGCTCTGCCAGCCCCACATCCGTCAGCACCTGTTTTGCCCGCGCCAGCCGTTGCGCCGCCGGCGTTCCGTTGTAAATCAGCGGCAGCTCCACGTTATGCAGCGACGTGGCCCGTGCCAGCAGGTTGAACGTCTGGAAAACGAAGCCGATTTCCTTATTCCGGATCCGCGCCAGCTGGTCGTCATCCAGCTCGCTCACCAGTTGCCCGTTCAACCAGTACTTGCCCTGCGTCGGCGTGTCCAGGCACCCAATCAGGTTCATCAGGGTCGATTTGCCCGACCCCGACGGCCCCATGATCGCCACGTACTCGTTGTGCCGGATCTTAAGGTTGATCCCGCGCAGCGCGTGCACCTGCTGTTCCGCGCCCATGTCGTAGGTGCGCCACAGATCTTCCACCACGATCACGTTTTCTGTCGGCGGTATTGTCTGTTGCGCTTGCGGCTCGGTGCCGATGCTGTCCAGGGCCATTCCCATATCTTCCTCTGCCGGCTGCCCTCCGGGGAACCTCCGGCGCGAGCAAACAAATTTCCCGCTCGCCTCTTGATAACGCAGTTTCAGGCTGCGAGTTCCCCCATCTCGGGGAACCCGCCCCCATTAGGATGCTCAGGAACCCGTCGTCGTCAGAGTCACCGGTTTCGCCGTGTCGCGCTTCACCAGCGCGTTTTCCTTCAACCCGCGCAGGGTCTTGTACGGGCCGGTCACAATCTCGTCGCCGTCCTGCAAACCAGACAGCACCTCGATGTCCGTGGCGCCTGTGATACCCGTCGTCACCGGCACAAAGTGCGCACGCAGCTTGCCCTGCTTGTCCTTGCGCAGCACAAACACTCCCTGCTCCTCCGGCCCCGGCGCGGCCGGGCTCGTCGCCGCCTGTACGCCGCCGGTCGTACCCGGCTTCGTCTCCTGCGGCTTGATCGTCAACGCCTGAATCGGCAGCGAAAGCACGTTCGCTTTATGCGCCGTGGTGATCTTCGCAGTGGTGGAAAGACCCGGCCGCAGATCGTCGCTGGGACTGTCCAGTGTCACCACAACCTTGAAGTCCTTGGCCTCTTCCGTGCCCGTCGTTGACTGCGATGTCGCCACGCCTGTCGAGCGCAACAGCGCCTGGTCGCCCACCTCCGTCACGTGGCCCTTGAATACCTTGTTGGGAATCGCGTCCACAGTTACGTCCGCAGCCTGCCCGATCCTTACATTCACGATGTCGGTCTCGTCCACCTTCACCTCGGCCGTCACCACGCTCATGTCCGCAACAGTCATAAACGTCGAGCCGTTGGTGTTCTGGATGCCTTGCACTACCGTTTCGCCTTCGCGTACCGGCTCATCGGTCACAATGCCGTCAAACGGCGCAGTGGATTCTGTCAGGTCCAGCGCGTTCTGATAGGAGCGCAAGGTCGCTTCCTGCGTGCCCAGGTGCCCGCGCTGCGAATCGGTATTGGCTTTGGCCTGGTTCACACCCGCCACCGCTTGCGCCACGCTGGCTAGGTCCAGGTCATAGGCTGCCTTCTTGGCGTCGTAGTCCTGTTTGGCCAGGATCCCTGCCTTGTACAAGCCCTGCGCCCGGTCCCAGTCCAGCTTCTTCTGCTCCAGGTCCGCCTGGGCATGTTCCAGGTTGGCCTGCGCCGTCTTTTCCGCCGCAAGGAAGGAGGCAATATCGGTCGTTGCTGCCGAAATCGCCGCTTTCTGCCCGCTGACCTGGGCCTCCTGCGCCACGTTCTCGACTTCGGCCACAACTTGTCCCTTCTTTACGTGATCGCCTTCTTTCACGTAAAGGTGCGTGACCCGTCCCATGGCGGTTGCGCCCAGAACAGCGTAGGTTTTCGGCTTAATCTGGCCCGTCCCGCTCACCACCGTCGACAGGTCCTGTTTCACCAGTTTCGCCGTCATCACCTTCGTATAGCCGGATTGCTGTTTCACCACCATAAACGTCACCAGTCCGGCGGTGACAAGGATGGCAAGTACGATCAGAAGTATCTTCTTCATTGCTGGCTTTGCTCCCCCAGGAGGCTTCAACACATTCTACGTAACACCCGGTTCTTCGGTTCCCGAACCCGTTCCCGGGCGCATCACGCCTTCGCTTTTAGGCTCTTCTTTCGCCCGCTTCACCGCTTCGGCCCGCTCGTTGCGCCCATGCGCACCCGGGCTCCGGTCCCGCCGCCCGCGATCCAGGCACGCGACCTTGTCCCTCGGGAAAAGAACAGCCAAATCAGCAATTGCGCCTGCCTCTTGGACGAAGGCGGGCTTTGTATGGTCTCAGGTCCTGCTTTCAGTTTACCTTTTTTCCCGCCTGTTTGCCTCTCCCGGGCTCACCCACCCGCCTCGTGCCGCGTCTAATGCCCAGCAACGCGGTGCGTCGCTTGCCCGCAGGTGTCGCGGCTCGTAAAATAGGGCAGGAGTCCCAGCCTCATGATGTCCCACCGCCGTCTTGTCCTCGCTGCCACCCTCATCTCCGGCTTCATCTGTATTCCTTCGTATCGGCTCGCCGCCCAGGCCTCAGGGTCTCCCACGCCCGACCAGGAACAGGATCCCCTCAAGCGACCCCGCTCGGAGAAACAGCAGTTCGAAGCTCAGAAACAGCTCAAGGGCGAATTGAAAGGCGGCTACAGGACATGGCTGGACCAGGACGTCGCCTACATCATCACCGACGAGGAACGCAAGGCCTTCAAGAGCCTCTCCAACGACGAAGAGCGCGAGGCCTTCATTGAAGCCTTCTGGCAGCGCCGCAACCCCAATCCCGACTCCCCGGAAAACGAGTTCCGCGAAGAGCACTACCGCCGCATCGCCTACGCCAATGAGCACTTCGCCGCCGGCAAGCCCGGATGGAAGACCGATCGCGGCCGCATTTACATCATGTGGGGCAAGCCGGACGATAAGGACTCTCACCCTTCCGGCGGCTCCTATACCCGCCCCATGGACGAGGGCGGCGGCGAGACTTCCACGTTCCCGTTTGAGACCTGGCACTACCGCTATCTCGAGGGCATCGGTGAGAACATCGACCTCGAATTTGTCGACACCTGCATGTGCGGCGACTACCACTTCACCATCGACCGCGGCGAGAAGGACGCTCTCACCCACGTCCCCGGCATGGGCCTCACCCAGTGGGAACAGATGGGCATGGCCAAGAAGGGCGACCGCTTCACCGGCGGCGTGGAGAACCTGGGCACCGGCCCCATGCGCTCGTCCAACGCATCCAAGGAATTCGACCGCCTGGAGCTGATGTCGAAGATCTTTGCTCCTCCGCCCATCAAGTTCACTGACCTTGACGCCTTCATCACCGAGCACAAGATCCTCAACGGGCCCGTGTTCCCGTTCGACGTCCGCACCGATTTCGTCAAGGTGACGGATAGCACAGTCCTGGTCCCCATCACCATCCAGATCCGCAACCGCGACATCACCTACAAGACCGTGAATGGCGTCTCCACCGGAGTCGTCAATATCCTGGGCAAGGTCACCACCATCACCCATAAGACCATCCAGACCTTCGAGGACACGGTCCAGGTGGAGCAGCCCGCCGAACTGCTGGAAAAAACCCTCGACTACAAGAAGATCTACTGGAAGGCGCTGCCGCTGATTCCCGGCATCTACCGCCTCGACATCGCCATCAAGGACGTGAACAATCCCGACCACATCGGCCTCTACGGCCACGTCCTCAGCGTCCCCGAGTATCACGACGAGAAGCTGGGCACCTCGTCCCTCATCCTCGCCGATCAGATCTCTCCCGTCGATTCCCACTCCATCGGCGAAGGCAACTGCGTCATCGGCAACACCAAGATCTGCCCGCGGGTCACCTCCGGTCCGGCTTTCCCGGTCACCTACAAGCGAAGCCAGGACCTCGCTTTCTGGATGCAGGTCTATAACCTTGGTATCGACGATGCATCCAAAAGTAACTCCGCAAAAGTTACCTACGAGATCATCGACACCACCAATAACAATGTGATTCTCTCGAAAGAGTTGGAGTCAAAGGATTTAGGCGCTCACAGCGACCAACTCACCGTCGACAAAGTCTTGCCGCTCGCTGGTCTCCAACCCGGAAAGTACAAGGTCACGATCAAGGTAAATGACGAAATCTCAAAACAAGAGATTGCGCAATCGGTGCCTTTTGTCGTGGAATAGTATTCATCCTCCCGCGCCGCACGATGACCGGGCGACAGACCAGGCACAGACGTGGGGGAATTTTGGAGAATTTGCCAGAGACGCCGCCAGCTCACATGACACCGTGATATTGCGCAGGCTCCATTTCGCGTTGTTTCTCATGCTGATTGCCTCAGGGGCGCTACTGGCTCAGGCCACTGCCCCGGCCTCGGTATCGGGGGTGGTCCGCGACGGCGGCGGTGCGCCTCAGATCGGCGCTGTCGTCCAGCTACTGCGGCCCGACCTTTCCTTCGTCGCCAGCGCCTACACCAACGCACGCGGCCGCTACAGCTTCTCTCAGGTCATCCCCGGACACTATGCAGTCAAGGTGATGGGAGCCTCGTTCCTGCCTTCGCTGCGCGAGAACGTGCGCGTCGAGACCAGCACCGTCGTCAATCTCACTCTCCACACTCTGTACGAGGCCATGCAGTGGCTGCCCGCGCAGCCCCGGGGAGCCAGCGACCCCAAAGACGACTGGGCCTGGACTCTTCGCTCCGCCGCCAACCGCCCCCTGCTGCGCTGGCTTGAAGATGGTCCCCTTGTTGTGGTCTCGGAAGGCCCCCACTCTCAACCGAAGCTCAAGGCCCGCCTGGTCGCCTCAGGCAGCCAGGGCACCTTCGGGGAAGACGGCCGCCGCATCTCCGCCGAAGTAGAAGACACTCCCTCTGACAGCCGCGAGTTCCTCGCGCGCGTCGATTTCGCGCCCGGCTCCGAAGCCGGTATGGAATCCATGCTCGGCTTCCGCCAGGATCTCGGCTTTGCCGGCTCGGTCCAGTCCGTCGCCGCCATCGCCATCCATCCCATGGTGGACGCAGGCGCCGCCGGCGGCCTGGATGAAGCGGCCATGCGCACCTGGGAGACCATGAACTTCGGCGACGAATATAAGGTTGAGGCCGGCGCCCAGCAGGTCCTTGCCCGCTTTACTTCGAACTCGCCCAACACCGTCGGCGCCGCGCTGCCCTTTATCACCGTCAGCCGGCACAGCGGCAACTCCACGGTCTCTTATCGCTTCTCGACCGCGGTCCCCGATATCGCCTCCGGCGCAGAATCCGAGCCCTCGACGTGGCTCCCGACCGTCGCCATGCGCAACGGCCGCCTTGCTCTCGAGCACGGCATTCACCAGGAAATCGCCTGGCAGCGCTCGACCGATGCGTCCGGCGTCTCCGTCGCTTTTTATGCGGATTCGCTCGACAATCCCGTCCTCGAGGCTGTCTCCGCGGACGGCGCTCCGGTCAACGCGGCGCTCTACGACTCCATGAGCGGAATCCTCCGCATCGCCGCGCCGGGCTACTCCACCGCCGGCGTGGTCGCCTCGGTCCGCCAGCGGCTGCCTCACGGCCACACCATCCGCGTCAGCTATGCCAATGGCGATGCCCTGGTCATGTCCGGCACGCCGCATCCCACTTCGCTGGCACTGCTGGCTGCGGCTGCCCGTCCCCGCCGCGCGGAGATGTACTCCCTGTCGCTCTCCGGCACCGTGGATGGAACCGGAACCCGCTGGCGCGCCAGCTACCGATGGCAGCCCGAAAACACTGTCACCCGGGTGGCTCAATTCGCCGAAGACGCGGACAAGCCTTACATGAACCTGAGCTTCCGGCAGCCCATGTGCGCCCGCGGTGATGGCGGCCGCAGCCTCGATGCCGTTCTCGACATCCGCAATGTGCTGGACCAGGGCCGCCGCCCCTTCATCCTCACCGATGGCTCGCTTCTTCTCTTCGCCCAGGACCAGCGCAGCCTGACCGCCGGCCTCGCTTTTACTTTCTAGTCCCCAAAAATCGCGAAAAATAAAACGGCGATGTCCTGTGGATTGAGCTAGTTACGTGCCCAAAGTGCAGTGAATTGCACGGAGCAGGGAATCGGGACCGGCCCAGGGAGTAGACGACGCCGGGGTACGAAGTGCGAAAAAATAAAATGGCGATGTGCTATGGAATGTAGCGGTTATGCCATCAAACTGCAGTGAATTGCGCACGGTTCCCCGGGGGCTGCCGGGAAGGATGCCGACTGGGCGGGTGAGGGTGGCGACGGTTTTCATCCGGCTTGATCCTTTCCTCTTGCGACAGAAGCTCAGACTACAGGCTCCTGCGGCCCCAGACGGGAACGCCCGCCATATGGGCGGGCGCACTTCAACTCACGGTTCCATTGTACACCGGGCCGCACGTACGCTGGATGTGATGGCGGATACAGGGGAATGTTCAACCAACTAGTTGGTTTTGGTTAAGTCCTTTGTTTCAGACCGTTGCTTGCGAGATGCCGGGACTGCGGTCTTTTCCTAGTTTTCTGGCGTGCCACGGCCGGCACCCTGGGCTGGCCGGCCCTTCCGCTGGAAAGGCCGGCCTGGGTTCCGCTCAGTACGTGTTGTGGTAGTTGGGATACGGCGGCCGTTTAACCTCCGCCGGAGGATGGGCCTTCAGCTCGTCGAGCGCCAGCGCAACCGCTTTCTCAAGCTGCGGGTCGTGCCCCTCGCTCACAGCCTTGGGGTCCTGCTCGACTGCGTAGTCGGGCTCCACACCGTGGTTCTCCACGTCCCACTCTCCCTGGGGCGAGAAGAATGCCACGCTGGGCGATGTGACGTGGCCGCCGTCCATCAGCACCGGGATTTGCCCGATGCCGACCAAGCCGCCCCAGGTGCGCTTGCCTACCAGCGGCCCCAGCTTTGCCTGCTTGAAAAGCCACGGCAGCGCGTCGCCGCCGGAGCCGGAGAATTCATTGGCGATCATGACCTTGGGCCCGTAAACCGCGGAGTTGGGCGTGTGCTCGATGGCGCCGTAGCGCGGCGTCCAGTACGACTCGATATGCCGGCCCAGCACCTCAATGAAGTAGTCGGCGACCTGGCCGCCGCCGTTGAAGCGCTCGTCGATGACCGCGCCCTGCTTGTTGGTCTGCGCGAAGTAGTAGCGGTTGAAGTTGGTGAAGCCGCCTGCGCCGGTGTCAGGCAGGTAGACATACGCGAGCTTGCCGCCGGAGAGCTGGTCCACCTTCTTCTGGTTGCCCTCGATCCAGTCCACGTTGCGCAGAGCGGCTTCGCTGGCGATGGGAGTGACGTTGATATCGCGAGGATTGGAGCCGTCCGCAGCACCAATGCGCAGGCTGATGACCTGGCCGGCTGTGCCCTCAAGCGGTTCCTGGATGTCGGTGTCAGTGGTCAGGTCGCGGCCGTTGATGTCGAGGATGCAATCGCCGCGGCTGACGTTGAGGCCGGGCTGGGCCAGCGGCGCGTGGTCGCGGGGATTGAACTCGCCGCCAGTGTAGATTTTGGCGATACAGTAGCGGTTGTTCTTGATCTCGTAGTCGGCGCCGAGCAGCCCGCCGGGAACGTGTTTGGCTTCAGGGATGGCGCCGCCGTTGCCGCGCAGGTGGCCGACGGAGAAGGCGCTCAGCATTTCCTGGAAGATGTAATTGAGGTCGGCGCGCGAAGCGATGGACTGGACCCACGGCTCGAATCGCTTCTCATCTTCGTCGGTCTTTACGCCGTTGTACTCGGGGTTGTAGAAGAAGGCGCGCTCAATGCGCCAGACCTCGTGGTACATCTGCGCCCATTCTTCGTGGGGCACGACTTTGAGTTTGAGGTCGGCCATGTTGAGCGTGCCCTCGCCGGGCTTGACGGGCGCATTGGCGGGAGCAATGACCCACATGGGCGGGCCGCCTGCGCCGGGACCAGCCTCCGCGCCTTCAGGACGCGGCCGGCCCAAGGCCAGCAGCATTTTTTCGCCGTTGGCGGAGAGCTCAAACGACTCCACGCGCTCAGCCAGTTTTTCGGTCTTGCGGTCTTCCGGGGTCCAGCGGCTCAGGGTCATGCCGCGATCGCCAAAGCGGCCGGAGGTGGGGCGCTCAAGGAAGTACACAGAGCCTTTGAGACCGGCGACTACGGATTCGTAGACGCTGGTGGGCAGCGGCAGGGCCACGGTGCGCGACTCGATGCCGTCGAGATCGATCTTGACCGGCTTGGGCGGCGCGGTTTTGCCGTGAGGCTTTTCATCGCTACCGGAGTCGGCTGCGTGGTCAGCGTGATCTGGGTGGTCGCCGCCTTCGGGCTTCTTGTCGGCCTGGTCCGCGGAAGCAGGCTTCTCATCGTCGAGCTCCGGGGCGATGGGCGACGGCGTGGCCTTGGCCAGGACGATGGCGTAGATGTTCGACGTGACCTGGTAGAGGTCGCTGGTCATGTCGAGGCCGTCGGAAGTGGCGCCGGCGTTGGTGCTGGCGATGAAGTAGAGGTATTTGCCTTCGCGGTCGAAGGCGGGGTTGGTGGACTCCGCCATCTCGCTGGTGGCCTGGGTCGAGGCGCCTGTATCGAGCGAGTAAATGTAGATGGCGTGGAGGTGGTTGGGCGTGGAGCGCGTGTAGGCAAGCCACTTCGAGTCGGGCGCCCAGGACATGTCGTAGCTCTCGGTGGAGAAGCCGCCGTAGATATTCATTTCGCCGACCGGGGTCATCTTGCCGGTGGCGGTGTCGAGGATCAGGGTGTTCTTGCGGTTGTCGTAGAAGGCGATTTTTTTGGAGTCGGGCGACCAGATGGGATGGAAGTAGTAAGTGGGCTCGGAGGCGAGGGGATACTTTTTTGCCGCCGTGGCGCCGGCTACGGCATTGCCGGTCTGCGCGGCGACGACGAGCTGGTAGAGGCCGGACTCGTCTGTGAAGTACGCGATGGATTGGCCGTCGGGCGACCAGGCCGGCTCGCGCTCCATTGCGCCGGGCGTATCGGTGATGTCGCGCGTTGGGCCGTGCTTGGCGGCGACGGTAAAGATGTCGCCGTGGGCCTCAAGGACGGCGCGGAGACCGGTGGGCGAGATGCGCGCGTTCTCAATCTGATCGGCCACGCTCTCAATGTGCGGGCGGACCTCGGGCATGTCCGCGTCGAGGTCAATGGCGACGTGCTGAGACTTGCCGCTTGCGGTGTCGAAGAGATAGATCTCGCCGAGCTGGTCGTAGACCAGCGTGTCGCCTTCACCGGAGAGGGTGCGGATGTCGGAGCCTTCGCTCTTCAAGGCTTCAGTGACGGTCTTCTTTGCCGGATCGTATTTGAAGATGGTGATGGTTCCGTTGCGTCCGGAGAGGAAGTAGATGCTGCCGGCGGCGTAGACGGGCGAGTAATCGGTGGCCTTCTCATGGGGGATCTGGACGGAGTCGAGGGCGGGCAGGGTGGTGATCCAGATGCTGCCTGCGAGGCCGCCGTGGTAATTGCCCCACGAGACGTAGCTGGTGTAGTTGAAGCCGAAGCCGGGGGAGAGCGGCGAGTAGGCGATCTGCTTTCCGTCGGGTGAGTAGGCGCCCTGGTAGGCCATGGGCAGGGGAAGGACTTTGGCCACGCCGCCTTTTGCGGCCACGGTATAGAGCTGGGTGTAGCGGCTGGCGGAGTCGCGGTTGGAGCGGAAGACGATCTGCGATCCGTCGGGCGACCAGGCGACGGCGAAATCGGGCGCGGGGTGATAGGTGACGCGGAAGGGAACGCCGCCGGCGGCGGGGATGGTGAAGACGTCGGTGTTGCCGTCGTAGTCGCCGGTGAAGGCGATGGCGGAGCCGTCGGGCGAGAAGATGGGGGCGGTCTCAATGCCGACGCCGGTGGTGAGGCGGGTGGCTTTGCCTCCGGTGCGGGGGACGGTCCAGAGATCGTCGGCATAGGCGAAGCAGATGAGGTCTTTGCTGAGGGCGGGGCGCTGAAAGATGTGGTGCGCCGAATCCCGGGTGGGAGATTGGGCGGGAAGCTGGATTGCGGCGGCGAGGGCGAGGAGCGGCAGTGCGAAAAGCGCAGGGAGCAAACGGCTGCTGGAGCGCATGAGACCTCCGTGGGGCGGACTGAAATGATCGCAAACCATGTTACACGGCTGGGTTGGGATCAATCTTGCGGGAGCGGCGAAGAGCAGCCGCGGATCCTTTCCCTTCGCTACGCACAGGGTCAGGATGACAGCCTGTGGTTGGGGTGCAGACGATGTGAATGCCGGGGCTATTCCTTCAGCGTGACGGTAATTTTGCGGTCGTCGCCGCCTTTGGAGGTGATTTGGATTTCGCCGGTGGCGCGTTTCTTTAGGCTGGGGAATTTCTCGCCCCACTCGACCAGGACCAGCGCGTCGGGAGTTTGCATTTCGTCGAGGCCGAGGGTTTCGAGCGCGCGCTCGCCTTCGAGGCGGTAGACGTCGAGGTGAAAGAGCTTGATGGGCTTGCCGTCGCGCTCGCCCTTGTACTCGTGGAGGAGGGTGAAGGTGGGGCTGGTGACTTCGTCGGGGTCGGCGGCGTCGAGGGCCTGCGCGATGCCTTTGACGAGGGTGGTTTTGCCGGTGCCGAGCTCGCCCTGGAGCAGCAGGAGTTGAGGCGGCGAGAGCAATGCAGCCAGCGTGCGGCCCACCTCAATGGTGTCAGCGCCGCTGTGAGTGGTGAACTGGTGAACCCGGCCTTCCGTCACGGGTGCATCCTTGCTCATTCCGCTGCCTCGCTGGAGCCCATTGCCGTGGTGGGAATGTCCGGCAGCCCCTGCAACCAAAGATAACCGTTTGCGGCGCGGCTGTGAAAGCGGAATGCAGAGGAAAACCGGGACAGAATGTCGGTGGCGAGCAGAGTGTGCTCATCGGCGTCGCGGACAGTGAGGTCGGCGGCGAGGCCATGGAGCCAGACGGCAGCCTCGACGGCGTGGGCCGGATCGCGCGGAAATTGAGCCAGAAGGCCGGCAACGATTCCGGTGAGGATATCGCCGCTGCCGCCTTTGGCCATGCCGGGATTGCCGGAGGTATTGACGGCGGTGCGGCCATCGGGGTGCGCGACGATGGTGCGCGCGCCCTTGAGGACGAGGGTGACGCCGTGGCGGGCGGCGAATCCGCGGGCGATGCCGAGGCGGTCGGCCTGAACTTCGGCGGTGGTGAGGCCGGCGAGGCGGGCCATTTCACCGGGATGCGGCGTAAGGATGACGGTGCGGCCGCCGCGGGCCAGCGTGGAAAGGCGATCGGGGTGCTTGGCGAGCAGGTTGAGGGCGTCGGCATCGAGGACCGCGGGCATGGTGGTCGCCTCGAGCAGTCCCAGGCAGAAGTCCGCGGTCGCGTCACTCTGGCCGAGGCCGGGACCAAGGGCAAGAACGGTGATGCCGCGGGTGAAATCGGCGAGGCGGCCGGGCGCGAGATTGGCTGGGGAAATGTGGCCATCTGAAGTGGTTTCAAGCGGCGAGGTCATGAGCTCGGGCGCGAAGGAGGCGACGATGGGCAGTGCGGCTGCGGGGACGGCGGCGCTAACGAGGCCTGCGCCGACGCGGAGAGCGGCGAGCGAAGACATGGAGGGTGCTCCGGCCTTGCCGCCGGCTGAGCCGAAGGTGCCGCCGACGACGAGGACATGGCCGTAGTTGCCCTTATTTGAGTCGGCGGGGCGGGGCGCGTGAAGCAGGGATTGCGCGGCGCCGGCCCAGTGGAGATTGCCGGCGGAGACGATGGCTTCAAGGGGCGAGCCGATGGGCGCGATCACGACGGGCTGGTTCCAGCGGCGCGTAAGTTGCGAGAAGACATGCGCGGGCTTGGGCGCGGTGAAAGTGATGACGGCGTCGGCAGGGAATACGGGATCGGGGATGGAAGCGCGGGTTTCGTCGGCGGGCCAGCCGGAGGGGAGATCAATGGCGAGGACGGGAGCGAGAGTGGGCGCAGCGCCGGACTGAAGCCAGTGAAGCGCGGCGAGCGGAAGGCCGCGCATGGGCGGCTTGAAACCGGTGCCGAGGATGGCGTCGAGGATGAGGTCAGACTGCAGGGCGGCGTTGTGCTGGGCGAAAGCGGCTTCATCTTCGATGACGGCGATACGGCAGTTGGCTGCGGCCTGGAGCTTGCGCCAGGCTTCGGCAGCGTCGCCTTTGAGGCCGTCGGGCGAGCCGAGAAGAAGCACGGTGACTTGCAGGCCGGAGCCGGCGAGGAGACGCGCGGCCATCATGCCGTCGCCGCCGTTGTTGCCGCGGCCGCAGAGGACAGCGATGCGGCGCGCGCGCGGAAACTGGCGGCGGGCGAAGTCGGCCACCGCGGCGCCGGCGTTGCGCATGAGTTGCAGCGAAGGGATGCCGTACTGCTCGGTGGTGGCGCGGTCGCAGGCCTGCATCTCGGCGGCGGTGAGTACGTTCACAGGAACATGGTAGCGGAACAGCGGTCAGGTGACAGGTGTCAGGCGTCAGGTGTCACGGGATCATCAATGATCGGCTGGGCGCATCTTTCCGCCGGGGAGGAGCTGGAAGCGGCGGCCGCGCCACCAGATGCGGCTGGAGGTGTAACTGGCGGCCCAGAAGAAGAAGCCCATCAGATCGCGAACTGGATAGAGGATGAAGAGGTTGAGCCAGTCGTGGTCGCCGACGACCCAGTTGCCGACGGAGATGGCGAGGGCGAGGCGCGATATCAGGCCGAAGACCAGCAGGCCGATGCCGGTTTTGTAGTGGTGGAGGGCAGTGGCGGCATAGAGCCCGAGCAGGCCGAAGGGCATGCTGAAGGTGAGCGCGGTGCCGAAGTGGCCCTTGGGCCTGGAGAAGCGCGTGGACTTCATCCAGCGGACCTGGTGGAGCATGGACTGCCAGAAGCTGGAGTTGATGACGATGTGGTCAATGGGATGGTGGCTGAGGACGACGCGCTGGCCGAGCTTGTACGTTTCATTGCCCAGGACGAAGTCGTCCGCGCAGTAGTCGGCGGTGACGCGGAAGCCCCCCATGCGGCGGATGGTTTCGCGGCGAAAGGCCATGGTGGGGCCGAGGGTGAACTGCATGCCCTCCATGCTGCGCGCGACAAGCACGCCAGCGGTCATTTCGACGGACATGCCGACGGCTTCAAGGCGCGCCCAGAGGCCGCCTTCAGCGGCGATGCCGCGATAGGGGCACGTGATGCCGCCGACCCGCGCGTCGGAGAAGGGAAGCGCAACGGAGCGGAGGTAATCGGGAGAGACGCGGACGTCGGAGTCGGAGATGACGAGGATGTCGTGGGAGGCGTGCTGCTCCATCAGTTCCATGGAGGCGACCTTGGCGTTGATGCAGGCAGGCTCGCCGGTGGACAGGAACTGGACGGGAATTCCGGTGTAGCGGGCGGCGACGCGGCGGGCGGCGGCCAGGCCGGCATCGTCGGCGGAGCGTGCGCAGAAGAGGATCTCGTAGGTGGGGTAATCCTGCTCAAAAAAAGTGGCGAGGTGGGATTCGAGGTTTGGCTCGTCGCCGTGCAGGGGTTTAAGGAGGGTGAGCGGAGGGGTGAAGGCCGGCTCACGCTCGAGCGCGGCAAAGGCTTCGCGGCGCTCACGCAGGTAGCGCGGGATGGCGGCCATGGCCATGCAGGCGAAGACCGAGGAGGTGATGAGGCCGAAAACGGCGAGGGCGAGAAGCGCGTACAGCATGCAGGGTTAAGGATACTGTGCCTGCACGGAAAACTGCGATGGCATCAGATGCGGCCGGTGATGGCCTGGAACAGCAGCAAGGCTCCCACGCCGGCAAGTCCCGCGTAGACGTACTTGAGGAAGCCGGCATTCGAGAAGCGGTGGTTGATCATCCTGCCCAGAAACACGGCGGGAACGACAACTGGAAGCGAGAGGAGGTAGTCGCGGGTGACGGCAGGGACCCATAAGCCGCTCATGCCGTAACCGACCATGCCCAACATGCTGGCGGGGAGAAAATACGCCTGCAGCGTGGCGCGGAAATGCTGTGGCGACCAGCGGCGCATGGATCCATAAATGACAAGAGCCGGGCCGTTGATTCCATAGGCGCCGCCGAGAACGCCGGCCAGCAGGCCGCAGCCGAGCAGCCAGCCGAGCCGATCGCTGTGCAGCTGAGGCGGCCTTCGCCCGATGAGCGAGTAGACGGAGAACAGAAGGATCACGGCGCCGAGGCCGCATTTGACGGCGCGCTGATGGCTGCTGGAGAGCATCCACACGCCGAGAGGAATGCCCGCAACAGAGGCCGCTATGAGCCATCCGGCGCTGCGGAAATGAATCCGCTTCCAGTCCTGGATGACGACGATGGCCGCAACCGTGATGGAAAGGAGTACAGCCAGCGGCGTGGCAACCTGCACCGGCATGACGAACGCAAGCAGAGGGACGGCAACCAGGGCTTCGCCGAAGCCGAAGGCGGAGCGGATCAGCGTGGCGATGAAGACGATGAGGAGAACAAAGATGAGGGGAGCGTGTATGGGAATCTCCGGTGCCTGGCGCTAGTGCCGGGCCACAACGATCAAGACTCGCGCCTGCTGTTATTAGTGCGCGTGACCACGATGGGCTTGGCGACCGCCGGCTTGCGCAGCGGCACGATGGCTCCGGAGGTTTCGGGGGCGACCGGATGGAAGCGCGACAGCATCTCCGAGCGCACGTACTCCACGAAGCTCTGCATCTGGCGGTTCATCTCCTCCATGCGCTCCCTCATCTGCAGGATGATGGCGATGCCGGCGATGTTGACGCCGAGGTCACGGGCGAGATTGAGGATGAATTCAAGCCGCTCCAGGTCCTCATCGGTGTAGAGCCGCGTGTTGCCGTCGGTGCGCGAGGGCTTGAGCAGGCCTTCGCGCTCGTAGAGGCGGAGGGTCTGGGGGTGGATTTCGTACATCTCGGCCACGGCCGAGATCATGTAAGCGCCTTTGGATTTGCGTTTGGCAGGCATATCGACTAAATCGCTCGAAGTTTCGTTTGCCACCTTTCGGGTGTCATCCGAAAAGGCGCAAGCATCTGTTTTAGTTCTGTCCCGGCGTTCGTAACTGAGTATCCGCCCTTTTCCTTCCACGAAACGGTGTTGACGTAGCCTTTGGCCCTGATGATCTGAAGCGCCTCTTCGTAGGTCAGAGCATAAACGCTGGTCTCCGACGGAGAATGGGCTCTCCACACATAAGCAATGAGGGTGCGAGGCGTTCTTTGATATGCCTTGTGCAAGGCGAAAGTCTCTTTCGAAGACGTTACTAGCTTGACGGGATGGGAGATTTTTCCAACGTTGCGCATAGACTCCAAAGAAAGATAGTAATCAACCCCATTATCATCGAGTGACTCTTTAATCTGAATGCCAGCGGCTCTGATTTGAGACTCGAGAATACGCTCACCCATCTTTCGAGTACTCAATCCGGATTTGTGCGAATCGAGAGGATCAGAATAATCTGGCGTTCCTTTCAGGATGGTTGTCGAATGACCCTTACTGTAGCGACTGTAGAACTTCCCGCGAGTAGCCTTCGAGAAATCGAATTGGCGTCGCAGATTCATCTCTTGATTATTCATTTCCGGTTTCATATTCCCTCCCCTCCCAGCGTTCCGACAACCGGGCGCTGATAATTCGAATCCGATTTTCACGTTCTGTGAAACACATCGTTATTAGACGCCCAGAATCAGAACGACCGATACTCAAAAACCTAAATTCCGCTTCGCTGTGCTCCTGATCCGGAACGATCAACGCCCTTGGATCTCCGAGAATCGTCTTCGCCTCTTCAAAGGACACTCCGTGCTTCTTCAGATTCGAGTTCGCCTTGTCCGGGTGCCACTCGAAATCAAGACCATCAATACTGACCCGATCCACGCCGCCGAATTCGCTCATTCAAGCTCCGCTTGCTGGCTTGTTCCATTTCGCTCACAGCTTATCAAACAGCGCCTGACGCGGATCCTGCGGATTCAATTTGCCCAGTTCGCGCATGATTTCGCGGCTGCGTTCGTCCTGCAGATGTGGCACTGTTACTTCTACGCCGACGATCTGGTCGCCGCGCTTGCCTGGCTGCTGCGCGCTTTCCACGCCGCGCTCACGCATGCGCAGCTTCTGCCCCGGCTGCGTGCCCGGCGGAATTTTGAGCTGGGCGCGGCCGTCGATGGTGGGAACGTCCACCTTGGCGCCCAGCGAAGCTTCCGGCACGCTGACGGGCACAGTGATGAGGATGTCGTCGCCCTGGCGCGTAAAGACCGGATGCGTGCCCACGCGCACGATGAGGAAGAGGTCGCCGGCGGGGCCGCCATTGAGGCCCGCGTTGCCTTTGCCCTGCAGGCGGATGCGCTGGCCGTCGCGCGTGCCGGGCTTGATACGGAACTCCACAGTCTCCGTGCGATCCACCACGCCTTCGCCGCGGCAGGTGGAGCAGTCGGAGGACGTGCGGCCGGTACCTTCGCAGCCCGGGCACTGGATGTCGAACTTCATGCGGCCGCCCATCTGGGTCACTTTGCCGGTACCGTTGCACTCCGGGCAGATGATGGCGCCGCCGGTCTGGGCCTGGCCGTGGCAGGTGGGGCACGTCTCCTGGCGATGGATCTGCATGCGAGCCTGGCCGCCGCGGATGGCGGTCCAGAAGTCAACCGTGGCCTGATATTCGAGATCGGTGCCGGGCTGCGGGCCGCGTGGGCGCTGCGGATGCTGCGCGCCCGAGAACATGCCGGAGAAAATGTCCCTGAAGCTGCCCCAGTTGCCGCTGGTCTGAGTGTGCGTGCTCGGTTCGCCCGAGAAGCCGGAAAAGTCAAAGCCGCCGAAATCGACGGGAGCGCTGCCCCCGCGGCTCTGCTGGCGCGCGTAAGCCTCGGCCTGGGCCGGGTCAATCTGATCGGAGTAGAAGCCGAGCTGGTCGTAAACCTTGCGCTTCTTCTCGTCGCTCAGGATGTCGTTGGCCTCGGAGATTTCCTTGAATTTCTCTTCGGCCTTCTTGTCGTTGGGATTGACGTCGGGGTGGTACTTGCGCGCGAGCTTGCGGAAGGCCTTTCGGATATCCTCCGTTGTGGCCGTCTTCTTGACCCCGAGCATCGCGTAATAGTCTTTGTTAGTCGTCGTGGGCATTTTTTCTTAGGCCGTTCTCCCCTCTCGCATGTTCTTGGGGATTCTCAATGCGCCGGTCTTCCTATCCTTTGGATGCTGTGCCACTTCTTTGCAAATCTTCGGCCAATCTTGCAAGGCGGCCTCTAACTCGTAGTTCTTGGCGATGCCCATCCAGAATTCCGGTGACATGCGGAAGTAGCGAGCCAGGCGAAGAACCATGTCGCCGTCAAGAGATTGCTGTTCTTTCACGATAGCAAGCACTCGCCGAGCCGGAACCTTCATTTCTTTCGCGAGCATCGCGCCCGTCATACCCAGTGGAATGAGGAACTCCTCACGCAGCATCTCGCCGGGATGGAGAGGCGGCATCCGGTTTTTCGCATCGCGAGGAATCGGCGTCCTTCGGTCAATGCTCGCGCCAATCTTGCTCACCTCCACCTCCTTTCAGGCAGCGACCTCGAAGCGCTCGATTCTTGGGCGCTTCCGGCGCGCAGCCTGGGCCATGTCATAGCTCATCTGGAGCTCGTACCACAGGCTGTCGTGCGTGCCCAGCGCGGCGGACAAACGTATCGACATATCGGCGGAGATGCCTGCGGCCCCATTGAGGATGCGCGAAAGCGTGGTGCGCGAGACGTGCAGCCTTTTTGCCGCGGTGGTGACGTCCATGTCGCCCAGCGCGTCGCGCAGAACCTTACCCGGATGGGGCGGATTGTGCATTCGCTGCATGAGACCTCCTAATGGTAGCCCTGATAATCGACCAGAATCGCGTTTTCCTTTTCGAACGCAAAGGTCAATCGCCAATTTCCGCTGACCTTGACCGCCCAATGACCTTTGAGATCCCCGGCCAACCGGTGCAACCCCCATCCAGGCATATTCATGTCCGCCGGTGATCGCGCGAAATCGAGCAACTGAAGCCGATTTGCGATCCTCTCGGCATGAGCCGGCAGAATGCCGGCTTTGCTTCCGGTCTTGAAGAACCGTTCCAATCCCGCGTGCCGGAAGTTCTTGATCACGTGTTAAGTGTAGCGCATCACGCATCAGACAGCAGTTACGCGCTGAGATATGCGAACGGGGTGAGCGATTCTTGACGCTCACCCCGTCCGCAACTAGCACCGCCAGCGCCGCTTACTTCTTCGACTCGTCCACATCCATGTACTCGGCGTCGATCACGCCTTCGTCCTTCTTCGGCTCGCCCTCAGGCGGAGTTTCACCTGCAGCCGGGCCGCCCGTCTGCGCGCCGGCCGCCGTCTGCGCCGCGTTGGCCTTGTACAGCGCCTCGGCCAGCTTGTGGCTGGCCTGGGTCAGCTTATCGTGCGCGGACTTCATCTGCGCTACGTCGCCGCCTTCAAGCGCCTTCTTGGCATCGGCCATCGCGGTTTCCACGTCAGTCTTGTCGGCCGCCTGCACTTTCTCGCCGGAGTCCTTCAGCATCTTCTCGATGTTGTAGACCAGCGAGTCGAGCGAGTTGCGCGCCTCCACTTCCTCGCGCTTCTGCTTGTCCTCGGCAGCGTGGGCTTCGGCTTCCTTCGCCATCTTCTCCACTTCTTCCTTGCTCAGGCCGGAGCTGGAGGTGATGGTGATGCGCGTGTCCTTGCCAGTGGCGTTGTCCTTGGCGGTCACGTTCAGGATGCCGTTGGCGTCGATGTCAAAGGTGACCTCAATCTGCGGAATACCGCGCGGCGCCGGTGGAATCCCGCCCAGCTTGAACTTGCCAAGGGTCCGGTTCTGCCCCGCCATGGGCCGCTCGCCCTGGAGAACGTGGACCTCGACCTCGGTCTGCGAGTCGGCCGCTGTCGAAAATGTCTCCGTCTTCTTGGTCGGGATGGTGGTGTTGCGGGGGATCATCGGCGTAGCCACGCCGCCCAGCGTCTCGATCGACAGCGTCAGCGGGGTCACGTCGAGCAGCAGCAGATCCTTCACTTCGCCCGCGAGCACGCCCGCCTGGACTGCAGCGCCGACAGCTACCACTTCATCGGGGTTCACGCCGCGGTGCGGCTCCTTGCCGAAGAGCTGTTTCACGATCTCCTGGATTTTCGGCATGCGGGTCTGGCCGCCGACCAGAACGATCTCGTCGATGTCCTTGGGCGTGACGCCGGCATCGGTCATCGCCTTTTTGCAGGGCTCCAGCGAGCGGTCGAGCAGATCCTGCACCAGTTGTTCCAGCTTGGCGCGCGTGAGTTTGCGCACCAGGTGCTTGGGGCCGGTGGCATCCGCGGTGATGAACGGCAGGTTGATCTCGGTCTCGACCGTGGTCGAGAGCTCGATTTTGGCCTTTTCCGCAGCGTCCTTCAGGCGCTGCAGCGCCATCTCGTTGCCCTTGGAGCTGAGGTCGAGGCCTTCGTCGTGCTTGAACTCGGCGATCAACCAATCGACAATGCGCTGGTCGAGGTTGTCGCCGCCCAGGTGGGTGTCGCCGTTGGTCGACTTCACCTCGATGACGCCTTCGCCCACTTCCAGAATGGAGATGTCGAACGTGCCGCCGCCGAAGTCATACACGGCGATGGTCTCGTCCTTCTTCTTATCCAGTCCGTAAGCCAGCGCGGCAGCGGTCGGCTCGTTGACAATGCGCTTCACGTTAAGACCGGCGATCTTACCGGCATCCTTGGTGGCCTGGCGCTGTGCGTCGTTGAAGTAGGCCGGAACGGTGATCACAGCCTCGCTGACGGTCTCGCCGAGGTAGGCCTCTGCAGACTTCTTGAGCTTCTGCAGGATCATGGCCGAGATTTCAGGGGGCGTGTACTCCTTGCCTTGCGCCACCACGGCTACATGGTCACCTTGCTGAACGACCTTGTAGGGAACCATCTTCATCTCGTCATTGACCTCGTCGTAGCGGCGGCCCATGAAGCGCTTGATGGAAAAAATCGTGTTCTCAGGGTTGGTGATGGCCTGACGTTTGGCAACCTGGCCCACCAGGCGCTCGCCACTCTTTGAGAAGGCCACGATGGAGGGAGTCGTGCGCGCGCCCTCCTCATTTGCAATGACTTTTGGCTCGCCGCCCTCGAGGACCGCAACGCACGAGTTGGTGGTTCCGAGGTCAATTCCGATGATCTTTGCCATGGTTTGGCTCCTGCTTCCAATGAAATACGGACATAGATAAGATGCAGCATTGAGTGGGTTAGTGTCAACTTTTCTTGATGGCGTTGATATAAATCGGATGATTTAAAATGGGAAACGCCGGCCCCACGGTCAGAAGGGTCGGCGTAGAACTTGATGCAGATCAGGGGGTTACGGGAGGGAACGCAGGTAGGCAATGATCTGCCAGCGCTGGCCCTGGGGCAGGCTGGACCAGGACGGCATGCCATGGCGAAGGTCGCCCTGCCGGAGGAACCACTCCAGGTCGCCATCGCTGGCGGCGCGGACCTGAGGGGTGCGGAGCGAAGGCCGCTTGCGATCGCCCCGGGCGTCGACCTGATGGCACTGGGCGCAGTGGTCGCGATAGAGCAGGGCGCCGGCAGCCGCAGCGTCCGGTTGGCCGGCAAAAGGGTTCTGGCGGACGTGGTCGCGTGACGGAACGCTGCCGAAGTGAGATGTGGCGGCAGCCAGTCCGGTGCCCAGGGCCAGAACGAGGAAGAGGGCGGCGGTTCCGAGACGTCTGCGGGGCGTCATTGAGCTTCTCCGGTACGGTTGTGGAACCAGCCGCCGATCTGGGGAAGTTCATAGGCTACGCCGACACGGTAAATGCGGTTGAGGCTGCTGCCGGTCAGGCCCCATCCCGGCGAGAAGCTGAGGCGCATGCCATGGGGCAGGTCCCAGCCGGCCAGCGGCGCAATGTAGTGCGAGGTGTCGCGGGTAGTGAGTGACCAGGTATCGCCCAGCCCGCCATAGGCCTCGACGCCCAGGGTCAGCTTTTCGGCGCAAAACGTGCACTCGCGAGCGCTGAAGGCGGTGCGCAACGGCCGCGCGGCGCCGATGGCATAGCCGAACTCCCACGGTGCATGACCCAGGTCCTTCTCGGTGATGAAGTTCTCTGAAATGTTCCAGCTGCGCAGGTTGGAGGAGAGGATCAGCTTGAACTCAGCCTCATGCTTGTGATCGCGACGGGCGTCGCCGTTGGGAACGGCCAGGTCCGGCTGGCCGTCATGGCCGACCACCTCGATCAGGGTTTTGTCGGCGCCGGAGGTGTTTTCGTACTCCACATAGAGGACGGGGTTGACGGCGTGCTCGCGCATCAGCGGACGAATGCGGTTTTCCAGGCGGAAGCCGGTGGGAATAGTGGATTCCTGGGAAGTTGTCTGACCGTCGAGGTAGAGCTCGGAGGTCCACCAGGCGCGGACCCCGTATTCGAGCTCGTTGGCTGCCGCCGCGAAGCGATCGCTGCCGCCGGGCCGAGCCAGGGCGGTCTTGTTTTCGATTTCGAGGTTTCCGGGTTCTTCCAGGTCATGGGAGTAGGTAACGAAGTAGGGCTTTTCCTGGGCAGGCGCGCTGGCCGGATTGATGGCTGCGGCGGCACATGCCAGGAGGGGTATGGTGAGCAAAAAACGGTGCAAGGACGTGCCTCCAAATGATATGCGACTGATTTGGTCGCATATAAGTAAGACTAAAAGAGTCGGATATGAAGTGCAATGGCATCCGTCACACCATTTGGGACAGCAGGAGCGACCGCCGTCACAGGAAGGCAGGCAGGGGCAAGGGTAAGCTGAGGGGTTCTGCCCGTCCATGAGCACCGCCGTTCTCCAACCCGAGCCCTCTGTTTCGCACCATTCGCATCCGTCCTCGCTGGCCCGCTATCCCCTCACGCAGGGGGTCAATCCGTGGCTGGTTACGGTCTCCGTAATGCTGCCGACTTTCATGGAGGTTCTGGACACGGCCATTGCGTCGGTGGCGCTGCCGTACATCGCGGGGAGCCTGTCGGCTTCGAATTCAGAGGCTACCTGGGTGCTGACCAGCTACCTGGTGGCGAATGCCGTGATTCTGCCGGCGGCGAACTGGTTTGCGCGGAAATTCGGACGGAAGAGGTTCCTCCTCTTCTGCGTGGTTGTGTTCACCATCGCCTCGTTTTTCTGCGGGGCGGCGCCGTCGCTGGCGATCATCCTGCTGGCGCGGGTGCTGCAGGGAGCGGGCGGAGGAGCACTGCAGCCGATTTCTCAGTCCATCCTGCTGGAAAGTTTTCCGGTGCAGAAGCGCTCCCAGGCCATGGCGGCCTACGGGCTGGGGATCGTGGTGGCGCCCGTCCTGGGGCCGACGCTTGGAGGCTGGCTTACCGATACCTTCAGTTGGCGATACGCGTTCTACATCAACATTCCGGTAGGCATCCTGGCGGTGATCCTCATCAGCCGGTTTGTGCACGATCCGCCTTACATCAAGAACGCGAAGGTGGGCCCGTTCGACAACCTTGGATTCGGCATGCTGGTGGTGTGGACCGGGTGCCTGCAGGTGGTGCTGGACAAGGGCCAGGAGGATGACTGGTTTGGGGCGGTCTGGGTGCGCTGGGCGGTTGGGGCGTTGATTGTGGCGCTGGTGGGATGGGTCTGGCGGTCATGGACCAATCCGCGCGGCCTTGTGGACCTGCACATCCTGAAGAACCGCAACTTCCGCACCGGCTGTTTCCTGATCGCGCTGCTGGGGATGTGCATTTACATCACCATCGCCATCCTGCCGCTCTATTACCAGGAGATCCTGGGATACACAGCGTTCACGGCGGGGTTGGTAGTGGGCCCTCGCGGAGTTGGATCGTTTGTGGGTTCGCCTGTGATCGGGATCCTGGGATCACGGATCGACAACCGTAAGCTGCTTTCCGCGGGCTTTATTGGATTCGGCATCTGCTCGCTCTACTTCGGCATGGTGAACCTGGACATCGGGCCGTACACGCTGCTGGTGCCGATCCTGCTGACCGGGTTCGCGCTGAGCTTTGTGTTTGTGCCGCTGGCCACGCTCACCACGGCAACGATCAAACGGGAGGAGATGGGCAACGCGACGGGACTCTTCAACATGCTGCGCAACATCGGCGGTTCGATCGGAATTGCGATGGCGACTACGGCGATCATTCGGCGGGCGGCGTTCTACCAGACGGAGATAGGCGCGCACATCTCGTCGACGGACCCTGCATTCCAGCAAAAATCGCGGATGATCTCCGGCTACCTGGGGCAGCACCTGGGCCACGCCGCCGGACGCCCGGGCGCGATGGGTCTGCTCTACGGGATGATGCAGCAGCAGTCCGCGCTGCGCGCCTACGTGGACGTGTTCCGATGGACGGCGCTGCTGGCGTTCTTCTGCGCGGGAGCGGTGTGGCTGTTCCGCAAGCCACCGAGCCATCACGAAGCGCCGCCCGGCGCGCATTGATCCGGCGCTTCCCCAGCGCGGCGTTCGCGATCGCAAACGGGTTTTCCGCGATTGGCGCTCTGAACCGTGAAGCAACCATGATCGACAACTTGCGCCTCAAACCGACTCGAACGCCGGGCCGGCCAGTTTGCCGGCTGGATGTTCAGAACGACCATAAACGTAACTTGAACCAGAGGGCGAGTGGAGGAGGGTTTTCGCGATTTCCTCTCCTTGCCGGCGGCGAAGGAGAATCGCTTCTGCAGCCGTTGGACGCTCGCCCCTACAACTATCAGGTTTCAGTTGTCAGTTCTCAGCAAAGGCGCGAAGCGGCGCGCCGCTTCGTCGTACTGCTCGATCCTTCCCGAGAGAATGTCGTAGTACCAACCGAACACCTGCAGTGAGCCGCGGTGCATGGCGCGCGCCACGGTGGGCTGCTCCTTCAGATTCATAAGCTGTGCCACCACATTCCCGCGGATCAGCGAGGCCAGCTCGGCCTGGTCGCCGTCGGCGGAATTGACCGGCTGGCGATGGCTGAATGCTGCTTCGACGTGGTGCAGCCAGCGGCTGGCTCTGGGCAGGTTCTCCAGGCCCTTGCGGTTCAGTGCGGCCTTCATGGCGCCACAGTCGGAGTGGCCGCAGACGATGATGTAAGGAACCTTGAGCACTTCCACCGCGTACTCGATGGTCGCCGACACGCCGTCCAAATCGCTGGTGGACGGAACCACATTCCCGATGCTGCGGCTGATAAACAAATCGCCCGGCTCGGTTCCCAGGATCATATCCGGCACGATGCGCGAATCGGAACAGGTGATGAAGAGCCACTGAGGCGCCTGGATTTCGGCCAGCAGGTGGAAGTGGCCGCGCCGCGAGGGGAACACGTCCTTCAGGAACCGCTTGTGACCTTCAATGAGCCGTTGCACCGGGTGACCTCAGGGAGGGGAGCCCTCCCTACCAGCCTAGCGTACCGAGAGTAGGTGCTGCGCTATAGTGGGGTGCATGTTCAAGAGCAGGCTTCACAGGTTATGCTCCCTCATCGCGCTCGTTGTTTTCGGCGGCGGGCTCATTTCTGCACAGACCGTCGATACCATCGACCCGGCGTTGAAAGCGCGCATCGATCGGGTAGCCGAGCAGGTGCTCGCCCTGCGCGGCATCCCGTCGGCCAGCATCGCCGTAGTCGAGGGAAACAAGCTGGTCTACACCCATGCCTACGGCTTCGCCCATCTCGATCCCAACGTGCCTGCAACGCCGGAGATGCGCTATTCCATCGGCTCCATTTCCAAGCAGTTCGCCGCCACGGCCATCCTGCTTCTTCAAGAGCAGGGGAAACTCTCGCTCGACGATCCGGTGGGTAAATACGTTCAGGGGCTGACTCGCGGCAATGAGGTGACCATCCGCGAAATCCTGTCGCATACATCCGGCTACCAGGACTACGCACCCGAAGACTACCCGGTCGAATCGCAATTTGGGCCGGTGACGCCGCGGCAGATCCTCGACACCTGGGCGACCAAGCCGCTTGACTTCGATCCGGGAACGCAGTGGCAATATTCCAACACCAATTACGTCATTGCCGGCCTCATCATCGAGAAGGTCAGCGGCCAGAAACTTTTCGACTTTCTGGGCGAGCATATCTTTCATCCTCTCGGGATGAAGAGCGCGTGGAATAGCGATGAAAAGGAGCTGACGCGTACCGACTCCGCGCCGTACATGCGCGCAGCTCTTGGGCCTCCGCGCCCGGTTCCCAATGGAGGCCAGGGCTGGATGTTCGCGGCGGGCGAGCTGGCTATGACGCCGCACGACCTGGCGCTGTGGAACATCAGCATTCTTCAGCGAAGCATTCTCAAGCCCGAAAGCTACAAGGAAATGTTTACCGAGGTGAAGCTGAAGAACGGCGAGGGCACACATTACGGCCTCGGCGTCGAAGTCACGGAGCGCAGCGGCCTTCGCTCCATCGAGCACAGTGGCGAAGTCAACGGCTTCGTCTCCGATAACGAAGTCCTCATCGACAACGGCATCGCCGTTTCCGTGGTCACGAATCACATGGCAGGCGGCGCGGAAGAGATCGCACAACTCGCAGCGGCCACAGTGGCCGGTAATCCCAACGAACCCCCCGCCGAGAAGCAAGCCCGCGAAATCTATCGCAGCCTGCAGAAGGGCGAGATCGATCGCGCCCTTCTGGCGCAGAACCTCAGCGCCTACTTCAACGCGCAAACCCTCGCCGACTATCGCGAAAGCCTCGGCCCGCTCGGCGATCCGCCCATCTTCCATATGACGCGTGAATCGCTGCGCGGCGGCATGAATTTCCGCGTCTTCCAGATCGTCTATCCCGGCAAGCGCCTCTCGCTCACTACGTACACCTACCCCGACGGCAAGCTGGAGCAGTATCTCGTCGCGCCGGCGGACTGAACTGGACAGGTCAAAGAGTCTCCGAAATCGCAAAGTTCGCTCGAAATCCGCATGCCGCTGCCTGGCAGGCTCCGGGCCGATTCGTGCGCCAATTCCCAATCCGATACACTTGAATTGACCTATGTTTGAGAACCTCACAGACAAACTGCAGCGCGCTTTCAAAAACCTTCGCGGCCAGGGCACGCTATCGGAAGAAAACATTGCCGAAGCCCTGCGCGAGATCCGTGTTGCGTTGCTCGAGGCAGACGTCAACCTGAACGTCGTTCGCGAGCTGATCGAGCACATTCGCGCCAAGGCTGTCGGCACTGAGGTGTTGACGGCCCTCTCGCCCTCCGAGCAGGTGATCAAGATCGTGCGCGACGAGCTCATCACCATCCTGGGCAAGGACACGGCGCGCTTCAAGTTCGCGCCGCAGCCGCCCACGGTGATCCTGATGGCCGGCCTGCAGGGTTCGGGCAAAACCACCACCGCCGGCAAACTCGCCGCCTGGCTCAAGAAGGGCGGTCACCGGCCCATCCTGGTTTCGGTAGACGTGTATCGCCCCGCCGCGCGCGAGCAGCTCAAGGTGGTGGCGAAGTCCGTCGAGGCCAAGATCTACGAAGGCGATCAGAAGGGCGAGCCCGCCGGCGCGGCATTGGTGGAGCGGCTGGCCGCTGAAGCCCGTCGCGAGGCTCGCAACTTCGGCTTCGACACGCTGATCGTGGACACCGCCGGCCGCCTGCACGTGGATGAAGATCTGATGCAGGAGATGGAGCGACTCAAGAAACTGCTCAATCCGCAGGAGATCCTCTTCGTCGCCGACGCCATGACCGGCCAGGACGCGGTCAACTCGGCGCAGGACTTTCACAAGCGCCTCGGCCTCACCGGCGTCGTCCTCACCAAGATGGACGGCGATGCCCGCGGCGGCGCGGCGCTCTCCATCCGCCACGTCACCGGCCAGCCCATCAAGTTCATCGGCACCGGCGAAAAGCCGGACGCCTTCGAGCCCTTCCATCCCGACCGCATTGTCGGCCGCATCCTGGGCATGGGCGACATGCTCTCGCTTATTGAGAAGGCCGAATCCACGCTCGACCGCCACAAATCAGAGGAGTTCGCCAAAAAAGCTCTGCTTGGCGACGGCTTCACCCTTGAAGACTTCCGCGACCAGCTGAAGCAGATCAAGAAGCTCGGCTCCATGGAATCGATCCTCAAGATGCTGCCCTCTGTTGGCCCGTTTGCCGGCATGCAGCAGGCCGCCGGCCAGGTGGACGAGAAACAATTCGTGCGTCTCGAAGCCATCATTAACTCCATGACCCCCAGGGAACGCCGCAACCACGAAATCATCTCCGGCTCGCGCAGGAAGCGCATCGCCGCCGGGTCCGGGACTTCGGTTCAGGATGTGAACCAGCTCCTGCGCCAGTACGCGCAGATGGCCAAGATGTTCAAGCAAATGGGAAAAGGCGGCCTGGCCAGGCAAATGATGCGCGGCGGAATGGGCTCGCTGGGGATGGGCAGGCAGAAATTCGGAAGGTAAGCGAGATGACGACCACCAGCCTCCAGGACCACCTCGACGAGATCACCGCAAACACGCGCCATCTCGTCCAGCCCGAGCGGCTCGCCATCGGCGAAAAAGCGGTCGAGAAGCTGTTTGCTTCGGGGATCGAGGAGCGCGTCCTGCCCATCGGCTCGGCGGCGCCGGCGTTCGCCCTGAAAGACGCGAGCGGCAAACTGGTTCGCAGCGCCGACCTGCTCGCCACCGGACCCCTGATCATCAAGTTCTTTCGCGGCCGCTGGTGCCCTTACTGCATGACCGAGCTCGAAACCTGGCGCGACCTCTATGGCCAGCTTCGCGAGCGCGGCGGAGTTATGGTCGCCGTCGGCCCGCAGGTCGAGCGCCAGAGCGACTTCATGGCGGGCCAGCACGGACTTCCGTTCCCCGTGCTAACCGATCCCGGTAACAAAATTGCCGCGCAGTTCGGCCTCGTCTGGTCCCTTCCCGACAACCTCCGCGAATACTACCGCTCAATCCTGGTCAACATTCCATTCATGAACGGCGACCAGAGCTGGACGCTCCCGCTGCCGGCTACGTATGTCATCAGCCCTGCCGGCCGCGTGGTGTTCGCCGAGGCCCACGCCGACTTCCGCGTTCGCCCCGAGCCGGAGGAAGTGATCGCTGCGGCGTTCGCTGCGCTGGGACGCTAGCGCAGCGCCGAATTCAGCACGGATTGCAGCTGCGGCAGCCTGATCCCTCGCAGCAGAAACACCTTGCTCCGCGATAACTCGCCGGAACGAATCTCCACCGCCGACCTGGGCAGCGAAAACAGCTCCGCCAGAAATGCAATCAGCGCTTCATTCGCGCGCCCCTCCACCGGCGGGGCCTGTACCGCGATCTTCAACTGCGCCGCGGCGCCCTCGCCATACAAGCCCACAATCGCGGTCTTCTTCGCGCCCGGCTGCGCACGTACCGCCAGGGTAACGCCGTCTTTCGTCTCGCGAATCATTCGGTGTCGTCTTCGGGATACGCCTGCTGTTGTGAGGCCATCGGCGGCCGTTTGCCGAACAGCGCCGTCCCGATGCGCACGCACGTCGCGCCCTCTTCGATCGCAATCGCGAAATCCCCGCTCATCCCCATCGACAGCACATCGAACTTCAGCTTCGGATGCGCTGCCGCCCAGCGGTCGCGCCGCTCGCGCAACGCCCGGAAACACGCGCGCGTCTCGTCCTCAGGCACACCCCACGGCGCGATCGTCATCAACCCGCGCAGGTGCAGGTGCTTCAGATCGGGCAGCCGTTCCAGCAGCGTCGCCGCCTCGGCAGACTCCGGCTCAACTCCCGCCTTCGTCTCCTCCGCGCTCAGCTTCACCTCGATCAGCACCGGCAGCCGCTTGTGCAGCTTCTCCGCTGCCTCGTTCAGCCGCTCGGCCAGGCGCACGGAATCAACCGAATCCACCGTGTCAAACAGCTCTGCCGCCTTCGCCGCTTTGTTCGACTGCAAATGCCCGATGAGATGCACATGCATCGGCGCGTCTGATGCGGCATTCGCTCCCATCGCGCGCCACGGCGCAAGTTCTCCGGCCTTCGCCGCAAACTCCTGCACCCGGTTCTCGCCGAACCGCCGCAACCCCAGCTCCGCCGCCTCGATGATCGTCGCAGCCGGATACGTCTTCGACACCGCCATCAGTTCCACTTCGCGCCGCGGCCTGCCCGCGCGCCGGCACGCCTGCTCGATGGCCGCTTCCAGCCGTTCCAGATTCTGCCTAAGCGGCGTCATGGCTCACCGCCCGTGCTCCTCCAGGTATTTCTCCACCTCCAGCGCCGCCATGCATCCCGTTCCGGCCGCCGTAATTGCCTGCCGGTAGCGCCGGTCCTGCACGTCGCCCGATGCGTACACGCCCGGCACCAGCACGCCGTTGCGCGTAGTAAAGACGTTGTCGCGCGTCTTCACATATCCCTCCGCATCCAGGTCGATCTGCCCCCGGAACATGCCGGCGTTGGGCTCGTGCCCGATCCCCAGGAACATCCCGCGCACCGGCAGCACGCTGACGCTTCCATTGGTCACATCCTTCAGGCGGAGCCCCTGCACTTCATTCTCGTCCACGCCCAGCACATCTTCCACCACCACGTTGGTGCGCAGTTCAATGTTCGGATGAGCTATCGCCCGCTCCAGCATGATCTTGCTCGCGCGGAAGCTCTCGCGCCGGTGCAGCAGGTAGACCTTGGTGGCGAATCGCGTCAGGAATAACGCTTCTTCCATCGCCGAGTCGCCGCCGCCGATCACGGCAATATCCATGCCGCGAAAGAAAAACCCGTCGCAGGTGGCGCAGCTCGACACCCCATGCCCGATCAGCGCCTGCTCGCTTTGCAGTCCCAGCCAGCGTGCGCTGGCCCCCGAGGCGATGATCAGCGACCGCGTATGAATCTCGCCCGACGTGGTCTTCAGCTTGAACGGATGCGTGTGCAGATCCACTGATACCAGGTGCGCCGGCTGGAACTCCGCCCCGAACCGCGCCGCCTGCTTCTTCATGTTGTCGATCAGTTCCGGCCCCTGGATCCCCTCCGGCCACCCCGGAAAGTTCTCCACCAGCGTGGTGATGGAAAGCTGGCCGCCAGGCTCGTGGCCCTCCAGCACCAGCGGATTCAGCGCGGCGCGCGCGGTGTAAATGGCAGCCGTGAGCCCCGAGCATCCGGAGCCGAGAATTACGGTATCGCGGGTTTCCATCATTGAGCGTTCCTGTGTTTCGTTCCTCGCTTGATTCTATCCGTGCAGTTTGCGGTGTCCGGGTATGGCCGGGAAAGATCATCGCCGGAAGAATCCTCGCAGGGAAAAATCCTCATGGCGCCAAACCCCCGCGTGCCCCCTTCTCGATATGATGAGCTTCATGGCGAATTTGACTCTGGTCTACGGTCTGCGTCTCTTGCCCGAAGGCGAAGTGAAAGACGTTCAGGACGCTACCCTCACGCTCGTCAACGGTAACCAGGCGCACGTCACCATGCACGTGCTGGAAGGCTCGCGGATGGAGATCGAGCGGCAGCTCAAGCGCAGCCTGGATGCGTTCTTTGACTTCTACCCCGAGATCTGATGCGCTCACCTGCGCGCCGGCTCACACCTGCGCGGCCGTCCGCTGCACCATCTGCGTATCGTCAGGCCGCTTCACTCTCAGGTTGTCCAATGCGTAGTCAATGTAGCGCGCCTCGAAGTGCGGGGGCTGTTCCAGGAATCGGCAGGTGGCCACCACCTGGTCCACGATGAACCGCGGCTGGTAGGCGGCCAGTTCCATCTGCTTCTCTTTCCGCAGCTTGTTCACAACGTAGGCAAATACGTCGTCGGTCAGCTTGAAGCCGTTGTTCTCGCACTCCGTGTGCATGATCCGGTAATAGCGCTGCACGTCGGGTCCACCGACCTCGATCTTGTAGGGCAGCCGGCGCAGAAACGCCGGATCCATCAGGTCCTCCGGATCCAGGTTGGTGGAGAAGATCACCAGCTCCTCGAACGGGATGCGAAGGCTCTTGCCCGTATGCAGCTTCAGAAAGTCATAGCGGCTTTCCAGCGGCACAATCCAGCGGTTCAACAGGTGCGTCGGGCTCACCAGCTGGCGGCCGAAGTCGTCGATGAAGAAACATCCCCCCAGCGCCTTCATGTGCAGCGGCGCCTCGTAAAAGCGGCCGGTCGTGTCGTAGCGAAGGTCCAGCATCTCCAGGGTCAGCTCGCCGCCAACCGTAACGAAGGGGCGCCGGCATGGCACCCAGCGCTTGTCCGTCTCGTCCTGCCGCGTGAACGTGGCGGGCTCTTCACCCACATTCGCCGGAGCCACCTCGGCATGGATCGCAGGATCGAAGACGCGGATCACCTGGCCTTCTACTCCGATCGCGTACGGCACGTATATCACGTCGTGGAAAGCCGACGCGAATCGCAGCGCTACTGTTGTCTTGCCGTTCCCCGGAGGACCGTACATCAGGATCGCGCGGCCCGAATTCAGCGCCGGACCCACCTGCTCTACGATGCTCGGATCCATCTCCAGGCCCTCCAGGGCCGCATGGATCCTCTCCACCGTGATAATTTCATTGGTCGGCTTCTGAACGGTCGTTTGCTCTGAAAACTCAGCCAGCGTCACCGGCGCAGGCCCGGCATACCCTGACCGTTCCAGCGCATTCTTGGCCCAGGCACGGCCCGCATCGGTCAGCGCGTACGCCATGTCCAACAGGTTGTCTGACTTCCGCGTGCCCAGCGTCTGCAGCAGCGAGCGGTCCACGCCCGTCTTCACCACGTCGGCAACGATGTGGTACGGCAGCTTGATCGCTTCAAGATAGTGGCGAACGGTCTGCAGCCTTCCGGTGTAAATCAGTTTCAGCAGAAGGTCGATCAACTCCGACTCATCCATGCCCGTGGCCGACAGGTCCACAGGTTCGGTCGGAATCCGGTTGATGAAGTTCGAAAGCGTCCGCTGGTCAATGGCTCCCAGGGCGACAAGGTTCTCGCCCAGCCTGCCGCCGAGATCCCGCGAACGCTGCAGCGCTGCTTCAACATCCTTTTCGGAGACCCGCTTGGCTCGTATCAGCAGATCGCCCAGTCGCATGGTTTCCATGGCAAGCTTTCTCAGAGAACGTGTCGGGTGAATCCGTTTCAATGGGGCCGCCGCGCCCGCCGTGCCCAGGCCGTTCTCTGGCGGATGTATGCGAAGCGGAGAAGTCCGTTCCATTGTAGCGAAACGCCCCGCCCCCGAATCCCGGCCTGCATCGCGACTTTCGCTCTCAGTGTCACAAAGGTAACCTCCCGCCTGAGAACTCTCTAAGAATCCCTCTCTGAGAAAGGTCTCAGCATTGCTTCACCCCGGCGTCGGGAGAAATATCCATGTCTTCGCCCGCTCCATTCCCTTTGCGCCTGTCACTCGCGGCCCTTCTCATTCTGTCTCCGGCCGCATCGAACTCCGGCGGTCCCCGTCTCGTCGCTGGAACCACCTGGTTCAACGCCGGTCTCGCCGGCACGCCCATCCACTGGGCCAACGGCCAGGTAAGCTATTACGTTGACCAGGGCCCGTTGAGCGCCACCGTTTCCAACCAGCAGGCCACGGCCATGGTCGATGCCGCCGCCGCCCTATGGAATGCCGTGCCCACCGCCGGCGTCTCTCTGGCCCGCAACGGCTCTCTCAATGAGGACGTCAGCGGCGCAAACGCTGCGGCCGGCAGCGGCGATCTCCTGCAGCCGGCGGATGTGGCGTCCCCGGCCACCGGCTATCCGCTCGGCGTCATCTTCGATGAAGACGGCTCCGTGATCGATACCGTTTTCGGCAAGGACGCCAGCGATCCTTTGAGCTGCCAATCCACGGGCGCGATGGTCTGGACGGACAATATCCGCGCGGATGCCACCCTTGCTCACGGCATCATTCTCCTGAACGGCCGCTGCACTGCGACCCCCAGCCAGATCAAGATGATGACGTTCCTTCTTGAGCGTGCCTTTGGCGAAATCCTCGGCCTAGGCTTTTCGCAGGTCTATCCCCATGCCGCGCACGACGGCAACACCTCAGAGCTAGCGGCGTGGCCCGTCATGCAGCCTGCCGCCGGCAACTGCGGACCCTACGGCGGAAACTGCATCGCAGGCATGAATACCCTGCAATACGATGACATCGCGGCGCTCAACCGCCTCTATCCCATCACCGCCGCCAACCTGCCCGCCTTTTCCGGAAAGATGCTTACGGCGCTCAATACCGTATCCATTCAGGGAACCATCACGTTCCGCGCCGGCAGCGGCATGCAGGGCGTCAACGTCGTCGCCGTCCCGCTTGATCCCGGTGGAAACCCGATGCCGCAATACGCCGTCACTGCCGTCTCCGGCTCAACCTTCAGCGGCGATCACGGCAACGTGGTCACCGGCTGGAACGACTCCAGCGGCACACCGCTCTCGCAGTGGGGCTCCGAGGACCCGGGGCTCCAGGGGTCATTCGACCTGAATTACATTCCGCTGCCTCCCGGCGTCGCCGCCGCTTCCTACCAGCTCACTTTCGAGCCCATCGATCCGCTCTTCATCCTGCAGATGTCCGTCGGCCCGTACACCTCCGGACCGCCTTCGCCCTCTGGCACCCTCGACCCCATCGCGGTTCCCAATCTCGCTGAGGGAGCCTCCCAGTCGCTCACCCTCAACGGGTCCGACTCGGCAACCGCCGGCTTCCAGGACGCTATTGCCACCGAATCCGATCCGCGCATGCTGCCTGCAGGCGGTTTCTGGTGCGGCCGTCTGAGCCAGGTGGGCCAGACCGACTGGTTCAACTTCCCGGTGCGCGCCAATCGTGTGTTCACCGTGGTCACCATCGCCGTGGACGAGCAGGGCCAGCCCAGCGAGTTCAAAGCGTTGCCGGCCCTGGGCATCTGGGACGCCTTCGATCCCATCGGCTCTCCTTCCCTCGGAACGGCTCCAGGATTGAACGGCGACGCCACCGGCGAGACCTGGGTCCAGGTCACCACTGACGCCGACGACATTGTCCGGCTCGGCATCGCCGACATGCGCGGCGACGGCCGTCCCGATTACGCCTACCAAGGCTGGGTGCTCTACGCTGACACCGTCCAGCCTGCCCGCCTGCCCATGAGCGGTGGACCGATCGTGATCCGCGGCATGGGTTTCCACCCCAACGACACGGTGCTGGTAAACGGCCAGGCCGCGCAGGTCACCAGCATTTCACCCAACGAAATTACGGCCATTGCTCCCGCCGCACAGGCTGGAATTACAGGATCGGTCGACGTCGAGGTCGACGATCTCAGCATTTACTACGCCATGGCGATCCTCACCGGCGGCATCAGCTACGACTCCGGCAACGGCGACTCGCTTACGCTCGTTAACGCGCCCGCCAACACCGTCCCTGTTGGCGTGCCCATTCCCTTTACCGTCACCGCACTCGATGGCGATCTCTTTCCCGCGGGCGGCGTCACCGTTAGCTACAAAGTCGTCAGCGGCAGCGCAAGCCTCGGTTGCGGCACAGCTTCGTGCACCGTCACGGCCACCGGCGACGGCATGGCCTCCGTCAACATCACCGCCGTCGATGCGACGGCCTCGGTCGTCATCGCAAGTCTCACCAACGGGGCAAGCCTGCAGGCGCATTTCAGCGGGGGCACGCCTCCGCAGCTCTCGCCGCTCAATCCATCCCTCTCGCTTGCCGCCGGAGCCAGCGCCAACTGGGTCTCCGAAGCCCTGGTGTTGAAGAATGGCACGCCCGCCGCGGGGCAGATCGTGGTCTGGAACCCAGGTTCCGGAATCCTCATAAGCTCCAGCCCATCCGCACTTTCTTCCAGTTCCGGGATTGCCGCCAAGGCGCTCTCCGTGGGCCCTCTGGTCCAGGGAGTGCAAGCCTCCGCCACCGCCTGCCTTAACGGCACCTCGCAGTGCGTCACCTTCAGCGTCAGCGGGGCCCGCGCCGAGTTCGCTACCGTCGAGGCTGTCTCGGGAAGCAGCCAGAGCGTCCCCATCTCCGGCACACCCACCCAGATCGTGCTTCGCGTGCGCGACATGGACGGAAATGCCATGGCCGGCGGGACCGTCACTCTGTACCAATCGCTTTATGCCTGGGCGCCGCCGTGCCCGCCGCACGGCCGCTGTGCGCAGGCGGAACTGCTCGGTTACCAGACGGCGACGGCAGTTTCCGGACTGGACGGAACCGTCAGCTTCGCTCCCGCATCCATTCCCGGCGTACCCACGAATATCGTTGCCCTGGCCGCAACCGGGAACACCAGCACGCTCCCGATCGACATTGAGCAGCACCCGTAGAACCGGAATTCCTGACACCATTCCGGACTCGCCTGCATCTTCCCTAGTGGGAGGGCGCGTGAGCCAACTGACCGAACCCATCCAGCGAGATCGCCGACCGCAAGTCGTCATCGTGGGCAGCGGCTTTGCCGGCATCCATGCAGCCAAAAGCCTGGGCAAGATGAGGGTCGACGTCACCGTGATCGACCGCCGCAACCACCACACCTTCCAGCCGCTGCTCTACCAGGTGGCGCTGGCCGTGCTTTCGCCGGCAAACATCGCGCAGCCCATTCGCTCCATCGTGCGCCGCCAGCAGAACACGCAGGTCCTCATGGACGAAGTGGTCGGCATCGACACAACGGAGCGCATCGTGAGCCTGGGCAGCGGCTCGCAGATGTCCTACGACTACCTGGTGCTGGCCGCCGGCGCCACCCACTCCTACTTTGGCCACGACGAATGGTCGAAGTTCGCTCCGGGCTTGAAGACCGTGGAGGACGCCACCGAGATTCGCCGCCGCGTCCTGCTTGCCTTCGAACTGGCAGAGCGCAACATGCAGGAGCACGGCTGGCATCCGCCGCTCAACTTTGTCGTCATCGGCGGCGGGCCCACGGGCGTGGAACTCGCCGGCGCTATCCGAGACATTGCCGGACACTTCATGCGCCACGACTTCCGCCACATCGATCCCACCAAGGCCAAGGTGCTTCTGCTGGACGGCGGAAGCCGCCTGCTCGCCGCCTACCCCGCGGACCTGTCGGCCAAGGCGCTGAAGGAACTCGAGGGCCTCGGCGTCGAAGTCCACCTTAACTGCCACGTCACCAACGTCGGTCCTGGATGGGTTGAGGCCGGCGGCGAGAATCCCATGGGCCGCATGGAAGCGGCCGTGATCCTCTGGGCAGCGGGAGTGCAGGCCTCGCCGCTGGGCAAGCTGCTGGGGACAGCGGTGGACCGCCGAGGCTGCGTGCTGGTGGACGGTCAGCTGAATCCCGCGGGCCTGGCCAACGTGTTCATCCTGGGCGACCTGGCCCACTTCGAGCAGGACGGCAAACAGGTTCCCGGCGTGGCGCAACCGGCCATGCAGATGGGCGATCACGTCGCGAAGATGTTGCGTGCCGACCTCTTGGGCCAAGCCAGGCCCGTGTTCCGCTACTTCGACAAGGGCGACATGGCGACGATTGGCCGCATGAGCGCCGTGGCCGACGTGAAGTGGCCGTTCCGCGCGCACATGAGCGGCTTTCCCGCATGGGTCACCTGGATCGTGGTGCACATCTTCTTCCTGATCGGGTTTCGCAACCGCGTCGCGGTGATGGCCTCGTGGGTCTGGACCTACTTCACGTTTACCCGCGGCGCGCGGCTCATCACCGGCGACCAGAGGCTGGTTGGCTGGCAGGAGCAGGTGGACGCCGGACCGTCGCAGCCGGAAGCAGCGGTTGATCCGGTGGCGAAAGTAACCGGAGCGGCGAAGGCGGCGGACTGAGCAGAACAGCTTTTAAGCTCTTAGCTTTTAGCTTCTAGCTCCTGGCTCCTAGCTCGTGGGCTCGAATTGCTGCCTTTGTCGGTTGCGGACAGGGTTGCTGGAGCTACATTTTGGGGTCTTTTTCGGGTCTAATTTCATTATGCGGGACGATTCTTGAGCTTGATATTGGGTTAACTTATTGAATTAATTGATTGATGTTGTCGATTTTCCCACATTGTGAACCATAGGGGGGGTGGGGGGGTACCTTCACAAGCCCTGAACGCCGGAAGGCCGGATTCCCTGGGGGAGGGAATCCGGCCCCGATGTTTAGAAGATAGCGCGGATGGGCGGATGCAGGGCGTGATGGTGGTCACGGGAGGTTGTGACCGGGGCAAGCCGCGGGGGAATCCGCGTCAGCCCGATGCCGGGCTCCCGGCCCGGATGCATTGGGGGTCGTCTTAGTCCCAGTGTTTGGAATTTTCGGCGAGGATCGGTCCGGCTTCGGCATCTTCGAGAACGGGGAAGACTTCAAACTCGAGAAGCTCGGCCCACTTGGTGATGCCCCGATAGAGCTGGTCAAGCTGGTTGGTTTCATAGAGGGAGAATCCGCCGGAACCGTCGATGCGGTGCCAGCGTCCCAGCAGGGTGACGCCCTCCTGAGGGGTGGCTTCTCCGGCGAGGAATTTGCCGACAGCCGTTTTTACCGCTCCGGGGACAATGGCATAGCTCACGAGAAACTTCATCGTTTCCGTTCTCCTTTTCAGTGTTGGGGGAACCAAGTTGAGTTGGAGTGTAGGCGCGGGGTGGGGCATTGTCAATTGAGGGATCGAGAACGAGATATCGTTGCGGATTTGAAGTCCAGCCGCAAGCTTCCAGCCACGCAAAGCCGCGTTCTGGGCAGGGACAATCCCAAGCTGCCGTTCGAGATTAACCTCAACGAAGGTTCTTGAAGATGCCGCTATGAATGGCTTTGAGCAGTGAGCTGCGAACGTCCTGATAAACTGGCTAGTCATGCTCGATCTGAATTTTGTCCGGGGAAACCTGGAGAGAGTGGAAGAGAAGCTGCGCGCGCGAGGTGCCGATCCCGCGGCGCTGCTGGGCGATTTCCGCTCCCTGGACCAGCGGCGGCGCGAGGCCATCACCCAGGCGGAATCCTTGAAGGCGCGGCGCAACGATCTCTCGCAGCAGGTAGGCGCGCTGAAGCGGCAGGGGCAGGACGCCGCCGCGTTAATGGACGAGGTACGCGCGCTTAAAGAAGAAGCAGACAGACAAGACGCTGAAGCTACGTATTACGTGATCAAGATGATGGAACGGCTCCTCGAGATTCCCAATCTCACTCAGGATTGGCTGCCGGCACCGGACGGAGACCCAGCAAAGGCGAAGGGCGTTCCGACAGGGGAGTCGGCTGAGAACAATGTCGTTGTTAAGACGTGGGGTGAGAAGCGCGTTTTTGATTTTGAGCCGAAGCCGCACTGGGAATTGGGTGAGGCGCTAGAGATCCTCGATTTGAAGCGTGCCGCGAAGCTCAGCGGCGCGCGGTTCGCTGTGTATAGGCGCGAAGGAGCGCGCCTAGAGCGGGCACTTATCAACTTCATGCTCGACACGCATACGCAGAACCACGGCTATATCGAAATCCTCCCGCCGTTCATGGTGAACCGAGACTGTCTCTATGGGACCGGCCAGTTACCCAAATTCGAGTCAGATCTGTTCCAGTGCGCTGAACCAGACTGGCAAGCGCGGTTCGAGGCAGAAGACAAGCTTCGGAAGGTTGAGGAGACGCTGGGCTGGCTTTCCGCTGAGTACGATGCTGCCTTCGATGAGCTTAAAGAGGCGAAGACAAGGGCCCTTTTGAGCGATCACTGGCTGATTCCCACGGCTGAAGTGCCGGTGACGAATCTGCACCGTGGTGAAACCCTCGACGAGGCAGAGCTACCAATTTGCTACACCGCGTACACGCCGTGCTTTCGCGCAGAGGCCGGAGCAGCGGGCAAGGACACGCGCGGCATTATCCGCCAGCACCAGTTCCAGAAGGTGGAACTGGTGAAGTTTGTGCGGCCGGACCAGTCGGACGCAGAGCACGAGAAGCTGACGCGCGACGCCGAAGAGATTCTGGAGGCGCTGGGGCTGCCCTACCGGCGCATGTTGCTCTGCACCAGCGACACAGGGTTCTCTTCCGCCAAGACGTACGATCTGGAGGTATGGCTTCCCGGGCAGCAGCTTTACCGCGAAATCTCTTCGTGCTCGAATTTCGAGGCGTTCCAGGCGCGGCGGGCGAACATCCGCTATAAGCCGCGGGGTGAGAAAACGAAGAACGAATTTGTACACACACTGAACGGCAGCGGCCTGGCTGTGGGGCGCACGTGGCTTGCGATCGTGGAAAACTACCAGCAGAAAGACGGGTCAGTTACGGTGCCGGAAGTATTGCGGCCGTACATGGGCGGGCTGGAGCGGATCGAGCGGGCCAGCCAGTCAGCAGGTCAGCAAGTCAGCAAGTCAGTGGATTAGGTGAAGATGAAACGTATCCTGAAGAGCTATTTTTACTGGACCTACCATCGCGGCGACTTTCACTATGACGTGATGGTGACGCTAATCCTCGCGTTCATCTTTATTACTCCGCACCTGTGGGACTACGGCGACAAGCCCTCGGTGCTGAACTTCCCCACGCACCCGCTGACCGTGACCAGCGACGGCGGCCGCGGCATGATCATCACCGTGCAGGCTGGGGACGTACAGATAGGGGCGGCGGCGCCTGGCCCGGAAGTGAAAAAGGCGCTGCGGAAGGCCGTTGAGCCGGTGGCCGGCGATGCCGTGTCTGTGGAGCGCTGGGAGTTGGAGCGCGACGAGAACGGCAACCCGCAGGCGTGGAAAATCTGGGCCCACCGCTGAGATGCAGGGACTAGGGACTAGGGACTGGGGACTAGAGACTAGAAAGCCCGGCAGCGCTCGTTTACGTCCAACAAATCTGAAGGGAAGTTATGTCCAGAAAGCTCCCATTCGTGTTTTTTGCAGCGGTTTTGTTTTCCGCACTTCCAGCCCGCGCGGCCGACGACCTGAACTCCGTGCTGGCCAAGCTGAATACCGCCGCGCAGACCTTCCGCTCCACCAGCGCCGACTTCAAATTTGTCTCGCTGACCACCATTCCGGTGGAAGACACGGAGACGCAGGCGGGCCAGGTGTACTACGAGCGCAACCCCAAATCGTTCAGGATGGCGGCGCATATCCACGACGTGGACGGACAGCCGGTACCCAAGACCTTCGTTCTTGCGAACGGCCAGATAAAGCTGTGGGAGGGTCCGCCGCTGGACCAGGTGACCACGCTTAGCAAAATCTCAAAGTACGAGAGCTGGTTCATGCTCGGCTTTGGCGCCAGCGGAACGGAGCTGGCCGACAAATGGAACATGACCTATGACGGCGATGAAACCATCGACGGGGTGACGACGGCCAAGCTGGAGTTGGTGGCAAAGGACCCCGCGGTGCGCAAGAACTTTCCCAAGGTGACGGTGTGGATGGACACGGCGCGGGGAGTGAGCTTGAAGCAGATCTTCGATGAAGGACAGGGCCAGACGCGCACCTGCACGTATTCAAACTTCAAGTTGAACGTGCGGCTGCCGTCGGACGCGTTCACGTTCAAGACCGACAGCAAGACGCAATACCGCAATCAATAGCGGAGCTAGAGTAACGCCAACGTCGATCGCTTGCGCGTGCTTACCTTCGCGTGCAGGCGGCCGATGGCGGTGCCGCCGAGCACGAAGAAGATGGGGAAGAACTCCAGCGTGTAGCGCGCTTCGGGAGCTTCAATGGTGGCCAGCAGCACGCCGCGCAGCACCATGTAAGCGGCCATCCATACCCAGAGCCGTGGCCGCAGGCACAGCCCGGCCAGCGCCAGCAGCACGTACATCGCGTTCAGCCCTGCGTACAACCAACTAAAGCGCGTTTCGGCGTTGTGGTGCTTGTAGATCCACCAGTCGAGGTCGATGGGCAGATTCTCGACGCGCGGGCGGAAAGTCATATCGAGGACCCGGCCTGCGGGCAGCCAGACGTAATAGCGCAGGGGGTGTGCGGCAATGCGCTCGCGGGCCAGTTGCGCAAAAGCGGAATCCAGCTCCGGCGACAACTGGTCGCCATTGTCTTCATAGGCGGCAAAAAGGCGTTCCGTTTCGGCGCGCTGCGCGGGTGAGTCGAACGCGCGCCCGGGAAGCTGGGCGATGTCCAGCTTGTCGCCCGGCATGTTCCAGTAGATCTGCCATGTGGAGACGAAGTCGAGCGACCAGGACTTGACCCAGCGCTGCCAGCCGGGCCAGGTATTCTCGCCGGGATCGGTGGCGTAACGCGGAGCCAGCGGCTCAAAAACGTGGAAGACGCGGGCGTTGCGCTGGGTCCAAACCGTGAACGGGGCGAGGGCGAGAAGCAGGCACACGGCGGCCATGTGCACCTTGGCCCTTCCCATCCTTGCGACAAGAGGCCACGGCGCGAATGAGGCGCGCGTTAAATCGTCGGGCGCGGGCGTGCGGGGCCGGCGCAGCAGAGCCAGCACCATCGGGCAAACGAAGGCCACGCCGACAAGCGCGCCGTCCGGCCGCAGCAATGCGGCGCAGGTCACGGCAAACGTGAATGCGAGGGCGGAGGTCCAATCCCACTCCTCCTGGAATCGCGCCACGGCCCAGAGCGCGAGCGCGATCGAGAACAGGGTCAGCGCCTCGGTGAGCGGCTCGGCGTCATAGACAGCGGTAAACGGGCACAGGCACGCCAGCCACAGCGTTCCCTGCGCAGCGGCCATGCGCCGGCGGCCGGGGGCAATGCGCCAAGCCAGCAGAGCCAGCAGCACGCAGCCGGCCAGTTCCGCCAACCCCTGGAGGCAGGCCGGCGCAAAGTAATTTTCCATGCCGAAAATGCGGAAGCATGCGGCCAGGAACAAGGGGTAGCCAGGGAGGCGGATCAGGGTCGAGTGCAACGCGCCGCTCGGGTCGCTGACGGCGTATTGCCCGTGCAGGAGAAGGTTTTTGGCCATCGAGCCGTAAAGCTGGGAGTCGCCATTGACCTCAAAGAACTTATGCAGCATCCACAGGCGCAGAGCGGCGCCGGCGGCCAGGGCTGCACCGGCGGACACCGCGGCCCCGGCGCGCAAGCCTGGGGTCCGCGGCTCCTTCGATTGACTCAAAGAGTCAGCTTCCATACGATTCGTACTGTATAGCGTAGACCCCTTTAAAGGTTTTCGCGCACATGCCCCCATGTTCGACAAACAGATCTTCTACGACCCCGAACGCAAGCGATGGAAGCGGCTGCGCCGCGTGCTGGACGCCGTTGCCGTAGTGACCACGATTGTCGTGGCGGGTTTTATTTTCAATACCATGCGGGGCGAACGCCTGTCCGGGCTCCTGCTGCCCACTCCCCGGCACAATTATCGGGCCATTAATGACCGGACCCCGCTGCTGAGGAGCGCGCACGCCGCCGCCCCGGCGCGGCGCAAGAGCAACCGGCGCCCGTCTGAAATTCCCCTGAACACGGGTGAGGGACTCCGCGCGGCTTTCTATGTTCCGTACGACCCGACCAGCTACTCCTCGTTCAAGGAGCACGTCCACCAGATCGACATGCTTTTTCCGGACTGGTTGCATGTGAACGCGGACAAGCCGGCGCTGATGGCCATGAGCAGCATAAACACGCTGCGCGAATACCAGGTGATCGAAGGCGGCGCGGTGCATGACCCCGACGACCTGAACAAGATCAAGCACGTGATCCAGGATTCCCGCGAGAGCACCGAGGTCTTTCCCCACCTCAACAACTTTAATCCTCATACGCAGATCTGGGACCCGGCGATCGGGAAGATGCTGGCCGACCCGGCCGAACGCACTGCGCTCGAGTCGGAGATCCTGCGGTTCTTCACCGCGCTTCCGTACTATCGCGGCCTCTCGCTCGATTTCGAGAACCTCGGCGACGCGTCCATGCCGGACTATATGACGTTCGTCGAGGAGCTCTACGGGCGGCTCCACGCGCGCAACCTCCAGCTCTACATCAACGCCGGCGTGGGTCTGGAAGATAAGTACCTGAAGACGCTGGCGGCCAACTCCGACGGCATCATCCTGATGAACTACGACCAGCACGAGGTGGAGAGCAACCCTGGCCCCATCGCCGCGCAGAGCTGGTTTATCGCCAACCTGCAGCGCGTGCTCAAGCTGGTTTCAAAGGAGAAGATCATCTGCGCGCTGGGCAACTACGGCTATGACTGGACAATGTCGATTCCCGGCAAGCCGAAACGGGGCCACAAGCAAGCCAAACCACAGGTGGTCGATACTGAGGATCTTTCGGTTCCGGCAGTGTGGGAGCGGGCTTCAGATGCGGATGCCGACCTCAACCTGGACTATGACACGCTGAACCCGCACTTCGAGTACATCGACGAAGACAGTAATGAGCGCCACGTGGTGTGGTTTCTGGATGCGGTGACGGTGCTGAACGAGATGCGCGCCGCGCGCGAGCTCGGCTTGCAGACCTTCGCCCTGTGGCGTCTCGGCTATGAAGATTCGTCGCTGTGGAACATCTGGGACAAGCCCAGTAATGCGGGTGCGTTGCAGGCGCTCAGCATGGTCCAGCCCGGGCACGATGTGGACACCGAAGGGGATGGGGACATTATCCGCGTCACCGGCCTGCCCAAGGTGGGCAAGCGCACGGTCGAGGTCGATACCGATGAGACTGACCCGCGCAAGAAACTCATCATCGACGAGCACATGGACGTGTATCCGAATACCTACACCATCCAGCAGTACGGTTATCACCCCAACCAGGTAGCGCTCAGCTTCGACGACGGACCCGATCCCAAGTGGACGCCGCGCATCCTCGACATCCTGAAGCGCGAGCATGCGCACGCCACGTTCATGATGATCGGCGAGGAGGCGCAGCAGAACATCGGGCTGATGCAGCGCGTGGTGCGGGAGGGCAACGAGATCGGGAACCATACCTTCACGCATCCGGATATCAGCGAAATTTCGCAGCGGCAGCTTGACTTCGAAGTGAACCTGACCAACCGTCTGTTCGCCGCCAAGCTGGGCCTCCAGCCGTTCTACTTCCGCCCGCCATATGACATCGACGAAGAACCGGACACCGACGACGAGGCCGAGCCCGTGGTGCGCATCCAGCAGCTCGGGCTTACGGTCATCGGCAGCAAGATCGACACGGACGACTGGGACGAACGCGTCCGCAAAACGCCGCAGGAGATTGCGCAGTCGGTTCTGGACCAGCTCAAGCGGATGAAGACTAAGCCTCAGTTCCGTGGCTCCATCATCCTGTTGCACGACGGCGGCGGGGACCGCTCCGTGACCATTGCCGCGCTGCCCTTTCTCATTGATACGCTGCGCGCGCAAGGTTATCAGATCGTGCAGGTGTCCTCGCTGATGGGCAAGACCACCGCGGAAGTAATGCCCGAGCTCGGCTTCTGGCAGCGCGTGCGCACCTGGCCCGACGCCGTCGCCTTCTCCGCCCTCGCTATCATCTTCAACGGGATCGTGTTCGTCTTCTTCCTCGGCGACATTCTCATGAGCGCCCGGCTGCTTCTGGTGGGCCTGATGGCCATCATCGACCGGCTCCGCCGCCCTCACCGCGAAGCGTCGCCCGGTTTCCATCCGCGCGTTGCCGTGCTGGTTCCCGCGTACAACGAGGAGAAGGTCATCGTCCGCACCATACGGTCGGTGCTCAACTCCGACTATGACAACCTGCGCGTGATCGTCATCGACGACGGCTCCAAGGACCGCACGTCGGACGTGGCGCGCGAAGCCTATGATGCGGAGATCGGCGCCGGCCGCGTCACCGTTCTCGAGAAGCCCAACGGCGGCAAGGCCGCGGCGCTCAACTTCGGCCTGCAAGACGTGGACGAGGAGATCTATGTCGGCATCGACGCCGATACGGTCATCGCTGCCGACGCTATCTCCAAACTCATTCCGCATTTTGAGGATGCGGCCATCGGAGCCGTGGCCGGCAATGCCAAGGTAGGCAATCGCGTGAATATCTGGACCCGCTGGCAGGCCCTGGAGTACATCACCAGCCAGAACTTCGAGCGCCGCGCCCTCGACCTCTTTAACGTGGTCACCGTGGTTCCCGGCGCCATCGGAGCCTGGCGCACCGCCGCGGTCAAGAAAGCCGGCGGCTATCCGGTAAACACAGTGGCCGAAGATGCCGACCTGACCATGAGTCTCCTTGAGCAAGGCATGAAAGTAGTGTACGAAGACCGCTCCCTGGCATTTACTGAGGCGCCCATCGATGCGAGCGGCCTCATGCGCCAGCGCTTCCGCTGGTCGTTCGGCACCCTGCAGTCGGTGTGGAAGCATCGCGCCGCGTTCGTCCGCAACAAGGCCATGGGCCTGTTCGCGCTGCCCAACATCCTCATCTTCCAGATGCTGCTGCCCCTGGTCTCGCCGTTCATTGACATCATGTTCGCCTACGGCATCGTCCACTACTTCATCGACCGGCACTACCACCCCGAGGCTGCATCGGCCGCCAACTTCCAAAAACTGCTGGTTTACTTCCTCGCCTTCCTGCTCATCGACTTCCTCACCTCGGCAGTGGCCTTTAGCCTGGAGCGGCGCCATCCCGCCAACAAGGGCGACCGCTGGCTCTTGTTCCATATCTGGCTGCAGCGCTTCAGCTACCGCCAGCTCTTCTCCGTGGTGCTGTTCAAAACCCTCAAGCGAGCCATCGACGGCAAGCCATTCAACTGGGACAAGCTGGAGCGCACCGCAAAAATGAGCAAGCAAACGGAGGCGCTGACGGAGGCGCGGTAGGTTTGTCTGCACTTGACTTAACTACGGCATAGCCGTACCATTCTCATGCGCTATGCCTGGGATTCGGCGAAAGACGCCGCCAACCGGCGCAAGCACGGTTTCTCCCTCGCCGAGGCAATCCCAGCCCTTGAAGATCCGTACCGGGATGTCTGGGTAGATGACCGGTTCGATTACGACGAAGAACGATTCATCAACTTGGGTCTTTCCCCGCGAGGTGTCCTCTATGCCGTCTACACAGAACAAGCCGAAGACGAAATCGGGATCATCTCGGCCAGAAAAGCTGAAGCACATGAAATCGAGCGGTATGGTCATGGTCGAACATAACGCCGGTGACCCGCCCATCGAAACCGATACCGACTGGGAACGCGTGAACGCTATGACCAATGAAGAGGTCCTCGCAGCGGCGCTCTCCGATCCAGACGCACAGCCAATACCTCCCGGGACCGAAGAGGAGCTTGAGAGGATCGGATTGAGGCACGTCGTCAACCCCCGTCGCCTTCGCGACCGCCTCGGCCTGACCCAGGAAGCTTTTGCCGCCCGCTATCGCATCCCCATCGGCACGCTGCGCGACTGGGAACAGGGCCGCAAACTTCCCGACGCCCCGGCCCGCGCTTATCTCACCGTCATTGCCCGCGATCCCAGCGTAGTTGCCGGCCTCCTGGGCGAGGCTGCCGCCTAGCCGCATGCCTGCTCCGCATGTTCTTTTTGCCGGCCGCACCACGCTGGATGCACTCTACCTGCTCGATGCGCTGCCGGGGGAAGACACCAAAGTCTTCGCGCGCGATTTTCACGTCGCACCGGGCGGCCCGGCATGCAATGCCGCCATCACCCATGCGATGCTGGGCGGCCACGCCACCCTCCTGAGCGCAGTAGGGCAGGGAGCGGCAGCCGATTTCGTGCGCCGCGAGCTCGACCGCCATGCCATCCGGCTCACCGACCTGGCCGCCGGAACAGACTATGAGACGCCGATGACGGCTGTGTTGGCGAACGCGTCCGCCTCAACTCGAACCATCGTCAACCCGCCGGTTGCGCCATTGAAGATTCCATCGCTTGGCCGAGGCTGGCCCGCGCATTGGGAAGACCGTCCGGAGCTTGCGCTCACCGACGGCTTTTATCTTGAGGAGACGCTGCTTCTGCTGGAGGGCCTGCGCAATACCGGCTCCCAGCTCTGCTTTGACGGAGGAAGCTGGAAGCCGGGCACGGACGCCCTGGCGCCGCTGCTTACGGCGGCCATCTGCAGCGAGCGGTTCGCGCCGCCCGGCTTCTCGCCCGATGCAGAATCGACGCTGGCCTGGTTTGCCAAACACGGCGTGCCCCACATCGCGGTGACACGCGGGCCGCAGCCCATCCTATGTCTCGATCACGGCCGCCGTTTTGAGATTACCGTCGAACAGGTCCAGGCCGTCGACACCCTGGGCGCAGGAGACGTCCTGCATGGCGCGTTCTGCTTCCATTTCGCCGCAAGTGGGAATTTTGAAGAGTCGTTGCGGCGCGCAAACGGCATCGCGACACGTTCCTGCACTGGGCTGGGAATTGGCTGCTGGGCCGATCCCGACCAGCCCGGCGCAACCATCAACTACCGGTGATGCCCGCCGCCCCCGCCATGCCCGCCGGAGTGCCCGCCGCCACCAAAGCTGTGAGACGAGTGCCCGCCGCCTCCAAAACTATGCGACGAATGCCCGCCGCCAAACGAATGCCCACCCCCAAACGAATGGCCGCCGCCGCCAAACGAGTGGCTCCCGCCAAACGAATGCCCACCTCCGCTGAAAGCCTTCGAAGACGAATGCTCGTTGAAGCCCGACGACCCATGTCCTCCGCCGAAGAGGTGGAATCCGCCCGACTTCGGCGCCTTGGCGAACCCGCCGCCATTGCCGCCCGAGGAGAATCCGCGCTCAAATCCACCGGACCCGCCCGATCTTCCCTCGAATCCGCCGGACCTTCCCTGGTACGGTGACCCGCCGCCGAATCCGCCGGAACGACCGCCCGAAGGCTCCGCTCCCCGAAAGGCCTGAGGTGACCGCGGTGTCGAATATCCGCCCCGCGGCTGGCTCATAAAGCCCTGGCCCGGCCGCGCCATGCCGCCGAATCCCCGCTCGCCGCCGCCATTCTGCGCAAACTGCCGCGCGCTCCCGTCCCATCCGCCCGACTGCGGCCGCCCGCCAAAGGGCTCAGGCCGGCCCGCCGACGGCATACGCCCATAGCCCGGCTGTCCGGAACCGTAACCGCCGCGTGCATATTCCCGCCCCCGTCCGCCGAACGAATTCCCATACCCACCGTAGCCGCGCCCGCCGTAGCTGCCGCGCCCCGCAAACGAGTTCCCGTAGCCGCCGCGCCCGTACTCGCCGCCATGCACCGCCAGCGGCTGATTCCGGTAGTTCTGCGCAAATCGCCCGCGATCCCCAAATCGCCCCAGCCCGCCGTTGCCGGCCCATCGGCCCCCGCCGCCCCAGCGCGGCCCGCCGTGCTCGAAGCCCCAGTCCCGCACCTCGTCACTGTGGGTCCAATACGAGTCGTGGTTAAACAGGATCGAGTTCGCCAGCCAGTCCACGCCCCACGCCAGCAGCCCGAACGGCGTATGCATAAAGGCGCCCATCCCGAAACTCGATCCGAACTGCAATCCGGTTCCCAGAACTGACTCCAGCGTCCCGAAGAAGTCGAACCCTGAAGCCGGCTGCACTGGATCGCCGTACGCCGTCCACGGATTGTAGCTCGGCAGATAGACCGTCTCATCGCTCGTCGGCGTAATCATCACGTTGCCCTGATCCTGGGTCACATACTCCTGCGGCGTCGTCCGCAGGTTTCCCGCCTGCTCAGCCCGCTGCCGCATCACTTGGATCGTGTCCAGCACGTCCTGCGGCTGGTTGTAGTAGGCATTGCCCAGCGCGGTGGTCCATTGCAGGTTCTGCGCCATCATCTCCAGCACCTGGGGAAACGCCGTCAGCGCCTTGATGCTCGGATCCCACTGGGTCTGCGCGGTCGCCCCGGCCGCAATCTGATCCGGACCGGCGCCCTGCATGCTTCCCACCCACTGCGCCGCGCCCGATATCTGCCCCGGGTAGGTAGCCGCGGTCAGGATCTGCGCCACCACCATGTCGGGATACAGCGCAATCGGGGCCACCATCTGCTCTATTTGCGCGCCGCCCAGCGGTTGCGCCTGCGGGTTGGGCTGTTGCCCATAAGGCTGCTGCTCCGGCTGATCGTACGCCTGCTGCTGCGGATAACCCTGTTGTTGCTGGTATTGCTGCGGATATCCCTGCTGCTGCGAATATTGCTGCGGATACCCCTGCTGCGGATAACCCTGATTCTGCTGCGGATAGGGCGTAATCTGCTGCGGATACCCCTGCTGCCCGCCGTACTGTTGCCGGCTATAGGGCTGGCCATTCGGGCCGTAGTTCGGCAGGGGAGTCACTTGCGGGACAGAATCGTCATCCGGGGGCCAGGCCGACTGTGCGGCACAGGCGCTTCCCGCCACAAGCGGAATTGCCGCTGTCAGTCCCATGTACAACAAAAAGCGAGGGTTCATTTGCCGCCTCCCGGCTATCCCGCGAACCTCCCACAGGTTCGCGTCCTTACAATTGTTCGGCCAGTCCCGCGTTCCCGCATCGTCTGAACCCGGTTTGGAGGCGGAGACAAGGTTGGGAGCATAGACCCAACTCGAGCGCAATAGTTGCGTCTATACATAAATTGGTCCGTCGGGGGCAGCCTGAGTCTGGCTTGGGTGCCCCGGCTCGGGTGCCCCGGGTCCCTCGCCTTTGGGGACCCGGGAACTGCCGCCGCCGTGGATTCTGCAACCCCGCCCCAAGGTCTACAATCGAAGAGCTATGGCTACCATCGCCCTCGCTACGTCCATCCAGCCGCGCTCCCCGCAGGGCGCTTTCCACAATGAGCCGTTCACCAATTTCAAGGCGCCCGAGCATCACCGCACCATGCTGGGCGCGCTCGAAAACGTCGCTGGCCAGCTTGGCCGCGAATACGATCTCATCATCGGCGGCGAGCGCTTCCGCACCGAAGGCAAAATCCGCTCCCTCAATCCAGCGCGCCCGTCCCAGATTGTCGGCGTCCATCAAAAAGCCGGCGCGGAGCACGCCGAGCAGGCCATGCAGGCCGCCCTCGCCGCCTATGAAACCTGGTCCCGCACCACCGTCGAAGAGCGCGCATCGCTCCTGCTCAACGCCGCCCAGATCATCCGCGAGCGCAAATTCCTGTTCTGCGCCTGGCTCACGTATGAAGTGGGCAAAAACTGGGCTGAGGCCGACGCCGACGTAGCCGAGACTATCGACTTCCTCGAGTTCTACGCGCGCGAGGCCCTTCGCCTGGCCGCAGCCACCACGCCCATCCAGATGCCCGGCGAGCGCAACCAACTCCTCTACATCCCGCTCGGCGTGGGCGCGGTCATTCCGCCGTGGAACTTCCCCTTCGCCATTATGGCCGGCATGACCGCGGCCTCCATCGTCACCGGCAACACCGTCGTCCTCAAGCCGTCGTCTGACTCACCCACCATCGCGGCCAAGTTCGTTGAAGTCCTTGAGGAAGCCGGCATGCCCGGCGGCGTGGTCAACTTCTGCCCCGGCTCCGGCGCCACCTTCGGCAACGCCATCGTGGAGCATCCCAAGACCCGCTTCATCGCCTTCACCGGCTCCAAGGCCGTCGGCCTTGACATTCACGAGCGCGCCGCCAAAGCCAAGACAGGGCAGATCTGGATCAAGCGGACAGTTTTAGAAATGGGCGGCAAGGATTCCATCCTCGTCTGTGCCGACGCCGAACTCGACGCGGCCGTCGACGGCGTAGTCGCCTCGGCCTTCGGCTTTAGCGGACAGAAGTGTTCAGCCTGCTCCAGGGCCATCGTGGAAGCGCCCATTTACGACGTTTTCGTGGAGCGCGTGCGCGAGCGCGTCGCCAGGCTTACGGTTGGCGATCCGGCGCAGAACCCCTCCATGGGCCCCGTGGTCAACAAGGGTTCCTACGACTCGATTCTCGGCTACATTGAAACCGGCAAAAAGGAAGGCCGCCTGGTCGCCGGCGGCAAGGCCGTTGAGAACGCCGACGGAGGCTACTTCATTGAGCCCACCGTCATCGCGGACATCGCGCCCGGCGCGGTCATCTCGCAGGAAGAGATCTTTGGCCCGGTGCTCGCCATCATTAAGGTCAACAGCTTTGAGGAAGGCCTGGCCGTCGCCAACAACACTGAGTACGGGCTCACCGGCGCCATTTACACCGACGACCGCGGCCGCCTCGACATCGCCCGCCGCGAATTCAACGTGGGCAATCTCTATTTCAACCGCAAGTGCACCGGCGCCATGGTGGGAGCGCATCCCTTCGGCGGCTTCAACATGAGCGGCACAGACTCAAAAGCCGGCGGCCCGGATTACCTGTTGCTGTTCACGCAGGCCAAGAGCGTGGCGGAAAAGCTGAAGTAGAAGCACGCGCCAACTGAGATCTGAGCCATTCAAATCCGTGAGCGATACGCCCGGCGCCAGCGCAAGGGTATTTCGTTTTCAATCGAATGCCGCTCTCAGTCGCCACGCCGTTCAACCTCAGTTCGGTAGCTCTCCGGCGACTGAATGCGGAATGCCGTCCGTGCGTTCAATTCCAGCAGGTCCTTATCACCCGTAACAAGGACATCGGCCGTACCTGAATGCGCCAGGTCAAGAAAGATCTGATCCTTTGAATCGCGGCAGGCTTGCGGACATCGCTCACTAAGCTCGACAATCGCGCAGAACGGAAGATAATCCGCAAGAAGCTCGATTCGCTCTTCGGGTTCCAGCCGGAATTTCGGGTAGGTGAGCACCCTGGATAGCTCCGCCGCCGTCTCCCTGCAAACAAGAGGCGTACACCGCCTGCCACGCCAGTGTCCAAGCAGCCATCTCAGCTTGCCTGAATGAAAGACCAACGCGGAGACAACACTGTTTGTGTCGAAAACCGATCGGGGCTTCACGGATTTTCGCGAGCCCACTGAACCGCGGCTGTGACATCGTCTTGAGTAATGCCAAGCAGCGCCAACTTCTCGCGCACCATGTCCGCGCGACTCGGTACCACGGGACGAAGGACAATCGTCGCGCCGTCGGTGCTCACTTCGAAATATTGGACCCCGTCAAACCGCGCGGCCACTGGTTTTGGCAGCGTAATTTGGTTTTTCGTTGTTCGCTTTGTAAGCATTTCCTACATTCCTATTGTAAGGAATTCTACCTGAAGGCCGCGCTCTGAGCAAGTTCCCGCCGGCGATGGCAGCCCGGGAAAGTAGATCTGTCCCCTCTAGCTCGACCTCGCCCCCGCCGAACTCGCAGCCCCCACCGGCGCTCCAACCGCAACCGCAGACTCGCAGACCGCCGCGTAGAGCGTCTCGTGCAGCTTTGCATTGCCCCAGTACTGCACGTGCGCAAGACCCGGAATCCACGCCCGCCAATCAATGACATTCACCACCGGGTTGCAGTCCTCGTCGTCTGGCACGTCGTAGTAGTCCAGATGCCCGCTGACGAAATCCATCGGAGAGTAGATATTAACCCACTGGAAACCGGCCGGCCGGAATTGCCGGTAGTCCAGGATCAGCGGCTGCTGCCGCGCCGCCAGCGCCTCGCGCAGGTTGCGATTCGACCCCACCTGGGTGCGGAACAGGAATGCGGTCTTGTCCAGCGGCGAGCCGAACGTGATCAGCCGCCGGGTCCGTTCCACCACTTTGTAGGCGAACTCGTTTTCCACCTGGTCCCAGTTGATGGCCGCGTTCAGCAGGTCGTAGCTGATCACGGAGCCCAGCGAATGCCCCACGATCACCACGGCATCGTATGGCTGTTCGTGGTCGTCGAGGATTCCCGCCAGGTAGATCTGCTGGCTCACGCTCTTCGCCGCGTCCAGGATCTTGTTGCGAATCTCGTCAAAACGGCTCACCTTGAACGACGAGACATAAATCGCCACATCGCCCACAAACTCCACCATGAAGTAGTGCGCCCAGTATGCGATGACCGCGAAAACGAGCACGCCGAGAATGGTCAGCGCCTGCACCCAGTGATCCGATGTGAAGAATTCGGTCTTGTATTTCGCGTAGATCACTTTGCACGCATCCAGCCCAAACGGCGTGAACAGCAGCAGCGCCGGCGCCAGAAACACAATCGCGCTCAGCATCGCCCACACCAGGCCCAGAAACGTCCCTCCCTTGATCCGCATCGGTTGGAAATCGCCGAAAATCCAGCGGTCAAAATGACCGAATCCCGGGCGCTTGCCGCTCACCCCGCGATATCCGAGCGAGAGGTACGACTTGATACCGTTCCATCCCGCGGAGAACAGAAAGCCTACCGACTCTGGAAAGGAGATTTGTCCTTCGGTCAGCGGCGCCCAGTAGCTCTCGTACACGTGCACATCGATGGGCCGGCCGTCGCAGCTTGCAAAATGCACCTCGGCGCGCGAAAGCTCCGGCGCGCCTTGCGCGCGGGTCAATCGCACCCTCCGCACGTTCACCTCCGGCGGGGTCGCCGGCGGCGGTGGAATGTCGCCTTTTCTGCGGCCGTTCTCGACCGCTGGCTCCTTGCTTCGTTTCTTCAGATCATCCCTGGCGCGGGCCGATTCTTTCTGCAGCCACTCGTCCGCGGGCCGCATATGTTCCGTGATCAGTGCCTGGCCAATCGCGCTCAGCGTCTCAAACGGCACCTGCTGGCCCATCCCGTGCGTCACCAGCACAGCGATCCGCGGCACATGCGGCGCTTCCTTCACCTGCTCTGGCGGAGACACCTCGGCAACATCCACGATGGACAGTATCTTGTGCCGGCCCGGCAGTGTCTCGTAGCCGAACACGGATCCCACCGTTGCGGTCGTCCCCATCGGCTCCTCTACCGGAGCCTCCGGAGTCATCGCGTGAATTTTAAAGTCGGACCGGAGAGCCATCGTAACCTCCGCGGCAATCATTTCCGGAAACGACGCAGAAACCAGGGTAAGAAGAAAGTGAGGAGAAGCTTAGCAGTTTCCCGCCCGGCATCCAAGCACAAAATCATCCCAGTCGCGGTCCTCTCCATGCTCCGTCTGGGCGGGAAGGCTGTCGGAGTTCGGATGCGAAAACTCCCCCCGAGTTGGGTAACGCTTTTCGTGATCTATATCACTCGAATCGGCTCAGCCAGACCCGCCGGAAAAGCGGCGCCCGCCCGTCGGCCTACGCCACGGCGGACGCGGCCTGCTGCTCTTCGGCTTCCAGCTTGCTGCCCACTTCGGCCGCCGCTGCCGCCAACACCCGGTGGTGGATGGTGAACAGCGCCAGCTCCAGCCGGTCGCTCACCCCGGTCTTGTCGTAAATCGACCGCAGATAATTCTTGATCACCTGCTCGGTTGTTTTCAGGCGGATGGCGATCTCGCGGTTCTTGCAGCCCTGCACGATGAGCGCGACGATACGCATCTCCTTCGGCGTAAGCCGGTCGCGGACCCGGGTGCCAACATGGTCCTCTTCGAGGATCTCGTGCACCACCACCTGCGGAGGAATCCAGGTATCCCCGGCCGAGACTCGGCGAACACAATCCATCAGCGCCGCGCCGGTTACAGAGCGGAAGACGACCCCTCTAAAGCCCTGCTTGAGGTAGGTTGCGGCCGATTCGGAATTCTCCGCGATAACGATCCCGCGGCTCCCCATTGCGTCGAGCATCTGGCGCAGATGCGTCACGTCGGCGCGCAGAGAGGCCGCGAACAGCACAACGGACCCGGGGTAAGTGGTCACGGCGTGAAGAAGCCGTTCCAGATCGGCGCACTGCGCCACAATGCGAAGATCGCCATCTGCCGCCAGAACCTTGGCCGTTCCGGCCCTGAAGATGGCCTGGGAATCCGCAAGAATGATCTTGTTCATGTTGTGCGCCTCAACCGCCGCGCATCTCCCACAGCCGATTGCAAGTCCCCCTGCTCCCGCCTGTCACCGATGCCGCACTGCCGATTCGGGATGATCCCTTTGCCCTCTCATCGGCTGAACGGCCCAAAACCCCGCGGGTGTCTCAAAATGAGGCAATCCCGAAGCCGAGGTTCCGTTGGTCACGTTTTCGTTCTGGTTCGCGTGCAAAAACGGACCGGGGGAGCTTTGCATTGAGACTACCGTGGGAACCGGCTTGCGAAACAAGAAAATGCAGCAAATAGCACAAAGGATGTAGTGACAAGAAAGTTACCCCGGCGGCAGGTCGAAATTTGCCCGGCGACACGGAAAGGGATTGGCATCCTGCACCCCGGCGGCGAGAACCAGTCGCTCCACCCCACGGACGATGGACCCGTCCCTGGGGACCCCGAGTAGTTAGAAACCCCGGTTCTCTGCGTAAACTGTGATCATGGCAAGGCCAATCCTCCTGGCGATCGATGACGACGTCAATGTCCTGGAAGCGGTGGTGCAGGACCTGCGCCGCCAGTACGGCTCCGAGTACCGGGTGATGCGGGCCGCGGGCGGGCAGGCGGCGCTGGACACCCTGATCGCCCTCCAGCAACGCGGGGATCCCGTCGCGTTGCTGCTGAGCGATCAGCGCATGCCGGGAATGACGGGCGTGGAGTTCCTGGAGCGCTCGCGGGAACAGTACCCCGACGCGCGCCGGGTGCTGCTGACGGCGTATGCGGACACGGACGCCGCCATCCAGGCGATCAACGGGGCGCGTATTCACTACTACCTGAACAAGCCGTGGGATCCGCCTGAAGAGAAGCTGTACCCGGTTCTCAGCGACCTGCTGGACGACTGGAAGGCAGGGTATCGGCCGGCGTTCGAGGGGTTGCGCGTCATCGGGCATCGCTGGTCGCCGCGGGACCACGAGGTGCGGAGTTTTCTGAGTAGCAATCACGTGCCGTACCGCTGGCTGGATGTGGACAGCGAGGAGGCGACCAAGCTGCTCGCGGACCGGCAGGTAAGCGTAGCGGAGCTGCCGGTGGTGTTCTTGCCGGATGGCGAAGTGCTGACCGCGCCGGCGCCGGATGTGCTGGCGGAGAAGGTGGGGCTGAAGATCCAGGCCAGCCAGGACTTCTACGACCTGGTGGTGGTGGGCGCCGGACCGGCGGGGCTGGCTGCGGCGGTGTACGGGGCCAGCGAGGGCCTGAAGACGCTGGTCATTGAGCCGGAGGCGCCGGGAGGGCAGGCGGGGACGACCTCGCGCATCGAGAATTACCTGGGATTTCCGGCGGGGATCACGGGCGCGGACATGGGGCGCCGGGCGCTGATCCAGGCCACGCGGTTCGGTGCGGAGTTTGTGACCCAGCGGGCTGCGGGACTGCGCATCGACGGACAATATCGATTTGTGTGCATGGCGGACGGGCGCGAAGTTTCAAGCCATGCCATCCTGCTGGCTCCGGGGGTGCAGTACCGCAAGCTGAACGTGCCGGGCGGCGAGCGGCTGACGGGGCGGGGAATTTACTACGGAGCGGCCCTGGTGGAGGCGCCCAGCTGCAAGGGCGAGGACGTTCACCTGGTAGGGGGAGCCAATTCAGCCGGCCAGGCAGCCCTTTATTTTGCGAAATATGCGCGAAGCGTGACGATGTTGGTGCGCGGAGAGGGTCTGGCGGCCACCATGTCGAAATATTTGATCGATGAGATCGCCCGAACATCGAATATTGTGTTGAAGCCGCAGACCCAGGTTATCGAAGCTCTGGGGGAGGAACGCCTGGAGAAGCTGAGGTTGCGCGGACCGAAGGGTGAAGAAGTGATGCCGGTATCCTCGTTGTTTGTGTTCATCGGTGCGGCGCCGCGAACCGACTGGCTGCCCCGGGAGGTGATGCGCGACGACAAAGGATTCCTGCTGGCCGGGCCCGACCTTCGCGTGGACGGCAAACTGACCCAGGAGTGGAAGGAGCCGCGCGAGCCGTTTCTGCTGGAGTCGAGCGTGCCGGGGGTTTTTGTGGCCGGTGACGTACGGCATGGATCGGTGAAGCGGGTGGCTTCGGCGGTGGGAGAAGGATCGATTGCGGTGCAGTTTGTGCACCAATACCTGGCGGGGTTCTAAGAGACAGGGAATAGGGAGTAGGGAATAGGAGACAGGGAACGAAGATTCGAAAGGATTTGGGGGATGGAGCTGAAGTGAAGGTGGGGGGAGACAACGCGGTTGAGGTTGAGCAGGTAAGCTTCGCGGAAGTGGCGGAGAGGCTGCGGAACTTTCCCGCTTTCGCGGCGTCGGATCTTGCGGATCTGCGCGGCGTGGATACGGTGCAGGTGGTGCGCGCTCGGCGTGGAGCGGCGGTGGTGGAGGCGGGCGAGGGGCCCGTGATGTACAGCGTAGTGCTGAGCGGAAAGCTGCGGGCGGACCGGCCGGAGCAGGATGGAACGGTGACGATGGTCGGGTATGCGCTGGAGGGCGAGGGATTTGGCGAGACGCCGATCCTGCACGGTAAGGCGCGGTCGACATTCACCGTGGTGGCGGAAGAGGACTCGGAGGTGGTGCGGTTCACCGAGGCGCAGTTCTGGAACCTGATGGCGTTCTGCCCTACGGTGCGGACGGTTGTGATCCGGGACATGACGGACCGGGTGGCGACCTACCAGGTGGAGGCGCTGCACCGGGAGAAGTTGGTAACGCTGGGAACCATGTCGGCGGGGCTGATGCACGAGTTGCACAACCCGGTGGCGGCATCGAAGCGGGCGGCTGCGCAACTGAGGGAGAACCTGAAGAAGCTGCAGGAACTGGCGCTGCGGATGGGCGAGCGGCCCAAGACGCCGATGCAGATCGAGTGTGTGAAGGGCCTTCTGGAGCACGCAGTGAAGAGCTGCAGTCTGCAGGCGTTGAGCAGCGTGGAACAGGCGGAAGCCGAGGAGCACATGTCGGAGTGGCTGGCAGCGTCGCAGGTGGAAAACGCCTACACGATCGGGCCGGCGCTGGTGGAAATGGGATTCGACGTGGAGCAGTTGGGGTGCGCGAAGGAGTATTTTGAGCCGGCCGCGTTCAGCGATGCGCTGAACTGGCTGGGCGCCCTGGTTTCGAGCATGGGGCAGGTGTGCGGGATCGAGGAGAGCATCGGGCGGGTGAGCGAGCTGGTGCAGGCGGTGAAGAAGTTCGCCTACGACGAGCGCTCCGATGCGCGCGAGTTGAACGTGCACGACAGCCTGCAAAGCACGCTGACCATTCTGGGGCACAAGCTGCGCATCAAGCAGATCAAGGTGGAGAAGCGGTTTGACGCGTCGCCGGCGACGATCGAGACGCGTGGCGCGGCGTTGAGCCAGGTGTGGACCAACCTGATCGACAACGCGGCGGATGCTTCGCCGGCCAACGGGCGGATCGAGATTGCGACCTGGAACGAGCCGGAGTGGCTGGTGGTGTCGATTGTCGATCACGGCGGGGGAATCGACGACGAAGTGCGGCCGCACATTTTCAAACCGTTCTTTACCACCAAGCCGCAGGGCTCGGGGACGGGGCTTGGCCTCGAGATCGTGCACCGCATCGTGACCAAGAAGTTTGGCGGGCGGATCGATGTGGAGTCGAAGCCGGGGGATACGCGGTTTGTGGTAAGGCTGCCGTTGAAGGCAGGGAGCAAAGGGTAGGGCATGATGTATAAACCCGCGCATCCGGGCGAGATCGTTCAGGAGTACATGGAGGGTCTCGGTTTGACTGTTACTGCCCTGGCCGCGCACTTGAAGCTCACGCGGGCCAATCTTTCGCGGATTATCAACGGCAAGACCGGCGTGTCGGCCGAGATGGCCGTGCGTCTCTCCGAAGCCTTTGGAACTTCTCCCCAGGTGTGGGTCAGAATGCAGGCCAATTACGATCTGGCCAGGGCCATGCGCGAGCGGCGTGTCAAGATTGCGCGATTGTCCGCATGAATTGGGAGAGCGACGACCGGTTGCGGGCTCGCAGGACAGCGGGATAGGGACAAGGGACAGAGAGACTGGGAGGCTGTGCGCTTAGGCGCACGGCTTTTTTTATCTGGACGCGGAGGGCGCATGCGTGCGCGATGAAGTTGCGGGTGGGTTTGCCGATGAAGCTTTAGGAGGCTTCCTATGGCGGACCGCGAGGATCTGATCGAGGCGGCGCTGGAGGTTTATCCGGAGGGGTTGGCGCTGCTGAATCGTGACGGAAGCGTAGTGTTCTGGAACCGTTCGGCGGAGATAATCACCGGGTTTGCGCGCGCCGGCGTGGTAAGGCGCGCGCTGCCGCAGGCGCTGGAGCCGCTGGTGGACTGTCGTGATTATGAAGGCTCGCCGGAGCCGCGCAACGGGCCGCAGCTGGGAAGGGGATCGCTGGTGCATGCCCAGCATGCACAGGGACACGACGTGGCGGTGATCAGCCGCAAAGTGATTCTGCGCGACGACCTGGGAGAGAGGATTGGGACGGCGGCGGTCTTCCACGTGGCGGAGCGGACGGCGGCGCTGCCGCATGGAGAGACGAGCGAAGGCTCCGAGGTGCGGCAGAGCCAGGCCGAGTTGCAGGACCGGCTGCAGGCAGCGTGGGAGTTGTTTGTCCAAGAGGGCGTTGCCCTGGGAATGCTGTGGGTGACGGTGGACCAGGCTGAGGAACTGAAGCGGACACACGGAGCGCGGGCGTGCGAGACGATGCTGGAGAGCATGGAACGGACGCTGGCCAACGCGCTGCGGCCGGGCGAGGAGATTGGGCGATGGGGAGATAACGAGTTCCTGATTATTGCCGAGGAGGGGCGCGGCGACATACTGGCGAATCACGCCCAGGTGCTTGCCGGAATTGCGCGTACGGCGGACTTCCGCTGGTGGGGGGACCGCGTCTCGCTGACGGTGAGCGTGGGCGCGGCTGAGGCAGAAGAGGGAGAAGAGCTGGCCGAAGTGCTGAAGCGGGCGCGGCAGGCGATGGAAGCCAGCACACACGCGGGAGGGAATCACGTGACGTTGGCAGCGGGGAGGCAAGCGTGTTCGCCATCATAGGAATCCTGGTAGTGTTTGCCGCGGTGATTGGCGGCTTCCTGATGGAGAAGGGCCAGATGGCCGTGTTGATGCAGCCGGCAGAGTTGTTGATCATTGCGGGCGCATCGATGGGGACGCTGCTGGTGGCGAATCCGGTGCATATCCTGAAGGGCATTGCTGGGGGAATTCTGGGAGTGGTGAAGGGCGGCGGGATCCCCAAAGCGCGATACCTGAACACGCTGAAGATGATGTACCAGTTCCTGAACAAGGTGCGCAAAGAGGGGCTGCTGAGCGTGGAGAATGACGTGGAGAAGCCGGCGGCGAGCGCGCTTTTCAAAAACTATCCGGAGTTCCTGAACGATCACGCGGCGCGGGACTTTGTGTGCGACACGCTGCGCATGGCGATTACCGGGGGCGTGGAGCCGTTCGACATGGACCAGATGATGGAACTGGATATGGAGGTGCATCATAACGGGGCGAGCCAGCCGATAGCCGCGCTCTCCACCACGGCGGATGCGCTGCCGGGATTGGGTATTGTGGCGGCGGTGCTGGGCGTGGTGATCACGATGGGGGCGCTGAGCGGTCCGCCGGAGCAGATCGGCGAAAAAGTAGGCGCGGCGCTGGTGGGGACGTTCCTCGGGATTCTGCTTTCGTACGGCGTGGTGGCGCCGCTGGCGGCGAATATCGAAAAGATTGTGGATGCGGGCTCGCAGTTTTATCAGGTGATGCGGGCGGGGCTGATGGCGTTTGCGAAAGGCATGGCGCCTTCGATTGCGGTGGAGTTCGCGCGTCGCGCGATTCCGCATGAGGTGAGGCCGACGTTCAAGGAGATGGAGGCGGCGTGCAAGGGCGGAGGCGCGGCTGCGGCCGCGAAGGCGGCGTAGGGAATGCCGACTCCGATCCATCAGACGATTGTCATTCGCAGGGTGAAGAAGGCGCACTACCCGCATCACGGCGGGGCGTGGAAAGTCGCGTACGCGGATTTCGTGACGGCGATGATGGCGCTTTTCATGGTGCTGTGGCTGGTGACCAGCAGTGAGCAGGTGAAGAAGGCGATCGGCGGGTATTTCAACGATCCGACGGGGAAGGGGAAAGAAGTCGGCAACGGCCTGCGTGGCGCGGGCGGGGAGAGCCTGGCGATCCAGAAGAATGAGATGGACAAGCTCAAAGACAAGCTGGAGCAGGCGATCAAGTCGTCTCAGCCGTTCCAGAAGATCAACGAGCACGTCGTCATGATGATTACGGGGGAGGGGCTGCGCGTGGAGTTACTGGAAGACGCGAAGGGGATGTTCTTCCAGACGGGCAGTCCGGAGCCGACGCAGTATGGAAAAGATCTGATGGCGCTGCTGGCGGAGGAGATTGGGAAGCTG
>DASZLE010000098.1:0-12194 GCA_035552475.1 Occallatibacter sp.
CTCCCCGGGGAAGAAGCCCGCCGCGCCGCCGAAGCGCTCCCCGACCGCAAGACTCAAATGGAACTATACAAGTCACTTAGGCAGCGCGGCATCCCCGTCCCCAGTGAGATCGACCTGCGCAACAACCCTCTCGTAGCCCTCTACTTCTGCGATCTAGCCGTGAGCCATCAAGACAAGCTGCCGCCGAAGGACGACGCCTCCGCCCCGAACCCGGATCACGCCCCCAATCCAGACCAGCATGAGCAGTCCCAACAGGCCGCCTAGCGCAATTTCCGCCCCAAAAATCGCAAGCGATTCCGCCGAGGCCCTCCAAATCCGCCCTCGCCCGAACCGCCCCCGCCGCCACCCAAACGACATCCCCGCCCAAATCAAAAGATGAACTATCTTAATGATATTAAAGCAACTTATACACCAACGATCCACCTGCTAGCAGCTGGAAGCTAGCAGCCGCCGCCTACCGCCCTAATGTCCGCGCCCCCGCCTGCCGATTGGGTAAGCAGGCGGTACTTGACTGGATGTCTTACACTCTGCCCGATCCGGGAAACCCTGAAGGCTTCGGCGGCGCCCTTTCCGAAGCGCCTCGCGGGATTGCGTTTGAAGCACATTCCAGACGGCCCCTCCCGCCGACCCGCATCGCCTGGGAATGCATCAACGTGCCGCCGTTCCCGCCCATCGCCCTCCGCGTGCTGGAGTGCGTCAGCGACGACGGCGTCTCCATGTGCCGGCTCGGCGACCTCATCTCGTTGGACCCTGCCTTGTGCAGCCAGGTCCTTACCATCGCCAACTCGCCGCTGGTGGCCCACCGCTTTCCAGTCACCAGCATTCTTCAGGCCGTCGCCATGCTGGGCACCTTCTCCCTGAAAGGGCTCTGCCTCGCCGTTGCCGTCCGCGGCTACCTGGGCAAGTCGATGAACTATCCCGCCTTGCAGGCGCTGTGGCGCCACAGCCTGGCCACCGCCTCCATCGCCGAGCATCTCGTTAACATGGGCCTGATCGACGCCGACGATGCCCACACTGCCGGCATCCTCCATGAAATCGGCCGCTTCGCCCTCTCCGTCTTGTATCCGGTCGCCTATTCCCATCTCCTGGGAACCCACAAGGGAACCGACCAGAGCCTGCTGGAAATCGAAGATGAACTGTTCGGATTCGACCATGTCGAAGTCGGCCGCCGCCTCCTCGTCGACTGGTCTCTCCCTGATCAGTTCCGCGAGGTGATCGCACACGCACAATGCGCCCCCCAGCCCGGCCAACCGTGGAGCATGGGCACCCTGGTTCACATCAGTTGCAGAATGGCCGATGCCGTGGGCTATCCCGTTTTTGCCGGCTGCGAAGTCACCCCGTTCGAGCAGCTTCTTACGCTCCTGCCGCCCCGCCAGAAGGCCTTCTTCCACCCCGATCCAGCCGACCTGGCCAACGACCTCGCACAGAGGATTGCCGCGTTCGAATCGGCATGAGAGCGATCGCCACCATCCCATCCGCCGTCTCCCTCCAGGTCGCCCAGACCCCTTGGAGAAAGCTCATGGTCACCGGCATCGCACGGCTTCGGTCGTGCTAGGAGGCCAGAGTGCTCGTGAAAGCGCAATATAAAGGACACGCCGTAACCGCGCTGTGCGTTGGACAGCAGAACGCCCGCCGTTACTTCGCCCGCTCGGCCTCTTGCATCGAGTTCGAGATCGACCATCTCCGCATCGCATGCGGTCTGCCGCCCGAGTTCTGGGATGGTGAAGCGGAGATTCGCGACCTGCGCTTATGCGCCTGGCTGGAATCAAAACACCATCCCCGTCGCACCCCGCGCACCCAGGTCACCCTGGCCATGACACCGTCCGGAACCAACTCGTTCAAGCTCACGCTTGTCCCTCCCAAACGGCGGGACTGAGATCGAGTCCCCTGCCGCCGCGGCGTCCGATCGCCAATGAAATCACCCGCTTGCTTCAGACCCTTTCAACCCTCCAGCTTTGGTAGGTCCCGAAAACCGCAACAAATCTTCCGGAATCCCATCTAAACAAGTGGTATTGAAGGACTGAATTGAAGGAGCGAGCAATATGAGATTCCCCACATGGAGAGCCGGCCTCGCAGCCGCACTGCTGTTGACGGCCGCACCCCTGTTCGCACAATCCTCTGAAAATCAGGGTCAGGGCCAGGCGGTCATCACCGTCGTCCCCAAAGGCAAGGACGCTTCCGCCCCCGTTCTGTCTCAGCAGAATCTGGCGCTTACGGTTGACGGCAAAAGCGCCAACATCACGCGCCTGACCCCCGCCAACGGCCGCAACGGCGCCCTCGAGCTGGTCGTCATGCTCGACTCCGGCGCCCGCACCAGCCTCAGCACCCAAATCCCTGAGATCGCCAGCTTTATCAAGGGCTTGCCGCCCGATGCGCACGTCGCCATCGGCTGGATGGAGAACGGCGTCACCCACCTCACCGGCCCGCTCACCACGGACCATCAGGCTGCGCTCAAGGGCCTCCACATCCCCGGCGGCTTCCCGGGTGAGGACGCCAGCCCTTACTTCTGCCTCTCCGATCTGGCCAAGCACTGGCCCTCCAGCGACCCCAACGCGCGCCGTGAAGTCGTCATGATCGGCGACGGCGTCGACTACTACTACCGCCGCTACGATCCGGACGACCCCTACGTCCAGGCGACCATTACTGACTCGGTCCGCGCCGGCCTCGTCGTCTATTCCATCTACTGGAAGAACAAGGGCCGCTTTGACGAAACCATGTACGCCAATGATGCCGGCCAGAACCTCCTCCTTGAAGTCACGGCGGCCACAGGCGGCTACAGCTACTGGGAAGGTATGGGCGACCCCGTCTCGTTCCAGCCCTACTTTGAGGACCTGAACAAGCGCCTCGGGAACCAATACGAGGTCGGCTTCGTGGCCCCACTCAAGAACAAGCCCGAGGTGCTCAACATGAAGGTCAAGGTCAACGGCGTTCCCGCCAAGGTCGACTCGCCGCAACGGGTCTATGTCGGCCGCGCGACGGGAACCGCGTCCTCCATGCAATAAGGGCTCCCTCCCACACGCTCGCAATAGACGCGCCGCCCAAACCCTGGGCGGCGCTTTTCACTTGCGGTGGACCCTCATTGGATCGGGATAAAGGCCTCCGCCGGCTCCAGCATCAGCTTCAATACCGTGATGTCATCCTGTTGCCCGAAGTGCTGCGCCGCCTCTGCAATCTCCTGCGCTGTCCCGTGGCTGATCTTCCGCGTGCGCTCAAAACCGAACAGCTCCTTCGCGGAACTCTGAGCTTCCACGACTCCATCGGAAAGAAACGTCAGCACGTCGCCGGGTTCCAGTTGTATCTGCTTCTCCCTGTAGTCGGCATTCATCGCCACGCCCAGCGGCAGGCCGCCTTCAATTTCCATCTCCTCGCCATTCCGATAGGGCGGCAGGTGGCCGGCATTCGCTATGGTCAGCAGCCCCTCAAGGGCGATGCGCGCGCAGACGCATGTAGCCAGACCACCCACGCCGCTCGAGCACAAGGCGCGGTTCAGATGTCCCAGCACTTGGGCAGGCTCCTCGCTCTCATGTCCCTCGCAGGCGCCCAGAAGCATGGCGCCCGTCATTCCCGCGGCGATGCCTTTGCCGCTCACGTCTCCCAGCAGCACCCACTGCGATCCATCCGCCAAAACGCGGCAGCGGTAGAAATCCCCGCCCACCTCCTGGGCCGGCAGGAATACCGCTTCCACTTTCAGCCCGGCCGCGCTTTCAATGCCCTGCGGCACCAGGATCCGCTGAATCTCGCGTGCCGCGCGCATCTCCGTCGCCAGCGCGGCTCGCTCGCGGTTGGTCTGCCGGATGCGCTGGATCAGCAGCAGCGTCATCGCCACCACCACCCCCGCAATTGCCACCGAACGCACGCTCTGAAACGACAGAAAGAAATAAGTCCCAAAATGCAGCCAGGGAATCTGCGAACCATGGTAGAGCACGTCCATGCCCATCCAGAACGAGCAGACGCAATAGAGAGCGAGCTGCGAGCGCGGGAGCTTCTGGATGGGCCAGAACGCTGCCAGCGGCGCAAACGCAATCAGCGTGCTCATCGGACCCAGGAACGAGTTCGACAGCGGCGCCATGTCAAACCAGTAGCTCATGGCGACGCTCTCTCGTAACGGCAGAAGAGCTGCGACGACGAGCGTTGCGACATCGACGAAGCTGATCCCCATCAACACGCGAAAGAAAGTATTGATGCGCCGGCCGGCGAGCGCGAAGAAGAAAGCGATGTAGAAAACCTCCTCCATGCTCCCCACGCTGTACAGAAGGTATTCCATCCGCGACGGGAGATGGACTGAGGCTGCGAGAAGGAATTCGTCGAACCGAATCAGCGCCAGCGCGAGCCAGGTCAGGCTGGCCCACAGCAGCACACGCTGGCTGCGGTCGAACAGGTAAAGAATCAGGAAGAACAGGCCGGCCACCGCCATCACGGCGTTGCACGTCCACACAATCCAGCGGGAGCGGAGAGCCCGCAGAACCTGGGCGGAATACTTGTCGCGTATCAGGCCGGCATCGCCCAGCAGGATCCAGGGCAGGAACCGCTGGCCGTAAAGTGTGGGCGAGTAGGTGAGCCGGGCGGCCAGCAGAAATGGCTGCTTTTGCGCAAATGCCGGCGAATCGTACTGGTTCACCACGCCGGCGGTATGCGCGCCCGTCCTCACGCTGCCGGAACGCGCCAAAAGGCTTCCATTCAGAAAGACCTCATAAGAAGCGTCCGCGGTAATCTGCAGCACCGGGTTTCACCGCCGCAGCCAGTTGCGCCGGATCCATCCGGCAACGCAGCAAGAACTTCGCCTCCGGGGTCGAGTCCGTCGTCCACTGCGAAGCGGGTTGCCAACCGGACTCGTCCAGATTGACGGCCGCCCAGCCAACATCGTCGCCCACGCGAAACACACACTGCTCCGGCGCAATGGACAACGCTGTCTGCGCTCCCGCACCCGCAGCGAGCGCCAATATCGCCAGCACATCCAGAACTATCCACCGGAACCGTTTCATCGCCGCCGTTGACCGAAGAGGAATATCAAGCACTATACAGGCATCCCTGCGCCTTCCCTTATTGAATTCTCCCGTCCTCGCCGTGTAGGGTGTTAGGGATCACCGCAACCCCTGTTTGCGGCCACACAAATCTTTGCGTTCACTCAAATAGTTGACGAATGAGGACTATGAGAATCTCCCGGCTGTCCCTGCTCCCCTTGCTCCTGTGCGGCCTCACCCTGGCCGCTGCCGCTCAGAATCCCGCCCTCGACAATAACTACGCCCGCGATCCTAACCAGCCCATCGACCAGGCCTACACGGACGCGATCCACAAGTACACCACCGACGCAACCTTCATCTCGCCCCTGGTCGACTACCTGCCTGCCTCGAAAACCGTCCCCACTCCATCCAAGGTCCTCGGCGGCGTCTCCGGCGCACCCAACATCCTGCCCTACGCCGAGGATGTCTACAAGTACTTCCGCATGCTTGAGGCGGCCAGCCCGCGCGTCAAGGTCTACACCATCGGCCACACGGAAGAAGGCCGCGAACAGATCGCCGTCGCCATTGCCGATGCCGACCTGCTAAAGAGCGCTGACGCCAACAAGGCCCGCCTCGCCCAGCTAGCCGACCCGCGCGCCATCAACTTCGACGACGCCAAGGCCCGCACCCTCATCGAGCAATCCGTCCCCGTCTACTACATCACCGGCACCATCCACTCGCCTGAGACCGGCGCGCCCACCGCGCTGATGGAGATGGCCTATCGCCTCGCCGTCGACGACGCGCCTTACATCAAGTACATCCGCTCGCACATGATCGTGCTCATCACTCCCGTCGTCGAAGTCGACGGCCGCGACCGCATGGTGGACATCTACCGCTGGCACCTGGCCCATCCCAACGAGATGTACCCGCACCTCCTCTACTGGGGCCACTACGTCGCCCACGACAACAACCGCGACGCCATGGGCATGACCCTCGACCTCAGCCGCAACGTCCTCAACACGCTGCTCGACTGGCACGTGCAGGTGCTGCATGACCTGCATGAGTCCGTCCCGTTCCTCTACGACAACACCGTCGGCGACGGCCCCTACAACTCCTGGGTCGATCCCATCCTGGCCGATGAGTGGGCCGAGCTCGGCTGGAACAACGTCTCCCAGATGCAGTCCTTCGGCATGCCCGGAGTCTTTACCCATGGCGACTTCGACACCTGGAGCCCCGGCTACCTCATGTTCCTTGCCGCCATGCACAACGGCATCTCGCGCCTCTATGAAACCTTCGGCAACGGCGGCGCCGACACTGAAAAACGCATCCTCACGCCGGAGGAATACTCGCGCACCTGGTATCGCCAGAATCCTCCCTGGCCCATCGTCAACTGGTCGCAGCGCGACAACAACAACTACGAGGAGTCCGCGCTGCTCTCCACCATCACGTACTTCTCCCAGCACACCCAGCACTTCCTTGAGAACTACTACTTGAAGAGCAAGCGCGCCATCCAGAAACCCACGCTGGAAGGCCCCGCGGCCTACGTCATCGCCAATGACGATGCGCACTTGAACCGCAACGTCGAGCTGCTCAAGGTCATGGCGCGCCAGCATGTCGAAGTACAGCAACTCACCGCCGCCGCCACCGTCGACATCCCCGGCGAAAAGCGCGCCGACAAACCCAAGCCCGGAACTTTCGCCGCGGGCAGCATCGTCGTCCGCATGGACCAGCCCTACTCCCGCATCGCCGACGCCCTGCTCGACCGCCAGTACTGGGCCCCCGACGATCCGCAGAAACATCCCTACGACGACACCGGCTGGTCTTTCAGCGAGCTCTTCAATCTGAAAGTCACGCGCATCGCCGACCCCGCCATCCTCAAGGCCGCGATGAAGCCGCTCACCGATCCGGCTTCCATTACCGGCCAACTGTCCGGCTCCGGCTCCGTGGTCGCCGTCAACAACACCGGCCAGACCACGCTGCTCGCGCTTGTCTACAAGCTCAAGGGCGCATCGGTTCAGGTTGCCGACAAGCCCTTCGACGCCGCCGGCCATCACTTTGCCGCCGGCTCGCTCATCGTCTCGAACGCGCCTGACGACCAGCTCACCGCGGCCCTGCACGATCTCGCGCTCGATGCCGTGCGCCTCACCGCCGCGCCGGTTGTCGACGCTCACGCCGTCCAGGCCCCGCGCATCGCCTTCATGCACACCTGGCTCGCCACGCAGACTGAAGGCTGGTGGCGTTACGCCTTCGACGCAGCAGGCGTCCCCTACGACTACATCAACACCCAGACCGTCTCGAAAGAAGACGGCCTCCGCTCCAAATACGACGTCATCATCTTCGCGCCCGTAGGCCGCGCCAGCACCCAGACCATCATTGACGGCATGCCCATGTGGAACAATCCGCTGCCGTGGAAGAAGTCCGACATCACGCCCAACCTTGAAGATAGCGGCGACTCCACGGACGACATGCGCCCGGGGCTCGGCTATGACGGCCTCGAGCACCTCAAGAAATTCGTCGAGCAGGGCGGCCTGTTCATCACCTGCGAAGACACCGCGCAGTTCGCCATCGACACCGGCCTGGCTCCCGGCGTCAGCGTCGCGTCTGCAGGAGACGCCCGCGTCGTCGGCACCGTCCTCAACAGCGTCTTTGTTCAGAAGGACTCGCCCGTCGCCTTCGGTTACGACGCCAACCTGCCCGTGATGAGCGCCGGCCCGCTCGCCTTCAACATTTCCAACACCGTCGGGCGCTCCGGAGGCCGCGTCCTCATGGACCCCTATTCCGAGCGCCCCACCGGCCGCGGAACCCTGGAAGAAAACGACGAGCCTACCGGCCGCAAAGCGGTGGAAGCCGAGCCGCTGGAAAAGCAGCAGCCATGGCAGGCACGCAAGCTTAACGAAGACCAGATGCGCAACAACCCCTCCGTCATCCCCGCGCAATTCCGTCCTGACGTGATCCTGCGCTTCTCTGACGCCAAGTCGATGCTGCTCTCCGGCCTGCTCGACCATGCCGCCCCCATCGCCGAGCATGCCATTGTCGTCGACGCGCACCTCGGCCAGGGCAACGTGTTGCTCTTCGCCAACAACCCCATCTACCGCGGCGAAACCATTGGCTCCTACGCCCTGGTGTTCAACGCCATCATGAACCACGACCACCTGGTGAAATCCGCGCCCGCCCCCGCGCCAGCCGAGGAGAAAAAGTAGCTGCCCGTTGCCGGTTGCCGGTTTCGGTGGTCCGGTTTCAAAGGCGGACGACCAAATACCGGCAACAGGAAGGTCACCATAGCCTCTTCCAACGAGCCTCGGTCTGTGTCAAACTGTTGAGCATGGGAAGCAAAGACAAAGGCCGCAAAGAAGCCAAGAAGGCGCCAAAACCCAAACCGAAACCAGAGCCCGCCCGGCGCGAGATCTTCTCGACTCCGCCGCCGGCCAAATAGCAAAGCCCTCCCGCCTGGGAGGGCTTTCTCATTGGCTCCGCGATGAACGGAGGCTGCCCGCGCTCCATCGGGGTGTCATCCTTGGCGCAGCGCAGGATCTGCGGCCGCGGTCATTGGCGCAATGAAACCGATTTACCCGCGGAACAACCCAGCCTCGCGATGAGCGCATCGGACCCGTAAGCCGGTTTGTTGCCCGCGGCTGTCCGCATACTCGATTATTTCCCACATAGAGGAGTCCCTATGAACCTTAAAGCACACCGTGTGCTCACGGCGATCCTCGCTCTTTCAGGCTCGTTCGCCATTGCGCAAACCAGTGGACCCGTTGCCTATATCTACGTGTCCAGCGAATATAGCGGAACCACTAACCGCGTGGTGGGCTATGCCGCCAGCGCCAGCGGCAAGCTCACCCAGATCTCCGGCTCGCCCTGGGCCGACAACCTCTCCTACCTGGCCACCAGCGGAAGCTACCTCTTCGGCTCCACCAATATCGCCACTGACAACGGGAAGAACATCTTCTCCTATCGCGTCGAGTCGAACGGCGCGCTGAAGTATCTGGGCGCAAGCAACATTCAGCACACTGCCTCGGAAAACAACTGCAATGTCGCGGACAATCTGCTGCTCGACCATACCGGCAGCTACCTTTACGTTTACGTCGATAACGCGGATTGCGACAACGAGAGTGCCTATCAGTCGTTTGCCATCAACAAAACTACGGGACTGCTCAACTACCTCGGCGTGACCGACCCCAGCGCATTCACCGTCGGCAATCCGCTTACCATGCTCGCGGACAACTACTTCGCTTATGCCTCCGGAAACGGCTCGGAAGATGCGGAAATCTGCGGATACAAGAAGGCCTCCAACGGAAATCTCGTTGACCTGGGTTCTTATGGGGGATCTCCCACTTGTAAAACGGCCTTTCCGGGCACCCAGGGTCAACCGAGCGGCACGTCGGGAAACGCGGGAATTGTGACCGCCGACCCCACCAACCACCTGGCCATGAACGTGGTGTATTTACCCGAGAGCGGAGAACCCTACAACAAGATTGCCACCATCGCGGGTAACACCACCACCGGAGCGCAGTCCACCAGCAGCACCTACTCCAATATGCCTGAAAGCGAAGTGGTGTACGTCAACTCCGTTGTGATGGCGCCCGGAGGCAAACTGCTTGCCGTCGGCGGCAGCAATGGGCTCCAGATCTTCAACTTCAATCCGTCGGGACAGGCAACGGTAAAGACGGGCCTCATCTCCAGGGCCAATATCAAGGCGATGTACTGGGACAACAGCAACCACCTGTACGCCATCAGCAGCACCGACAACGCTATCCACGTGTTTACAGTGACCGCGACCAGCGCGACGGAAGCTACTGGATCGCCCTACAGCGTCCCATTCCCTGAAGCGATCACGGGGCACTCACTTTAACCCACAGCCGGGGTTCCCCAGGTCTCGATTCTGAAACCTCGGGAACCACCACCGCCAACCCTGCACTCCTTTTGCCTTGGTTCTTGCTTTTCTTTCCGGGAATCCGCTGTTCCCGGTCCCACCGCGGCTCAAACGGGTACGCCAGAATGCAGAACGGCCGCGCTCACGCGCGGCCGTCTCATTCTAACCACTCCCTGGAACTACGCGACCACTTCAATTCCCATCGAACGCGCCGTTCCCTTGATGCTCTTGATCGCCGTCTCAACCGATGCCGCATTCAGGTCCGGCATCTTCTGCGTCGCGATCTCCCGCACCTGCTTCTCCGTCACCTTCCCAACCTTCTCCTTGTTGGGTGTGCCTGCGCCTTTGGCGATTCCCGCTGCCTTCTTCAGCAGCACGCTCGCCGGCGGCGTCTTGGTCACAAACGTGAAGCTGCGGTCCCCATACACCGTGATGACAACCGGAATAATCAGCCCGGCCATCTCCTTGTTCTGCGTTCTCGCGTTGAACTGCTTGCAGAACTCCATGATGTTCACCTGAGCCTGGCCCAGAGCCGGGCCCACAGGCGGAGCCGGGGTTGCCTTCCCGGCCTCAATCTGCAGCTTGACGTACGTCGTTATCTTCTTTGGAGGTGCCATTTGGTTCCTTCGGAAACCAGCTCTTAGCTCCTAGCTATTAGCTCTTAGCCGGTCATTTCTCATTCGAATTTTGGTGCTGCGCCGTCAGCGTTCCCTTTTAACCGGTCGCCAGCTAGGCGGCCGAACCGGCTAGAAGCTAAAAGCTAATAGCTAATAGCTGCAGCTACTCAATCTTTTCCACCTTGCCGAACTCCAGTTCCACCGGCGTGGACCGCCCGAAGATCGTCACCATCACCTTCAGGGTCTCCCGATCCGTATTCACCTCGTCCACCACGCCATTGAAGTTCGCAAACGGGCCTTCCGTAATCCGGACCTGCTCGCCCTTATCAAACTTGATCTTGAACCGCGGCTTCTCCTTCGCCTCGGCTGAGCGGAACAGGATCGAACTCACCTCTTCCTCGCTCAAAGCCACCGGCTTGTCCCCCGTGCCCAGGAACCCCGTCACCTTCGGCGTCTCCTTCAGCACGTGCCACAGGTTGTTGTCCAGGTCCATCTCCACCAGCACGTACCCGGGCAGAAATACCCGCTCCACGGTCCGCTTCTTGCCGTTCACAATCTCGGTCACGGGCTCGGTCGGGATCATCACCCGTCCCACCTTGTCCTTTAGCCCGAACGCCTCCACCCGGCTTGCGATCGACTCCCGCACCTTGCGCTCGAATCCCGAGTACGCATGCAGGATGTACCACTTGAAGCGCTCATTGCGCTCCGGTTGCGCCGCGGCCGTTTGCCCTTCGGGCTGCTCGCCTGCCGGCTGCTCCGCGGCGGATTGTTCCACTTCTTCTGCCATCGCTCTCTCGCTTCGTACGCCCACTTACTGCCCGCCCAGACGGTGCAGAATCGCATTCACCCCGTTGCTTAAAAACAGGTCGACAATATAGAAAAACAGCCCGAACAGGAAGACCGTGATCAACACCACCGTGGTCGTCGACTCCACTTCCTTGCGGCTCGGGACCACGACCTTCTTCATTTCCGCGCGCACGTCGCTCAGGAAATGCGTCATCTTGCCCCACGAGCCGCCCCACGCGCCGGTGATGCCGCCGCCGATGCCACCCCCGCCACTCCCTATCCCGCTGGGTCCCTGCCGCTTCAGCGGCGCCGGCCTATCTTCGTTCATAACGGATGTCTTCGTTGCCATACTGCTGTTTCCTTCGCGTCCGGCTGCGCACCGGAGTCCCATCGTTTCTGGCAGGGGCGGAGGGATTCGAACCCCCAAGTTCGGTTTTGGAGACCGACAGTTTAACCGTTGAGCTTACGCCCCTAAAAACAGCTTGTAGCCGGTAGCCATTAGCCTGTAGCCCGCCAGGAGCGTTCCGGCTCCGATTCAGTGAGCTACAAGCTACCGGCTACGAGCTACCGGCTGCTTTACTTCGTTTCCTTGTGCGGCTGGTGCTTCCGGCAGCGGTTACAAAACTTCTTGAACTCCAGACGCCCCGTGGTCGTCTTCTTGTTCTTCGTCGTCGAGTAGTTCCGCTCCTTGCACTCCGTACACTGCAATGTCACAATTTCCCGCATCTTCTTATCCTAACCGATCCGGCGCTTCGCTTCCTCTTCGCCGTCTCCATTGTTCAGTGCTCAGTGTTCAGTAATCAGTGTTCGTTCTAACCCATTTCTGATCACTGACCACCGACCACTGTTACTTGATAATCTCCGAGATCGTTCCCGCGCCCACTGTGCGTCCGCCTTCGCGGATCGCGAACCGCAGGCCCTTTTCCATCGCCACCGGCGTAATCAGTTCAATCGCCAGTTCCACGTTGTCGCCCGGCA
>DASZLE010000099.1:0-7985 GCA_035552475.1 Occallatibacter sp.
TTAGATTCTTACCGCCGAATTCGTAGACGAGAATACTTCAACAAATTCAGGCAGCTTCGAGTAGTTGAAGGATGTTTTGGATGGAATGGTCGGCTTTGTGGAAGGCCGATTCGAGTTTACTGTTTGGCCGTGGTGCTGCCGCAGGTTGATGGTGAAAGAGGCTGTTGGCGAGAGGGCCGCAGAGTTGCTTGTGGAAGAGGATAAAGAGCAGCGCGACTTTGTTCCCTTTGGCTGTGAGGCGGTAGGCGTAGCGTTTTCCGTCGCGGGCGAGCAATCCGTGAGCCTTTAGTTTGCGCAGGTCGTAGCGAAGTTGGTTGAGGCCATAGTGGTCCGCGCCGATGCGGAAGGTGGCGAGGACAGCCTGGTGGATCTGCCGGGTGCGCCAGCCCGAGACCAGTGTTCCGCCGTGCAGCAGCACTTCCATCAGACGGATCATGCGGGTGTCGTGGATTTTGATGCCGGGATACTTTGCGGTTCCAATCGTGATGGGCAGCGCCAGCCGCTGGAGCAGCGGAAAGTCGACATGCACGTTCAGCCACTGGGCCTGGAAAGCGGCGAAGCGGCCGGTCACCGCGAGCATCTTTTCGCGCACCGCGGCCAGATGATCCAGGCCCTTCTTCAGGCCGAAATCGGCAAGATTGTTGGAGCAGGCCTCGTTGCGCAGAAAGGTGGAGAACTTTTCGTACTGTTTGATGAAGGCGTTGCGATAGTAGGCGCGGAAGATATGGTGGCCGTGTTCGATCTGTTCGAGAACTGTGCTCAGCTTGCCCTTCAGCTTTTTGGTGACGCGCTGCCCGAAGACCTCGGCGATCTTGCTAACGGTCATGCGCCACAGGCCCATTTCACAGCCGCGCTCGAAGATCCTGTGGATGGGAAAGTTGCGTTTGAAGATGAAGTTGCGGCAGTATTCGATCTGGCTGACGGCATAGAACCGGTGCAGGTTCATTGCCGCCCGCTCGCGTTTGGAAAACTTCGGCCCCAGGATAAGGGTCCAGTACTCGAGCCGCTTGCGGATGACTTGGGACGTGAAGCGATCCGCAGCTGCTTGCAGCGCCTCTGGGTCGGAGACGGCCAGGAAGGCGTTGTCGTTCTTGCGGAAGCCGACCTTCTCGCGGTTCAGCTCCTTCTCGATAAAGCAGTGGCCGTTCAGATAGTAGGTGGCCTGAAAGGGGAAGAAGGAGGCCACGCGTATCACCATCGGTCCCAGCGTTTCGTCGCGGATGTAGAAGTAATAGTGCGTAAAGCGGCTGCGCTGGCGAGCCAGGATGCGATAGTTGGGATCGTTGGTGGAAAAGCGGGGAACCGTGGAGCGGAAGGTCTGGCCCTGTTCCATGCTTTTCAAAATGAAATACACGCCGTGCCGCCTGGTTCGCGGCGTCGATACGCTGAAGCACTGACGAATCCGGCGCCTGGCTCACGGCGACCCTCGGTAGAAGCGATGCCAAGACCGCTGCCCCGAGGGCAAACCTCAGCAGCCGTCGAACGATTTCCCGTCTATCGGTATCCATGGATTGCCTCTATACAGGTTGCGGCCTCGCCTGCAGCGCAGCCAGAAACTCCTCAGGACCGCGTGTATTCAGCACGTCTTCAGGCTGTAGCCACGCGCGCCGCAATTGGCGGATGCCGAAGTTCATCTTTCCCAGCGTACGGCAGTCGTGCGCGTCGGTGTTGATGACAATCTTGCATCCCAGTTCTTTTGCCAGGCGCAGATCGCGGTCACAAAGATCGAGACGTTCCGGCGCGGCATTATGTTCCATGGCCACGCCCAGTTCCGCGGCGCGCCGCAGCACCGCGCCTGTATCCAGCGCAAACGGCTCGCGCCGGAGTATGAGCCTGCCGGTGGGGTGGCCGAGGATCCGCACATACGGATTCTCGATGGCGCGCAGCACGCGCTGCGTGGTCTCTTCGCGGCTCTGGTCGAAGCGCGAGTGAACGCTGGCGATGACCACATCCATCTGCGCTAGCACTTCGTCGTCGAGGTCGAGGGCGCCATCCGCAAGGATGTCCACTTCAATGCCGGTGAAGATGCGGATGCGGCCTTCCATTTCGCGCTCCACGTCCTTGATTCGCTGGATGTGCGCCAGCGCGCGCGTCTCGTCCAGCCCGTTGGTCATGGCCAACGCCTTCGAGTGATCGGTGATGGCGATGTACTGATATCCGCACGCGATCGCTGCTTCCGCCATTTCGCGAATCGAGTTGCGCCCGTCGGTTTCGTGGGTGTGCATGTGCACATCGCCGCGCAGGTCGCGCTCCTCGATCAGCCGCGGAAGGGTGCGATTGACTGCCGCATCGATTTCGCCCAGGCTCTCGCGCAGCTCCGGCGGAACCCACTCCATTCCCAGGGCTGCGTAAATCTCCTCCTCGGTCGCCGCCGCGACTACAACCGACTCATCGTCCAGCCGCGCCAGCGCCCACTCGCTCAGCGTGTAGCCCATCTTCAGCGCGCGCTGCCGCAGCGTTACATTGTGCGCCTTCGATCCCGTGAAGTACTGCAGCGCCGCGCCGTAGCTTTCCGTGGGCAGCAGGCGCACATCCACCTGCATGCCGCTCGCCAAGTGAAAGCTCACCTTGTTCTCGCCTTTCACGGTCAGGTCGGCAATGCCCGGATACGCCGCAACGTAATCCACGGCCGCCGCGGTCTTCTCCAGCGCGCATGCGCGGCCCGTCACCAGCAGATCGAGATCGCCGGCTGTCTCGCGCCCGCGCCGCAGAGAGCCCGCAGGTGTTACCCGCTCGAATCCCTCAAATGCCAGCAGGTACTTTGTGAGCGACTCGGCGGCTTCCTGGGCCTGGTCTATGCGGAATCGTCCCGCGCTGCGGCGGTAGTCGTCGATGCCTTTCTTGATCTTCTCCAATTGCTTTGCGCCCATGCGCGGCAGTTCGGCCAGGTTGCCCCCGCCGATGGCCGCGGCCAGCGCGTCGATCGAGTTGATCTGCGCCGCCGACCAGAAGAGCGCAATTGTTTTAGGCCCCATGCCGGGGAGCTTCATGAGTTCGAGGATGCTCGAACCGTATTTCGCCAGCAGCTCATCGCGCAGCGGCATGGTTCCCGTGCAGGCCAGCGATTTGATGTTCGTAGCCATACTCTTGCCGATGCCCGGAATTTCCAGCAGCTTCGCTGTATCGTCGCACACGGCCACCAGATCGACGGTGGTTTGTTCCACGGCTTCGGCGCCGCGGCGATAGCTGCGGATGCGAAAGCTGTCGGCGCCGTCGATCTCCATCAGATCGGCGGTCTGCTCCAGGAGCCGGGCCATCGTGACGTTGTCCATGCAGGGCTCTCCGCTGTCAGTATAGGAAAGACGAATCGGATACGAGTGGGGAAGAGAGTGATTTCGCGGAAGGCGCGGTAGGTCTGAACGCGTTGCGTTTGCGGGGTGGTTGCGCGCATCCCGCAGAGACACGCGGGTGTCGCGGGTGTGAGTGTGAGGGTACCGATGGCGGGGAGTACACTCAGCCTCTCCGCCGGTTGGCGGTACTCTTCGAACCGGAAAACTACCGGAATCAGGCTGCGGTGTTGTGGGCGGTATTCGTTTCCCTTAGCCGGACCACTCCATCGGCTTGAGGCCCCTTTTGGCCCTGGACGATGTCGAATTCAACATCATCACCTTCTTTCAGGGTTTTGTAGCCGTCGAGCTGAATCGCAGAGTAGTGAACGAATACGTCCGGCCCGTCTTCACGCCCGATGAATCCGTAGCCCTTGGCGTTGTTGAACCACTTGACCTTACCTTTGTACTGAGCCACACGCCCCCGCTTTCCTTGCATCGTGAGAAGTACGCCACGGGCGAACATGGGAGAGGATGGGGATTCGCCTCGTCGCTACTTCTCTATGACGTGAAAATGGGGGCAAAGGTTTTTTGCAATTTCAGAATCCCTGTTCATATCGTGAGACGCGAAAACCAGGGAGCGAGAGGTTGGAAGGGAAAGCAGGGACAAAAGGGCGAAAGGACCGGGAAAGAGGGACAAAGGAGCTCGCGAAGCGAGCTGGATCGCGCAAAAAGGCGGTCAGATGCGAAGATTTTTTGCCAACCGGCGAGCGCTTCATTTTCTCAGCAACTCGCGATACAGCAGCACGCACGACATGGTTTTTCCGTCCAGGATCTCGCCTTTGCGGATCCGCTTCAGGAGCGCGGAGAGTTTTACCAGCCGGAAATCGATGTCCTCATCGTCCTCCGGTTTTGCATGGCCGGCCACCAGGCCTTCGGCGACGAAGACATTCATGGCCTCGCCCAGGAACCCGGGACTGGCGAAGTAGCGCACCAGCGGGCGCCATTTTTTGGCGCGGTAGCCAGTCTCCTCCTCGAGCTCGCGCTGGGCTCCGGTGAGGGGATCTTCGCCCGGGTCCAGCGTGCCAGCCGGCAGCTCCCAAAGGAACTGATTCGCAGCGTGGCGGAACTGGCGCTCGATCACGATCCACGGATCCTTTCTGCTCTTGCTGTTATCGATGGCCAGGATGACTGCGCTGCCGTTGTGGCGCACCACGTCGCGCACGCTCTCTTTGCCGCTGGGCTCGATGATCTTGTCCTTAGTGACGCGAAAGAGGGGCCCCTGGTACACCACGTCCGAACCCAGGACCTGCGCACGTTCAGAGAGTTCCGGAGAGCCTTCCAAAAGCCGCTTCTTCTTCGGCAGCTTGGCGGGCTTGTTTGCCCTGGAGGCCTTCGCCATCTTTCCATGAACCTTGTCCGGAGGGGCGGCGGCCTTCCGGTCCGGGGCTGGGATGTTCGGCGCCTTTCGATTCTTCGGTGCTTTCGTCGATTTCGCCGCCGCCGCGCCCGCCTTACGATTCTTCGCCATCTCGAAGTCTTCTCCTCCAGCCACAATCAAGTTGAGTATACGCAGGCCCACCCGGCGGCCTAATCCGCGAATCCCCGCTTTGTATTCCTGTTCCGCGCCTTTCTTTCGGCTGTTCGCTTGTTTCCTGTACTTCTGCATCTACCCCGCCCGGCATGGCATCCTTAATTCAGTCGTTCCGAAGCGCGTGCTGGGCGCGGCCGTTGCCGGGCGCCCAGGGCTCATATCTCGTCTGGAAAGTGATTCCGTTGCCGATCGCAGACTGTCATCCCGTTACCGTGGCTCCGGGTATGAGCCGGCTCTTTCTGGACTTCTGTTCGGGAGACCCTGCCGCGCTCCACTTCTATGGCGGACCCACTGCTGGCCAATGGCAAAAGCGCCCGAGCCTTCCATCCCACTGGTCGGCCATCGTTGACATCCTCGAACAACAAAACCCCGCACCGTCGGCCGCCGCTTCCATTCAAGTGCTGCGCCAGGGCGCCGGGACCATCGTCACCGGCCAGCAGGTGGGCCTGTTCGGCGGACCTCTGTTCACGTCGTTCAAGATTGCAACGGCGCTCGCGCGCGCGCGCGAGGCCTCGGCCGCGGGGAAGCCTCACGTCGGCATCTTCTGGTTGGCCAGTGAAGATCACGATTTCGCGGAAATCAATCACGTAACTTTCCCCGCGCGTCGCGAGCTGCGCAAGGTGGTCTACGGGCCTGCGCCCGAGGGGGCGGTGCCGGTCGGCGGCATTCTGCTGGACGGCCCGATCGGGCCGCTGCTGGAGCAGGCCGGGCAACTCATCGGTCCCTCCGAGGCTCTGGATGCGCTCCACGAGGCTTACCAGCCCGGCCGCACCTTCGCACAAGCCTTCGCCGCGTTCTATGCCCGTGCGTTTGCCGCGCAGGGGCTGCTGATCCTCGACGCCTCCAGCCGCGCTGTTCATCGCCTCGGCGCTGCGGTGCTGCGGGAGGCGATCGACCGCGCCGGCGAGTTCAACGCGAGGCTTCTGGAGCGAAATCGTGAACTGGCCGCGGCGGGGTATCACGCACAGGTAGCGGTGGCTGACAACTCCAGCCTGCTGTTCCTTCTCGACGAGAAGACGGGGGCGCGCGTTGCGCTCAAGCGTGTGCCGCAATCGGCTGACGAGCCCGATGGCCTGTGGCAGGCGGGGCATGATCGCTATTCCAGCGCCGACCTCATCGGCATCCTCGAGTCCGAGCCCGAACGCGTCTCGCCGTCCGCACTTCTGCGGCCGGTCTTCCAGGATTACCTGCTGTCGACGTCGCTGACCATCGGCGGCCCGGCGGAGATCGCCTACTTCGCCCAGTCGCAGGTCCTCTTCGATCAAATCCTCAGTCGCATGACGCCGGTTCAGCCGCGCCTGTCGGCGACCATCATCGAGCCTGATATCGCAGAACTCCTGCGGCGCCATGAACTCGGCCTGGATCGTGTTTTCGCCGAGACGCAGGACGGCCTCGCGCAGCTTCTCGCAGCGCGGGCGCTGCCCATTGAAGGCAAGCGCAAGCTGGCAGCCGCGGGGAACTCGCTCGACGGCGAACTCACCAGGCTGCAGGAGTGGATGCATGCCATGGACGAGGGCCTGGGACGCTCAGGCGACGCGGCAGCCAGCAAGATCCGCTACCAGATGGACCGCCTGCGGCGGCTGGCCGCCGATTTCCAAATGCAGAAGGAGACCTCCCTCGCCAAGCACGCGCAGGCCATCCACAATGCGCTGTTTCCCGGGGGGCAGTCGCAGGAACGCGTACACGGTGCGGCGTGGTACTTCGCCCGCCATGGGTTCGAGCTGAGCGCAATGCTGGTCGAGCGTGCCTCGGAAGGCTGCGCGGGGCACATCGGTCTCTGGGCCTGATGCAGGCTGCGGCCTGGTGCAGGCGCGGACTATTTAGTCGCGAGGGCAGATCGATCGAGGTGCAGGATGCGTCTGGCGTTTTCCGAGGCGACCTTTGCCCGGTCTGCCTCCGAGATATTTGCGGTTTCGATGAAGTGCGCCGCCAGTTCCGTCTTTTCGAACGGATAGTCCACTGAGAACATCACGTTGTCGTGTCCCATTGCGTCGAGCGCGCAGCGCAGCGAGATATCCGAGCACACTCCGGATGTCGTGATCACGATGTTGCGCTTGATGTAGAACGACGGCAGCTGGGCCAGCGTCATGGCGCCGCGATGCGAGATCGGCCAGCGGCTGTCGAACCGCCACAAGTTGAGCGGGAGCGTTTCACCCATGTGGCCCAGGACCAACCTGGCCTTGGGATACCGCTCGAACACTCCTGCGAATACCAGGCGCAGCGCATGGGTGGCTGTTTCAAACGCCCAACTGCACACGGGGCCCCAAAGCTCCGAATGCCCCGCATACATGGCGGGATGATCGACAGGATTGCCCGGGTGGAGGTAGATCGGCGTCTCCAGGGAAGCAGCGCGCTCCCAGAAGACCGAGTACTTATCGAGGTCAAGATACTCGCCATTGGTCTGCCCGTTGATCATCGCTCCCTGGAAGCTGAGGTCGTGCACGCAGCGCCCCAGTTCGTCGGCCGCCGCTGCGGGATTCTGCATTGCGAGGTGAGCGAAGCCGCCATAGCGCGTGGGACGTTTCTGAATCTCGCGGGCAAGGAAGTCGTTGACCGCCTGGGCCTTCCGCACAGCCGTCGCCGTATTCTTCTCCACCTGCACACCCGGACCGGACAGAGACAGAACTACGAAGTCCACCTGGTGCTTGTCCATGATGGCGATCCGCTTCTCGCCCAGATCGAGCAGGGACGCCAGGCCGAACTTCGCAATCTCCGGACTGATATTTGGGTACGTCTCCGCGAAGTAGTCCACGAAATCCGGCACCATGAAGTGCTCTTCCAGGGCAACCTTGCCCACCGCCCTTTGCGCCGGACTGGATGCCGCAGACTGCGCAGAAGCCGTGGAGAAACCCGCTGCTGCATTCGAGGCTGCCAGTACTGCCGCGCCTTTCAAAAGATCTCGCCGTTTCAGGGAACACCTCCGATGCTCGCGCGATAAGAAGGACTCTTCGGGCGAAACTGCGCCGACAGGAAGATTGCCGGAACGCTAGCCTAACTTCCGCAGTTTGCGCGGAAAGTCTTGTTTTTTCAATGCGGGTGGGGTGTAGTTTCCACTACACGGGCGCAAATTCCGGCACGGAAGGCAGCTTCAAACCGAGGTATTGCAAGAGAACCAGTTGATGCTG
>DASZLE010000100.1:0-3438 GCA_035552475.1 Occallatibacter sp.
GGATGCAACCGGTACTCGGTTGCCAGTTCATCCAGTTTTGGATCGTTCGGGTCGTCGAGCGCGTACCAGGTCAAAGCTTCCTCGCTTCATCGTTCCAATTATTTTTGTAAACGCCGCAGCGCCATCCGCGCCGCGTTGTAGCCGCACATGCCGTGCACTCCGCCTCCGGGAGGCGTCGAAGACGAGCAGAGAAAGAGCGAGGGATCGCTCGTGGCATAGAACCGCCAGCCGGGGCGCAGGAAGAGCTGCAGCCCATCGACCGCGCCTCCGCTGATGTCGCCGCCTTCGAGGTTCCTGTCCATGTGCTGCAGATCCTCGGGTGGAAAGACGCGACGCGCCAGCACGCACTCGCGAAAGCCGGGAGCGAAGCGCTCCATCTGGGCTTCCATGCGCGGAAGCATATCCTCGGTCGATCCGTTCGGCACATGACAGTAGGCCCACGCCGTGTGCCGGCCCAGCGGTGCGCGGGTAGCGTCGAACAAGGACGGCTGCACCACAATCATGAACGGGCGAGCTGCCGTGCTGCCATGCGTCACCGCATATTCCGACGCGGCAATCTCCGTCATGTCGCCGCCAACGTGCACGGTCGCCGCCAATGCGCAGTCCCCGGCTCGCCAGGGAATCGGCTCGCTGAGCGCGTAGTCCACCTTGAAGATGCCGGGACCTGGACGGAAGCGTGCGAAGCGGTCGCGATCCACGGAATGAAGCCGGTGGCCGGCCAGCCGCAGCAATTGCCGCGGCGTGGTGTCGCACATCGTCATCGCAACTGTGCCTACATCCTCGATTCGTTCGATAGGCGTCCCAGTCTGCACCGACCCGCCGAGCGACCGCAGGTGCGCGATCAATGCCTGCGTGATGGCCTGCGCCCCGCCGCGCGGAATGGGCCAGCCCACGGCATGCGCCGTCGCCGCCATTACCAAGCCAAATGATGCGCTGAAGGGCTGGTCCAGCCCCAGGAACGAGTGCGCGGCCATTCCAGCAAAGAGTGCACGCGCTCGCTCGCCTTGGAACGACCTCCGCGCCAGCATCAATGCAGGCAATGCTCCGCAGGCGCCCATCCGCGCCAGCAGCAGCGGATGCCGCGGAAACGCAGAAACCGGCTGCAGGATGTCCTCTGCCAGTGCCCACCATCCGCGCGACAACGGCTCCAGGAGGCGCCGCCACGCCTCGCCATCTTCCCCCAGCAGGCGGCATTGCTCATCCAGATCGCGGATGAGCAGTACGGCGGTGCCGTCGTCCAGCGGATGCGCCATTGCCAGCGGCGAATGGATCCAGTGCAGCCCGTGAGCGGCGAGCGGCAGCTTGCGGAAAAAAGGCGACCCAGCCGCCATGGGATGAACGGCCGATCCGAAATCATGCAGGAAGCCGGGCAGCGTCAGCTCCAGCGTGCGAGCACCGCCGCCTGGGATCTCCTCCGCCTCATACACAACGACGGACATGCCAGCCTGGGCAAGCGTGATGGCGGCGGCCAGCCCATTCGGCCCGGAACCTACCACCGCGGCATCGTTTGCGGCGATTGAGGCGTCCGGATTTGCGCTTTCGCCTGACGAGTGCGGCATCCTAAACCTCGCTCGTCGCAAGTCTAGAGCAAAGCCCCTATACGGTGTGAGGTGCAGACTTCGTGCGGAGCCGCAGGCGTTCTCTCCGGCGACTCGACAGAACCGGCCCCGCCAGTCCAGGAAAACTTCGGCTTTCCTTTAGCGGCCGCCTGCATCCCCCTGCCAGCCAGCGCGTCTATAGTGAAGGGGCCGGAGTTATCAGGTCTGCTGGAAGGCGTGCGAGGAGAGGGGTGCGCTATGGACCAGAACGATCGTGATAATTCGAGATGGTTTGGGTCGAGTTGGTTCGGATCGAGACGGATTGGACCAGTCCTCGCCGCAGCCGCAGCCGGGGTGGCATGCTGCGGATTGCCCGCGCTTGCCCAGCACACGTCGGGCTCGGCAGGTGGCCCGGCAGGTCATATTTCTGGTCAGGGCTATGGAGGACACCTAGGAGGACCCGTGGGAGGACACCTCGGAGGAAATCAGGGCGGACACGTATTCGCGACGCGTCCCATAGCTCCTGGCCGCTCCGTCGGCGCCGCCACTCGCGGCGGCCAGCGATTCGGAACACTGCATTCGAATTCCTTCGGAACCAGAACCATGCACGCGAATTCGTTTGGAGCTGCCTCTCCACCGCCGCCCTCCTGGGAGCTGCCGCGAACTGTTACCCCGCACTGGGAGATTCCTTCCAACATCCCCATCCAGCCGAATGCTGTGCAAGGCAACCCGATTCCCCGTCACAGACGTGGATTTGGCGTGGGATATGTAGGGCTTCCCTACTACGTCGATCCGATGGCATTCGTGAATGACGGGGGCGATCAGGAAGACGATATGGCGCAGCCGGCTCAGCCCAGCGCTCCGGCGCGTCCTGACTATGGACCACAAGCACCCTACGAGGAAGGCCCCGAAGGTCCTTATCAAGACCAGGGCTCTTATTCCGACCAGGGATACGCTCCGCCGCGGCGCGCTCCGTACAACCCTGAAGCCTATCCACCCCCGGCGCAAAACAATGGCGCTCCCCAAAGTGCTGCCGCCCAGGACGACGGCCTCGATCATCCTGCGGTCACGCTGGTCTTCAACGATGGCCGGCCTCCCATGCAGGTGCACAGCTACGTGCTCACCAACTCATCGGTGTTGATTGCGGAAAAGGGTCATCAGCGGGTCATCCCCGTCACCGACCTGGACCTGCCTGCCACCGTCGCGCAGAACCGCGAAGCCGGGGTGGATTTTAAGCTGCCGGGTGGCGGCAAGTAGGCGGGCGAGGAATCCAACTAGGTCCGGTAGACCTCAAGCTTCACGGTGGGGAAATCGACTGCTGCGCCCGTGTCCGCACGGTAACGATCGAGCTTCTGTCTCAGGCGCGATAGCGTCTCGCCCTCGGTAAGCCCCTCGCACAGGAATCCGTTGATCTCCGGCACACGGGCCTCATACCCGTGATCAAGTCTTTCCAATTCAACACGATACACCGTCATATTTCTACTTTGACCTCATCCCGCCTGTGGCGGCAAACCCACCCAGCATGCCTGCCGGTGGCGCAGCCTGGGAATAACACCCTTGAGTCACGGGCGCGGGCCCGGCAATCCAGATAGTGGCGGCGCTTGCGCCATCGTTTCCGGTTTGCGTTCGGGTAACTCAATCCAGGTCATCTGTAAGAGGACGGCGGGAGCGCCTACTCCCACTCAATGGTGCCCGGCGGTTTCGACGTGATGTCGTAGACAACCCGGTTGATGCCGCGAATCTCGTTCACGATGCGGCTCGACATGCGCTTCAGCACCTCATACGGCAGCGGCACCCAATCCGCCGTCATGCCGTCCTCGGAATGCACCGCGCGGATCGCGCAGGTATACGCGTACGTCCGCTGGTCGCCCATCACGCCCACGCTCTTTACCGGCAGCAG
>DASZLE010000101.1:0-24084 GCA_035552475.1 Occallatibacter sp.
CCATCGGCTCGCGTCTTTGCTCCACGCTGCTTTCAGACATCGCCTCGCGACGATGCCCTGGCGCTTCGCTATCACTTCTCCTCCATCAGGATGTGAAGGGGACTTGCACCCCAAAGCTGTTAAACATGCTCGGCACACGAAGAAAGGCCCGGAACGATCGTTCCGGGCCTTTTACTTTAGGCGTTTCTGGCGGTGATCAGGCCTGGTGGCCTCCGCCCTGCGGCGGGCGTCCGCCACGGCGGCGACGCCGACGGCGATTATTCATGGCTCCAGCACCCCCCTGCGGCGGGCGGCCAGCGCCTGCCGGCGCCTGACCAGCGACTACGGGCGCGTTATCGGCGCGGTTGAAGTTGGGCTCATTCTCCTCGTCGATCTCTTCGCCTTCCCCATCTTCGTCGAAGTCGTCGCCGCCCTCAATCAGGATGGTGCTCTGATTGGAGCTGGGCTGGCGCTCGTCGAACTCATGCCGCGGCGGGCGGGGCGCCTGGGGGGTGCGCTGCTGTGGCTCGCGCGGCGGCTGAGGCTCGCGGGGCTGTGGTTGCTGTGATTCGCTGGGTAGCGAAGGTTCCTCGGCCTCGACTTCCGCGGCGGGAGCGCCACCTTGCGACGCCAGCTTAGCTTTTTGCTCCCGGATGAGGGCCTTGCGGCTGAGCTTGATGCGGTTGCCCTCGATAGCCAGGACTTTGACCATGACCTGGTCGCCTTCGCGCAACTCGTCTTTGACTTCCTTGACGCGATGCTCGGCGATTTCGGAGATGTGCAGCAGGCCGTCGGTGCCGGGGAAGAGCTCGACGAAGGCGCCGAACTCAGCCAGGCGAACAACCTTGCCGAGGTAGACCTTGCCGATTTCAGGCACGGCGGTAATGTCGCTGATCATAGCCAGCGCCTTCTTGAGGCCTTCAGCATCGCTCGATGCCACAGAGACGCGGCCGGTGTCGTCGACATCGATCTTGGCGCCTGTCTGCTCCACGATGCCGCGGATGGTGGCGCCACCCTTGCCGATGAGGTCGCGAATCTTGTCGGTTGGAATCATCACCGTCTCGATGCGCGGAGCGTACTTGGAGCGCTCAGTGCGCGGACCGGAAAGCTCGGCGTCCATCTTGTCGAGCAGGAACAGACGGCCGCGGCGGGCCTGCTCCATGGCCTGCTGAAGGATTTCGCGGGTGAGGCCGCCGATCTTGATATCCATCTGCAGGGCGGTGATGCCGGTGCGCGTTCCGGCGACCTTAAAGTCCATGTCGCCGTAATGATCTTCGGCGCCCGCGATGTCGGTGAGGATGGCGTAGTCGTCGCCCTCCTTGACCAGGCCCATGGCCACTCCGGCCACAGATCCCTTCAGCGGCAAGCCCGAATCATAGAGCGCCAGCGAAGCGCCGCAGACCGAAGCCATGGACGAAGAGCCATTGGACTCGAGGATGTCGGAGACGATGCGGATGGAGTAAGGCGACTCTTCCGGGGAGGGCAGGACAGCGGTGATCGCGCGCTCTGCCAGTGCGCCGTGCCCAACTTCGCGGCGGCCTACGCCGGTCATACGTCCAGTCTCACCAACGCTGAACGGCGGAAAGTTGTAGTGGAGCATGAAGTTCTTCTTCTGCTCGCCCTCGTAGCTCTCCAGGCGCTGGCCGTCGTCGGCGGTGCCCAGAGTGGCCGTAACCAGGGCCTGGGTTTCGCCGCGGGTAAAGAGTGCTGAGCCGTGGGTACGCGGGAGAACGCCGGTCTCGATGGAGATGGGGCGGATCTCATCGAAGGCGCGGCGGTCTGGCCGGATGCGCTCCTTGGTAACTTGTTCGCGGAAGATGCGCTCGCGCAGCAGCTCGTAATAGGTCGCGAGTTTCTTCTTGGCGCCGGTGGTGTCATCGGCGGGAATTCCGGCAGCGAGTTCATCCTTGATCTGCTTGATGAGCGTGTAGCTCTCGGTCTTGCCGTGCGTCTTGGTGTCGAGCGCGTCCTTGAGGCGGTCGCCGATTTTGGACATGAGCTCGTTGTAGTAGGCCTCGTCGTGCACCGGAGCGGTGAACGCACGCTTCGGCTTGCCGGCTTTGGAGACGAGCTCCTCAATGGCGGCAACGATTTTCTTGATCTCGCCGTGGGCAAACTCAATGGCGGCGAGCACGATTTCCTCGGTCTCCTGTTTTGCGCCGGCTTCGATCATGACGATGCCGTCCTTGTGGCCGACGACCATGATGTTGAGGGTGGATGCGGCGCGCTCGCCGTAGGTGGGATTGATCACGAACTCCCCGTTGACGCGGCCTACGCGCACGGCGGCAACGGTGGCGCCGAAGGGAATGTCAGAGAGTGCCAGCGCGGCGGCGGCGGCATTGATGCCAACCACATCGGGGTCGTTTTCCTTGTCGGCGGAAAAGACCAGCACGATGATCTGGGTCTCGTTGCGGAAGCCGTCGGGGAAGAGCGGGCGGACGGGCCGATCGATCTGACGGGCGGTAAGGATCTCCTTCTCGCTGGGCCGGCCTTCGCGCTTGATGAAGCCGCCGGGGATGCGCCCGCCGGCATAGGTGTACTCGCGATAATCGACCGTGAGCGGGAAGAAGTCGATGCCCTCGCGAGGGTCAGGAGAAGCAACGGCGGTGGCCAGGACGACTGTTTCGCCGGTGGAAACCAGGGCAGCGCCCGAGGCTTGCTTGGCCATGCGTCCGGTCTCAAAGACCAGGCGCTTGCCGCCGGCAAGCTCGACGGCTACTTCATGCTTGGTAGACATAGTGTCCTCTTTTCGTTTGTTCGCTTGGGAAACTTGTGCGCGGAAGGGCGCCGACCGGCGCGAGCTGCAGCAAAGCCGGGGCGCGGAATGCGCCGGCGGGCATGCGAGCTGCTGCCGGAGAACAGTCCAGGACCACGCGCGAAAGACGACAGTCCTGCGCAGGTCCTGGCTGGATGTGAATTTCGCCAGGTACACCATGGCCCCAGGTTCCACGTGTTTCAGGGGCCTTGACCAACCTTCGGTCTGGGCGCTTCCGGGTCAAAGATGTGCTTTCCGTGTGAGTGATTACTTGCGGATACCCAACTTGCCGATGACGTCGCGATAGCGGTCGGCATCGTGGGTTTTCAGGTAATCCAGCAGGCGGCGGCGCTTACTGACCAGCATGAGCAGGCCACGCCGGGAGGCATGATCCTTCTTGTGAGTCTTAAAATGCTGAGTCAGCTCGCCGATCCGCTCACTCAGAATCGCGATCTGGACTTCGGGGGATCCAGTGTCCGTATCGTGGGTGCGGAATCGTTGAATCAGGTCGGATTTCTTTTGGGTCGCCAGCACGGCGTGTGATGCTCCCTTACTTTTCTCAAGTCCACTTCTTAAGTGTCTGATTTGAGATTAACATGAACGGGCTCAGAGTGGGACCTTGGGACGGGTTAGCGTTGTCGAGAGGGCAAGAATCGATTCGTTTCGAATCGCGCCGCAGGCCGGTTTGGCATCGTGACGATCAAATCGCCGGGCGGCCTGTCGTCAGATCCAGACGTCGTTTGGGGCGGTGCGTTCGCCGCCTTCATCTCCGGTGTTGCGGAGGCCGCGGGGCTCAATCAAAAGGAGTTTTACCTCGCCAGCGGCGAATGGCTTGTGCTCGACGCCTCTGGGAACGACGAACAACTCGCCGGGGCCGATGGTGACGGCGCCGTCGCGGAAGTCGATGCGAAGGACGCCTTCCAGGACGAGAAAGGCCTCGTCGGTGTCCTGGTGATGGTGCCAGATAAAGTCACCCTTGATGCGGACCAGCTTGAACTGGTAGTCGTTCAGCTCGGCGATCACGCGGGGCTGCCACTGCTGGTTGATGCGGGCGAGTTTCTCAGCGAAGTTGATTGGCGTGTAGTCCATGGGTGACCTCCGCAGGGGTTATTGGGCCGCGCCGTCCGGTTCTTCTTCCCCGATCCAGTAGTTGGCGCGGGCAACGATGCGGGCGCCGTAGTCCTGAGACAGGTGGACGCGGATGGTGTGCAGGCCGGGCGCGGGGACAGACGGGCTGAAGGTGAGCAGATAGCGGTTGCGGGCGTCGCGAGCCGCGGTCATCACTCTCTGCTCGAATTTCTTATCGCTGATGAAGGTGGTGTACTCGCCGCCGCTCATCAGCGCGACCTCTTTGGTTACGTTCTTGCGAAACGCCTGCACCAGGGCCACGAGGGCGGAGACCATGTTCATGGTGCGGTTGTCGCCGTTGTCTTTTACGTCGTGCGAGAACTCGGCCATAATCGGAGAAAACTCCACGGTAAGAACAAGCACGTCGGACTCGCCGATTTTCTTGATCAAGTGCTCGATCTTCGTGTGTTTGCTGCCGTGGTCGCGGGCCTGGCTGATCAGCAGCAGCACTCGTCGATATTCCTTGGGTTGGGTTTCCAGCAGGTCGACGGCATAGCTGACGGTATCGAGGATCGCGTCGCGGCCATCGCCCGGCTGAAGATGACGGAGGTCTTCGTTCAGGTCTTCTTCTGAGCCGGTGAAATCGCGAATCAGGTGCGGTTCCGAATCGAAACCGACAAGCGCGGCCTGGCTGCGCGGATCAGACAGGAAGAGCTCGAGCAGCGGAGCCAGCTTGGCGAATTTGTTGAACTCGAGCACGCTGGCGCCGCCCTGCTCCACCGCGACGACCAGCGAAACGGGGGCTGAGTCCAGTTCCTCCTGCACGCGCACCTTCTGCGGAGCGCCGTTGTCTTCGAGGACGAAATCGCCGGCCTTGAGTCCGTAGAGGATGCCGCCGCCGCGCTTCTCTACGAGTGTGGGGACGAGAACCTCGCGCGTAGTGACACGGAGGGTGGGTCCTTTCTGTGAGCCTGGCATTGGTTGGGGCGGCTCGGGCGGAGGAATCTGCTGTGGCGAAGGCAACGGTTGCTGCGCGGAAGATGTGCCGGACTGCGCGTTCGCGGTTGCGGCGAGGGTGGCAACGGCAAACAGGCAAGTCCAGAAAAACCTCGGATGACAAGAGCGCACACCAAGATGATACCGGGCGGTGGAATGTCCTGGTGGAGGCGGTGAGCGGGCCTGAACCGATTCCGAGGAAAGTTCGTATGAGTGAGAGAGGCGCAGCAGGCCGGGACTTGGAGCATGTTCAATTCCGGACAGGCAATTCCGGGTTCGAACAGGACAGGTGAACCACCGGCGGCGCTTTACGACGGTTGTAGTCTGATTTTGAAGGAGTTAGCGGCTCAATAATTTGGCGGGCGAAATGCAATGAATCGCCTGGACCGGCTTTCATCCCTCATCCCCGAGGACTTCGCATGCAGAAGATTGTTTCCGACCTCCGATTTGTATTGCGGCAACTGGCCAAATCGCCCGGCTTCGCCATCACCGCGGTGCTGATGCTGGCGTTCGGCATCGGCGCCACTACGGCGATCTTCTCGATTGTGGAGGCTGTCCTGCTCCGGCCGCTTCCCTTCCCTGATTCCGGCCGGCTGATGGTGCTGAGCGATCGGCTGGGCGGAATCAGCGTGGGCACCGCCGGCACGGACGAAGTCGGAGTGACCGTGCCGGATATCAAGGCGTATACGCGCCTGACGCATGGGTTCAGCGCGCTGGGCGGGTATCAGGGCGCTGGTTTTGAGCTTTCAGGAAACGGCGAACCGGCGCAGATCAATGCATCTCGCATGACGGCGGGTGTCTTTGCGGCGCTTGGGGTACAGCCGCAGCTTGGACGCGTATTTACCCTGGACGAAGACGAGCATAGCCAGCAGGTTGTGGTGTTGAGTTATGCGGCGTGGGTGAACCGGTTCCATCGCGATGCGAACGTGGTGGGAACAAAGATCCTGCTGGACCGCAAACCGTACATCGTCATCGGGGTGATGCCGCGGAACTTCGAGTTTCCCCTGGTGGCGGGCCAAATCAACCGCAGCGAGCTATGGGTGCCCATGAGCTTCCGGGCGGATGAGATGACGCCCGGATCGGCTGCCAGCTGGAGCTACCAGATGGTAGGGCGGCTCAAGCCTGGCGTGAGCGCGCAGCAGGCGCAGGCCGATGCGGAGACAGTGGCGCAGGAGATCATGCGCGGATATCCGGCGATGATGGGCAATCTGCACATCAGCGCGCTGGTTCGGCCGCAGCAGGAAGATACGGTGGCGCAGACGCGCCCGCTGCTGCGGACGCTGTTCCTGGCCGTGGCCGTGGTGCTGCTGATTGCGTGCGTCAATCTAGCCGGGCTAATGCTGGTGCGCGCCATTCGCCGGCAGCGCGAGGTTGCAGTTCGGCTGGCGCTGGGCGCGCGGGCCGCGGCGCTATTGCGTCAAGCCATGCTGGAGAGCCTGGTGCTGAGCCTGGGAGGCGGAATCCTCGGCCTCATGATGGCAGCGGTGGCACTGAAGGTGGGCAAGAGCGTGCTGCCGGAGACGCTGCCGCGGATCAGCGAGATCGGGCTCAACTGGTACGTGGTGGAATTTGCCCTGCTGCTGGCGGTCATCACCGGACTGGTGTGCGGGCTGGCGCCTGCGTTCGCCGCGCTCCGCACCAATGTGAACGCCAACCTGAAGGAAGGCGGCCGGAGCGGATCTGAGGGAGGCGGGCACGCGCGGCTTCGCTCGACTCTTGTGGTGGCGGAGATTGCTATTGCGCTGGTGCTGCTGACCGCCTCCTCGCTGTTGCTGCGCAGCTTTGAGAAGATGCGCACCGTCGACCTGGGCTTCCAGCCGGAACACGTAACCACGGCGGCCTACGGGCTGCCGCAAAAGCAGTACTCGAAGCAGGAGCAAATCGATACGTTCAATCGCGAATTGCTGCTTCGTCTAAATCAACTGCCAGGAGTCACCGCGGCAGGAATCACATCGCAACTTCCCGCCAACGGGGTGAATAGTAACCAGACATTCGTGGTGGAAGGCTACACGCCGCCCAAAGGCGCGGACATGAACCTTGCCACTTCGTCGAATGTGATTGGGAATCCATTTCAGGCGCTGGGAATTCCCTTGTTAAAAGGCAGGTTCTTCACCGAAGCGGACCGGCATGGATCGCAGCTTGTCGTAATAGTGAATCACGAGATGGCGAATCACTTCTGGCCGGGCCAGGACCCGATCGGCAAACGGATCCGTATCGGCACACCCGAGATGCAGACCCCCTGGCTCAACGTGATCGGCGAGGTAGCGGACGTGAAACTGAACTCGCCCGATCTGCCATCGACGAAGCAATACTACACGCCGGTGGATCAAAACGAAGATGCTATCGGATCTCTGGCGAATCCAGCCACGGACCTGAACGGCAATGGAGGTTTCATCGTGCTGCGGTCGCTGCTGCCGCCGGAGCAGATGGAGAACTCGCTGCGCGCTACCGTGCGCTCGCTCGATCCGCTGCTGCCGCTCACGCAGATGCAGACCATGGTGCAGGCGGTCTCGGCAAGCGAAGCTCCGCGGCGGTTCAATACCGTGCTCATCGGCAGCTTTGCCGCGGCGGCTGTGCTGCTGGCAATCCTGGGGATCTACAGCGTGATTGCGTTCAGCGTGGCTTCGCGTGTGCAGGAGATGGCCATTCGTATGGCGCTCGGTTCTCAGCGCGGAGCCATCATCGCGCTGGTGCTCAAGACAGGAGCGAAGCTGGGAGCAATCGGTTGCGTCATCGGACTATGCGGGGCCGCGGCCGCGTCCACTCTGCTGCGCTCGCTCCTGTTCGGTGTCAGCCCATTCGATCCGCTGGTCCTGACAATCTCCGCAGCAGGCGTGCTTTTGCTGGCACTGGCGGCATCCGCGCTGCCGGCCTTGCGAGCGGCTTCCATCAATCCCATGCAGGCGTTGCGCGGCGAATGAACCGCGCGGCGCTTACTGCACGCGAGGCGTAACAAAGGCTTTGGCAGGGAGCCGCTGCCCTACACCGGGAACGGCTGATCCGTGAGCGCCCGGTCTACCGCGTTCCACTTCCTGGGCGTGGCGGCATGAGTCAGGGGGCGCGCTGCATCGATGGCAGCGCGCAGCGCTGCAAACGCAGGCGTGGGATGAAAATCGTCGTCGAAGGGAAGCGGCCGCTGACGTGTGCCGTCCTTTCGCTGCGCCCATTCAGAGTGGGTGTTGTTCAGCCACGTCTGCTTGTCCGTGATGCCCCACGTCAAAGCGGCAGGAACATTCGGCTCCGCCAGCACCGTGCCCAGATAATCGCGATACACATGCGCGACCGCTACATCCTGCTCCTCCGGTCCACCATCGAGCCCGCGGGTGTTCACGTCCATCTCGGTAACGTAGACGTCAAGCCCCATCTGCTTGAGCTCGCGGATGAAGCTCTGCAATCCCGCTCCCGCCTGCGCTCCGATGGCGCTCATATGGCTCTGCAAGCCCACGGCGTGGAGGGGAACGTTGTGCGCCTTGAGCCGCCGCAGCAGCGTCAGCACCTGTCCGCGCTTCAGGATCTGGTCCTCGGTGTCGAGTTCGATGCCGTAGTCGTTATAGGTGAGCTTCGCGACCGGATCGGCGGCGGCGGCGGTTTTGAAGGCCAGCTCAATGTACTCCGGCCCAATGAGCCCCAACCACGGCGAGTTGCGCAAGCCGTCGGCGCGGCCGTCCTTGGGCTCAACCGCTTCGTTCACCACATCCCAGCTGTGAATCCGTCCCTTGTAGCGGCCGGCCACGGTCTGGATGTGGTCGATGAACATCTTGGTCGCGTTGTCCTTGGTCGCGGTGGTCTTGAACCACGACGGCAACTGCTCGTGCCAGCAGAGATTATGGCCGCGCACTTGCTGGCCGGCCAGCGCGGCGAAACGCGTCAGGCGGTCAGCCTGGGTGAAATCGTAGGTGGTTGGCGTGGGGCGCAGTGGGCCCCACTTCATCGCATTCTCCGCCACCACAATGCTCGCCTGGCTCGCCACAAGAACCGTGTAGGCATCGGTGGTGTTTCCGGCGGCCATCCCATCCATGTCCAGGAGTGACTGGTTGACCGCGCAGCCGAAGAGCAGTCCGCGAGCCTGCGCGTGAGCGCGCAGCGAGTTGGACCCGGTTACGTTACCCTGAAACCCCGGTGTATCGAGAGCGCGTGCCCAGCGCTGGATGGCAGCCGCAGTTCCTGCCGCGAGAGACGCTTTCATCCAGTCGCGCCGAGTCCACATGAGCCTGGTCATTGGTTGCTCACCTTCCGTCATTCGCATCCGGCGCATCCGCGGCCCAGAAGCTGAAGACGCCGTTCAGGGCTTGCGGCGCGCTTCGCGCTGAACGCTACCGGTCCACCACAGGAAGCTCAGCAATTCCCAGCGTGAGTTCCAGGCGAAGCCCAGCACCTCGCGCATTGTCAGCTTCTCCGCCCAATGTCCCGAGTAAGTCTCCACGCGCCAGCGCAGATAGTCGCTGCGCCACGGCCGCAGCCGCGCTCCGCGCGTCGCGTTCCATAAAAAGCGAATCGAATCGAACACGAATAAGTCCTGTTGTCCAAGTATAGCGATCGCGGCGCTGCCCGGAGCATACAACTATGGTGAGAGGCGAGGCGGCGATTATCCGCCCACGGGCATTTTGTCAAAGAGGGTGCCGGAGCCGATCTGCACTATCACGTCCTCGAGCGCTGTCTGTTGCGTCTGGGAAAGCGATAATTGCGTGGAAACCTGCGCCATGTCCGCCTGCATCAGGGTGGTCTGCGCCGCGGTAAGCTGCGCCTCCTCACTGGCAACGGCCGTTGTCGCTGCCGTAAGCTGCGTCAGCGAGTTGTCGACAGTCACGCGCTGCTGGGAAACATAGTTAAGCGCCGTCCCCGGCGCTGTGGTGTCGCTGACCGCCTGGGCCGTATTCACGTTTGCGTTGGAGTAATCGGCGATCAGGCTGTTGAGCGCGGCAAAGACGCTGCTTGCTCCCGGGCCGTTGAAGATCTGGTCTCCGGGAAGATTCAAGTTGATGCGCTGGCCGTTGGGCGTCTCCGGGGAATTGACATCCCCGTCGCCGATATAGGTCACGGTGGCCGGCGAGGCGGCCGTGGAAAGCGAAAACGGCGCCGTCGCGGTTTGCCCACCGGCAAAGATGTACTGGCCCTGGTAGCTGGAGTTGGCCAGCGCCAGCACCTCAGAACGAATGCCGGCAAGCTGATTCGAAATCGACTGCCGATCGCTCGCGTTCATGGTGCCGTTATTGGCGCTGGTGGCCAGAGAAATCGCCTGCGTGAGCTGCGTAGTCACCTGTCCCAGTGCGGAGTCGGCCACCTGCAACTGCCCGGTCACCAGGCTCGACGACTGCGTAAACGAGTCGTCCTGCTGCATCTGGTTCAGCAGAAGCACGTTTTCTCCCGCAGCCAGGGGATCGGAGCTCAGCGAGGTTACGCGCACGCCACTGGAAAGCTCCGACGAAAACTGTTGCGTATTCGACTGCGCCTGGTCGAGCGCGTTCACCAGGTTGGTCACGTAGCTGGGATCGACTCGCATTGCGCATATCTCCCATTTGCGGTTGGGCGAGCTATCAGGCGACCGTCGACTGCTCGCCCAGGTTGAGCGCGGCGGCCAGAATCGTGTTGAGCATGGAAAAGACCTGCGACGCTGCCTGATAGCTGCGCTCCAGGGTGGTCATAGCCGACGCTTCGTCGTTCAGGTTTACTTGCGAGAGTGTGTTGTTCTGCGTCTGCAACTGCGACACCGATGCATTCTGCGCTGTGTTCTCGGTCTGAACCTGGCTCACCGTGGAACCCAGCGTGGTGACGAAGCCGGAATAGTAATTGGAAGGAGTGAGCCCGCTGAGCAGTGTCTGGCCGGCTGCAAGCACTACGCCGCCGGGAAGAACCAGCCCATTCAGAATCGGCGGATCGCTGGAACTGGCCAGGCCCGCCAGTGCCGTGGCGTTGGAATTGTCGCCGGTTCCCTGCCCCGCGGCAGCTGCGGCGATCTTGCCCGGATCCGTCATCGCCACGCTCATCTGTTCCGCACTGCCCGCCATCTGCGCAGGCTGAGAAAATATGGCCGCACCAGGATTTCCGCTCAGGTCTACGCCCTTCGCGTTCTGCGCGTTCACTTCGGTGCTGATCCCGAAGGCAAGTTGATCCAGCGCGCCCATTACCGAAGGGATGTCCTTATCGCGCGCGGTCAGATACCCTCCCAGCGAGCCTCCACCGCTTGCCAGCGCCTTGGTCACGTCGGCGCCGCCAATAAAGAAATCCGTAACCCCGTTGACCAACCCTGTGTCGAGCGCGGTGCTCGTTCCCTCCGCCACCAGTGTCTGCCCGAAGGTGGTGGTGATGGTCAGACCGTTGTTCTCAGTGGTGACCTGGTTGATGCCGATCAGCTGCGAGAGCTGACTCAGATCCTGTTGCCGTTGATCCTCAAGCGGGCCCGCACCCGCGTTTGGCGAAGAGGATTGAATCTGAAGGTTCAACTGTGCGATCGACGCAGTCAACGCATTCACCTGCGTGGCCACGCCGGCAGCCTCCTGGTCCAGAGCCGCCTTTTGCTGATTCACGCTGGAGGCCACATTGGAAATGTCGCCCGCAAGAGTGGTAGCCGTCGAGAGCACCTGCTGGCGCAGCGCGTTATTGCTTGGATTGTCTTCGAGAGATGCGAACGAGTTGAAGAAGCCCGTTACGTCGCTGCCGATATCGCCGGCAGTCGAGCCGGACGAACCCGAATCCGGCGTAAAGACCGCCTGCAGGCCGTTTAGCGCTGCCAGGCGCGTCGTGGAGGCGGACGCAAGCTGCTGCTGCTGATCCAGGCGCTGCTCGAGCACGCGGTCGCGGATCGACGTCGCTCCCGTCTCGGTTACGCCCGTTCCATAGGTCAGCCCGTTGATGGTAACCGGAGAATTCTCTTCCCAGTTTGGCGTCTCCCGGGTGTATCCGGGAGTGTTGGCATTGGCAACGTTGCCGGCCACGATGCTCAGGCCCGACTGATCGGCATTTAACGCCCCGGTGATGATGCTGAAAGCGGAGCTAATTGTTCCCATGGCCGTCTCCAGCCCAGTGGCGCCCATCCTTCGGGCTTGGGTATGCTGCCGCGCCCTGGCGCAGCTCGCGCAGCCGCCGCATCACGTTGAGGTTAGCTCGCGTCACTTCCAGCACGCGCGCGAAGGTCTCCATGCCCGCCTTCGCCTCCTGTGCCTGAAGCCGGAGTTGCGCCCTCGGCGGCAAATCCCGGTTCAATGCCTGGCAGCAGCCGGCAAGATCCTCCAGCCTCTCCGCGTCCAGGCACGCCAACGCGCGCGACGCCTCCGCGACAAGCTGCTTGAGCTCCGGTCGAATCCGCAATGGGGTCCTGTCACCCATGATTTGATCCTTACCTGCTTAGTTCGCGGCCGCCATCATCGCATCTACCATGCGAGACGCTACCGCCGAAGCCGGGATGTTGTAGGTTCCCGACGCCAGCGCCGCCTGTATCGATGCCACCTTGTCCATGCGCACGCCGCCGTCGGCCGCCGATTGCGCCACTTCACTCCCGGCGCTGCTCAATGTAGCCCGGTCGCTCGCGGCCGCAGCGGTCTCTTTCGACGCGCCACCCCCGCGCACCGGCTGCGCGCCTGTCTGCGCTGCCGGCGTTACCCCCAGCAACGATTTCAATCCATCCAACCCGCTCCGAATGTCCATCAACACCCCTCCTTGTTCCCGTTATCGGCCGTTCTTCCAATCACCTTAGTCATTTGCCTCCGCTCATTCCGGTATTCCGGTGCCCATTTCCAGTTACCGATTCCGTTTTAGCCTGATTACCGGAATGGGAGAATTGCGCGATGATTTGTTTCGCGATCCCGAATCCACCCTGCTCGCTCAACGCCTTTCCCAGCGCCTCGGACCCAAACTCACTCAGGATTCCCGAGTCAGGATCGGATCCCCCAAGACCGTCGGATTCCGTCATTGGCTTCAGTAACTCCTTCAACATCTGTCCTTCGAACTCGTGCGCCGAGGAAACCAGCCGCCGCGAAGGCGCCCCGGCCGCAGGCTCGCCCATGCTTCTCTCCGCGCCGATGATTGCCGCATGCATCTCCATTGCCGTTTTCCCTGCTCCCTGTTCCGTTGCCTTTACAGCACCTCTAGATCGGCCTCGAGCGCTCCGGCTTCCTTCATGGCTTGCAGCACTGAGATCACGTCCCGCGCCGTCGCCCCTGTTCGTTGCAATTCCTGTACCAGATCCTCGACCGTCGCACCTTCTTTCAGGTCGATGCGGTTCACCGGCTTGTCCTGGGTCTGCACCGTCGTCTGCTGAACCACCTGAGTAGTCCCGCCTGCCAGCTCATTCGGCTGCGAAACCAGCGGCTCGGAGATCACGTTCACAGAGAGCCCGCCATGCAGGATCGAAACCGGCTGCAGCCGCACTCTTCCTCCAATCACCACGGTTCCGGTTCGCTCATTCACCACCACCCGAGCCCGCGGCCACACATTCACCTCAACGCCTTCGATCTTGTCCAGTAGGGCCGCGCGGTCTTCGTCGGCAGCCGGCGCGATCTCCACCCGGCGGCTGTCCACCGCATGCGCCCGCTTTGCACCGAGCGCCTTGTCGATGGCCGCCGCCATCTGCTCCGCGGTATGGAAATCGGCATCGTTCAGCACTACGCTGACCGTCTGCAGCTGCTTCAGATCGAACGGCGCCGGCCGCTCCACCAGCGCACCATTGGGGATCCGCGCGGTGGTTGGGTGGTTCACTCTTTGTACGTTTCCCCCCGACGTTGCCATATATCCGCCCAGCACCAGCGCGCCCTGCGCCTCAGCGTAGATCTGCCCGTCCGGCCCGTAAAGCGGCGTCATCAGCAGGATCCCGCCCTCCAGCGAGCGCGCATCGCCCGCCGACGAAACCGTTATATCCACCTTGTACCCAGGCCGGCTGAACGCCGGCAGCGTGGCCACCACAAACGCCGCCGCCATGTTCTTCACCTGCATGTTGCTGGCGCTGTTGGAGCCGGTCTGCGGCACCGTGATTCCCATCCGTTGCAGGGCCGAGACCAGCGTCTGCGCCGGAAATACCGTCTGCGAGCTGTCCCCGGTTCCGCGCAGTCCCACCACCAGCCCGTAGCCCACAAGCTGGTTGTCGCGGATGCCCTCGATAGTAGCCACATCCTTGATCCGCGCCTTTTCGACCGGGCCATCCTCGGCCGGCAGCACACAGCTCAGGATCGCGCCCGCCACCATCGCCCCGGCCATTCGCAGTATCTGTTTCATCCCGCCCCCAAAAGCCCTCAGCTTCCAGCTGCTAGCTCCGGCCTTCTACTCCCTGCTCCCTGTTCCCTGCTCCGGGCCCTCAAAACACAACCACGTGCTCCAGCAGTCGCACCAGCGGGTTCTGCCGGTAGGTGGAATCGTTGACAATGCCCTTGCCCGTCACTTCCAGTTCCAGGTCGGTCATGGCGGTCGACTGGACCTGATTCTGCGCGCTCACATCTTCCGGCCGCACCAGCCCGCGCAGCTTGATCAACTGCGTCTGTTGCGAGAAGGTAAGCTGCCGCGTAGCCTGCACCACCAGCATCCCGTTGGGCAGCACATCCACCACTTCGGCTCCGAATGTCGTCACCAGGCTCGAGTTGGTGGTGCTCTGTCCCTGCGCAGTCAATCCTGACGCGGAGTTCTGGCCCACCAGATTTTGCAGCGTGTTGCTCGATTTCAGCGCCCCGAACAGCGACGTCAGTCCGGAACTGGCGTTCGATGCGCGGGTGTTCTTCACTTGTCCGTCGGTCGAGGCGGCCAGGCTCTCGCTCACCACAATCTGGACCACGTCGTGCACGCGAAACGCCTTCACATCCGTGCCCAGGCGAACCAGCTGCCCATTGGGACTCCAGATTGAGCCTGGCGTTCGCACCTCCGCCGCCTGCTGCGCCCGCACTTTTCCGATATAGGCAGTCAGCGAAGCCTCTGGAGGCGTCGTCTTATCCATCCCCGGCAGCTTCGGCTTCTTCCCGGCTGCGAATACAAAGAGGCAGCTGGAAAGCAGCCCCAGCATGACCCACAGAGTTTGCCTGGCCCGGTTCTTCATGGTCTTGCTCCTGCCGGCGCAAGTCGCGCGCGCCCCGGCCCCAGCGCCAGTGCCGCCACCACGCGCCCGCCCACCCGTAGACGGACGCGCAGCGTTCCTCCCGGAACCGCCGCGCCCAACGCAGTCGCCTGCAAACTTGCATCCACTACCGCCGAGTGTTCTTCCACCTGTACCCGCTCCCCGGCATGGATCACCGGTTCGGGACCGGAGACCCTTGCCATAGGAACTACCCCACCTTCTGCCGGTTTCCCTGCGCCCACGGCGACCAGTCGCCCAGGCCCTCCCGGATGCGCCGGATCGTCCACCAGTAGCCACAACGCTCCCGAACCCGGATCGTGAATCTCTTTCAGCACCGCGCCAGCGGCCAGTCCCGGCGGCACGGTCGAAACAACCACCAGCGGGACCGCAGCCGGCTTATGCTCCTGCGCGCCTGCCGCGATTGCCCCGACGACCGCCGCCACCGCCGCCCAAGTTCTTCCGATTCGAATCGTCCTCATCGCCGCCCCGCGTTTCCTTGGTCCCTTGTTCCCTATTTTGATCACCGCGTCATGTTGTTGACCTCGGAGTACATGTCGTCAGCGGCCTTCACCACCTTCGAATTCGACTCGTACGCGCGTTGCGCCAGGACCATCTGCACGAACTCTGTCACCACATCCACATTCGAATTCTCGAGATATCCCTGCTGCAGTGTGCCCAGCCCTTCGGTCCCGCCAGGATTGCCCAGCACCGGGTCGCCCGAGCTCAGCGTGGCCGTCAGCAGGTTCCCGCCCATGTTCTCCAGGCCGCCGGGATTGGGAAACGTCGCCAGCTGGATCTGCCCCAGCTGCGACGGGTTCTGCTGCCCGGGCAGGGTCGCGTTCACCACGCCGTACTGCGTAATCGTCACCGCCGTCGCGTTGGGCGGAATGGTAATCGTCGGGATCAGCGGATCTCCGTCCGCCGTCACGATCGTTCCCTGGTTATTCAGGTGGAACTGGCCCGCACGCGTGTAGGCAATGGTTCCGTCCGGCCGCTGCACCTGGAAAAACCCCGCGCCCTCAATGGCCGCATCCAGCGGATTGTCGGTTTCGTTCAGCGATCCCTGCGTGTTGATCACTTCTGTGGCAGCCGACCGTGTGCCCAGCCCGATCTGCAGCCCCGCGCCAACCGTCGACTGGCTCTGCGCCGCTCCCGGAGTCACCAGGTTCTGGTACACCATGTCCTGGAATTGCAGCCGGAGCTGCCGGAACCCCGTGGTCGACGAGTTGGCCAGGTTGTTGGCAATCGTGTCCAGGTTCATCTGCTGCGCGCTCATCCCGCTGGCCGCGGTGTACAAGGCTCGAATCATTGAGGCTCCTTTCAGTCGCCAGGTGTCAGTTTTCAGTTGTCAGTTTTTCGTTTACGGTTCAGTTCTCGTTCTTCGCTCATTGCTCGACGCCGACCCGCGGCGATTGAAACCTGACAACTGACAACTGAAAACTGTTTCTCTACACTCTCGCCAGGTCCTCGCTGGCAAACTTGTTGAACTCCGTATGGAACACCGTCAGCGCCTTCTGCATCATCTCTGCCTGGCGCTGCATCACGATCAGATCCAGCGTCCCCTCGACCGCATTCTCATTGGCCGACTCCAGCGCTCCCTGGTGCACCTCGGCGTTCGCGGCCGCTGCCGGCTTCGCGTCTGCCGGCGCCACGTAGCGGTTCGCGCCTTCTGCCGTCAGCTCCACGCCGGGCGCAAACGCGAACACGCCCACCTTCGCCGCCGTTCCACCCGCCACAGACAGCACGCCATCCGCGCCCACTGAAACTTCCCCCGGGGGCACCGGAATCGGCTTGCCTGCCTCCGAAAGCACGGGCTCATCCACCGCCGTCACCAGCGTCCCCGCCTGCGAGCGGTGGAAGCTTCCATCGCGCGTGTAGCGAATCCCGTTCTGCGCCTGGACCGCGAAGAATCCCTGGCCGTCGATGGCCAGATCCAGCGGATTGCCGGTCGGCTCCAGAGGCCCCTGCCGCATGCTCAGCCGGTCGCCTCCGAGCAGTCCGTAATTGTTCACCGTCTGCCCCAGCTGCGATTGAGATCCCGCCTGGTCCAGCATCACGCTGCGGAAGTACTCCCGCTCGGCCCGGTAGCCCGGCGTCCCGGCATTAGCCAGGTTCGCGGCCGCCGTATCCAGCGCCTGAGTCCGCGCCAGCAAGCCCGTCATCGCTGCGTAGTATCCGCTGTCCATCGCCGGTCCTCCCGCGCGGAAAGACCTCTTGCAGGAAAGGGACCAGAGGGGGTGAAGGAAGATTAGGGGAAGATCAGAATCGTGCGGAGATCCCGGACACCGTCCGTGTAACTCCGCCGGCGCGAGAGCTCATAACCACCTCCAGCGGAAGAGAATCGCGCGAAGGAAATTGCCGGAACCCTAAACGAAGCCGCTACCCGCGCCGCACACTCCAGCGCCGGCGCCGGCAGCTCCGGTGACAATGGCTCATAGGTTTAGATCTATTGGATGCCGTCACAGAGGATCGTCACTTCAAACCGTACTCCATCGAACGCGTAGACGTGGCGCAACCGGAACTCCGGCGCCTGCACGTGCAGCTCGTAATTGCTCCCCGTAATCACTGCCGGAACCGAAAGCCCGCATCGTGCCGCGAGTTCAGGCACTTTGCCCTTCCACGACCCAGCCAGCATATTGCACAGCTCGCCAATCCCGTCCTTTACCGTGTCGTCGACAGCGGCAAACTCCATTCCCGTCATGAGCGCCGCCACATGGCGCGCCGCTTCGCCCCCGGACCGGAAGACGCATGCACCGCTCAGGATGCCGCCTAACCCAACCACCGCCGTCACCCGATCCGCCTCCGGCTCCAGGTCGCCGTCTTCCCGGCGGCAGTTCGCTCCCAGCATGAGCTCAAAGACTTCCATCACGCACGCATCCAGATTTCGCGGATCGGCGATCTCGCTCAGACTCTCCCGCAACGACACTGGCGTTCCCTTATCTCCCATGGCTTCGCTTGGCTCCCGTCCGCTCGTTGGTAGGCCGCCGCCTACGCAGGTTGCCCCTGTCCCACTGCCGTAATCCCGTCGCACTCCAAGCATTATGGCCGGCCTCAGGCGGCATTCACCAACGGCAATACCCGCTCCTTCACCTGCTCAGCCGTAAACGGCTTGCGGATGTAGCCCCGCGCACCCGCCTGAATTGCCTGCTTCACGTGCTCTTCACTGGATTCCGTCGTGATCATCACCACCGGAACCCCGACGGCAAGCTTCTGATCGCGGATCTGGCGGACAAACTCCAGCCCGTCCATGGCCGGCATATTGATGTCCGAAAGGATCAGGTCCACTGGAGCCGCTCGCAACGCCTCCAGACCCTCCACCCCGTTCGCCGCTTCCACCACCACCAGCCCGTCTAAACCGGCCTGGCGCAGCGCCCGCTCCACAATCTTCCGCATCACCGAGGAATCGTCCACGATCAGCGTCCGAATCTCGCCCATCTGCTCTCCTCGCTCCTTCTCGTCTATCGGCGCACAAGCGCTCTTCGTGAGTCTCTTTATGATTTGCGGCGCGGAAGAGAAGCAGCCCGCACCCTCCAGGTTCAACCCGCCAGCGTCAGAAGCATGTCTGTCACCCCGGACGTCTCCGGCAGCGGCCCGGTCTGCATCCGGCGCCACATGCGCAACCACAGGCAGTCGTGCACCCGCACCAGCCGCGACTCCACCGGCTTGACCCGCTCCACCGCCCGCGCCAGGGCTCGCGCCAGCGCCCCTTCCGAGGCGGCCTCCACCAGTTCCACCGAGGGAAACCGCGCCTCGAGCAGCCGCTGATGGGCCGCGCGGAACCGCGATCCCTCCACCAGCCCGCTCTCCACGCGCAATCCCGTCATGCGCTCCGCCGCGAAAGCCAGCACCGGGTCGGGCCGGCCCTCAAATCCCAGGTACAGAAGCTTTCCCGCCGCCACCCGCATCGGCAGCGCCCCAAACGCATCCACAAACAGCCGCGGCAGCGCCGACGCCATTCCGTCGGCATCATGGGCATCGAGCGGCAGTACCGGACAACTCCACTGCAGCCCCAGCGCGCGGGCAATCAGCCGCTCGCTCACGCCCTCCTTCACCATCAGCCAGTGACCCAGCCGCCCCGCCTTGTGCGTCCGCTGCCCTTCCAGAGCGCTGCGCAACTGCGCGGAGGTGATCCATCCGTGCTCCAGCATTAGCAGTCCCAGCGGCACCCGAAGCCGGTGCTGCTCCAGCCCCGTACCGCGGCCCTCCAGCTCCCGCGCCACGGCTATTTCCGCGCGCTCCATCGTGCACGCGGGCGAGCAGCTCCATCCGCCTTCAAAGATGGGCGCCGAACGGCTGCGCCAGATCTGCAGCCATGAAGTCGTGCAGGCCGGGTTGGCGCAGGTTCCCAGCAATCCCACCCGCGCCGGCGCGCCCGGCCGCCGTCGTGCCGGCGCCGACGCCCCGCCCGCAGGCATCCAGCCCGCCTCGCGAGAAAGCGCCAAAGCCGCCGTATCAGCGCGCTTCAGAAAAGGCATCGTATACTCTCCAGCCGCTTGCGCGGCGCGGCGACCTCGGTTACACGCAGTCCGAAGTTGCCGTTCACCACCACCACTTCGCCCCGCGCCACAATCTTGTCGCCCACAATCAGGTCGGCCGGATCCGAGATGTGCCTGTCCAGCGTCACCACGTCTCCCGGCCCCAGCTCCAGAATCTGGCTCAAGGGCAGCTCGCGGCAGCCGAAGCGGATGGTCGCCTCAAGCTCGACATCGAGCAGCAATTCCAAACCCGGACGTGTCGGCCCGGCTTCGGCAGCCTTGCCGGATGTCGGCGGCGCGTTCAGCTGAGATTCCCCGGACTTTGCCGCGCCTTCCACCCGCGCCATATCGCGTACGCCGTCCCGCACCAACACCTGCCACGACTGCGCTCCCGTCTTCAACTGGAACGCTCGCGTCACCGGAGAAGCCTCTCCGGCCTCCTCGAATCGCTCGACGCGGCATTTGATTCCCGTTCGCGCCAGCAGATCGCCCGCCGCCGCCTCGGCAGCCTCTTTCAACAACTCGTTCCACGAAGCCTTCTGGTCGGCGCCCTCGCCCAGCAGCGGCGAAGTCATCAGCAGCGGGTCCAGCACCACCGTGAAACTTCCCTCGACATCCCCGCCAAGCACCGCCGTGAACACCGGAGCCTGGCCCTGCATGGGCCGGGCCGGGGCCTCCGCCATCTCGGGCTCGCCGGCAAGCGCCTGCGAAAACAGCGTCCCGGCCGTCGCGATCCAGCAATCCAGGTAGTTCATTCCATACTCTCCGCCGCCGTTTTCTCAATCCGCGCCGCCCGCTGGTCGCCCTGCGAGAGCGCATGAGCCCGGGCCAGCACCTCGCCACCCGCGCACCACAGCGCCGGCGCGCGCGCGGGCAGATCCAACCGCAACACCGTCCCCGGCTCCAGGCCCTCCACGGCCGCAGCCGCCAGGCTCACCCGGGGAAGCTCAAGCGTGGTCCCGAAACGAATTCTCCGCGCCAGTTCCTCCAGCCGCGCCTTCACCTCCGGCGCGTGCCGCCGCGACCGCCCCAGGTCCACCGTCAGCCGCCGCAGAATCGTATTCGACACCACCGCCGGAAACGCCAGGTTCAGCAGCCCCGACGCATGCGGCATGCGAATTTCAAAGCTCAGGCACAGCGTCTTCTCGTTCACGGCGATGATGCGCGCCGCCTGTGTCAGCATCTGCCGCCGCTCGAAGTTGAACGTCAGCCCCACCGGCTGCCAGGCCGCCGTCAGCTCGCGGCACACGATCTCCACCACGCTGGCCAGGATCGACTCCTCGATATCCGTCAGTTCGCGCAGCGGCCCTTCCTTGCCGTCCCCGCCCAGCAGCAGGTCGATCACCGGCGGCGCCAGCGACATCTCCAGTTGCAGCACCGACAGCGCTCCCAAGGGCTCCAGCCGCACCGAGGCCACGTAGCAGATCTCCGGAATCCTCAGCAGGAACTCGTTGAACGGGATCTGCTCCGCGGAAACCAGGTTCACCTGGAAGCGCGTCCTGAGCGATGCCGCCAGGTTGTGGGTCAGGTTGCGCGCAAACAGGTCGTTCAGCATGCTGATCGCGCGCAGCTGCTCGGTCGAAATCTGTCCCGCCGAAGCAAAGCTGTACGGCGCCACGCGCGCCCGCACCTCGGCCGCTTCGCCTGTGGGCGAGCTCGATCGCGCCGCCTGAAACAGCGCGTCGATCTCGTCCTGTTTGAGAGTCTTTTCCATCGCCCGTTCCTTTATCCCGTCCCTTTATCCCGCCGCCTGCCCAAGGTCTCGCCGCGCCGCCGGTCGATCGCCGCGCACCCCGCGCCCGCGATGAAACGCGCCGGCTGCCGCCAGGTCCCTCAGCGCCGCCCTCAGATGCACCACCGCCGAAGCATGCACCTGCGACACCCGGGACTCCACCACCCCCAGCGCCAGCCCGATCTCGCGCATCGTCATCTCTTCGTAGTAGTAGAGCGTCATCACCAGCCGCTCGCGATCGGGCAGATTCTGGATCGCCTCCGCCAGCCGCTCCTCGAGCTCGCCTTTCAGGCAGCGAAACAGCGGATCGTCCTCCGGACGCCCCGGAACGTACGCCAGCTCCTCCTCGCCGGAGTCCTCGTTGTGCTCCGCGTGCAGCGTGCCAATCTCCAGTCCCTTCAGATCGCCCAGCAGTTGCTGGTAGTCGTCCAGGCTTACGCCCAGCTCCGCCGCAATTTCGTTCTCGCCCGGCGCCCGGCCCAGCCTCCCCGTCGCCGCCCGGATCGCCTCCTCCACCGCGCGGCCCTTGCGCCGCAACTCCCGCGGGCTCCAGTCCAGCGTGCGCAGGCTGTCCAGGATCGCTCCCCGGATGCGGAACTGCGCGTAGCTGCGGAACTGCACTCTCTTGTCCGGATCGAACTTCGAGAAGGCGTCCATCAGCCCCACCACGCCCGCCGAAACCAGGTCTTCGATATCCACATGCTGCGGCAGCCGCTCATGAATGCGCCGCGCCAGGTACCGAACCACCGGAAGGTGCTCGAGCAAGACCCGCTCCTGCTCCGCCGTCATGGCTCCATCGCCCACAGCCGCCGGCGGATATCCTCCCGGCATCGCCGCTCCCTTGCTACCGCTCCGATTTCCCGCAACCGCCGATTCCAACATCGCCATCTCCCGCACCCAGGTCAGCGCACCGTGCCCACCGGACGCAGCCTCACCTCCGGCGGTATCTCACCCGCCGAAACCACCGCCAAACGTGGAAACAGAGGCTCCAGCCAACGCCGCACGTGGTACCGCGCCGGACTCGGACAAAGGAGCACGGGCGGGGCCGCGGGGGATGCGGAAGCGATAAGAGATTTCACAGAATCGGCCAGCCGGCGTACCAGCGGCGCCCCCGGAGTCGACGACGCGCTCAGCAGCCGCTGTCCGCCTTCGGGCGAAACCGTGGCCAGAATCTCGTCCTCCATCGCGGCATCGAGCAGCAACACCGGCAGTTGCCCCTCGCCGTCCACCAGCGGCTGCACCAGACGCCGCCCCATTGCCTGCCGCGAGGACTCCACCAGAGCCTCCAGGCTCTTGTTCACCGGCGCGGTTTCGAGCAGCGCTTCGAGAATCGCTCCCAGGTCGCGGATCGACACCCGCTCCCGCAGCAACTGCTCCAGCACTCGGCCCACTTCGCCCAGCGTCAGCAGCTTCGGCACCAGCTCTTCAATCAGCTTCGGATGAGACTCGTTCAGCCCGTCCATCAGCCGCTTGATCTCCGCGCGGCCCACCAGCTCCCACGCGTGCTGCCGGATCAGCTCTCCCAGGTGCGTCGTGATCACCGTCACCGCATCCACCACGGAATAACCCGAGGCCGTCGCCTGCTCCTCCAGAGCCGGCTGGATCCAGATCGCCGGCACTCCGAACGCCGGCTCCCGCGTCTCCCGCCCCGCCAGCGGCCTTCGCGCGGGCTCCCCGCACACCGCCAGCAACTGCGCGCCCTCGGTCTGCCAGCGCCCAATCTCCAGGCCGCGCATCGACAGGACGTACTCCCGCGGCTTCAGCCGCAGGTTGTCCGAGATGTGCACCGGCGGGATCAGGAATCCGAGCTCCGCCGACAGATTTCTCCGCAGCATCCGGATGCGGTTCAGCAACTGCCCGCCCTGCTTCTCATCCACCAGAGGAATCAGCTGGAACCCGATCTCGAGCGTCAGGTCCTCGAGCTTCAGCAGCCCCGCCATCTCCGCGCCGGGCGCCTGCGCAGCTTTCTTCGTCTCCACTCCCGCTTCCACCGCCGGAGCCGCTGCCAATGCCGCCCCCACTCTTCGCCCAGCCACAAACAGCACCGCCGCCACCAGCAGGAATGCGAACTTCGGCAGTCCCGGAATCAGGCACAGAGCCGTGCATACCAGGCTCGCGATATAAAGCGTCGCCGGCCTCCCCAGCAGTTGCTGCCGTATCTCGCCGCCCAGCAGCCCCGCCGAGTTCGCCCGCGTCAGCGTGATCCCTCCGGCCACGCTCACCAGCAGCGACGGAATGATCGTTACCAGCCCGTCGCCGACGGTCAGAATCGTGTAGGTCTTCGCCGCCTCGGCCAGCCCCACTCCCTGCTGCAGCGTCCCGATCAGCAGTCCGGCCACGATATTGATGCCGGTAATCAAAATCGTCGCCAGCGCATCCCTCTGGTTGAACCGCGCCGCGCCGTCCATCGCGCCATAAAACTCCGCCTCCCGCGCGATCGCCTGCCGCCGCCGCCGCGCCTCCGCCTCGTCGATCAGGCCGGCATTCATGTCCGCGTCGATCGCCATCTGCTTGCCCGGCAACGCATCCAGGGTGAACCGCGCCGTTACCTCGGCCGTCCGCACCGCGCCGTGCGACACCACCAGAAACTGGATCGCAATCAACGCCAGGAACAGCACAAAGCCAACCACGTAGTTGCCGCCCACCACGAACTGCCCGAAGGCCTCGATCACCCGGCCGGCCGCCGCCGTGCCTTCGTTGCCGTGCAGAAGAATGCGCCGGCTGGAGGCGATGTTCAGCGACAGGCGGAACAGAGTCAGCAGCAGCAGCAGGGTTGGAAAGACGGAGAAATCCACCGCCCGCCGCAGCTGCACCGCCGACAGAAAGACCAGGATCGATGCGGCCATCGAACAGCCCAGCAGCAGATCCATGACCCAGGCCGGCACCGGCACCAGCATCACGAAGATCACGCTGATGGCCGCCGCCGGCAGGGCCATCGTGCGCAGCATCCGGCCCAGACCCTGTCCGCCCGCCGCCCCCTGCGTCATTGTTCCCGCGCTCATGGTTGTCCTCTCATCACGTTTCGCTTCGCCTCGTTTGCCCCGCTCCC
>DASZLE010000102.1:0-39976 GCA_035552475.1 Occallatibacter sp.
TCTTCGATCGGCATCAGGAACGGAAGGCTTACCGCGCGCTCCGGCTGCGGAACGTACTTGTCGACCGCTTCCATCAGCTCGTCGATCTTCGCTTCCCACTTGGCTTCGCCGTTCAGAGCGCCGAGAGCCGATCCACGGATAACCGGAACGTCGTCGCCGGGGAACTGGTACTTCGACAACAGTTCGCGGACTTCCATCTCCACCAGGTCGGTCAGCTCTTCGTCTTCGACCGCGTCGCACTTGTTCAGGAAGACGACAATATAAGGAACGCCCACCTGGCGCGCCAGCAGCACGTGCTCCTTGGTCTGCGGCATGGGGCCGTCGGTGGCCGCCACCACCAGAATCGCGCCGTCCATCTGCGCCGCGCCGGTGATCATGTTCTTGATGTAGTCGGCGTGGCCGGGGCAATCCACGTGCGCGTAGTGCCGGTTCTTGGTCTCGTACTCCACGTGCGCGGTGGCGATCGTGATGCCGCGCTCGCGCTCTTCGGGAGCGTTGTCGATCGAGTCGAACGAACGGAACGTGTTCTTCGGATTGTGCTTCTGCAGCACCTTGGTAATGGCCGCCGTCAACGTCGTCTTGCCGTGATCGATGTGCCCGATCGTCCCCACGTTGCAGTGCGGCTTCGAACGATCAAATTTTTCCTTCGCCATCTCGTGCCGTCCCTTTCGTTGGACTAAAAAGCTTGTAGCCTGTAGCCAGTAGCTCGTAGCTAAAAACCTGGCCCTCGCCGGCTACAGGCTACAGGCTCCCGGCTCAGTAGTACGCGTAAACCTTGAAATACCGCTGCCGCAGTTCCGCCGGCACCTTCTCCACCAATCGCAAATACCGTTCCCGCGTCAGTCCCTGGTCGCTGACGGGCAGCGAGTCGTACAGTCCCGGCGCTTCCTTGCCCAGAAAACTCCGCCGCAGCACACTTTCAAAATCCCGAATCCGCAGTCCCGCCCGCGTCACCTTGCTCAGCAGCACGTCCACGTCCCGGCCGTCGAACGCCGCGTCGATCATCGCGTGCAGCTGCCGGTACTGCTCTTCATTCCGCACCGCAATCGGCGCCTGCTCAAACATCTTTCCCACGTCCGCTGACCTCGAAAAAACAGCTATTAGCTTTTAGCCCTCAGCTTCATCCTGCTCACGCCGCCAAATCCGCTCAACCCGCGCAAGCTAACAGCTAAAAGCTAACGGCTGCACTCCTGGAGCGGGAGACGGGACTCGAACCCGCGACCAACAGCTTGGAAGGCTGTGACTCTACCACTGAGTTACTCCCGCAAAACAGCCTTTAGCTATTAGCTTTTAGCTCCTGGCTCTTTCGCGGCTGCGTCATCGGCTCAACCCGCCACGACACAAGCTAAGAGCTAAAAGCTAATGGCTAATAGCTGCATTTCTGGAGCTGATGACCGGGTTTGAACCGGTGACCTCTCCCTTACCAAGGGAGTGCTCTACCAACTGAGCTACATCAGCCCTCTCAAAACCGAGCCGCCAGCTTGTAGCCTGTAGCTCGTAGCTCCATCCTTCCGACGCGGGCCGCAACCGCTCAACCCGCAATCACCTGAGCTACTGGCCACTGTCTACCGGCTAATGGCTATCTTTCCTCCGGATCCGGTCCGCCTGCATCGCTATCACCGTCCGGAACGCAAATGTCGCCAACACAAACACCGGAATCCACCGGATCTCGATCATTTTTCCGAAGACCGAAACGGATCCCTCGCCAATCGTAAACCACCCAACCACCGCCAGCACGCCGTACAGCGCCAGAGCGATCCGGTACTTCCGCTCCATCTCGCTCCCGGTCCTCGCCGGCTTGCCTTCGGTGCGCTCGCGCTCAGCCTCGTCCAACGCCATCCGGCCAGCTCCTGCCCGCACCGCTCACATCCTTCAAAACCGACAACTGAAAACTGACAACTGACAACTGTCATGGTGCACAGGGGAGGATTCGAACCTCCGTAACTCGAATGAGTGGCAGATTTACAGTCTGCTGCCATTAACCGCTCGGCCACCTGTGCCCATCTCACCCCGCCCGCTCCGGAAAACCCGCTTTCCGCGCACCAGCCTCCATCCGGACCATTTCCGGCTTTCACGCTGCATGCACCTCAGTGGGATCACCGCAGAGGACAGGCCCGGCGCCCTATTGCTCCCGCGCCGGTTCAATACTCGCTGCCGCTTACTTCCCTTGAAGCCCCGTTCGCCTTCCCGTAAGTGGAGCTGACGGAGGGATTTGAACCCCCGACCCTCTGATTACAAATCAGATGCTCTACCAGCTGAGCTACGCCAGCCCTCAGGAGGGGGTTCAGGCCACCTTCAGCCCGTCTCGTGCCACCCCGAAAAAGCGTCCGAAAGCCGCAGAAACAGTACGGATACACCAGTCCTCCGCACTGTACGGCACAGTTTTAAAGGTTAGCATAGTGCTCCCGGCGGAGCAAACCGAGTCACCGGTGGGAGCCTACGCCCCCACCAGCGGCACCCGCACCTCCTCCTGCGAGCGCAGAAGGGCCGAGTGAAAGGCTGCGTTCATAAAAAAGATCCAGCCGCCCAGGATGAACGGCAAGTACGGCGCAATCGCGTTCATCCACGGCCCCGGCAGGTACCTCAACAGCGGCGAAAGCACATGAGAAAACGGCGCCAGCAACGCCGTCAGATTCATACCCCACCGCATCCATCCCGGGCACCACCGCTTGTACGACTTCAGCAGCCATCGGCCCGCTTCGTTCCGCTTCAGATGCAGAAATACGGCCAGCGCCGACCCAATTGAGCACGCCAGGAGAGCCCCTCCCAGCCACCAATACGCCACAATGTGCGTGCGCTCATGTGTAGCCACGCTGACTGCCAGGAATACCCCGCTGACCGCCAGTCCAGACAGGCTCGCCAATTCCGCCAGTCCGCACACCAGGCGGTAGCTGGGGGAAATGGCATGCTCCATCTCCTCGTCTTCCAGTTCCACCACCTTCGCCGGTGAAAACACGGCCAGCGGCACGTGCAAATCCAGCCCGGCCAGGTCGCTCTTGAGCAACACGGAATTCCCCTGATCTTCGGGGCTCACGTGTACCATGACCGTGCGGTTCTTGAACTGGTTTACCCACCCCCGCGCCTCTTCTCTCGTCTTGAAAAGACGCTGGTACTCTCCCATTTGCAACTCGGGGGTCCGGTAGAAGTATGTGAGCGTGCCCTCAAACCGGTTGTCTTGTCGATCCTTTGCCCCCAGGGCCTGCTCCACCACGCTCACCACGTCAATCACCGCCGGCCGCGCCGGCCAGTTGCGCGCCTTGCTCTCTCTCACGCCCTTCGCCGCCTTCGCGATGAGCCATCGCGCCAATCCGACCACAAGCGTGATTGCTACAAAGTAGACTCCCGGATTCTGTATGGCCCTATCCACAATGCCATCAACCCCTGCGCCACTTTATGATTTCTGAACTCGACTGGATTATCGCACCGACTCAGCCGCGCAGGACCGCGCGATGAAGGATCTCTTACCGATTTCCCTTGACACCGCACCCGGACCCGGTTCAACTTGCATCCGATTCTCCTTTTTTTCTCACGCCTGATCGAACGCTTTCTTATCCGGGCCCCATATTCCAAATCCCATCAAAGGAATCTGGTATGAAAGTTCTGCGCTCCTCGTTCCGTCTGCTCCCAGTCGTTGCCCTCACCGTGCTCACCGTTACCCAGTTTGCCGCGGCCCAGGCTACCCCGCGCAGGCCCCGCGTCGCCGTCATGAGCTTCGACTACGCCACGGTCCAGAGCTACTCGTCGGCCATGTTCGGCAGCAATGTGGACGTGGGCAAGGGCATCACCGACCTGCTCATCTCCGGTCTGGTCAAGGACGGCACCTACTCCGTCATCGAGCGCGCCGCCCTGGACAAGCTCATGACCGAGCAGAACTTCTCCAACTCCAATCGCGCCGACCCCACCAGCGCCGCCCAACTGGGTAAGCTGCTCGGCGTCGACGTCATCATCATCGGCTCCATCACCCAGTTCGGCAATGAGACCAAGAAGCAGAACGTCGGCGGCGGAGGCGGCGGCTGGGGCGGCTACGGCATCGGCGGCATCGGCCACTCCAAGTCCAACGCCAACGTGGGCATCACCGCCCGCATCGTCAACGTCGATACCGGCGAGATTCTCGCCGTGGCCGACGGAGCCGGCACCTCATCCCGCTCCTCCACCTCGCTCCTTGGCGGCGGCGGCAACTGGCACGGCTGGGGTAACGGCAACGTCGACTTCGGCTCCAGCAACTTCCAGGAAACCATCATCGGCGAGGCCACCAAGAAAGCCGTCGATCAGCTCTCCACCAACCTCATCTCCGACTCGCCCAAAGTTTCCGTGCGCACCGTGACCATTGACGGCCTCGTTGCCGCGGTTGACGGCGGCCAGGTCATCCTCAACGTGGGCAAGAAGGGCGGCGTCAACGTGGGCGATCGGCTCGAAGTCGTTCGCGTCACCAAGGAGATCAAGGATCCCACCACCGGCGCCGTGATCCGCCGCCTCACCACGTCCGTCGGCATGATCAAGGCCACCGACGTGGATGATGCGTCCGCGGTCTGCACGCCGGTCTCCGGTTCCGGCTTCCAGACCGGCGACCGCGTCCGCTCCCCAGCTCAATAACCTCTTGACAAGCAGAAGGCCCGGCGTCCAAGCCGGGCCTTCTGCTTTCAGTCCTCAGGCCCTCAGTCCCTCAGTCCCTGCCGTCCTATCTCCCCAGGAACTTCTCCAGCGTATCCAGCTCGTGGCCTGCGCGGTCCATGTAATCTTTTGCCGTTGCCACGTCGTTCTGGCGCAGTGCGCGGTCTGCGTCGCGCATGTCATTATCCATCCGCGCCAACGCCGCCACAATGTCCGTCCGCAGGTCCATACCCTGCGCCTGCTGCTGGCGGCGCAGTTGTTGCACGTTGCCGCCCACGGCTTGCGCCCGCGCGTCCAGATCGCTGAAGCGGTCCTGCGCCTGGCGAATCTCCTCCCGCGATGGACCAGCCGGTGCTGCAGGCGCGCTGCTCGCCGCCGAAGCCTGCGCAGCCGCCACAGCAGGCCGTACCGCCACGGTGCTCCGGTGTGTCGTTACCACTGCCGGCGTCATATGCGCTGCCGGCGGCAACGGCACCGCGCCTGACGCACTCGCGCTGCTGGCCACGGGCGCAGTCCCGGCCAACCCCGCGGTCGCGCTGCTTGACACAGGGGCCGCCTCCGGAACATTGGGCGCACTACTCGCCGTCGTCGCAGCCGGCTCCGCCGTTGACGCCTGTGCGCCAGGCTGCGCCACCGTCGTTGCCGCAGCTCCCTTCGCCTTCTGCGCTGCGTGCATCGCGTAAAAGCGCGGCAGCAGGAATCCTGCTGCAACCAGCAGCACAATTGTCGCCATTGCGCCCAGCCCCACCCACAATCCGCGATTGCTCCCGGAAGGCCGCGCCTGCGCGGGAGGCCCGGTCATGGGCACCGGTTGAAACGCCGGGGGCGGCGCTGCCTGCGTTGCCGCATCAGTCGCGGCCTGCATCGTGGGAACCGCCTGCGTCACCGGAGCCGCCTCCGTTGCAGCAGCAGCCTGCATGACAGGAACCACCGGCATCGCCGGCTGCGTTTCGGCTTCCGCTGCCTGCCCCTTCCGCACCGCGCTCAGCGCCGCGCGAAACTCGTCCGCCGATTGGAATCGCTGCGCCGGATCCTTCGCCATCGCCCGCATCACCACGTTGCTCAACGCCTGCGGGATGGCCGGGTTCGCCTGCGTCGGCGCCATCGGCGTCTCGTTCACCTGTGCGTTCAGCACGCTGTACGACGTGTCCGCCTTGAAGGGCTTGTTCCCGGTCAGCACCTCGTACAGTGTCACTCCGAACGAATAAATGTCGCTGCGCGCATCAATCGTCCCGCCCCGCACCTGTTCCGGCGACATGTAGTAAATGGATCCGATCGTGGTGCCCGGCAGCGTTATATTCAGGTCGGTCGTCGATTTCGCCAATCCGAAATCCATCAGCTTGGCCACGCCATGCGACGTGATCATGATGTTCCCCGGCTTGATGTCCCTGTGGATCACGCCGCGCCCGTGCGCATAACTCAACGCGGCAAGCACCTGGGTCGCGTAATCCAGCACCGTGTCGAGGTGCCCTTGCAGCTGTGGCGCCAGCTTGTCCAGCGACATGCCCTCCACGAGCTCCATCACCATGACAAACTCGTGATCCACCTGGAACGCGGTGCGCAATTGCGCAATGTTCGGATGTTCCAGCGTGGCCAGGGTGCGAATCTCCACCGTGAAGCGCGCGGCCAGCTCCGGATCTTTGGCGAAATCCGGGCGCATGATCTTCATCGCTTCTTCGCGGTTCGAGATTACGTTGCGGACCTTGTAGACGCGGCCCATTCCGCCGGCGCCAAGCAGCGCCAGCACTTCATAATCGCCTACGCGCGATACATCTTCCGCTGCCATGAGAGGACCTCCTTGCGGCAATCGTGTCTTTGAGGGAGAGGGAACCCGGGGGTTTGAAGCGCTTCGAGTCTACTCCACTGCGACGTGAATCCGCTGCAAAAAAGTTGGGCCGACGGCGCCGGGGCGGAAAAATAAAACGGCGATGTGCAATGGATTGATGGAGATAAGGGCTAAAAATGCAGTGAATGTCCATTTTCGGACAGTGGACCCCGATTGATGCCAATATGGCCGGGAAATAAGCCGGAAAGCGCGAAAATAAAAACGGCGATGTCCTGTGGATTGTTGCGGATACGGGGTGAAACTGCAGTAAATTGCACGTCTTTTCCCGCGGGTCGGAGGAGGGGGGAGGGGGTGCAGACGGCGAGCGGGTTGAGGTGGCGGTCGCACATCCTGTGATGACTCCCTTCGGCCCGAGACGACGACGCCCGCGATAGATCGCGGGCGGATTCCCAGCTACTGGTTACAGCTTAGCACAGATCGCATCCTGGAACTCCATTCCAGATGAAAACTTTTTCTTATTTGTAATTAATGTATTACAGCGTTATCCACAGACAGTGACTCTTGATCCTATGGCCGGGTTCGGGTCCCTGGGCAGGTCTTACCGGTGGACGGGCCTCCGGGCACGAGGATTGAGTCGTTTGCGGAGTTTTCTCTTGCTAATCCTGCCTGCGGCGGAGATGATTGCGTCTTCCACCAAGAACATTTCTTTCCCCAGAAATGAAGTACAAGCGCTGGGACGGAGGAGAGCGGCAAATGCAGAAAAGAACCCTCGTTGTTTGTCTGTCCCTTTCACTTCCCTTTGCAGGAGCTGGGCCGAAGATGAACGCCCAGTCCGGAGCTGTGATACCTCAAGGGGGTGCAGGACATGCCAAAAGCGCGAGCTGCGTCATCCTCAAGCGAATGGGACCGGCCGATGAGGTGACCAGTCACCTGTACTCCTTCGGAATCCGGGGCAAACAGTTCCAATTTGTCGAAGGAAAGCTTCCCGATGGTTTCCCGTTCCACGGGCGCCTCACCGACCACGACGTACGGAACCTTCAAGGGAGGGGTGCCGAAGTGATCGTAATTGAGCCCCACTATACGGCGGAGGATCTGAAGCAGGCGAGAGATGAATGCAAGGGCATGACCGGGGAAACACCTAATCAAGGCGCGCAGGCAGCGCCCGCTGCGGCAGTCGGCCCAACCCCCGAAAAAGTCAGTATGCCGGAACCCAAAACGGCTGCGGCACCGCAGTCGAACAATCCGGAAGCTTCAGTGACAGTTGAGTCCACGCCTCCGGGTGCCGATATCGAAGTCGATGGGGCTTTCGTGGGCAACACGCCTTCCACAGTCACCGTCGCACCCGGCGCGCATGAAATTGCGGTCAAGAAGAAGGGATTCGCTGACTGGTCCCGTAAACTGAACGTCACCGGCGGCAGCATTCATCTGAACGCCGAGCTTGAGGCGGCGAAAGCGCAGTAGACAGCAGATTCCCTGCGGGAATGACTGAAATAAAAGCAACGGCAAAAGCAAGGGCGCGCCAAGTCAACTTCTTCGCATCCCGGGTCCCCAAGTGCGAGGGACCCGGGGCACCCGATCATTGTGGCGAAACTGGCATCGCGAAACCCCGGCTACCCGCCCGGCGGAACTGCGAACTCTGAATTGACAACTGACCACTGACAACTGACAACTGCCCAAAGTGTTACCGTTAATGCTGACGGCTCCCAGCGGGCCGCCTTATGACCAAGCGCACGCGCAGAACACTCCTGGTAGTTGCCGCGGTCCTTGCCCTCCTGGCTCTGGCCGTCTTTCTCCGCTCCAAAGCACCGCCGGAGGCCGCGCGGCTGCTTCCTGAAGCGGACGGTGTTCTTTACGTGAACCTGCGGCCGGTCCGCGCTTTCTTTAAGAAGAACCTGAATCCGCCGAGCCGCGACCCCGATTACCAGGCGTTTGTGGACGCCACCGGCATCGACTGGGAAAAGGACCTGGACGAGGCCGCCATCGCCCTGCACCGGATGCCGGACCCCAACGGACCCAATGGCCCCGTGGCCTACTCCATGGTGCTGGAAGGCAAGCTGACCGGGCCGAAACTGCGAACGTGGCTGGAGACTCACGCGGCCGTCCGGGAGACCTACGGCGGCAAGACCATCTACGCCATCCCCTCCGAGGGACGGACCGTCCGCGTCTGCCAGATCGGCTATGACATGGTGGCGGCCTCGAATTTTCCCACCCCGGAGATGATCCACTCCATGATCGACCGGCACCGCACCGCGGCGCTGCCCTTCTCCGGATCGTCGCTGCTGGAGCGCTATTACCGCGAAGTGCCGCTGCTGGCGCTGGCGTGGGGCGTGGGCGAGATCGGAACGCCGTTCAACGAGAGCGGCTCCATCTCCGTGCTCGGCTGGCAGTTGCCGCTGCAGTCCGACTCCACTTACATTGCCAGCATCAGCCCGGGGCTCCCGCTGGCGGGCGCGCTGCGCTTGCGCGTGGAAGAGATTGCGCCTACGGAACAGGCGGCGGCGCAGCAGGCGGCCGTGCTGGATACGCTGATAAGCCTGGCCCGCGGCTTTGCCGAGCCGCTGAACCAGAACCAGGCCGCCAACCGGGGCCTGAGGGATCTGCTGAAGTCGGCCCAGGTGACGCAGAAGCGTGACCGGGTGCTGCTGACGGCGGCGGTGCCGACGACGGTGTTTTCCCAGGTTGCCTCGGCACAAAATTCCAGCGGTGGAACAACCTCTCCGGCAGCACCTGCATCGCAGTAGGCAGCGCGCTTCCCCTCCCACGATCCTGTCGCGCGCTCCCCAGGTCTGCGCCGCCCTCCCCCGCAGACCCCCTTCGCGTTAGAGTCAACTCCTTTGACCTATGATACTTACAGCGGATTTGTGCCGAGTCCTCCAGCCTTGCTCCATCGTCAAATCAGAGAAGGCCTTTAGCCGCCGCGCCGCGGTCGCCTTCCCAAGAACTTTCCCGCGAGAGGTATTCATGCGCCGATTCATCCCACTTTTCGCCGCTTTGCTGTGGCCCGCCGCACTGCTTGCCGCCGACTCCAACCAGAAGAAGCAGGTTCTCACCGGTCAGGACGCGTTTACGGACGCAGCCCATGAATCGCCCGGCGTGCGCCGCCACGTGACCGCGGCCGACCTGCCCGCGCCGACGCCGGACCAGTCCGTGGACAACGGCGCGAACATGGTGCCGCGGCCCGCCGATGCGTGGCCAAAAGCGCCGGCAGGCTTCAAGGTGGACCTCTACGCCACCGGCCTGGACAATCCGCGCGAGCTGCGCACCGCGCCCAATGGCGACATCTTCCTGGCCGAAAGCGAGTCGGGGAAGATTCGCGTCTTCCGCGGTGTGGACGCGCAGGGGCATCCGCAGCAGGTGTCGGTCTTCGCCACCGGACTGCGCCAGCCGTTCGGCATGGCGTTCTATCCGCTCGGGCCCAATCCGCAGTATCTCTATGTGGGCGACACCGACCAGATTGTGCGCTTTCCGTATCACAACGGCGACCTGAAGGCGACGGGCCCGACGATCAACATTGCGGAGTTGCCCGGCGGCGGACGGCTGCGCGGCGGCGGCCACTGGACCCGCGATCTTGTCTTCTCGAAGGACGGGTCGAAGCTGTTTGCGTCCGTGGGGTCGCACTCGAACGTGGACGATCCCGACACGCATCCCGAGGAGTTCCACCGCGCGGACGTGCTGGAGTTCACGCCGACGGGCAAGTTTGTTGAGGTATACGCATCGGGCATCCGCAACTGCGTGGGCGAAGCGATTAACCCGATCACGGGCGAGCTGTGGTGCTCCACCAACGAGCGGGACGCGATCGGCAACAACCTGGTTCCCGACTACGTGACGCACATCCAGGAAGGCGGCTTCTACGGCTGGCCGTGGTACTACATGGGCACGCACGGCGGGGTGTGGGATCCGCGGCACAAGGGCGCGCATCCGGAGCTGCAGGGAAAGGTGATTACGCCGGACGTGCTGGTGAACCCGCATTTTGCGTCGCTGGAAATGCTGTTCTACGAAGGCGCGCAGTTTCCGGCGGAGTTCAAAGGCGACGGGTTTGCAGCCGAGCACGGATCGTGGAACCGGGCGCAGCGGTCAGGGTATGAAGTGGTCCGCATCCCGATGAAGGACGGCCACGCCACCGGCGAGTACGAGGACTTCCTGACCGGATTTACCGTGGGCGACGGCAACGTGTGGGGACGGCCGGTGGGCGTTACGGTGGGGCAGGACGGCTCGCTGTTTGTGTCGGACGATGGGTCGCGGTCGATCTGGCGGGTGAGCTACGTGGGGAAATAGGGAAAGCGGAAGACGAGCGGTTAGCTGTCAGGCCTCAGCTGTCGAGGGGCAACGCTCACTCGCGCTCGCGGAGCTGGGCGTGAACCAGCTGGCACAGCTTCACAATGAGCGGATCGCTGAGGCCGTAATAGACAAAGTGGCCTTCCTTTTCGCGCTGGATGAGGCCTGAGGCCGCCAGCAGAGCCAGATGGCGCGAGACGTTGGGCTGGGTAGCGCCGGTTGCTTCCACGATCTCGCCGACGGTCCGTTTCTTGTCGCAGATGGCCTGAAGAATCCTGAGGCGCATGGTTTCGCCGAGCAGGCGGAACTGGGAGGCAACGCGATCAAGTTCCGACTCGGCCAGTTTTCGCATGGGATTGCCACTTGACATATGCATACATGATTATATAATTACTTATCAATATGCAAGCACAAATTTTGGAAGCCGCTGCGAGAACGATCACTCCGGCGGAGCTGTATGCGCGAGCCTCCGAAGGCGGCCCGCTCGAGATCCTGGACGTTCGCACGCCGGCGGAGTTTGCAGGCGCGCACGTGGGGGGAGCGAAACTGTTGCCGCTGGGCGATCTGGATGCGGAGGCATTGGTGCGGATGCGGCCCGCGGGCAGCCCTCTGTATGTGATTTGCCAGGGGGGCACGCGCGCGAGGAACGCCATTGAAATGTTGCGGCGCGCCGGAAGCGAGGATGCCGTGCTGGTGGAAGGCGGCACGCAGGCATGGATGGACGCAGGGCTTCCGGTGGTGCGCGGGGCGAGCACGGTGCTGCCGCTGATGCGCCAGGTTCAGATTGTGGTGGGCGCGGTTTCGGCGATCGGCGCGCTGTTGGCGCTTACGGTGAACCCGTGGTTTGCGGCCGTGCCTCTGCTGACGGGATGCGGGCTGCTGTTTGCGGGACTGACGGGAATGTGCGGCATGGCGCTGCTGCTGGCGCGGATGCCGTGGAATCGCACGCAAGCTGGATGCGGCGTTGGATGTAACGAGGTGGAACGATGAAGACCGGACGAAGGATTGTGATTGTAGGCGGAGTGGCAGGAGGAGCATCGGCGGCGGCGCGGGCGCGGCGCGTGGATGAGTCGGCAGAGATCGTCATCTACGAACGGGGACCGTACATCTCCTTTGCCAATTGCGGGCTGCCGTATTTCATCGGCGGGGAAATCAAAGAGCGCTCGCAGTTGCTGCTGATGTCGCCGGAGAAGATGTGGTCCCGTTCGCGGGTGCGGGTGCACGTGGGGCACGAGGTGCTGTCGATTGACCGCGCGGCGAAGACGGTGAGGGTGCGGCGGCCGGACGGCGAGGAGGAGGATGCGGCGTACGACAAGCTGATTCTGAGCCAGGGCGCGAAGCCGATTGTGCCGCCGATTCCGGGAGCGAATGGGGACAATGTGTTTACGCTGCGCGATGTGCCGGACATGGACCGGATTGGGGCTTTCCTCGATTCCCGCAAAGCGAAGACTGCGGCGGTGATTGGAGGCGGATTTATTGGCTTGGAGATGGCCGAAGCCTTTCATCGGCGCGGAATGAAGGTAACCATTGTGGAGAAGCTGCCGCATATTCTTCCGCTGCTGGACGATGACATGGCGGCGTATCTGCAGAATCACCTTGCCGGTAACGACATCGATATCCGGGTGGGCGCGGAGGCGAAGCGGTTCAGCGCGGCGGGAGTGGAGCTGGCGGATGGCGCGTTTGTCGCGGCCGAACTGATTCTTTTGAGCGTGGGGGTGCGCGCGGAAGTGGAGATGGCGCGAGCCGCGGGCCTGGAGATGGGTTTGACGGGCGGGGTAAAGACAAATGCTTCCATGGAGTCCTCAGACGCGGACATCTACGCGGTAGGAGACGCTGCGGAAACTACCAATGCGGTGACCGGAGCAGCTACGCGGATCCCTCTGGCTGGGCCAGCGAACCGGCAGGGGCGGATTGCGGGCGCAAACGCGGCGGGCGGTCACTTTGTATATCCGGGCGCATTGGGGACGTCGATTGTGCGGATGATGCAGATGACCGCGGCGTCGACGGGGCTGAACAGCGCGCAAGCCGGCAAAGCCGGATTCGATTTTTTCAGCAGCGTGACGCGCGATCCGCAGCACGCGGGATATTTTCCCGGAGCGACTCCACTGATGATCAAGACGATTGTGGAAAGCGGTACGGGTCGATTGCTGGGGGCGCAGGTTGTGGGCGAGGAGGGTGTGGACAAGCGCATCGATGTGTTTTCGACAGCCATTGCGGGCAGGATGACGGTGTTCGATCTGGAGAGCCTGGATCTGGCGTATGCGCCGCCATTCGGTTCTGCGAACGATCCTGTGAACACGGCTGGATTTGTGGCCGACCACATTGTGCGCGGAGACCTGGCAACGCTGTCGCCGGAAGAATGGAAGCCGAGCGGCGAATTCCTGGTGGACGTGCGCGAGAACCTGGAAGTTGCCGAATCCGGCGTTCTGGGCGGAGCTCATCCTATTCCGCTGGGCGAGTTGCGGGACCGGCTGGGCGAGCTGCCACGCGAGGGAAAGATCATGGTGTATTGCCAGAAGGGACAGCGAGGATACCTGGCCGCCTGCATTCTGAAGGGGAACGGGTTTACCGATGTGACCAATCTTCGCGGCGGTTTTCAAGCGGCCAAGCTGTACGGGCTCTGAGGGGCGCGGGAGTGCGTGACTAGATCCACTGCGCGGTGTACTGCCAGCGCGTGGGGAGCAGCGTGATGTATTGCGCTACGCGGGGGAGTTTGCCGTGGTTCGGCGAGGCTCCGTGCGGCAGGTGATGGTGCCAGATGACCAGGTCGCCGGCGCGGCCCGCGATGGGAACCAGGCCGGGATGATTGCGAATGGCCTGGCGTGGATCCTCGCCCGGCGCCAGGCTGGCGAGCCAGCCGGGAAGCTCGCGATGAAAGCCGGGGATGCAGGAGAATGCGCCCTGTTCCGCGGGCGTGTCGGTGAGGTAGAGGATTCCCTGCACGCCGAAGCGATGCGGCGCGGCCAGTGTGCTGTCCCAGTGGACATGGGGGCCGGGGAACGGCCAATCAAGGCGCTCCGGCGGGTTCAGGCCGCCCTGATCGATCGTGGGCCAGAGGTCTTCGCGACCCCATAGTTGAGCGAAGGCTTTGACCAAGCGCGGCGCTCGCCGATTGGCGATGAGGGCGGGATGGCGCAGCAGCGGAACCCAGACGCTATGGCCGAATTTCTTTCGATACCAGGAATCGGGGTCGGCGGGCGAGGCGTCGAGGAACTCATAGATGGCGGCGGCAGCCCCATCGCGAGAGACGGCGGGAACGGCATCGTGGACCACGACATAGCCGTGCTCATCCCAGAAGGCGAGCTCGTCGTTGGTCAGGCCTTCCACATTGTCCAGCGGTCCGGCTGCGGAGCCGACAGGCAAGCCGGCCAGCGCGTCGCGAAGGCGCTGAAGCTCGGCCTGGTCCATCAATCCGCTGTTGGTTTCGACAATCCAGTCTTCCAGCGCTTCAAAGGTGGGGTGGACGTGCGGATTGAGGAACCGCGCTGCTTCAAGAATATTGATGTCGAGGCCGGAGAGGAGCGTGGCGTCAAGATCGCGCTCGCCGCGATCGGGCTCCGGGCCGTCGGGCACCGCGAGCCGCCGCTGCCAGTAGCGGTGGAGGTGGGGGATGGCGAGGCGGGATTGGAGTTCGGAGGTCACGGAGCTCTGGTTGTCAGTTGCCAGTTTTCAGTTGTCAGGAACCTTCTTCGCTGGACTGCTGCTCGCCTTCGATTAACTGGCGCGCCTGATCGGCGCGGAATGCGGGCATGAGGATGCGGCGCCTCTGGGTGAGCATGGGGCTGAAGCCGAAACCGGGCTGGGAGTCCTCGGTGGTGGCGTACTCGATGCCGGCCTCGTCGAGCACGGCCTTGGCCAGCTCGAACGCGACCGGGTCATCGCTTTCGAAGATGGTAACGATTTCGAGATCGGGATTGGGGTTCATGGATGCTCAGGATGCGATCACTTTCAAGCCCTTGATCTGTCTGGGACAATCGGTTTCGATTCGGATGGCCACCGATTCGCAGGCATCGCGCCAGTCCGGCGGGACTCGATGCGTTCGCGGAGCCATTCCGCAGCTTCGTCGGGGCCGAGGTGAGCATCCTTCAGAGCCTCGCACAACGCCGCGGCCAACTCTTTACCTTTAACGAGCTTACGTTCTTGCGGGTCCACTTTCGTCGGCCTCCCACGGAAGATTGCGCTGCACAACAAATGATAACCTCGGCCAGTGAAGGCGCTCGATGCTTCCCGACGGCTGAGGGGTTAGGGTTACTTGCCTTTCAGGCCCAGCGCCTCCACCACCTGGTCATCGACTTTGGCCGGCTGGCCGCTCTGCTTGTACACCACGCCGAAGCTGCCGCGATAATCCCACATGGTCCAGCCTATGCCGTCGGCTTCAAGCGCGGTGCGCACATCGCGGATCCATGCCATGCGCGCCGCCGGATCGGTCTTTGGCCGGTGCGCGCCGAACTCGTTGCAGATGAGCGGAACGCCGTTTGCCTTGCCCCAGGCCGCCGCCTCATCCATCAGCAGCTTGATGCGGCCGGCGTCCCAGTGATCCAGAAAGTACTCCTCCAGTTCGAAGCGGTCGCGCGGGTCGGGGACCTGGTCGAGCGAGGCCTGCATTCCGTCTGTGGTGGAGGGATAAGGAATGTTGTGGGTGTAGCTCCACCACGCTGCTCCCCAGGTGGCGCCCTGGTGAGTGAACTGGTGGGGATCGTAGAAGTGGAAGTTGTAAATCACGTTTCCGTCAGGGAGCGGATGCTGGGTGAGCAGGTCCTGGATGTCGGAGTAGTTGGGCCCGGTGGCGATGATGGTGTTGTTGGGCGCGGCTTCGCGAATTGCCGTAGCGGCAGCGGCCTGAATTCCGGCCCAGCGGTAAGGATCGCCGACCTCGGGCTCATTCATGATCTCGAAGAAGACGAGGTCTGGATTGCGATTGGCGTAATGCGCGGCGAGTTTGCGCCAAAGCATGACGAAGCGCGCGACACCGTCGTTGCCGTTGCGGACGGCCAGCTTGTAAGGCTCTTCCGGATGGATATCGATCTGGACGGCGAGGCCGTTGGCGAGCATGGTGTCGACGGCGTGATCGAGGCGAGCGAGGAAGTCGGCGTTGGGGCCGTAGTGGTCGATGCCCTGCTCGAGAGGCACGGGATCGATGCTGAGGCGGACGTTGTCAAATCCGAGCCTGGCCATGAGGACGATGTCGGCGTCGTCGGTGTAGCTGTTGGTGCGGGCAGCGGTGTAGTTAGTGGCCTGTTGTGCGAACCACTCTGAAGCGTTGATGCCGTGGCGGAGGTGCTGGGCCCGGGTAAAGGCGGAGAGGAGGCCGGCGACGCGATCAGGAGATTGCGGCTGGGCAGCGGCGGACCGTAATGGAAGAGCGACGAAAAGTGCAGCGAACAGGAAGGCAAAACAACAAGTACGACGAAACACGTGGGATTCCTCCCGAAACGGAAATGAGAGCCGTTGAGAACGATACCACGCAAAGGAGGAGCGGGGCCGTGCCGCGGGCCTTACAACTGCGCTAGACAGGAGCGGCTCCCTTGCGGGAGCCGTTCTCAGTATTGGAATCGAAATAAGGGTTTAGTTGCCGGTAGCGCCGTTGGACGAGCCGCTTGCCGCGGCGATCATCTGCCCGTAGTCTTCGCGCAGGTATTTGTGCGGATTGACAGGGACGTTATGGACGCGGACCTCGTAGTGGAGGTGGGGTCCGGTGGCGCGGCCGGTCTGGCCGACGTAGCCGATGATCTGGCCGCGAGTGACGTGCTCGCCGGGGACAACAGCGGAAGAAGAGAGATGGCCGTAGACGGTCATGACGTCGTGGCCGTGATCGATGGTGATCTCGCGGCCGTAACCGGAGCCGAGGCTGGCGTCACTGACCACGCCGTCACCGGCGGCGCGGACGGGCGTGCCCCAGGGCGCGTCGATGTCGATGCCGGAGTGGAAGGCGCCTTCGCCGTTGATGGGATCCTGGCGCTCGCCGAAGCCGGAAGCGACGTGGCCTTCGATGGGCCAGAGCGAGGGCGCATCGGCAAGGAGCGTCCAGTCGCCCATGTAGGAGGACGAGAGGCCGCTTTCGAGGGCACGGGTCATGCGGCCGGACATTGCCTGATTGCGGAGGGTGGAGAACTCGTCGATGGTGGCCTTGACGTACTGCGGATTGACGTCGTCATTCAGCGGCACCACGCCGGGCGCAGCGGCGGCCTTGGGTGAAACGGCATGCGCTGCCAGGCGGCTCTGGCGCAAGCCATAGAGCGCGGTGACTTCATTGGCGAGCGCGCCCAGCGAGGCAACCTGCACATCGCGGTCGTGCGCGATCTTCGCCATCTGCTGGTAGTTTTTGCGGAGGTTTTCGCGCTCGGCGCGAACCTGATTGAAGCTCTCCGTTTTCAGGAGCATGCGCGTGTACGATCCGGCCAGGCCCACAATCGTGAACGCGCCGATGACGGCGGCGGCCACAAACCCGTACGCGTAGTGCAGGGGCAGCGGAATCTTGCGAACCCGTCCGTCTTCGTCCCTGGCAACAAAAAGAATGTAATAGCGTTTGCGCAACATATCCCTGTTCAACTCTCAAGCGCCACCGGAGTGTGTTCCCCGGCAGCCTGCGCCGCAATTCGCCCTTACCAATTACGACAAACAGCAGGTGATGGGACCAGACGGCCCGAATAAAAATTGTGCGCCAAGGCGCAATGTACGTCGAACGTTGTTTAAGGCTATCAACCGCGACTTCGCCGGGTCAATGCCGAACACAGGGGAATCTGTGGGGCAAAAACCGATTTCGGCGAAGGGACGGCAAAGTCCCAAGTTGGATTTGGATGCGCGGCCGGCCGGGGAGGAGGCCTATGCTGTTAAAACGATGACCAAAGGCGGACGAGGAGCGGATGGTGGAACGGGGGAGCGGGAGCTGATCCGGCGGATACAGGCGCACGCGGCGCACGGGCGCGGGACAATGCCTGGCGTGGTTTTGGGCATCGGGGATGATTGCGCGCTGCTGCGGGTGCGGGCCGGCGAGGAGATCGCGGTCACTACGGATTTGAGCATTGAGGGGCGGCACTTCCGGCTGGAGTGGCATGAGCCGGAGGCGGTGGGGCACCGCACGCTGGCACGCGGGCTGAGCGACCTTGCGGGGATGGGAGCGCGACCGGTGGCGGCGTTCTTATCGTTGGGCTTACGGCGAGAGATGCCGGACCGGGACGGTTGGGTGAAGCGGTTTTATGACGGGCTGCTGAAGCTGGCGGCAGAGTACGGAACACCGCTGGCCGGCGGCGATCTGGCGGAGTCGCCGGTAGTGCTGGCGGACATTGTGCTTGTGGGGGCGGTGCCGCGGGGCAAGGCGCTGAGGCGGAGCGGGGCGCGGGCGGGCGATGCGATCTACGTGACTGGCGCGCTGGGGGGCGCGGCGGCGGGGCTGGAGAGCTTGAGGAGTTCACAGTTCATAGGTCGCAGTTCACAAAAAAACAGTTCAGAGTTCACCGCTCGTAGTTCAAAGCCGGGCAGACGGCCGACAGCGGGCGGAAGCGAGAATGGCGAATTACTTTTGCGGGCGCACTTTTATCCGCAGCCGCGAGTGGCGCAGGGGTTGTGGCTTATGCGGCAAGGTGCGGCGACGGCGGCGATTGATCTGAGCGATGGGCTGTCGACGGACCTTAAGCACGTGTGCGAGGAATCAGGCTTGGCGGCGGAGGTGGACGAGGCGGCGCTGCCGGTGGCCGCGGGCGCAACGCTGGCGCAGGCGCTCGACGGCGGAGAGGACTACGAGCTGCTGTTCACGGCGGCGGAGGGGACGCGCATTCCGCGGGCGATTGCCGGCGTGCGGGTGACGCGGATCGGACGGATGGTGCGGCGGGGCAGGAAGAACCTGGTTACGCTTCTCACTTCGAGCGGCCCGCAGGCGCTGGAAGCGCGGGGCTGGCAGCACTTCAAATAGCTGTCACTTTTGAGTTGCCGGCTGTCCGATCGGCTCGCGAGCTCAGGGAACGGAACGCCCCGGCGAGTTGGGAGCTGACAACTGAAGACTGAAAACCGACAACGGCGGGGTGGCTTCGACTAAAAGCGCCCGCTGGAAGGCGGCGGCACGGCGGGGCCGGAGTAGTGGACATGGACGAGGCGCCACCCTTTGTCAGGAAATCTGATGTAAACGTGGCTTTCGCGGCCGCTCGTGTGGACGGCGCTGCCGTTGGAGCGCATCGTGGCCACGAAATCCCAGTCGAATTCGGCCACGGCGGCGTCGCCGTAGATGTGGATCACCGGCTCGGCCCGGGCGGTGAGATGGCGCTTTGAGAAAGTCTGGCCCATGAGTTTGACGTAAATGTCGTCGGCGATCTGACCCCAGCCGCGCTCGTGGCCGACCGGGCTGATGAAGGATGCGGCAGGCGTGGTGAGCCAGACGGTGGCGGCGAGGTTGGGGTCGGCGGCGTCGACGGAGCGCATGTAAGTGTCGATGTCGCGGCGGATCTCGGCGCGGGCGATGGCCTCGGAATCCTGCGCGAGGGACGCGGGAGCGAGAACGGCTGCGAAGACTCCGAAAGTAAAAACGCAGTGGGCGACGCGGAGCATGGGTGACCTCAGCGGATTGTCGCCGGACCGAGCGACGTCCTCAGCCGCCGGGTAGATCTGACAGGAGCAGGATCATTGTCACGAAGCTGATCGTGCAGGATGACATTCAGCAGGGATTTGTGAACACGAATTCTGCCGTCGTATTCGATAAAACCGAGCTTGCGAAAGCGATTCATAAAGAAGCTCACGCGGGATCGCGTGGTGCCGATCATGTCGGCCAGGGTTTCCTGGCTTATCTGGGGGAGCAGCGGCACGGGCTCGCCCGAGGTGCCGAATTCCGCCATCAGCAAGAGAACGCGCGCCAGGCGTTTCTCGCTCGAATTGAAGAGATGATCGACTAGATCGGCCTGAATACGCATCGCGCGCGTGAGCAGGAATGCAAGAAACAGGTCAGAGAACGTCTGCTCCTGGCGAATGACGCGGATCATCTCGTCGCGCATGATCTTGAGCGCCGTGCATTCAGTGACAGCCGTGGCCGAAGCCAGCCGCGGTCCGGCGACACCGGCCAGGGCTTCTTCGCCCACGAAGTCGTGCGCCGTGAGAAGCGTGATGGTGGCTTCCTTGCCGGAATGCGAAACGATGGTGACCCTGGCACGGCCTTGCTGCAGGTAAAAAACCGAATCGGCGGGATCGCCCTGGGAGAAGAAGCTTTCTTTCGGCTTGAGGTTGACGATTCTGCGGCCAAGGCCGGCCTGGGCAAGAAAAGCGGCGGGATCGAAGATTGGCGTTGACCTGGTATCCATGAACCTGGGTTCCTTCCGGCTGGTTTCCTGCCTGGAAAGCGCGGCGAAGCAATGCTCACCGACGGCACGCACTTCTCCCGATACCCTCATTGTCCCATACAGCAGCTCAGCTTATGTCGATTTCTACCGATTCCGGGCGTGTTACACCTCGCGGCGCGGATGCCGCGGCCGGTTTCTCCGCCGAGTGAGCTAACTAGCTCAGACAGCAGCGCCTGCTTTCTCTAGCTTGGGATATACCGAGTGTGTCTCTCCCCCATCAGCTAACCCTGACATTAGGCACACGGGTAGAAAAATAGGTGTTTTGAATGAAGAAAGTCATGTTATGCGCCGCCGTCCTGAGCCTTACAACCATCGGTTGGGCAGGAACAACCCGTGAAGCAACCAATGACCGGCTCGACCACGCGGGACGCGTGCTGCATGAAATTATGTCGTCCCCGGACAGCGGGATTCCAGAAGAAGTTCTGGAACACGCGAAATGCATCGCCGTGGTGCCGCACCTGCTCAAAGGCGGCTTTGTCTTCGGCGCTGAAAATGGCCGTGGCGTTGTCACCTGCCGGACCGCTGAAGGATGGAGCGCACCGGCGTTCTTCGCCATTACAGGCGGAAGCTGGGGATTGCAGATTGGCATGGAAGGAATCGACCTGGTGATGGTCATTCAGGACGATCACGGGATGCAGCGGATGCTCTCCAGCAAGTTTGAGCTGGGAGCGGATGCCTCTGCCGCGGCCGGCCCGGTGGGGCGCCACGCGTCTGCCGATACCGACTGGAAGATGAACGTGGAGATTCTGACCTACTCGCGGGCAAAGGGAGCCTTTGCCGGCCTCACGCTGAATGGCGCTTCGATTCGCCGCGACGACGACTCGACCGAAGTGATTTACGGGCCGCATGTCTCCTCGCGCTCCATCCTCAGAGGGCAGGTTGCAGCGCCGGCCTCCGCGGCTTCGTTCCTTGACGCGGTCAGCAGCGCGAAGGCCCAGGCAATCGCTTCGAATTAAGCGCTGTTTTTAACTCAGATTGCGTGCGCCTGGCGGTCTTCCCCACTGGCGCACGCAATGCAAAGAGGGTGTTTCCATGCTCTGGACAATTATTGTCATCCTTGTGATCCTCTGGCTCCTGGGGTTCAGCTTCCACTTAGGCGGCAGCCTGATTCACATTCTCCTGGTCATTGCGTTGGTGGTCCTGATCATTAACCTGATTTCCGGACGCCGCAGTCTTTAAGCGAGCCAAACAGAGTCCGGCTCGACCGCAGCCTGGACCGCCGGTTCCAAAAGAAACTTTGACTTGGCAAAACAACCCTGCTGATTTGACCGAGCTTGAATGAGCATTCTCACTCGCCTGGTGTAGATCCCAAACCCGGCTTGCGCCTGGAGTGAATGATCCTCCACGTGAGCAAGCCGCAAAGAACCGGGAGGTTCTTTCCATGAAAGTGCTTCGCTCCATGCGTTTCGTTTTGATCGCACTGCTGATATCGGTTGCTGCTGCTTCCATGCATGCGCAATTCAGCTTCAGCGTCAATGTTGGTTTTGCTCCGCCCGTGCTGCCCGTCTATGAGCAGCCGATCTGCCCGCAGCCTAACTTGATTTGGACCCCGGGGTACTGGGCCTATTCCAACAACCAGGGGGACTACTACTGGGTACCCGGAGCGTGGGTTGCGGCTCCGTTTATGGGCGCCCTTTGGACCCCTCCCTACTGGGGTTGGAATTCCGGCCAGTATGGGTTTCACCGCGGCTATTGGGGCAGGCAGGTGGGTTATTACGGCGGCGTGAACTACGGCTACGGCTACGGGGGCAATGGGTTCGCGGGCGGCGAGTGGAGGGGTAATTCCTTCGCCTATAACACCGCGGTGGTGCATGTAAATGAGACGGTTGTTCACGTCACTTATGTGAACGAAACGATTGTGCGAGCAGGCATTGTGGAGAATCCCAACCACGCGGCATACAACGGCGGGCCAGGCGGAATTCAGCATTCGGCTTCTTCGTCAGAAGTTGCATTCGAACGGCAGCCGCACACGGCGCCGACCCCGCTGCAGACGCAACATGAGGCAGTGGCCAAGGCTGACAAAACAGCCTTTGCCAAGGCCAATGGCGGGCATCCGGTGAACGCTGCTGTGGCTAGACCGTTGGCAGTTCACAATGCGCCTTCGCCGTCCGCGATGAAGACGCAAGCGCCTGCTGCGCCCGGGCTTCTATCATCAAAGGGTGTATGAGTGACGAGACGGTTCGCGTCCGATTTGCCCCTTCGCCCACCGGCCTGCTGCACGTGGGCAACGCGCGCACGGCCTTGTACAACTGGCTGTTTGCGCGGCGGCAGGGCGGCGCGTTCATCCTGCGCATTGAGGATACGGACCGCGAGCGCTCGGAGACCGAGTACGAGCGGCGGCTGATCGAGGACCTGCACTGGCTGGGGCTGGACTGGGACGAGGGGCCGGCCGGCAGCGCGGGGACGGGCGATATCTGGAGCGACGAGCATGGAAAACATGGGCCGTACCGGCAGTCGGAGCGGCTGAAGATTTACGCCAGGCATACGGAGCGGCTGCTGAAGGAGGGCAAGGCGTATCCGTGCTTCTGCTCGCCGGCAGAGCTGGAGGCGGAGCGTAAGGCTGCGGCGGCAGAACACAAGCCGCAGGTGTACTCGGGAAAATGCCGCTACATGAGCAAAGCGGAGGTGGAAGAGAACCTGGCCGCGGGCATGCCGTTCGCGGTGCGGCTGAGGATCGAGGACCATGCGCTGACGTTTCACGACCTGGTGCACGGCGAGGTGAAGTTCGAGCCGCAGGCGGTGAGCGACCCGGTGCTGGTGCGGTCGGCGCATGGCGGGGCGAGCGGCATGAGCGAGGGCGTGCCGGTGTACAACTACGTGGTCACCATTGACGACGCGCTGATGGAGATTACGCACGTGATCCGCGGCGACGACCACATCTCGAACACGCCGAGGCAGGTGGCGATCTACCAGGCGTTCGAGTGGGAAGTGCCGGAGTTCGCGCATCTTTCCACCATCCTGGGGGCGGATCGCGAGCGGTTATCGAAGCGGCATGGAGCCACGTCGATTGCGACGTTCCGCGAAATGGGTTACCTGCCGGAGGCGCTGGTGAATTACCTGGCGCTGCTGGGCTGGGGCGCGGAAGACGGCAAGACGGAGACATTCACGCTGGACGAGCTGACCCAGGCGTTCAGCCTGGAGCGGGTAACGGCGTCGCCGGCGGTGTTCGACTTTAGCAAGTTGAACTGGCTGAACCGGCACTACCTGAAACAGGTCCCGATGGAGCGGCTGGTGAAGCTGGCGTGGCCCTACTTTGCCAGGCGGCTTGGCCGGGCACGCGCGGGGGCGGCTGCTGTGCCGGAAACGCCCGCGGCTACCCCGGTGATGGCGACGGACTTTTTGGGATCCGCGGTGGATGGAACGGCGGTGCTGGCGGAGGGCGCGGCGCTGGCAGGCGAGGCGAATCTGGCGACGGCCAGCACGCAAACCGCAATGGATGCCGAGGGGATTCCCGCGACGCTTCGGGAGTGGTTTGAGCGGCTGTTGGAGCTGCTGGTTCCAGCGGTGGATCACCTGGACCAGTTGCGGGCGAAGGCGGCGCCGGTGTTTGGCCTGGATCCGGCGGAGGCGTGGGCGAACGGCGAAAACAAGGCAGTACTCGATCAGGATTCGGCGCGGCTGGTTTTGGCGCAACTGGCCAATCGTATCAGGATGCATCTGGGCCCGGTGACACCGGAGATCTTCAAAGCGTGGATGAACGAGATCAAGGCAGCAACGGGCGTCAAGGGTCCGGAGTTGTTCCATCCGGTGCGAATCGCGATCACTGGATCGCACTCGGGGCCGGAGTTCGATAAGCTGATCCCGCTGATCGAGGACGGCGCGGCACTGGGGATGGGGATTCCCAGCGTGTGCCAAAGAGTGCTGCGGTTTGTGGGGGCGTGAGGAGCATGAACGCCGGGAAGATTGACCTGACATTTGCGCATGCCTGGGATGCGGAGATACTTCGCAGCCGGCCCATGATTCTGCCGCGGCGCCATTTCGTGTATCCGCGAGAGGTCGAAGAAGTGGAGCGCGGCGCGCTGGAGGTGATGGTGCGGCGGCGGGAGGCCCAGCCGTTCCTGGCCACGTGCGCATTGGGATTTCGCGATGCAGCGGCGGCAAGCGGCGTGTGGGCCGCCCCGAATCCCGACGAGATTTGCTGCGTGGCGGGCGGATACGCGTACATGATTGACACCACGGACCCGGAGCGATTCACGTTTGTGGCTCTGCGGCCGGTGCTCGAGGTGCGCCCGACGGCAGCGGTAGGACTGCTTCTGCTTGTGGGGCATCGGAGAGTGGTGGCATGGGGACGCGAGGGGCAACAGTGGGAGTCAGAGAAGCTTTCAGATGAGGGCGTGACGGTGGCGCACGTTGACGGCTCGACGTTGCACGGAATGGGATGGAGTCTCATGACGGACAAGGAGACGCCGTTCGAGCTGGATTTGCGGACTGGCCGGCGCATGGAGTGAATTTGGTCTTGCCTGCCCCCCGGCGACCGCCTAAAGTGAAACTCTATGATGTCTGCCACCCGTCGAAACTTCCTCCGATCGGGCGCCGCGCTTGCCGGAGCCTTCTCCATCGAAAGCCTGTTCAACCAGCTCCACGCGGAAGAGTTTGCCGCGGCAGCAAAGTCCGTTGACCGCCTCGATCCCGCGGAAGCCGCGCAGGATGAAGACTTCTGGAGCGTGATTCAGCGCGGCTATTCGGTGAGTCCGCAGATCATCAACTTGAATAATGGAGGCGTGTCTCCCTCGCCGATCGTGGTGCAGGAGGCGGTGGAGCGGTACAACGAGCTCTCCAACGAGGGGCCTTCGTATTACATGTGGGGCATCCTCGATCAGGGGCGTGAGCCGCTGCGCGAGCGCCTGGCGCACCTGGCCGGCGCCAAGCCGGGAGAGATCGCGATCGACCGCAACTCCACCGAGGCGCTCAACACCATCATCTACGGGCTGCCGCTGAAGCCGGGCGACGAGGTGATCGGCACAAAGCAGGATTATCCCCACATGATCGAGGCGTACCGCCAGCGGGCCGAGCGCGACGGGATCGTCTACAAGCAGATCAGTTTCGATTTTCCCATCGAGGACGACGCGGCGATCGTGCGGGCATACGAGGACGCGATCACGCCGAAGACGAAGCTGATTCACGTGACCCACATGATCAACTGGTTGGGCCAGACGATGCCGGTGCGGAAGATCTCCGACATGGCGCACGCGCACGGCATTGAAGTAATTGCCGACGGCGCGCACTCGTTCGGGCTGATGGATTTTAAAGTGCCCGATCTGCATTGCGATTACTTCGGCACCAGCCTGCACAAGTTCCTTTCCGCGCCCATCGGCTCGGGAATGATGTGGGTCCGCGAGGACAAGATCGAAAAGCTGTGGCCGCTGACCTGCGCCTCGAACCCGCACTCCAGGGACATCCGCAAGTTCGAGGACATTGGCACGCGCAGCTTTCCCATCGAGCAGGGCATCGGGGAGGCCATCAACTTTCATGAAGGGATTGGCTCACGGCGCAAGCAGGAGCGGATCGGCTACCTGAAAAACCACTGGGCCAGGCAGGTGCAGTCGATTCCAAAGGTGAAGCTGCACACATCGCTCGATCTGAATTATTCCTGCGCCATTTGCGGCGTCAGCATCGACGGCATGACGCCGGGAGCCGTTTCCAGCGCGTTGTTTGACCGCTACAAGATTCACACGGTGGGCATTGTGTGGGAGAACATCAGCTGCGTGCGCGTGACGCCTCACGTGTATACGCGGCTGGGTGACCTGGACAAGCTGGTGGGGGCGATCGGGGATTTGGCGGCGAAGGCGTGAGCTCCATTTTTGATTGATCGCGTGGGGGAGTTGCGATAATGCGTTCAGTGAAACGATTTATCTCTGCCGCACTCCTGGTTGCATTTGTGGTGTTCGCCCACGCGCAGACGCCGGAGTACTCGATCCAGGCGATCCGTTATGCGACCTCGCCGGGCGTCACGCTTTCTGAGCTGGTGGTGGGCGGCCCGAACCAGAAGGTGGACATTGCCATGGTGGTGTGGCTGATCCGCGGCAGCGGGCACACCATCCTGTTCGACAGCGGCTTTCACCGGCAGACGTTTACAAAGTATTTTCCGATGAAGGATTACGTGCGGCCCGACGAAGCTGTGCGTGAGGCGGGCGTTGCGCCGGATGCGGTCACCGACGTGGTGATCAGCCATGCGCACTGGGACCACATGGGCGGGCTGGACTTGTTTCCCAAGGCGCAGGTGTGGATCCAGAAGGACGAGTACCGCTACTACACGATGGACGCGTGGCAGCCGGGCGGCAATCACGGCGGCATCGATCCGGCGGATGTCGCGGAGCTGCTGCGCGCGAATACGGAAGGACGGCTGCACCTGATCGACGGCGATAACGTGGAGATTTTTCCAGGGATTCGCGCGTTCACGGGGTCGCGGCACACATATGACTCGGAGTATCTGCAGGTGAAGGGCACGCCGACATACGTGTTGGCGTCAGACAACGTGTACTTTTATCTGAACCTGGAGAAGCATCTGGCGAGCGCGACGTTCAGCGACGCGGATCATGCCGCGAACATTGCGCAGCAACAGCGGATGATTGAGCTGGCGGGGTCTGCAGATCGCGTGGTGCCGGGACACGACGCGCTGCAGTTCGAGAAGTTCCCGACCAAGGGACGCGTGGCGACGATCAAGCCTCAATAGCTGGGCGCCGGAAGCAGGGTTTTGTAGGCGGCGTACACGCCGTCGAAGACAGAGTCCCAGCTTGCGGTCTCGGCGCAGGCGCGCGAAGCGAGGCGCATGGCGTCGTGCTTTTCGGGATCGGCGAGGATGGCGGCGACGGCGGCGGCGAAGCCTTCATCGGGCACGATGCGGCCGGTTTCACCGTCGCGCACGATGGTCTTGGGGCCGCCATCGGGAGTGACGACCGCGGGAACGCCGCTGGCCATGGCCTCCAGCACCACGTTGCCAAACGTGTCAGTGTGCGAGGGGAAGACGAAGAGGTCCATGTTGGCATAGGCGGTGGAGAGCGGCTCGCCGCGAAGGACGCCGGGAATCTCGGCGCCGGGCATGTTCGCGCGCAGCCAGGCATCTTCGGCGCCATGGCCGATGATGAGGAAACGGAAATCCGCAACGCCCATGGATTCGAGCGCGCGCTGGATGGTGGCGAGCAGCGCGACATTCTTTTCGATGGAGAGGCGGCCGACAAAACCAAGAACGCGCTCGCGATCGCCGGCCGGGCGGGTGCGCTTTGCCGGATGGAACAGTTCGGCATCCACGCCGCGCGGCATGAGGAAGCAACGGCGGCCGGTAAGTCGCTCAAGTTGGGTGCACAAGCCGGCGTTGGGCGCGAAGAGCACTTGAGCGATGGAGTAGAAGCGCGCGGCGATCGACATGGACACCTCTTCGATGGTGTGGCCGGCGGCGTTGGCTGCAGGGTGGGGCAGCAGGCGCAGGAACCACTCCGACCGGCGCGCAGCGTACTCGTGCACGTTGGTGTGCCAACTTGCGGCAAGGGGGAGGCCGAGCGCATGCGCCAGTCCAGCGCCCAGGATGCCCACCTCGCTGGGCCCGGTGATGTGAATCAGGTCGGGCTCAAAGCGCGCCAGCACCTCTTCGATCATCGGCACGTGGCGCGGAAATGCGGGATCGATGCGCAGATCCTTCTCCAGCGCGAAGGAGAGAAAACCCCGCGGCAGTTCCAGCGTCCAGACGTTGCCGTCTTCCTTCAGGCGCGGTTCGCGATCTCCGGCGCGGACGCAGAGAAACGGCAGATTGCGCCGGCGGGCATAGGCCTCAAAATGGCGGCTGGTGTGCGCCACACCGTTGACTTCATGGAAAGAATCAGGAAAGTAGGCGACGCGCGGAACGGAAGCGGTGTTAGCGGAGTTAGCCGTGTTAGCAGAGTTAGCGGTGTTAGCGGTGTTAGCGGAGTGGAAAGGGCTGGCCTGATCGGAGAATTTGTTGATCTCGCGAGCCTCGCGAGCCACTGCAGTCAGAATCCCGGGGTCCTCTATGGACAATCGTGCCTGATCCAATTCTTAGCTCCGCTAACCACGCTAACACCGCCAACCCCGCTCCGCCTACGCTTCCTGCTCGCCCATCGCCATGCGGACCTGGCGCGATTCGCTCCATGCCAGGCGCAGGCCGCCTGAGACGGGCGCGCTGCCCAGAAACATGATCATCTTCATCAGGTACCGGATGGAGGCGGGTGGCGCGCCCTTGGGCCAGATCTCGCTCAACGGGCGGATGGCGCCGGTGGTATCGGGGTGATAGGCGCGCTCATCCCAGGTGCGCGAGCCGATAGGGAAATCCGGATAGGTGCGAACCGCGTCGAGAGTGGACTGCAGGATGCGATGCTTCCACGGCTCGGCATACTGCGGCATGAAAAGCATGTTGCTGCGTTTCTCGCGGCGGATCTCGTGCACGAACTCCGTGAAGCTGTTGGCGTTGGTCAGGTTCACGTTGGCGTTGGGCTCCACACCATGGCGGTCGCCGCCGGAGATGAGCAGCATGTTCCACTTCTCCGCCAGGCGGCGTACGGCGCGATTCTCATCCCAGTTGCGCAGGCCGTTCAGTTCCAGCGCGTGGAGGAAGTTTCCGTTCCTGAGCAGGAACTCGTTCACTAGAAATTCGTGGCGTTCCTGGCCGATGAGGAAAAGATCCCAGATGGGATGGTTGAAGACCACCAGCACATTGGGCTCGTCGTGCAGCGCGGCCAGAATCTCAGTGAGCCGGGCATCGCTGGGATGAGCCGTATAGTCAGCGAGAGTCTGCATCCACTCGGTGGCGCGGGCGCTGGGCAAATTGTGAATGCCGAGGTGAAAGTCCTGCACGCCGCCATAGGGCGCGCTCCACTCCACTGAGACGGGAATCCCGCGGGCGCTCGGCACCGTGCGCAGCAGCATGGGCGCCTTAATGTTGTCGTGGTCGCTGATGGAAACCATCGCCCGCAGCCCAAGCTCTTCAATCTGCCCGCTTTCCAGATCGAAGGCCAGCTTGGGGGTCATCGGCGGAGTCCAGTAAGCGGCGGCGTAGTTGACGGTAATTCCGTGAACCGCCTGCGAGCGGCTCTCCAGCCGGTTCATCAATGGGCGCACGGCAGGAAACTGGTTGCCGAAGTTCGCCAGAAAGTCCAGGGTTTCTTTGGACTGGTTGGTGTGGCTGTGCAGCGAGACGCCGGTACGGAACCCTTTCGGTGCGTCGCGATCGCGCCATAGGTACGAGACGGTCGAGTTGGGCATTTTCTGCTCCTCAACCCCGCGCTTCCCGGGGTCCTGCTCATGCCTCCAGTATGGTGCAAGCGCATCAATAGGGCGTTAAGGTAAGGCGAATCCGTCTTCAATCAAAATGCATGGAACCATTTGGGTTACCGAATGCAGCGAGCATGAGCCCTTGAAAACGAGCGCCGAATCCAATTGACCAAGTGGGTACGGCGAGGAAAGGTTTTTCACGATCGGAGTTGCCAGCCAGCTGCTTCTGGCGGCGGCTTTTACGATTCGAGGCAAAAGAATTCGGCTGATCTCCGCCAGAAAGGCGAACCGCTATGAGGAAGAAGAATACCGAAAACGTCGTATTCCGGCTGAACCTGAGTCATCCGCCCAAAATGACGGCGGATGAGATTCGCGCGCTCCGTCAGAAGCCGGATAGTGATCTTGATTACAGCGAAATCCCCTCGCTGCAGGGACGCCTGTGGAAGAAACCGGGCGACCTTGTCTCAACCGAGAACAAGCAGCAGATCACTCTGCGTCTCGACGCGGACGTGGTGGCGTTCTTCCGATCAACCGGGCGCAGGTACCAGAGCCGAATGAACGCGGTCCTGCGCGAGTACGTAATCGCCAACTCCAAGGCCAGCCGGCGTTCCGCCTGAACTTACTTCCGCGTCCGCGCAATCTCCGGCGGCAAAAACTCCTCAATGCTGGTGCCGGCCAGCAGTTCCGGCTCATGGCCGGCTTCCGGCCGGCGCGCCTGCGCCTCCGGAATAAGATAGTTCTCCGTCAGACCTTGCTTCAGCAGCCCGAACGCGCTCTCCGGCGTGTCTGCGAACTGAAATAGTTCGATGTCCTTGGGCGAGATGGCGCCCGTGTCAACCAGGGCCTCCAGGTTGAAGATCCTCTTCCAGTACTCCGAGCCGTAGACGACCACGGTGATCTTCTTGGCCAGCTTCTGTGTCTGCGTCAGGGTGAGAATCTCGAACATTTCGTCCAGAGTCCCAAAGCCGCCGGGAAACACGATGAGCGCCTTGGCAAGATACGCAAACCAGAGCTTGCGCATGAAAAAGTAGTGGAATTCGAAGTTCAGAGCCGGGGTAATGTAGGGATTGGGCATCTGCTCAAACGGCAGACTGATGTTGAGCCCAATGGTTTTGCCTCCAGCTTCATAAGCGCCGCGGTTGGCCGCTTCCATAATGCCGGGCCCCCCGCCGGTCGTCACCACAAACCGGTTTCGCCGGGAGGGAACAGTCTTCGCCCATTGCGTCAGCATATGAGCCAGCCGCCGCGCATCCTCGTAGTAGCGAGCCATCTCGACTGCGGCCACCGCGCGCTTGCGCTGCAGGTCGGTCGCCCTGCCTTCGCGAATGGCCGGGATGGTGGCGGGCTGTTCCTCGCTGGGTGCCGGCCGCGTAGCGCCCGTGTTATCCAGCAGTTCCAGCTCGTGGTCCGCCTCCTCGCGGCCGCGGAAGCGCGCCGATCCAAAAAACACCACGGTGTCCTGGATCTGCTCCCGGCGGAAGCGGGCCAGCGGTTCAGAGTACTCGGCCAGGAGGCGCACCACCCGCCCGTCCGGGCCGTTCAGAAATGAGGTGTTCTCATAGGCCAGAGGCGCCTTCGCCAGTGGCGGCGGCAAGTCGTTCCCCGGCCGCCTGGCTCCTGCTGCGGGAATCTCTTGTTCTCTTTTCACTTTTTCCTGCTGCCTGTTCTCTTCCATTGCCTATCCGTTCCGGTGCCGGATTACGTCGCGAAACGCGATCCAGAGATTCAATAGTCCCAAACCCGTTATGATGCCGCGAACAGCCCCGTGGACCGCCAGCGAGCCGAGAGTGGGAAAGCGCAGGAACAGGGGGTTGTCATCCCAGAACACTCGCACCCACGGCGCACAACACACGGCCACGCCGATATAGAGGCGCAGCAGCACGCGAAGGAAGAGCTCAGCCCGCTCCAGCCACCGGGGTATGCGTTGCGGAGGATGGCGGGGTACGTCAGGCTGGCTCGGCGGCACGGGATCGGAAATCGTCTGGGCAGCGGAGCCCGCTGAACCTGACCGCGTAGCCGGGCTCGGGGAGATGGACGTCAATTCCGGCTGCTGAGACATTCGTTAATTCGCCCGGCGCCCCATCAACCGAATTCCGGATACGGGCGCATGCCACCTTGGACGCTTCCGGCCGCCGTTCCGTTTGAAGGAGATGCGGCCATGGACCAAGCCCGGGCCGAGCGGGCGCGGGGACGGGCATAAGTAACCGTAACACAGCGGGGGTGGCCGATTCAGCGCGGCCCCTTGCCCCTCCTTGCCCTCTAGATTGGCGATTGAATCCCTCATCCGCCCGGCGTATCGTGGTGTGTGTCCGGGTACGCCTTGCCGGTCGAAAAAGGAGCCAGTCGTGATCAAAACCGCTGCCGCGCTCTTTTCCGCAGGTTTAATTCTCTGCGCCACGGCCTTTGCACAAGCGCCGGTGCAGCCTCAGCCCAACCAGGGCTCCGGTGTCGCCACCATGGAGACCCTCGGCCCAGACGGCAAGCCGACATCCGTGACAGTTGTGCACCTTCCCGCATGCCCCGTTGCCATGACGGCACGGCAAGGCGGTCTGACCCAGATGATCAAAGCAGGCCAGAAGCCGCCGGAGCCGCAGCAGTACGATCCAATGCCCAGGCCCAGCCAGCAAATTCACCTCATCCTCAGTGGCTTCGGGAAAGATAAAACGATTACATCGGCCACCGTGACAGCGCGCGGACTCACGTCGCGAGGAGGCGTGTTCCGGCTTTCGGCGATTGCTGCCTCCAGCCTGCGACGGACGATGGATGTTTGGTTTTCGCCCGGTGAGGATGGCGCCGTTGCGGCGGACATCGACCTGCCGGCATTCACGTCGGTCAGTTCGCTTCAGCTTCAGTCCATTACCTACTCCGACGGCTCAACCTGGAAGGTTCCCGATGGGCGCGTATGCCGCGTTGCTCCGGACCCGGTGATGCTGATCGCGGGACGCTGAAAGCCGCTCAAGAAAGGCGCCGACGTTGAACTGCTGGCGCTGTGTAACATTACATGTTACACTCGATCCGTGATCCGGACCTTTCGACATGCCGGAATGGAGAGGTTCTTCCGGACGGGTTCGAAGGCAGGTATCCAGCCAAAGCACGCTCCTCGATTGCGTATTCTCCTCACCACTCTCAACCTCGCTTCGTCGCCCTATGACATGAACCGCGAAGGATGGGCCTGGCACCCGCTTATGGGTGATATGAGAGGGCATTGGTCAGTAAGGGTGAGCGGAAATTGGCGGCTGACATTCGCGTTCCAAGGGCAAGACGCAATTCTGGTCGATTATCAGGATTACCACTAGGTGGAGGAGAGGATGACCGGCATGTACAATCCCGCAGGCCCCGGAGAATTGCTCAAGGAGTTCCTCGGCGAGCGGACAGCGACAGACCTCGCCCGCCACATCGGCGTGACCCGCGCTACCATCTCCCGCATCTTGAATGGGCGAACCGCAATCACGGTGGACCTGAGTATCCGCCTGGGCGAGGCGCTGTCGCTGTCCCCTGATTTCTTTTCCAAGGCACAATTGCAATACGACCTGTGGATGGAGTCGCAAAAACGGCGGCGGAAGATTCGACCGATGGCAGCTTAGGCTCGAGAAATCTTCCGCGCACATTTCCCATTCGCACCGTTCAAGCCGCCGCGCCCGCCATCTGCTTCTCCTGCATAAACAGCGGCGGCTCATCCCCGCTGGGTCCCCAGCTTGCCGGAACCGCAACGTTCAGCATCCGCAGGTACACGCTGAACTGCCCGCGGTGCTGGTACCAGTGGCTCAGCATCACGTCGCGGAGGAACTCCTTGCGCGGCTGGCCCAGCATCTCTTGGCCGCCTGCCACCAGGCGCCAGGTCTCGTCCATCGCCCCATCGTCGAACCCGGGCAGTATCTCGCGAACTGTGGCGATGCTTTCATCCAGCTTCTCCAACACCTCCCGCACGCTAGCGGGCTGCGGGAAATCGAACTTCTCCGGCAGGGGCGCCGGGTTCTTCTGGACAAGGCGAGCCACGCCCCCCGGCACCGTGGCCAGGTGATACGCAAGCTGCCCCGCCGTCATGGATTTCTCATGCGGCTTCCACGTCAGCTTGTCTTCCGGCAGCCGCTCCAGGAACCGTCGCGTTACCGGCGCCTGCTTCTCAAACTCACTCAACATCGCTTCTGCAATTGACATGAAAGTCCTCCTCCGGGAATTGAGGTCGGGAAATCGCTCACTCGCTAACTCGTTGACTCGCTGACTAGCTAACTCGCTGACTCAGCGCGCAACCGGACCTGCTCGTGGATATGGTTCCACCCGGTGCCGACGCCCTTCCTGTGCTCCTCCTGGATCAGGCCAAAGCCGGAATGACGGAAGCGGATCAGCGTGCCCTCTCCCTCCTGGCTCAGCCGGTATTGCACGTTGTTGGATACGGGGTACGACATGAACAGTGGCCCGGAGATTTCCAGCAGCGTGGGCCGTTTGATGGCCTGCACCGTGCCCCAGCAGTGGCCGTTGCCGTCGCCAAGGTCGCGGAACCACCGCCCGCCCGGCCACGCCTCCAGCTTCATCTGCATGGGCGCGCCGTCGGGATGCTCGCTGGCCGTGCTCAACTGCTCCAGCAGCGCCGCAAACGTGGTCTCCAGCGGCGCATGCACGCGGATCTCCTGCGTAATGGTCAGGGTCATATCCTCAAGGCTCTGTGCCGTCTCAATCATCCTCTCCTCCTCCTCGGTTTTCATGTTTTGAAAGGCTCGACTTCAGTCGTGCCGTAAAAGCCCCATAAAAACGACACGGGCTTTTAGCCCCTGAGGGACGTTCGCCCAAAGCCAGGTCTTCAGCCACCCGTCACCTGACAACTGACAACTATCACCGGGCCATCCGCTCCGCCCGCTCCTTCACGCGCAGCAACTGGTGGCTCCAGTAGCGCTCGAACATCGCTGCCCACTCGTGCAACGGCCGGATCGCGTTAGCTTCCGTCTGGTACATCTTGTGGCGTCCGTTTCTCCGCATACGCACCAGCCCCACGTCGCGCAGCACCCGCAGATGCTTCGACACCGCCGGCTGATCGAGGCGCAGCGCAACCACAATGTCCGTGACCGCCCTCTCCTCTGCAGCCAGAAAGATCAGAATCTGCCTGCGCCTGGGCTCGGCAATGGCGTTAAAAACATCGGAGTTGGTTGCAGCTCTGGCCACGATCAGAACAATACATTCCGATATGGGTATATGTCAAGCCGATCTTTATCGGTCTCCGAAAACTCCTTTGAATGGGTCGGAACCAGAACCTTCCTACAGCCGCAGATAAACCCCGATCATCGGCTCCGACGTCTGCGTGAACTTGTCGATCGAGGTATACAGCGTCGACACACGCGGTGCGTTATAGAGGTTCCCGCGATACTGCAGCCTCAACCCGAGATGCGGCAGCAGTCCCCAGTCCAGCCCGGCGCCGTAGACGTACACGGCCTTGGTCGCGGTCTGCGTATTCATCTGTCCACCGCTGGGCACGTTGAGCAGAACCCCAAGGCCGAGCACGCCGAAGGGCCGCACGTTGGCGAAATGGATCGAAGGCACCCAGTCCAGCGTCAACTCATGCGCATTGGACTTCACTGTGATTTCTGCCGGCGGCGCGCATGGATTCACTCCGATCGGGCAGGTGATTGCCAGGCCGGAGCTGTAATGCTGGTCGGCGCGATTGAACGAGTAGGTTCCCTCGAATCCGAGGATGGGATTGGCAATGTGCCGCAGCTCGACCATCCCGCCGGCCGAATTCGATGGACTCTGAGAGGCTCCATCGTTACTGACCTTCGGCGTGAACGCGCCGTAGAGGTTGAGTGCCACGTCGGTCTTGCCCAGGCTCGCTTCCCCGGGCACTGACTGCGCCGCTACTGCGCCGCACGCCGCCAGCAACAGCACAGGAAAGACCGCGGTATGAATTCGCATGGTTCGCATACTTTTCTCCTGCCAGGACTTGCATGTGATTGGGGGGCGAGCACGCACACTTCTAATTCCCCTATATGACGCCGTCGGCCGAGGAAAGTTGTGGCACTCGAATGGGATTCGATGATCCGCTCAGTTATCCCATCTGAAGTATTGCTTGAATCTGAAATACTTTCTGTAAGGCAGAACCTCTGATGCGAGCCGCGGAACTCATCGCACCCCTCACATTCCGGCTGACCGACGCGCCTGTGGAAGGTCCCGGGCCGGGTGAGGTGCAGGTCCAGGTCGAAGCTGTCGGCGTCTGCGGATCCGATCTGCACGCCTACTCGGAGGGCGCCGTGGGCAGCACCCCCAACCTCTACCCCATGGTGCTGGGGCACGAGCCCGCTGGAACCATCGTAAGAATTGGCGCCGGCGTCGCTGGCCCCGCGGTGGGTGATCGCGGAGCACTCGAGCCCGCCCTTTACTGCTATCACTGCGAGTTCTGTTTGAGCGGACACCACAACGTCTGCGCGAACATCCGCTTCCTCAGCAATCCCGGCCATCCCGGCTTTTTCCGCGAGCTGGTGAACTTGCCGGCCACCAACTTCCTTCCCATCCCCGCCGGAATGTCGTTCGCTGAAGCCGCCCTCGCCGAGCCTCTCGCCATCGCCATGCATTCCCTTCGCCTGGTCTCCATCCACCCCGGCGAAACCGTTGCGGTCATCGGCGCTGGACCCATCGGGCTCATGACAATCGCCGCGCTGCGGGCGGCAAACGCAGGCCGCATCTGGGCCGTGGAACCCCTGCCGCACCGCCGCGAACTGGCCCTGGGCATGGGCGCCAATGTGGCGCTCGAACCCGCAGAAGCTGCGCAGGCCATCCTTCACGACACTCGCCAGCGCGGCGTGGACTGCGCCATCGATTGTGCGGCCGCGGAGCATACCACCAATCTCGCCATACACCTCACTCGCAACGCCGGCCGCACTGCCATCACCGGAATTCACTCCACGCCGGACATCGCCATGGACGGGTCGGCAATGAGGCGCAAGGAGCTCACCATCTTCAACGTGCGCCGATCGAACCACGAGACCGTCGAGGCGCTCGAACTCCTCCAGGCACATGCTGCGTGGTTCGCACCGGTTCTTACCCACACCAGGCCGATTGAGCGCATCGATGAGGCATTCGCCATCGCCAGCCAATATCGCGACGGCGTGGGAAAGATGATCGTCACGCCGTAGAAACCCGCCCAGCGCCGCACTCCGGGAGAACGCGGCTCTTCGTGGTATGCTCCCCGCATGCAACGGCTCAACCGGCGCAGGTTCATGGCGGCCATGGGAGGCGCGGCGGCTATGGGTGCCGTGCCGCAATCGCTTCGCGGCTTCGCAGACTCGCTCGATCTCGACCGCATCGCGCACGATCCCGACCGCCCGTCGTGCCATTTCCTCGCGCCCCACAACTGGATGAACGACCCCAACGGACCCATCTGGTGGCGCGGCCAGTACCACCTCTTTTACCAGCTCAACCCCGGCGCCGCCGTCTGGGGCGACATGCATTGGGGCCACGCCGTCAGCCCCGACATGATCCATTGGCGGCATCAGCCTGTCGCCCTCGCGCCCACCCCTGGCGGCCCTGACAGCGAGGGTTGCTTCTCCGGCTCGGCTATCGTCTCCGACGGCGTGCCCACCATCATCTATACCGGCGTGCAGAACGCCACTCCGGCTCAGGTCACTCTGCACGACGGCAACGGTCGCCTTCGCGAGACGCAGCTTGTGGCTACCGCCGCCGATGACAATCTGCTCCGCTGGACCAAGCGCGCAGAGCCAGTCATCGCCGCGCCCCCTCCCGGTTTTGAGGCCACGGGCTTCCGCGATCCCTGCCCATGGCGCGAGCCAGATGGCTGGTATCTCGGCGTGGGGTCCGGCGAGCGCGGAGTGGGCGGATGCGTCCTGCTCTATCGTTCGCAGAATCTGCGTGACTGGACGTATTTGGGCAAGCTCGCCCAGGGCAAGCCCAACGGCAGGCACACCCCCAATCCATGCGACTCCGGCGAAATGTGGGAATGCCCCGACTTCTTCGCCCTCGACGGCCGCCACTGCCTGCTCTATTCCACTGAGGGCAAGGTCATCTGGACCACCGGCCAATACGACCGGCTTACACACACCTTTACCCCGGCGCGGACTGGCGTGCTCGATCACGGCGCCTACTACGCTCCCAAGAGCTTCGTCGCGCGGGGAAACCGCCGCATCCTCTGGGGCTGGATCCAGGAGACTCGGTCCCAGGCCGAATACGCTGCCGCGGGCTGGGCAGGCTGCATGTCGCTCCCCCGCGTGCTGCGTATCGGCGCACAGGGCCAGTTTGAAATGGACGCGGCGCGCGAGGTCGAGCGGCTACGGGGACCCGAGGAACATGCCCAGGTCAGCGCCGCCTCGCCCTTCCACCGCAACCTGGCCGATTTGCGCTGCGAGCTGCACCTGCGCATGAATTTACTTCAGCCAAACACAGCAGCGGTTCGGCTCAACCACGCCGGTTCGCCCGCCTGGGAGTTGGTCATTGACGTCCCCGCCAAAGAGGTGCGCTGCCGCGACATCCGCTTCCCCTTGCCGGGCCTGCCCTGGCCGCGCCCCGATCTGCGACTCTTCCTCGATGGCTCGGTGATCGAGGCCTTCATTGGCGGCCGCGAAGCCCTCACCAGCCGAGTCTACGGCCTGACGCCGGGCGAGACGGAACTGGAGGTCACACTCGCTGGCCCCGACCGCACGGACCTGCACCTCTGGCCGCTCCAGCCTGTTTCCGCCGATCGCCTGACGACGGTCTGAATGGCACCAGCGCGGCTAAAATCCCCGCTTAGGCTGTTCACGGGTGGTCGGCCTTTCAGCGCGCGGGTTGCCCATTCTCTCGCGGAGAAGAGTCGGCCGTCTTGGCAAACGTAAGGTACGTGCCATCCTGAACCTGTTCGCTGTGAATCACCTGCCAGTCCAGAGTGTGCAGCAACACGTATCCGAGTGGAGTAGCTCCTCGAACAAGCACATGGTCGATTCCGTACCGATCGAGAGTCTTCAGCGGGTCGACCAGGTACATCACCTTGAAGTAATCCAGCATGATCCCCCGATGCTCGAAGATATCGAAGCGGGTATCGATGAAGCTGGGCTTCGACTGGAATGCCATTCTGCCGCCCACGTTGACATCGTTGAAGGTCCGCCACGACGGCTGAATGGCCGCAATTGAATTCACGGGAAAGAATTGAGCAGCGCGCTTCTCCAACGTGGCCTCGCTGGGAAATATGAAAACCACCAGGCCTATCGCGGCAGCCACGATGATGGCATTCTTGACGGGGGCGGTCCTGGTATCCGGCCGCAGATCGAACGCACGCACGATCTCTTCGGCATAGAACGGAACCGTGAGAACGGCCGCCAGGAATAGGAACCGCATGTGAGACAACGCCGCATACCAGGCGAAAAGCACAACCGCCATTTCGTAGACACGCCACTTCCGGCCTTTAAGGCTATTCGCCACGACCATAAAGCAAATGGCCGCAACAGCGGTTGCGCCGGCAGGCGAACTGAGATCAAGCGGCTTCCATTCTTGAACATTGGAGATATTTAGCCTCTGGTTCAGCATCATGTCGAACGGATTCCATACCAGGCGCCATCCGTACGGATTGGCAAACAAAGACAAAAAGCTGGCGCACAGCACGGCGAACAGCCTGCGGCGATCGGCTGGTTGGGAAGCCTGCTGATCGAAAATTCCTTTGTGGATAGTGAAAGAACCGCAAAGTGCGTAGAGCACCAGCAGTCCGATGCCAATCAACCAGCTCCCATGCAGATTCACCCACAAGCAAAAGAGGGGCGGCAGAAACCACAACAGGCCAGGCCTTCCACGATCCGCGGCTTCCAGGATCATCATCTCAGCCGCTAAGGCCAGATATGCGATAGCAATGGTGCGCGGCCCCAAGTTGACGGTTATGAGAACCAGTCCCAGCGCCGAAGCAAGTAGCGCTCCGCCCGGGTGGCGCGAACGCAAATATCCCCTCCAATAGAAACAAACCAGAGTCGCAGATATGACCAGCCACGTAACCAGATAGACGCCGCGTAACTCCAAGGCCCGGTAACCGAGCCAGTAGGGAATCTCCGACAGCCACTCAGGGTTAACCCATGGCTGCCCCGCCACAGTAAACGAAGAAGTCAGAGTCCGGATAACGTGGTGATCGGCAAAGAACTGGCGCGCATCCATCAGGTGCCACCAGATATCCGGATCGTTAACCAGCTTTAATTGCCGACTGAGGGCCGTCGAAAACAGCACCGGGAACATCAACAAAAGCGCCATGGGCACGGTGTGACGGCCACGGACCAGGTTGGCCAGGCTCCAGCCACGAGAATGAATTTGCGGAAGTTTGGCGTCTGAGAGGGGGCCGCGCGGAGCAGGGTCGGATTGCATGCTTTCACAGTAGCCGCCCAAGGCCCACAAGTGAAGACGCGATAAGAGCGAGCGAACCCATCCTTACACCGGGTTGTTTAAAGGGAAAAGTAGGAAATCGGCATAGGGGGAGAGTCACCTCTCCTCCCCTGCCACACCACCGGACAAGCGGGTCCGCATCCGGCGGTTCGAGGAGTTGAGGTCAACAGAGCGCTTCACTTCGCTCGTTGTGACCAACTTGCGACGGGACTTGCACCCGTAAGAGTGCGCCCATGCTGGGCGCACAAGCAAAAAGGCCGCACCTTTCGGTGCGGCCTTTTCTTTGAAGAATATTGCCGGCGATCACCTAATCTCCCACACAGTCGCCCGTGCAGTACCATCGGCCCAGCGAGGCTTAACTTCCGTGTTCGGGATGGGAACGGGTGATCCCTCGCGGTATGGTCACCGGCAAATTGAGGCGTTTTGAAGG
>DASZLE010000103.1:0-65912 GCA_035552475.1 Occallatibacter sp.
CCATCGGGTGCGGACTTCAACACCGATGTGCAGGGCACGACGCCGGTGGACGAGAACACGGTGAAGCCGCAGGAGCGCAAGGCCCTGGGCGAGCGCCACCACGCGCACCACAAGAAAGCGGCCAAGTAAGGCGACGGCTGCGAATAAGAACAACCCGCCAGGCTGCGTGAACCGAGAGCAGCCTGACGGGCCAAAACGATCCTCCAGCAGACTTTGGGGTTGGCCGGCTTGCCGCGCCAACCCCTTCGTTTGCCTGTAAACTGGAACAAGAAGTTTCTCGGTTCGACATCCCTTTCCTCCTGGATGGAACTCTTGCTTTATCAAGTGAAAGATCAAACGCGTGCGTGCCTTCGCTGCACGCTGCTCGCGCTTATCGTGCTATTGGGCGGATATGCTGCGCAGGGGCAGGAGCCATGGAATCCGGTGGGCCCCGACGGCGGCGATGCGCGTGCAATTACCGCGGCTCCTGGACAGCCGAGCCATCTCTATCTCGGCACCACCAACAGCCTCATCTACGAGTCCACCGATGAGGGCGCGAGCTGGCACCGGCTGGCCAAGCTGGACGCAGTGAACGACCTGGTGATCGACCACATCGTCATCGATCCGGGCAGTCCGCAGACGATGTATGCGGCGGCGTGGAAGTTCGATCATCCGGATGGCGGACTGTGGATCAGCCACGACGCGGGCAAGACATGGCAGGAACTTCCCGGGCTGCATGGCCAGTCGCTGAGAGCATTCGCGCAGGCGCCTTCCGATCCGCACATTCTGGTTGCGGGAACGCTGCAGGGTGTATTCCGGTCGAACGACGCTGGGGCCACATGGACGCCGATTAGTCCGGCCGGGAGCCGCGAGATTCACGAAGTGGAATCGGTCGCGATCGACCCGGCTAACCCCGACATTATCTATGCGGGAACGTGGCACCTGCCGTGGAAGACGAGCGACGGCGGCGCGCACTGGGAGAGCATCAAGGAGGGTTTGATTGTCGATTCCGACGTGTTCTCCATCATCGTGGATCCGAAACATTCAGGCATCGTTTACCTGAGTGCGTGCAGCGGCATTTATAAGTCCGAGACCGGTGGCGCGCGCTTCCGCAAGATCCAGGGCATTCCAACAGAGGCGCGGAGAACGCGCGTGCTGCGGCAGGATCCCGCGCATAGCGAGACAGTTTACGCGGGTACCACCGAGGGACTCTACAAGACCACAGACGGCGGGCGCACGTTTCGGCGCATCACCGGGCCGGATGTGATCGTCAACGATGTCTACGTGGATCCGGGCAATCCCGACCGAGTGCTGCTGGCGACGGATCGGGGCGGAGTGCTTTCGAGCGGCAACGCAGGCGAATCGTTCGACCAGGTGAATCGCGGTTTTTTCGCGCGCAAGGTACAGGCGCTGGTGGTGGACCGGCAGGATCCTGCGCGCATCTATGCCGGCGTTGTGAACGACAAGACATTCGGAGGCGTGTTTGTTTCCGGTGACGGCGGAGCCCAGTGGAAACACCTGGCAGACGGTCTGGACGGGCGCGACGTATTCGCCCTGGCGCAATCCCCGGAAGGAATCGTCCTGGCCGGCACCAACAGCGGAATCTTCGCGCTGGAGGACCGCGCCTGGAAGCCAAGGAACACGATCGCGAACACCAAGGCGAAGCCTGTGGCCCAGGTGGTGCGCGGCCGGCATGTAACCGTGGAAAAGCAAGTGAAGGAGCCGGTCCGCGAACTGGACAGCCGCGTGTACGCGCTCGATCTTTCCGGCCCGGCATGGGTGGCGGCCACCAGCGGCGGGCTCTTCACCAGCAAGGACCAGGGCTCTACCTGGCAGGGCGGACCGGCGATGGGGCAGGAGGACTACATCTCAGTGACGACGCATGGAACCACGCTGGCGGCGGCGCGGCCAAGCGGTGTCCTTATCTCCAACGACGAGGGCCTGAGCTGGTGGCCGCTGGGAATCCCGACCGCTGTGACGCGCATTCACCGCGTGGCATTTGCCGCGGATGGGACGCTCTGGCTGGGGTCGCGCGAAGGCGTGTATTTCACCCGCGACAAGGGTAAGAGCTGGATGTGGGTGCACCGGCTGCCGCTGGTGGACGTGAGCGACCTTTACTACGACGCTCAGCAGGATACGGTGCTGGTCAGCTCGCGAGGAAGCGACTTTATTTATTCGATCAACGCGCGCACGCTGGACTGGAAATGGCATCGGACGGGGTACAACCTGCTGCTGGTGCGGCCCGCCGGCGGCCGGCTGCTGGCGGCGTCTCTGGACGACGGCGTCCTGTCGGAGCCCAGCCCCGGGGACACGCAGACCAGCCAAAAGTGATCCGGCAGGCGCGTGATCCGTTCCAATCGCGAGTTCTGTATCATCAAGGTATGCAGGCTGAGACGGACGGCGCCGGCAACCGGCACGTTTTTCGCACTTACGACTCGCGCCTTGAGCCCATCGCGGCCAAGGTTCTGGCCCAGGAGCGCCTTAGCGGCGACGATGGACTGGCGCTCTACCGGACCCACGATGTGCTGGCCGCAGGCTGGCTGGCCAACCACGTCCGCGAGCGGATGCATGGCGACGTGACGTATTTCAACGTCAACCGGCACATCAATCCGACCAACGTGTGCGTAGCGGCATGCAAGCTGTGCGCGTTCGGGCGCAAGAAGGGCGACTCGGCCGGCTACACCATGGCCCTGGAAGAAGCCTGGCAGACGGCGGCGTCCGGCTACTCTGAAGCGGTCACGGAGTTTCATATCGTCGGCGGCCTGCATCCGGATCTGCCGTTCGAATACTTCCTCGACCTGGTGCGCGGGCTCAAGGAGCGGTTCCCCAAGGTGCACATCAAGGCGTTCACCATGGTGGAAATCGCCTATTTGGCGCGGCGCGCCAAGCTGACCATCGAGGAGACGTTGATCAAGCTGCGTGACGCCGGCGTAGATTCCATGCCCGGCGGAGGGGCGGAAATCTTTGCGCCGCGCGTGCGCTCCATCATCTGCGATCACAAGATCGACGGCGACGAGTGGCTCGAGACGGCGCGGCTGGCGCACAAGGTGGGGTTCCGGTCGAACGCGACCATGCTTTACGGGCACATTGAGAACGATGAGGACCGCGTGGACCACCTGCTGAAGCTGCGCGCCCTGCAGGACGAGACCGGCGGATTCCAGACCTTCATCCCGCTGGCATTTCACCCGGAGAACACCCCGCTCGATCACCTGCCGGTAACCACCGGGCTGACGGACATCCGCCAGGTTGCGGTCAGCCGGCTGCTGCTGGATAACTTTGCCCACATCAAGGCGTACTGGCAGATGCTGACGCCGAAGATCGCGCAGATCGCGCTGCGTTTCGGCGCCGACGATCTGGACGGCACGGTAATCGAGGAGAAGATTTACCACGATGCCGGCGCCACCACGCCGCAGGGCTTGACGCGGAAGGATTTGTGCCGGCTCATCACCGAGGCCGGCCGCGTTCCGGTAGAGCGGGACACGCTCTATCACGCAGTGACACGCACTGAGGACAGCTTTGTGGTTGCCGTTTAGTCCGGAAGCGCGCGCCTGAATATGCTTTGAACGCGAGAAAGGGGACCGCCATGGTCAGCTTCGGGGCCGCCGCCACCATCGGCCTGTTCATCGGCTTCATGTTCGGGTTCGGCTGCTCGCTCGCCATCCTCTATTCCATTTACCTTGGCGGCTATCGCAAGGCGATCGAGGAATCGCTTGCCGAGGTCAAACCCGAGCGCTATTTCAATGCCCTCGCCAAGGTGCAAAAGAAGCTGGAGACGAGTGCCGCCCCACGATAGCGTGTTCCGCTAATCCTGGCGTTCCACCACGCCGCCCTTCATCACAAAGCTCACTCGGGTAACCGCCGAAATATTCTCGAGCGGATTGCCTTTGACCGCGACCACATCTGCGAAGAAACCGGGCTTGAGCTCGCCAATCTTGCCTTCCCAGCCCAGCAGCTTCGCGCCGTTGATCATGTCGGCTTTCAGGACCGCCGCGGGCGTCATGCCGTACTGAACCATCAGCTCCAGCTCGCGTGCCTGCGTGCCGTGCGGGAACGGCCCCACATCCGAGCCGCACGCAAACTCGACTCCCGCCGCAATCTGCTTTTTGAACTCCTTGATCTTGTATTCCAGCATCTCGGCTTCCACCGCCGCCTGGTCCTGCGTCTCGCGATGCGTGGCGAAGTACTCGAAGATGGCGAAGGTAGGCACCGCGAAGATGCCCTTCTCTTTCATCAGCCGGATGGTCTCGTCGCTGAGCTGCGTCGCGTGATCGATGGATGCAACACCGGCCTGGGCGGCATAGAGTGTTCCCGGCTCGCCCATGGCGTGCACGCCTACGAATGTTCCCAGGCGATGCGCCTCGTTGACGGCAGCTTTCAGTTGTTCCGCGGTGTATTGATACGGCGTGTGCAGCACTCCGTCCACCATGCGATCGGGGCCGGTCTCATAGAGCTTGGCGAAATCTGAGCCTTCCTTGTGCTGCTCGCGCATCACCTCCACAATCTGATCGGCACTGTTGGCGTAGTCCGCGTTGGAAAGCACGTGTTGCGCCGGATTGTAGCGATTGGCGTCCTCGTGGCCCCCGAGGATGTCGATGGCGTTGCCGCTGATGCGCAGGCGCGGCCCGGGAATCATACCCCGGTTAATCGCGTTGCGCACCGCGGTATCGGCCGCGCCCGCGCCCTCCGTGCCCATATCGCGCTCCGCGGTGAAGCCGCCCATCAGATCGTCCCTGGCAGCCTGCTCGGCAAGAATGGTGCGCCATGGCACCGACTCTTCCACCGTCTGCAGATCTTCTGCCCCGGGATGCAGGAACAAGTGCACGTGTGCGTCGATCATTCCCGGCATCAGCGTCACGTCGCCCAGATCGATAACGCGCGCCCCCTGGGGATGCTCGACCGACTGGCCCGCCGCGCGGATGCGATCGCCTTCGACCAGGACCTCGCCCGGCTCGATCACCGTTCCGGCGCGCACGTCGAGGAGACGGGCTGCGTGAAGCACGATCGGCGGCGCCGGCGCGGCCTGCTGCGCGCTCATGATCGTTGCGGCTGCGAAGAAGGAGCCGGCAGCCATCGCGGCACGCCAAAAAAAACCAGGGCAAATCCCAGAATGTCGCATGGATACGACTATGCCGCATCCCGCTTTGGCTTGTCGATCAGTTTCAGCGTGGTGGCACCTGACACCTATGCCCAGTCACCTGTCACCTGAAACCCGTCACCTGAAACCTGAAACCTGAAACCAGCCCCAAGACAACAGCAGCCGCTTCCGCAACATCTATATAAGAGCAAGAATATCTCTCTACACAAACAGAATGATCGCCGCTGCGGTTCCCGGCACACCTCTGCGGCTAAATAGCCGGGTGTGCCCTAAGTAGATTCATGGAGACTAAAGTGAAATCCCTCATCACAGGTCTTGCCCTGTTAACCCTTGGTGCTGCATCAGCCGTTCATGCAAGTACGGCTGCATTCGTCTACGAATCGGCTGACGTGCCCCATACCAATTCCTCAGTACAGGCAATCTACGGATACGCGCTTTCCTCCAGCGGGAAACTGGCGCCCATCCCCGGAGAGCCATTCGCCGTGGGTGACGGGATTAATTACTATACCGCCTGCAATGGAACTTACCTGTTCGGCATAAGCTGGGGGAACCCCGAGAATCCGACATGGGAGAACATCATCACCTACCGGATCGCCGCCAACGGCGCACTCACCAAGGTGAAAACCACCGCGGCTGCAGGGTATTCGTCGACCCCGGGAACGCATTATTTGTACGGGCCCTTATCTCTGGACCATTCCGGGCAGTTTCTCTACGTGGGCGTCACGGGCGGGTCGGACCTCTACAGCGAATACAGCGTTATGACCTTCCAGGTGAACCACCAAACCGGCGCCCTGGAGTTTCTGGGCGAGGCGCCTTTTCGCGGCCAGGACACCATGGCGATCCGCTTCACCGGCAACGATAAGTACGCGTTCGACGAGAACAATTATGAATACCTTGTTGCGGGCAACAAGACCCTGGTGCTGTTGGGCAATACAACCGATGCCGGTGTGGAGGGCAATGCCCTCGATCCCGACCCGCTGAACAACCTGGCAGTCGTCGGCAAGAATGGCCAGCTTCAGTCGTGGCTGGTGGGGTCAACCGGCAATCTGACGCAGCACTCCAGCGACGGCCAAACCCTCATTCACACCAATCTTTGGCCCGCCGACTACGAGGAAATGTACTTCTCTCCGGATGGATCCATCCTGGCGCTGGCTGGATTCGGGCTGGATCTTTATCACTTTAACGGCGCCAGGCCAATCACGAATTACAAACAACTCTATGCGCCCGGCAAGTACAACAGCCAGACAAACGCGACGGTCGGCACTTACGTCTCAATTGTCGGCTGGGACAACCAGCACCACTTCGTTACGATCACGCAAAACTACCCGTCAACCGGATTGGCTGGCCCGCTTTACTGGCAAATTTACACAGCCACGTCGACATCGGTAGAGCAGTCGTATCGCCAGGTGATGCCGGCGCAGACGTGCTATGGCTTTGCGGTTCAGCGGCTGGGAACGCCGCCCGCGCCCGTCGATTGAACGCATTCCGATCACAGGGCAGATCCTGCTTCGATGAACGGATCTGCTCTGCCCGCCGGCTCGATCGACAAGCTCAGTATGCTGCAAGCCCGGTAATATGCTGGCCCAGGATCAGCGCGTGGATATCGTGCGTGCCCTCGTAAGTCTTCACTGACTCGAGGTTCATCATGTGGCGCATGATGGGGTAATCCTCGGTGATGCCGTTGGCGCCCAGAATGTCGCGGGCCAGCCTCGCGCACTCGAGTGCCATCCACACGTTGTTGCGCTTGGCCATGGAGATGTGCTGGTGGCCTAGGCTGCCGGCATCCTTCAGCCGGCCCACGTGCAGGCTCAGCAGTTGGGCCTTTGAGATCTCGCTGATCATCCATACCAGCTTCTCCTGCACAAGCTGATGGCTGGCGATCGGCTGGTTGTGGAACTGCTTTCTCGTCTTGGCATATTGCAGAGCCGTGTCGTAGCAGGACATGCCCGCCCCAATCGCTCCCCAACTGATGCCGTAACGTGCCTGGTTCAGGCACATCAGCGGGCTCTTCAGGCCGCCCGTCTTGGGCAGCAGGTTGGCCGCCGGCACATGCACGTCTTGCAGGGAGAGCCCGCTCGTCACTGAAGCGCGCAGCGACCATTTGCCATGCACGTCGAATGCCTTGAACCCCGGCCGGTCTGTCTCCACCAGGAATCCACGCACCTTGTTGTCTTCGTCCTCCACCTTGGCCCAGATCACAGCCACGTCCGAGATATTTCCTGACGTGATCCACATCTTTTCGCCGTTCAACACGTACCCGTCGCCGGATTTGCGCGCGACAGTCTTCATGCCGCCGGGGTTTGAACCGTATCCCGGCTCGGTCAGTCCGAAGCAGCCAAGCTTCTCGCCCGTGGCCAGCGCCGGAAGCCACGTGTTCTTCTGTTCTTCAGATCCGAAGGTGTAAATGGGGTACATCACCAGCGCCGACTGCACGCTGACAAAGCTGCGGATGCCGGAGTCGCCGCGCTCCAGCTCCTGCATCACCAGGCCGTACTCCACATTCGACATGCCCGCGCAGCCGTAACCCTCCAGGCTGGCGCCAAAGAAGCCCAGCTCACCCATCGCCGGCACCAGCTCGCGCGGAAAGCGCCCCTCGCGAAAGCAAGATTCGATGATGGGGATGAGGTTGTCCTCCACAAAGTCGCGCGCGGTGCGGCGAACCAGCAGCTCGTCTTCGCTGAAGCTGGAATCAAGATGAAGAAAATCGACGCCATGAAACTTGAATGCCATCGCACACCTGCAAACGGAATGAGTCCGAAACAGCAAGGCTAGCAGATGGGGACGGTCCAACGAAAGACTTGTCACATCGCGGCCGTCGCTCGCTTTGGGACTGCTTTGAAGGGGCACGACTTTAGTCGTGCCGCAGGCGTTCAAAAAGGAGGCCCGGCTTCAGCCGCTGAGGGAAGGTCTTTCCGGATTGACCAGTATCCATTACGCTGGTTGTCCAGGGACCGAGCGGAAGTCCGCCTGACTCGACCGCGCTATTCCAGGAACTCCCGAACAAATGGATCCGTGCTGTGCACCAGGTCGTGCAGCGAGCCGTCGAAGATCACCTTGCCTTCGTTCAGCATCATAAAGGTCGTATTGGCGTCCACTTCGCCCGCCGGTAGCGGAACCATCCCATTGGCCTCGGAATCAAAACGGTTCGTGCACATGGTGAAAGCATCCTGCAGCCGGTGTGTCACCAGGATTGACGGTGTCCGGTAGAAGTCCCGCTGCTTCACGATCAGCTCGATGATCGTCGTGGAGGTGATCGGATCCAGGCCGCCGGTGGGCGAGTCATACAGCAGCAGCTCCGGCTGGCGGATGAGCGCGCGTGCGATGGCCACGCGCCGGCGCATGCCTCCCGAGAGGCTTCCGGGATAGAGCGAGAATGTTGCTTCCAGTCCCACGAAGCGCAATGCCTCGCGGACGCGCTCGTCGATCGTGTCGTTCGGGACGCGGTCCTGGATCAATTGATACGCCACGTTATCGCGCACCGGTAGCGAATCAAAAAGGGCGCCTTCCTGGAAAACCATCCCGGTCCGCAGGCGAAGCGGAAACAGCGAACGCTCATTCATGTGGGAAATCTCCTGGCCAAGGAGAAAGACGCTTCCGGATTCGGGCCGCACCAATCCGTTCGCCGTCTTCAGCAGGACGCTCTTGCCCACCCCTGCCGGCCCCAGAAGGATCCGTGTCTCGCGCGGGCCCACGGTAAAGCTGATGCCGTTCAGTACCGCTGGTCCGTCAAAGCTTACCGTCACATCGCGGAACGCGACGACCGGCACCTGTGCCTCCACGGGCGCGGGCTGGGCATGGGCGCTCATTTGAAAATCGAAACCATCGCTGTGCTGATCAGCAAGTCCACAAAGATAATGAGCACGGAGGCAAACACGACCGCCGAAATGGTGGAGCGGCCCACACCCTGCGTTCCGCCGGTGGTGCGCATTCCGTAGAAGCATCCGATCGAGGAAATGATGAACCCAAAGAAGAGCGGCTTGATGAGCCCCTGGAGGATGTCAGGGTAATGCAGAAACTCGTAGGCCTGGGAGAAATACTGGGTGCCGTTTTGACCGTTCATGAAGACGGTCACGGCCGCGCCGCCCAGGATGCCGCAAAAATCTGACACGATGGTAAGGAACAACAGCATGGTGATGGTGGCGTAGACACGCGGAGTGACCAGCTTGCGCATGGGATCCACGCCCAGCGCGCGCATGGCGTCGATTTGCTCCGTGACCACCATCGAACCGAGTTCGCTTGCCATCGACGATGCGTTGCGGCCGGAAACCATGATTCCGGTCAGTACCGCTCCGAGCTCGCGGATCATCGACATGCTCACGAACCGCCCGGTGACCGCTGTGGCTCCAAAGGCAGCCAGCGTGGCCTCCGACTGCACCGCCAGCACGGCGCCGGTGAAAAACCCCGCGAACACCACAATAATGCCCGAGCCCACGCCGATAATGTCGGATTGCAGAACGAAATCCTCCCAGTACACGGGAGAACTAAAAAGATTTGAGACAGCACGAAGCGAGAACAGGGCATAGTCCTGAACGGTCAAGACAAATTGTTTGGCGGTTCTATCGATCGTCGCTAACGCCATCGGATGCCGTTCGAACATGGAACGCGGCCGCTCGTCCCGGCGCGCTGTCCTTCCCGACAGAATAGCGCATGGCGTATGCTGGGGCCATGCATGCCGGCGGAAAGATCTCCCCGCGCCGGGCGAAAAGTGCATTGCGACGGTAAGAATTTCACGGATTCACCGGCGTTGCCGAACGGCCAACTCCCCCGTTTCAGGCATCTTACTAATCGGCCCTCAGCGTGCAATATGCGTGGGAAGTAGCCGAGGTGTGTCCACCTACACGGAGAGTTAAGGAATGCATCGATTCCGCACACGGCTGATTCTTGCCCTGATCGCAGGCATTACCGTGGTGTCCCTCGCATCCACGTATTTTGAAGTCCTGGCGCGCAAGCACGTGCTGCGCCGCGAACTTGAACGCAGAACGGGTTGGCTGGGAACCAGCCTCCAGCCGTTCGTTGAAAAGGCGTTGATCTCCGGCTCAATCCCCGATATCGCCGCGGTGGCGCAGGAACTTCGCAGCCACGACGAAGTGCTCGGCCTGGCCGTCTACGACGTGAGCGGAAACCTGGTGCACGCCGATGCGCCCACTCCCATCCTCCGGGCCTTTCCCCCCGATACCGTCAAACTCGCTATCAAGCGTGGCTCCAATGTGGGATTCTTCGGCCGCACCGGCGACCAGTACTGGCTGGAGGAAGCGGTTCCGCTGCACGCCCAGAGCAGACCCGCCGGCGCCCTCGTGGTTCTGGAGGATGCGGGCTACATCCGCGCGGAAGCCACCGAGGTCTGGCGGCAGACCTTCTGGCGCATTGTGGCCCTCGTGCTGCTGATTGTGGCGGTTACGTTCATCGTGGTGCGCTGGTCGCTGCTGCGGCCCATCACCCGGCTGGCTGAGCGGTTGCGCCTCCTGCGCATGGGTGAACCCGTCCACCAGAGAATGGGACGCTCCGAGGAGCTAAGCCTGTTCACCCCCATCGCACGGGAAGTGGAGAACATCACCGAGAGCCTGCTGGAAGCCCGCGCCGCCGCTGCCGCGGAGGCACGCCTGCGCGAGGCCGGCGAGAATCTATGGACTGCGGAGCGTCTCACCGTCCACGTGCGCCAGCGTACGGGCTCCGGAAAAATCTTCGTGGTCTCCAATCGCGAACCCTACATGCACATCCGGCAGGGCAGGGAAACCGTCTGCGTGGTTCCCCCCAGCGGCCTGGTCACGGCCATTGAGCCGGTCCTGCGCGCCTGCGACGGGGTCTGGGTGGCCCTGGGCAGCGGCAGCGAAGACCGCTTCATGGTGGACGAGCATGACCGGATCCGCGTACCTCCCGATAACCCGCGTTACACCCTCCGTCGCGTGTGGCTCTCCGAGGAAGAGGAGCGCTCCTACTACGACGGTTTCGCCAACGAAGGCCTCTGGCCGTTGTGCCACATCGCGCATACGCGTCCCATCTTCCGCGCATCCGACTGGGAGTCCTACCAGGAGGTAAACCGCAAGTTCGCCCTGGCGCTGCTGCATGAGATGGAAAGCTGTCCCAATCCCATCGTCTTCGTGCAGGACTACCACTTTGCGCTTCTGCCGCGCATGATCAAAGCAGCGCGGCCCGATGCCCGCGTCGCCATCTTCTGGCACATTCCCTGGCCCAACCCGGAGGCCTTCGGCATTTGCCCGTGGCAGGCCGAGCTCCTTGAAGGGCTCCTCGGCGCCGACCTGGTCGGCTTCCACATTGCCCTCCATTGCAATAACTTTCTTGACACCGTGGACCGCGTACTTGAGTCGCGCACCGACCGCGAGCACATGACCGTCCGGCGCCGCGGACAGACCACCACCGTGCGTCCCTATCCGGTCAGCGTCGCCATCGATCCGGCGGGACCCGAACGCGCTGCCTGGGGCAAAACTCGCGACGAGCTCCTGCGCGATTTCGGCGCCCGCGGCGAGAGCCTCATCCTCGGCGTCGACCGGCTCGATTACACCAAGGGAATAGAAGAGCGCCTGAACGCGTTCGAACTCCTCCTCGAAGAACACCCCTGGCATCGCGGGCGCGTCACCATGGTCCAGATCGCAGCGCCCAGCCGTACGCGCATTCCCAGCTATGCGGAGCTGCGCCGCCGCGTCGAGGCTGCCGTGGACCGCATCAACTCCCGCTTCCAGACGACTGATTGGCGCCCCGTCCTTCTCATTGAGCGTCAATGCAATCACGACGAAGTCACCACCTGGTATCGCGCCGCGGACATCTGCCTGGTGACTTCGCTTCACGACGGGATGAACCTCGTCGCCAAGGAGTACCTGGCCGCGCGCGACGACGAAGACGGCGTGCTGGTCCTGAGCAAGTTCACCGGCGCGGCCATTGAACTGCGCGATGCGTTGATCGTCAACCCTTACGACACGAAAGGCGTGGCTGAGGCCATCCATCAAGGCCTGGAAATGAGTCCCTCTGAGCGCCGCCTGAGAATGCAGCGGATGCGGCGCCAGATTATGGAGCATAACGTATACCGTTGGGCCGCCAGCGTGCTGGGCGACCTGCGCGAGCTGCGCATCGACAGCCAGGATGCCCTGGGAGACGACCGCCAGGAGCCGATGGTGCTGCATGGCACGGACAAATCGCAGCGAAAGCGCGCATGAGTATGAGCAAATTCAGCCTTGGCGCACGGGGACGATCGTAGGAAGATCACCGGAGCGCCGGAACAACCTGCTGGATATTTGAAGACCTGCCTAAAAGGACCCTATACAGTGACCGACGATGCCGTAAATGTGCTGCAAAGCTTCTTCACCGCGTTCCAGCCCGGGGTAAAACCGCTGTTGTTGCTTGACTATGACGGAACTCTGGCCCCCTTTCGCGTGGACCGCCTCAAGGCGCGTCCCTACACCGGCGTGCGCGAGTCCATCGCGCGCATCCTCCATCAGGGCAAGACAAGGCTGGTGGTGATCACCGGCCGTCCGGCGCGGGAAATCAGCCTGCTGTTACGCGGCAATCCGCCAATCATCGAGCAGCCCGTCGAGGTCTGGGGCCTGCACGGAGCAGAACGAATCTACGCCGATGGCCGCCGCGAACTGGAGCAGGCCCCCTCAATCACCCAGCGCAAGCTGGATGAACTGCGCGAGTACCTCCGCCACAACAATCTGGGCGGCGAATTCGAAGACAAGCCCAACGCCGCCGTGATGCACTGGCGCGGTGCCTCCCCGCGCACCGCCAAGTTCATTGAGGTGCGCACCCGCGAGCTCTTCGAACCCATGGCGAAAATGGAAGGGCTCATGCTCCTTGAGTTTGAAGGCGGCCTCGAGCTTCGCGTGGGCCGTGACAAGGGAGGCGCAGTCAACACGCTGATCGCCGAAGCGCCGCCGGGAACGCCCGTCGCCTACATAGGCGACGATGTGACCGACGAGGCCGCCTTCCGAGCGGTGAGCGGCGTGGAAGGCCCGCATCTCAGCATCCTCATGCGCCCGGACCCCCGCGAAACCGCCGCCGACCTCTGGCTCCGCCCCCCTTCCGGAGTCCGCGTCTTCCTCAAGCGCTGGTACAAGGCGCTCCAGTACGAACCGCGGAAGAGGGCAGCGTAAACAAAGCTTCAGCAGAATCAAAGGTCCGGGGTTGTCGGTATTCCGGCCCTGCCAGGTTATCTAGCTTTTTTTGAGCCGCGAACCCAGAAATCGCTGGAAGATTCCAAACCGATCCGCGCGCGGCACCGACTCCGGCCCAATGTGCCGTCCCAGTTCCTGGCAGGCTCCCTCGCCGTCGAACGGCGGCCACGCAGGCAACCCGGTTCCATTGGGATTGCCGGTCTTGATGAATTGCGCCCAGTATCCCACCATCGCCTCTGACAGTCGCGCGTCCTCCGGATTCGGCGCCCAGCTCGTCCAGTACCTTCCGCTCAGGAACATGAGCTCCTCGCTGTGGAACGCGCCCAGGCTCGCGAAAGGTCCGCTCCCCACGTACGTAAAGCGGTAAAGGTATGCCGGCTGTCTTGCTTGCGCCGTCTCCTTCGCCAGCAGCCACGTGCTGAACGCGAAATCGTAATCGCTGAACATCGTCAGGAACACCCCGGGAACCTGGGCGTCTTCCCGCGCCGGATAGGCCCCCAATACCTCCTCGCCAAACGCCCCGAACTCACGCTTCAGCCACGCCTGGTACTCCGCCACCGTCTTGGGCCGATTCGAATGGCCTCCCACCAATGGGCTGGCAAAGATCGACACTTCGTCTTCATTCGTGCCCAACATCACCGGAACCCTCGCCTGCCTTCCGTGCTCAAACATCACCGCCGGCTGCGTCGGTAAAACCCATCCATCGATATTCGGCTCCAGGTCCACGTCCCCATCGCTCGCCGCCGTCTCCAGAATGCGCTCAGCCGGGATCGCCCGCAGTTGCTTGAGCGCCTGCGGCCCTGCGCTCACTCCCAGGTCTTTCGCCAACCGCTCCGCGCTGGCTTCTTCCTCATTGAGGCGCGGAAACACTGAGTCGACGCAGGTTCCGCTTTGCAGGATCGCCCCCTCGAACAGTCCCGCCGCCAGCGGCGACGCCATCAGATTGCAAACGTCCTCCGACCCCGACGACTGGCCTGCAATTGTCACCCGCCGGGGATCGCCCCCAAACCGCGCGATGTTCCGCTGCACCCACTCGAGCGCTGCAATCTGGTCCAGATGCCCGTAGTTTCCTGAAGTGCGATGCTTCGATTCGGCGTCCAGCGCCGGATAGGTGAAAAATCCAAACGCCCCCAGACGGTAATTCAGGCTCACCACCACCACGCCGGTCCTGGCCAGTGTCACCCCCAGCGGCGGCCACTCGCCCGATCCCTCCACATTGCCCCCTCCGTGCACACACACCAGCACCGGCAGCGCCTTCGCCGGATCCAGCTTCGGAGTCCACACATTCAGGTACAGGCACGCCTCATCCGTCGCCATCTTCTGGATCCCCAGCATCTCGGGCAGCCACGGGCTCGGCGTCTGCGGACAGGCTGGTCCCCACGCGGTCGCCTCGCGGACCCCCCTCCATTTCGCCGGCGGCTGCGGCGCGCGCCAGCGCAACCCGCCCACCGGCTGCGCTGCAAACGGAATCCCCAGGAACGCCCCGCCCGCGGGCAGCGCCGCCACCGTCGCGCCGCGCACCGACCCGCCGTCAATCGTCACTTGCGGCCGCATCTCCTCGGCCGGCGAAGAAACCTCCAGAGCCAGCATCAACCACGCCGCCATCCAACACGCCCGCAGCACACGCGTCATCCGCAACCCTCTCAACCCTCTCCCGTCCGCAACCGTCATCGTAATCCCGATGTGGCGGCAGCGCCCGCAAGGCAGTGTCGCCCACTAGGCAGTGTTTGGTGAATCGCGGAGCGGGCTCGTTTTGAAGGGGCACGGCTTTAGCCGTGCCGTCAGGAGCCCAATTTTGCCCGGCCTTTAGGCCCTGAGGGGTGTTTTCTTCTTCACGCGACAACCGTAACTTCGATTCACCAGACACTGCCTGTATCTCCCGTCACACCCGCAGCCCCAAAATGGGGCTATACTAAAACCCTGAGTTGAACCGTGCCCGCACCTCGTGCGGGCGTTTTCATTTAAGGAAGGCAACGAGCTCCATGGACGTATCCACAATCCGGCGTAACAAGCCCGGGGGAATCCTCGTTCTCTCCAGTATCAGGAAGGTAATCACTTCTCCGCGTATGTTGGCGAGAAAAATAATATACCCCCTCCCCCCCCTTTCCGTTTCTGAGTTACCGAAACGGAAGCAGGCATGGCGGGCGCCCTCCCCCAAACCGACCCCTGTACCGGGTACCCCCCCACCCCCCCTCTGGATCACAATGCGGGAAGAATGATGCATACGATATTCAAAATAAACATTTTATGCGATAAGCAGAGCCCAAAATCGTCTCACATAATGATACTTTTCCCGGAACGACAGGAATCGGCAGCTCTCCCATCGACTACTCTTTGCCCTTAAGGTGCTTCACGAAGAAGTCCGCCATCATGTGGTTGGCCTCAATCGCCTCGGGCAGGTTGGAGTCATACCAGAAGGCATGAGGCAGCGCGTCAAAGACCACGAGCTGCGCCTCGACGCCTGCGTGCAGGTAGGCGCGTTGGAGGTTCGCGGTTCCGCTCAGCAGCAGGTCGCGGCCGCTGGTGATGAAGAGCGTAGGCGGAAGTCCGTGCAGATCGGCGTAAATGGGCGACAGAACCGGATCCTTGACGTCCGTCGAGCCGACATAGAACGGGTCGTGCGCGCCGGGAACCGGCGGATCCAGGTGCCCGGAAAGGCCGCGCAGCGCATACATCGAGGCGGAATCGCCGGCGCGGGCAAAGTCTCCCATGCCGCTGAAGATACCCAGCGCCGCAGGCATCGGCAATCCGAGCTGCTTGATCTTCACCGCGACTTCGGCTGTCAGAATCGCGCCCGCCGACGTGCCGTAGATGACAATGTGGTCCGGCTTGTAGGTCTCCAGCAGGTGCTTGTAGACGGCAATGGAGTCATCCACAGCGGCCGGGAAAGGGTACTCGGGCGCAAGCCGGTAAAGCACAGCGACGACTTTGATTCCGGTGTAGCTGGCAATGGGAATGGTCTCGGTATAGGAGCCGGAATCTGAGTTGAATCCGCCGCCATGCAGGTTCAGCAGAACCTTGTCCTTGTTGGCGTCCATCAAGCTCGCGGGCACAACCACGTGCACCGGAACGCCGGCCATGGTCTCGTCCGTCAGCGTGTTGGGGCAAATTGTCGTCCACTCCACGCGGGCGCGCGCGGTGTAGGCGTCGGTCATCTTGCGGCGCTCGGCCAGTTGCTCCGGAGGGCCTTGGTCCGGCTCCGCCTGCCCCAGCGACTTGCGCGCCTGCGGGCTCAGATCTTCCGGTACCGGCACCACGCGCGTCACGTGAGCTGTACCCTTCGCGTCGATGTAGCTGCTGTCGCGATTGGGTGCTTCGGCCGCGGTGGTGGGCTTGGGCGCAGGCGGCGTCGGTGTTTGCTGCGCGGCAAGACCAGCGGCAGCGGTCAGGAGGATTGCAGTAACAATGACCTTCATGGGGCAGATTCTCCGCGGTCCAGGTTGAATTCAAGTGCAACAGCGCGAGCACTTCAGGAGCCGCGTCCACGATAGCAGAACAGGTTGCGTCCAAAACGGAAAGCGGTCTATGATTTCGCCATGCGGAATGAATTCACGGCTGTAATCGAGCGGGATGGCGAGTGGTTTGTCGCGTGGTCGCCGGAGATCCCCGGAGCGAACGGGCAGGGACACACGATCGAGGAATGTCGCCAGGACCTCAGCGCGGCAATTCAATTGATTCTCGAAGATCGCCGCGAAGACGGACTGCGCGGAGCTCCGGCGAACGCGCTGCGCGAGACGGTCACCATCCAGTGAAGCGCGAGTCGCTGCTTCGGCATCTCCGCTTGCATGGTTGTTATCTCAAGCGCGAAGGCGCGGCGCACTCGTTGTGGTCCAACCCGAAGACAGGTCAAACCGAAGCTGTGCCTCGCCACACGGAGATCGCCGATCTGTTGGCGCGAAAGATATGCCGCGGGCTCTCCATTCCTGAACTCGGACGTTGACCTCCGCCGCAGACCATTCACATCTTTCCCTCTCCACACTATTCCCAGCAGACCCCATTCGGCGCTACATTGAATGTCCTATGGCTTCCCTCTCCACCATCGCCACGACTGAAGTGCGCAACCTGATCGGCGGCCAGTGGCTGGCGCCGACAAGCGAGCCCGGCCTCGAACTGACCAACCCCGCCACCGGCGAACCGCTGGGCCGGTCGCCCCTGGGCTCGGCGGCCGAGGTCGATGCGGCAGTGCAGGCCGCGCAGGCTGCGTTCCCCGCATGGCGCGCCACCCCGGTAGGCGATCGCATCCAGTTCCTCTTCCGGCTCAAGATGCTGATGGAGCAGAACCTGGACGGGCTGGCCGAAACCATCACGCGCGAAAACGGCAAGACGCTGGCCGAGGGGCGTGCCGAGCTGCGCCGCGGCATTGAGAACGTCGAAGTCGCCTGCGGCGCGCCCGTGCTGATGCAGGGCTACTCGCTCGAAGACATTGCGCCCGGCATCGACGAAGTCATGGTGCGGCAGCCGCTCGGTGTCTGCGCGGTCATCACGCCTTTCAACTTCCCAGCCATGATCCCGCTGTGGTTTGTGCCCTACGCCATCGCAACCGGCAACACGGTAGTACTGAAGCCGAGCGACCGCGTGCCGTTTTCAGCGGCGCGGCTGGTGGACCTGATCCTTCAGACCGGCCTTCCGGCCGGCGTGGTGAACCTGGTGAACGGCGGCAAGCCGGCAGTCGACGCGCTCCTTGACCATCCCCTGGTGCGCGCGATCAGCTTCGTGGGCTCCACGCCCGTGGCCCAGTACGTCTACGCGCGCGGCTCGGCCACCGGCAAGCGCGTGCAGTGCCAGGGAGGCGCCAAGAATCACGTTGTGGTGCTGCCCGACGCCGACCAGGAGACAACCACGAAGATCATTGCCGACTCGGCATTTGGCTGCGCCGGGCAGCGCTGCCTCGCGGTCAGCGTGACGGTGACGGTGGGGGAAGCCAAGGATTGGTTCCGCGAGTCGATTGCCGCGGCGGCTTCAGGCCTGAAAGTGGGCGACGGACTCGACCCCGCATCGCAGATGGGGCCTGTTATCACCCAGGCCAGCCGCGAGCGCGTTGTCGGTCTGATCGGCAAAGGCGCTCATGACGGCGCGAACGCCATCGTCGACGGCCGCAGCATCCAAAGCGCGGGCTCCTTTGTCGGCCCAACCGTGCTCGACGGTCTCCCGGCCTCGAGCCCGCTCATGGATACAGAGATCTTCGGCCCCGTTCTTTCCGTGGTGCACGCCGATACCGTGGACGATGCCATGCGCATGATCGAGCGGTCTCCCTACGGCAACGCCAGCTCCATCTTCACCTCGTCCGGTGCGTCGGCGCGCAAGTTCCGCAACGCCGTTTCCACGGGCAATGTGGGTGTGAACATCGGTGTGCCCGCGCCCATGGCCTGGTTTCCGTTCTCGGGATGGAAGGGCAGCTTCTTCGGCGTGATGCATGCGCAGGGCCGCGATGCCGTTGAGTTCTTCACCGATAAGAAGGTGATCGTGGAACGGTGGCCGAAGGAGTGGTCGCGCAAGTTCTGAGCGGGTCAGAAGCTGCGATGATGACGGGACACCCGCCGGCATCCCGTCATCGTCTCTGCCGCGGTTCGGATTACGGCAGAACCAACAGTCGAGCATCGAGCATCACTCGCGTGAGGTTGTCGAGCGCCTGCCCCAGACGTACCTCCATGGTGCGGTCCGCGATTCCCAGCATCAGCGCCACCTCCTCGTGCGTGTACTCCTGGAGGACAGCCTTGGCCAGCATCATACGATCGAGCAGCGAAATCTTTGCCAGGCAGCGCTCCACGTCGAGGACAAAGATGACCGCGTCTTCAAAACTGGTGACGGGCCGCGAAGAAACCAGGCCGCGTCCCAGCGGCTCGTTCAGGATGGAGGGAGCACGCCCCACCAGCATGGACGCGTACAAGTAGCGGCGCAGCATTTTCTCAGTGTGCTTGCGATAGAAAGCCAGCGAGTAGACCGGAGCGGTTCCGGTTCGTCCCGGCGTCGGCAAGTCGCGCGTGGCGGGTGGAGACCCGGTCGGTGCGGCAAACCAGCCCGAGGGCGCGGCGGCCACCCCGTAGATCCGTGACAGCAGGAGGGCAGCGCTCATTGCGCACCCCCTGCCAGCCACGCTGCCGGGCTCAATGGCGGCAGCGGTTTGTGACCACGCGCTCCGCGGCGCAGGTGACATGTGGGTACAGGAAAGTCTCTGAGCCGGACTTCACATCCTCTGCAATAGACCGTTCTCAGGTTTTGGACGCGGTACCAGAGAGACCCGCACCCCTCGCATACTTTCAATTGAACGCACAACTCCATGGCAACTTCTCCGTAGGTTCGGCAAATCCCGGCAGAGCGATCCTCTCCTTGTTGTGTGCCGGGGTAAATGGCAGCAGACTAGGCGACTCAGGATTCTCTGATCCTTTTGGGGGAGAGCCGGCTGTTGTCCTCTCGGATTCATCGTTAGAAAAAAAAGACGGCACAGACCCTGGAATATCGCGCAACTTTAATCGGCGCGCCCATGCGGCAGCGGCTCCCGGCTTCTTCCCGTTGTTCCTGCAGAACAAGAAAGCATAGGTGCGGCTAACTTCTGTGACTCGTGTGCTATTTCACCGGGTCCCGCAGAATGCCGCGCCATGCCATGGGAGTTAGCCGGCACTTTGCGCGAGGTAAGTAGGATTCACTCTAGGGAGGCGTATCTCCTGCGTCAATGGAATCTAGTCAACAGTGACGGGATCGCTTCCCATTCTCGCCCGCGAACACTCAGAATTAAGGCATTTTATGCGGAATGGTTTTTCCATCGGCAAACGCATGGGGGGCTTGCCTTATGCCGGTGGCGGAATTTCAACAAATGAATCTGACTCAGATGCACGAGCGTCTCCGGCTGGAACTGCTGCGCAGAATAGGGCGGGGCTCCCTGAGTATCTCGCTTTTATCGCGCCAGACGGGATTTGGGGCCGCCCACTTATCCAACTTTCTGCACAGCAAGCGGCGCCTGTCACTGGAAGGCATCGACCGCATCCTGGCCGCGCAGCACCTGACGGCAATGGACCTGCTGCCTGCGCCCCCGGGCGCGTGGACCGACGGCGAGCAGGGGGCAAGCGTGCCCGTCGTCTCCCATGAGACCGCCATGCACGAGCCGATCGTCCGCCGTTCCGCCGTGCAGCAACTCCTCAGCATTCCGGACTCCGTGCTGCGCGCCGCACGGTCACGCTCGGGACCTGCCCGCAAAAGCTGGTTGCGATTCGTGGCCATTCACATCGGAGCCGCGGATGCGGCGGCGATGGATCCATTGATTCTGCCGGACGCGCTGGTGGTGCTGGACCGGCATTACACTTCCCTGGCGCAGTATCGTCCGGACCGGCGCAACATCTACGCGGTCCATCACGAATTGCGTCTGGTGTTGCGCTATGCCGATTTTCAGGCGAGCCGTATCGTCTTGCGCCCTCATAATCGCGACGTTCCCGTGGAACTGGCGGAGCTCGTCGGCGATCAGTCGCCGGGCGACCTCATCGCTGGGCGGGTCCTCGCCGTCCTGAATCAAACTTGAAGATTCCTGCGTCCCACTTACGGCATTTCGGACCCCTGGTCGGGGTTGTCGAATCGCGTGAAACGCGAGATGAAGTTCAGACGCACGATCCCGGTGGGCCCGTTGCGCTGCTTGGCGATGATGATCTCCGACTTCGCTTTATCGGCATCGGACATCTCCTCGTCGCGGTTGTTGTAGTAGGCCTCGCGGTGAATGAACATGACTACGTCGGCGTCCTGCTCGATGGAGCCGGACTCGCGCAGGTCGCTCAACATGGGCCGCTTGTCGTCGCCGCGGCGCTCGCTGGCGCGCGAGAGCTGCGAGAGAGCGACCACCGGCACGTGCAGTTCCTTGGCCAGCGCCTTCAGGCCCCGCGAGATGGCCGAAACTTCCTGGGTGCGATTCTCATAGCGCTTGCCGCCATTCGATGGCAGCGTGGCCGTCATCAATTGCAGATAATCCACGACAACCAGATCCAGCGTGCCCGCCTGCTGCTTCAGCCGGCGAGCCTTAGCCCGCATTTCGGCCAGGGAAATTCCCGCGGTGTCGTCGATAAACAGCCGCGACTCCACCAGCGCGTTCAGTGCGTTCTGCAGCTTGTCGTGGTCTTCCTTGCCCAGGAAGCCGGTTTGCAGCTTGCGCTGGTCCACCCATGCCTGGCTGGCGAGCATGCGGCGCAGCAGCGACTCCTTGCTCATTTCCAGGCTGAAGACAGCCACCACTGCCGCGTGATTCACCGCGGCATTCTGCGCCATGTTGATGGCAAGCGCGGTCTTGCCCATTGAAGGGCGCGCGGCCACAATAATCAACTCGCCCTTTTGCAATCCACTGGTGTCGCGGTCCAGATCGTAAAAGTCGGTGGCAAGCCCGGTGATCTCACGGCTGTGCTTGTAGAGATTGTCGATGGATCCAAAAGAGCCGGCGACAATCTTGTCCAGCGATTCCAGGCCGATGGACAGGCTCTTCTCCGTCACCTCCAGCAGGCTGGTTTCCGCTGCGCCAAGCACTTCCAGAGCCGGCTCGCTCTGGTCCGCGGCCCGGGCGATCGCCTCCGAGCAGATCAGCATGAGGCGCCGAAGCAGGCTCTTGTCCTTGACGATGCGGATGTACTCTTCGATCACCGGACGGCGCGGCAGTCCTTCCGTCAGCGACGCCAGGTAGGCCACGCCGCCTACCGCCTCGATCTCCTTGAAGCGCGCCAGCTCGTTGGCGAGCGTGACGATGTCCACCGCACGCTGGGCCGTCAGCAGGTCGCTCATGCGCTGGTAGATGCGCCGGTGCGAGTCGAGCGAGAAGTCGTCCACCGCCAGCTTCTCGGCTGCTTCCGAGTGGGCGGCATTGTCGAGCAGGATCGCTCCCAGGATGGTCTTTTCTGCGTCGACATTCGCCGGCAGACCGGCTTCGTAGCCGGTGAGATTGGAAATGCTGGCCATGGAAAGAGTGTAGGGCAGGGTGGGGCTGCGGAAGCCTGTGAAGAACCAGGCTCGCTCACTGGAAAACTGGAACGCCAGCCGTGAAGTGCACGGCGGGGTCGGAGGACGAGGAGGAGCTTATCGCGGTGGAGGGCGCCAGGTACCGTGCATGATTCGCGCTTGCCGGCGCCGTGATGCCGCAGGCACGCGCGCTCGTCGCCGCGCTACTGTGAAATCGCCATCTCCGAGGTGCTGCTAAGGCTCAGCGATGTAGTGGACACCCAGGGAATGGCCAAGGGGAAATTGTAGGTGGCCGTAACCTTAACCTCATTGCCCGGAGTGTCGCAGCCAGCCGGACTCGTGCCGCAGGTGGTCAACACTGCGGTATTTGGGGTCACGGTTGTGTCCATGGTAACGGTGTACCAGGTGGTTGTCGTTTGGAGATTAGCGGTAACGATTCCCGGCAGCATGAGCCCGCGCACATACGTCTGGATCTGAGTATTCGTAGCCCCGCAATCGGTCATGCCGAGGCAGCCAGAACCGCGAACGATGGCGTACCGGGAGCCTCGCCGAGCGGCATTCGAAAGGGAATTATTGGCACACAACGCCAGCGACATCTCACAAATACCGATCAGGACCATGAACAGAATGGAGGCGCTGAGCGCCGTCTCGACAATGGTCGCACCTTCCTCGCTCCATGCACGGCTGCATGACAGGAGCCTGCCGATCCTGCTGCCAGTTGTTTGCCCAGATGACCGTGGGCTGAGGCGATTCGGTATTCGTACGGCCCGTGCAACTCTCTTGCAGCGCAGAGACATCATTGCATTACCTCCTGCACTGCGCTGCCCGTAATCGTGAGTGTTGTGTTGAGACCCCTGGGATGGACCAGCGATGTGCACTGCGCGGATGTGTTGACCGTCAGGTTCTGCACCAGGTACCCGGTGGCGCAGGTGACGCTGCAGGAGGCCGCTGCTGTGGAAACGCCGGCGGACACGCACGAACAGCTCGTCGCCCCAATGGTTGTGGTGAAGTTGGTGCATGCGTTATAAGCCTCGGGCGCGTCCGCGGCGGCGGCCGCCTGCATGCCTGCAATATCCGCGGCCGTAAGGCTATTCCGCGAGCCGTATTGAGCAGCGGCTTTGGCTGCATTGGAAAGCTCGATGGCAAAGTATACAAATCGCCCGAATTCCGCCGCTCCGAGCAAGATCAAAAGCAGAAACGATACGGAAAACGCAAGCTCTACCAGAGCCTGTCCCGTCTCTCCGCGCTTGCCGGACCGACTCCACCGCTGAAGCCGGACTCGCGAGTAACGCATGAGGGTTCTCCCTTACTCCACCAGTGCTATCGAATTCCCTGGCGCGTTGGTATACACCTGGCCGTAATTATTCAGCTTCAGAGTTCCATTGATGGTCAGGTTAGCCAAAATCAAGCCCGTAACCAGCGGCTGTCCGCCCTGGTCCTGCATGGTCGCGCTGGCTCCGGGCGCATCAATGTACCCGTACCAGTTCCCTGAAGATGAGCCCCATTGGAAATTGATCGTACCTGTATTCGACGTGGGTTCAAGAAGAAGAACTCCGTCATAGGTTCCGCCATCGCTGGGCGCGTAAAGGCTATCGCTCGTCGTCGAGGTTACAGCGAAATTGCCCGTATTGATGTCGAGGGTGACACCTGCCGAATTTTGCGCCGCACTCCCTCCCGACACGTTGTTGTCCAGAGTGAGCGTTCCCGCCGTTCCGAGATCGAAGACATACAGTCCAGAGGCCATGGTTGTGGTGGCCCCCCCCAAGTCGAGATTCATCGAGGTTGCGCCCGTGGCGCCTAACCCATAGCACCCGGGTGAAATTGATCCGCTCAAAGTAGCCGAGATGATTCCTTTGTTCTTACCCGTGGTGGGCAGCGAGTACCCCGCCGGGGGATTGCAGTTTGCGTAACTCGACGGGCTCGGCGGGGTGATCTGGAGCGCCTTGGGGATGCTCTGCACAGGCGCGCCTGTGACCACGGGGGCTGGTTTCGTATCGTGATTTCCGGACAGCGTGCTCGGGGTTTCAACGTATGCGACATCGAACGTGTTGCCGTTACCCGTGACATTCACACCGCTCCCGGCGTACACGCCGCACCCTTTCGACTTGGTGCTGGTTGCGGTATTCCAGCCTTCCATCGTCGCGCTTCCTTTTGCGATCAATTGCTGTTTGAGATAGACGCATCCCTGTGCCGTCACTGACGCGGCAACCGCCCTGGCGCCGACGGTCATGGAGTTGTGGCCAAACATCCTCATGAAGTAGGTCGAATTCGGCTCGGAAACGATAGCCTCGACGCTAGCCGAACTGGTGTGGTATCCGGACAAAGCGGGATTGTTGATGGTGACAACGGCGCCATTAACACCGTTCGTGACCCCATTGGCCGTTGCGGCGGCCTGGCCTGCCGCATTGGCGGAAGACGTGGACTTGTTGTTGTAATAGTCCAAGGCGCCTGCCGTGGCGGCTGCATCCGCAACCATCTGTAAATGCCGCTGGCCGCGGAGGAGTATGCCGACGTCAACGGCGAGCGCCAGGAATCCCAGCAGTACGGTCATGCTGAAAGCGGTCATGATCATCACATAACCGTCTTCGCGGGCAAGGTCTATCTTCCTGAGAGTGGGCATGCGAGGTTCTCCAGTGAAATGGGTTGCAGGAGCCGTGCCAAACTTGGCGGAACGTCTGTCCAATTAAATCAGAAACTTAATCCGATTGCGACGAAAAATACTGTATACGGGCGTATACAGTGCCGTGCCAGACGAGTTGCTGCCAGTAGACGGTGCCCTTCCAGGCCGATAGCGGGGGGTCCTACGGCTTCCAGCGCAGGATCGGCTTCCGCGCCGCCGTGACCTCGTCCAACCGCGAAACCCGGGTCGAGTGCGGCGCCGTCTTCACCAGCTCCGGCGTCTCCTCCACTTCCAGCGCAATCGAACGCATCGCCTCCACGAACAGGTCCAGCTCCTCCACTGACTCGCTCTCCGTGGGCTCAATCATCAGCGCCCCGGGCACAATCAGCGGGAAGCTCACCGTATAGGGGTGGAACCCATAATCGATCAGCCGCTTGGCGATGTCCCCTGTTTTCACGCCCTTGGCCGCCTGCCGCTTGTCGCTGAACACCACCTCGTGCATCGACGGCGTCTTGTACGGCAGCTCGTACAGGTCCTCCAGCTTCTTGCGGATATAGTTCGCGTTCAGCACTGCGTCTTCGGTGGTCTGGCGCAGCCCGTCCGGGCCATTCGCCAGGATGTAAGCCAGCGCCCGGATGAACATTCCGGTGTTCCCGTAAAACGCCCGCACCCGCCCTACCGACTGCGGACGGTCGTAGTCCCAGGCGAGCGAGGCGTTGCGGTCATTCGAATCGGGCGCAAGTGAGGGAGGCGCCGGGGCGCGAAACATCGGCTGGGAACCGCCAGGGGCGGCCGGGTCGTCGTTGACGGTCTCCCACGGTTGGGGAGCAGGCAGATTGGGATGATTCTCCTTGCGAATGAGAACGGGAATGGGCAAAAACGGCTCCAGGAACTTCTTGCACGCCACCGGCCCCGATCCCGGCCCTCCGCCCCCATGCGGCGTCGAGAAGGTCTTGTGCAGGTTCAGGTGCATCACGTCCACGCCAAAGTCGCCCGGCCGCACCTTGCCCACCAGCGCGTTCATATTGGCGCCGTCCATGTAGAGCAGCGCGCCCTTGGCATGAAGAATGTCCGCGATCTTGTGAATCTCGTTCTCAAAAACGCCGAGCGTGGATGGGTTGGTCAGCATCAGCGCCGCCGTATCCTCGTCCACCTGGCGAGTCAGCGCGTCCAGATCGATGCCGCCGCTCGCATTCGACTTCAGGTTCTCCACCTGGTACCCGCAGATGGCCGCCGTTGCCGGGTTGGTCCCGTGCGCCGAGTCGGGAATAATCACCTTCCGCCGCGCATTCCCCTGCGACTCGTGCCACGCCCGCGCCAGCAGGATCCCGGTATATTCCCCGTGCGCGCCCGCCGCCGGCTGCAGCGTGATCGCATCCATGCCGGTGATGTCGAGGAGGCACTTCTGCAGGAGCTCGACGATCTCGAGAACCCCCTGCGCCAGCGAGTCGGGACGATAAGGATGCGCCTCCGCCAGCCCTTCGATCCGCGACACATACTCGTTCACCCGGGGGTTGTACTTCATGGTGCACGACCCCAGCGGATACATCCCCAGGTCGATCGCATAGTTCCACGTCGAAAGCCGCGTAAAGTGCCGGATGATCTCAATCTCGGAGAGCTCCGGCAGCAGCCCCGGCGTCTCGCGATGCGCCTCGCCGAGCAGCTCTTTCGCGTCGACTGCCGGCACATCCAGCGGCGGCATCTTGTAGGCCTTCTTGCCCGGCGCCGATTTCTCAAACACCAGCCGCTCGTTCTGCGTCTGATGCGGCCGAACCTTCCCCGTCGTCTTCCCCTGAACCACTGTTTCCGTCGTCGCCATCCCTTACGCCTCCACCAACCCCGCCGCCATCACCGCCGCCGCTTTATCAATCTGTCCCTTGGTCACGATCTCCGTAGCGCACCACAAAGTCGCGTTCCCCAGCTCCGGATACCACCGTCCCAGTTCCACGCCGCCCACAATCTTGTTCTCGAGCAGCCGCTTCTGCCACAACGCCGGCGATTCCGCCGTCTCCAGCACAAACTCATGAAATCGCGGCGCGCCCGTAAACAAGAGCTTCGCGCCCGAAACCGCGCTCAGCTCCTGCGCCGCATAATGCCCCTTGGCCAGGTTGTGCTCCGCCAGCTCGCGAATCCCTTCCTTGCCATACACGGTCAGGAAGATCGTCGCCATCAGCGCTACCAGCGCCTGGTTGGTGCAGATATTCGACGTCGCCTTTTCGCGCCGGATGTGCTGCTCGCGCGTCGAAAGCGTCAGGCAAAATCCGCGGTTACCGTCGTGGTCCGTGGTCTGCCCCACCAACCGCCCCGGCATCTGCCGCAAAAATTGTTCCTTTGCCGCAATCACGCCGCAATACGGCCCCCCATAGCTGAGCGCCACGCCAAAGCTCTGCGCCTCCATGCTCACGATGTCGGCTTCAACCGGCGGCCGCACCACGCCCAGCGAGACAGCTTCCGCAATCGAAACGCACAGTAGCGCGCCCTTCTTGTGCGCAATCTCCGCAATCGCCGGAATATCCTCGATGACTCCGAAGAAATTGGGAGACTGCACCAGCACGGCCGCCGTCTCTTCCGTGACCGCCTCGTCCAGCGCCTTCAAATCCACGCGCCCCGTCTCGCGCTCATACCCCACCACCGCCACCGGCAAATCGCGATGGCGCAGGTACGTGTCGATCACCTCGCGGTATTCCGGATGCACGCTCCGCGCGACAACCGCCTTGTGCCGCCCGGTCACGCGCATCGCCATCAGGATCGCTTCCGCTGCGCCCGTCGAGCCGTCGTACATGCTCGCGTTGGCCACGTCCATCCCCGTCAGCTCCGCAATCATGGTCTGGAACTCGAAGATGGCCTGCAGCGTTCCCTGCGTGATCTCCGCCTGGTAGGGCGTATAGCTGGTCAGGAACTCGCCCCGCTGCACCAGCGCGTCAATAATCACCGGCCGGTAGTGCCGGTAGGCGCCCGCGCCCAGAAAGCTGGCATAACCCGTGGCGTTCTTGTCGCCGGCTGCTTTGAAGTAGTCGATGATCTCGCTCTCGGCCTGCTGCCGCGGAACGTCGAGGTCGCGCGTCAGGCGATACTCCGCCGGGATGATGGCAAACAAATCGTCAATGGACTGCGCGCCGATAGCCTTGAGCATCTGCTGGCGCTCGGCCGGAGATTTAGGTAGATAGCGCATAGGGTCCTTCGGACAGTTCTCAGTTGTCAGTTCTCAGTTTTCAGCAGGATGCCTGGCCACCATTTGCGGTGACAAAAACTGAAAACTGCACTTATTTTTCTTCCGCAATGAACGCCTCGTACGCCGCCGCGTCCAGCAGCTTCCCAACCTCGTCCGGATCGGACAACTCCACCTTGATAATCCACGTTTCATGCGGGGCGGCGTTGATCTTGTCCGGCTCGGTCTTCAGGGTCTCGTTCACCTCCGTCACCGTGCCGGTAACCGGCGAATAGAGGTCGCTCACCGCCTTCACGCTCTCCACCGAGCCGAAGGTCTGGTTGGCGGTCACCGTGTCGCCCACCTTGGGCGCATCCACATACACAATGTCGCCCAGCGAGTTCTGCGCGTAATCCGTAATGCCGACTGTACCGATGTTGCCTTCGACGGCAATCCATTCGTGCTCGCGCGTGTAGCGGTGGTTCGTGGGATAGGCCATGAAACTCCTTCGTGCCGCAAAGATGCGAAATTCCAGTGTAAGGCGTCCCGGTGGGGGGTCCACAACCGGCTCCCCAGCCTCCGGAAAAACACCCCAAAGGACGATGTTCAGAAAGAGCCTACTGCGGGAAGAACTTGCCCTTGCCCCCGTTCGCCCACGGATCATACTGCGCCGCAAAATTTGCCCGGTTCTTCACCGAAGGATGGTTGTAATCCCAGAACTCCACCAACGGATTAGGATTCGGATCTTCAAGCCACGCTTCGCCCAGGTGATTGAATCCCGACACGGCTGTCTTCTGCGGATCGGCCACCAGCCCGTGAATCGCCTCCTGCCCGTAGACGTCCGCCTCGTGCTCGAAATGACGGCTCATGGTGTTCATCGCCGGCGTCAGAATGAACCCCGCCACGGACACCGCGAACAGCAGCGCCACAAATCCCGCGCGCGTCGCCACCGGCGTCACTCCCTCCCAGCCTTCAATGTGCCAGCGCCCGCCGAACCGCCGCAGCAGCGCTTCCCCTGCGCGCGCACACGCCCAGAACATAAAAAACAGCATGACCGCCATGATGGCCAGCATCTTGGGAATGTGATTCAGCACGTAGTGCCCGCTCTCGTGCCCAAACACAAACAGCACCTCGTCGTCGGGCAGACGATCCGTCGCCGTATCCCACATCACAAACCGCTTGCTCGACCCGATTCCCGTCACATACGCGTTCAGCCCATTGCTCTTTTCGCTGGCCTTCATCAGAAACATCCGCTCCGGCGGAATATTCGTCCCCGTCTTCGCCACCACCGTCTCCAGCTTGTCCACCAGCGCGGCGTGCGTCTTTGTCAGCGGCTCAAACTTGTTAAACAGCGGATCAATGATCAGCGGGCTGGCAAAGATCGACAGCACGATCAGCGGCAACGACATGAGCCACACCCAGAACCAGTACCGGCGCGGCGAAACGCGAACAATCCAGTTGAACAGCAGCAGAATCAGCACGCCGAAGACCAGGCTCACGCCCAGCCCCTTGCCCTGGTCGCCCAGCCAGCTTCCCCACCCCTGCACGCTGATGCCGTAATGCCGGCTCACGCCATTCCCGATCGCGTCCAGCGGCAGGCTGGCAATCGTGGTGATCACGATAAACACGGCAAAGAACAGCACCCCCTGGATCCATCTGCGTCCAGCCACGCGCCCGGCCCACGCCTCCAGCCCCGCCGCCGCCCGTGTCGACAGCAGCAGCCACAGCACCGCCAACCCCCACAGCGTTCCCACAATCTCCAGCGTCAGCCGAATCTTGTTCAGCGTGACCGCCTGCGCCAGCTTGTCCGGCGGCAGCGTGTACGCCTGCTCGGCATGCGGCTGCGCAGCGGGTTGCGCTTGCGCCGGCTGCGGAGCCTCCGGGGCAGAAGGTGTCTGGGCCGCGCCAACCCGCGCCAGGCCCGCCAAAAGCAACATCGCCAACAACGCAAACGCGCAGAACCGGGTCGTTCTCATTTCGTTTCTCCCTCTGGGTGCCAAATTCTGAGACAATCGGGGCTACCGATGTTTTTACTCGAATCTGCTCCTTCCAGACCACAGTTTTCCTGCGCCCGCCGCATTCTTCTTTGCGCCGCTGCCGTCCCCGCGCTCCTGCCGCTCACCGCGCCCGCCCAGCAGCCCGCCTCGCCGCCCCTGCTCAGCGCCATGACCGCAGAGCTCCATCGCGCCTTCACCTCCCTCGGCCACGAGCCCGGCAAAGACAACCAGCTCCCGCCCTATTTCCTCAGCTACTCCGTCGCCGACGCCGACACCGTCATGATCCAGGCGCAATACGGTGCACTCATCTCCAGCTCCGCCAATCGCATCCGCATCGCCGACGTCCAGGTGCGCCTCGGCGGCCCCGAGCTCGACAACACCCACGGCGCCCATCGCGGATCCGCGGTCCAGAGCGCCCAGCTCCCGCTCACCGACGATCGCCCCGCCCTCGAGCGCACCCTCTGGCTGGCCACAAACACCGGCTACTCCACCGCACTTGACAACTACCTCCGCGTCAAGACCGAGGCCCAGGTCCGCGCCAAAGAGGAAGACACTTCGCCCGATTTCAGCAAGCAGCAGCCGCAAACCTCCATCGGCAGCGCTGCGCCTCCCGTCCGCGTCGACCGCGCCGCCTGGGAGCAGCGCACCGCCGCCCTTTCCCGCATCTTCCGCGATTTCCCCGATGTCTACCAGAACGCGATCGTTCTCAGCGTCCAAAACGAAACTGACTACTTCGCGTCCTCCGAAGGCTCGCAAATCGTCGCGCCGCATCTCGCCGCGCGCCTCGTCATCCTCGCCGTCACCCGCGCTGAAGACGGCATGGACCTTTTCCGCGATCAGACATTCGAGGCCGAAACCATCGACGGCCTCCCGTCTCAGGATCAGATCGAAGCTGCCGTCCGCGCTCTCGGCCAGAGTCTCGAAGCCCTGCGCAAAGCGCCCATCACCGAGCCATTCGACGGCCCCGCCATTCTCTCCGGCCGCGCCTCCGCCGTCTTCTTCCATGAAGTCCTTGGCCATCGCCTTGAAGGCCAGCGCCAGCGCGGCGACGAGGAAGGCCAGACCTTCACCAAGGAAGTGGGCAAGGAGATCCTCCCCGCCTTCCTCTCCGTCGCCGACGATCCCACCCTCGATGCTTACGGCAAAACCTGGCTCAGCGGCGCCTACCAGTACGACGACGAAGGCCAGAAAGCCCAGCGCGTCCAGCTCATCCAGGACGGCGTTCTCAAAACCTTCCTCATGTCGCGCTTGCCCATCGCCAGCTTCAGTGACTCCAACGGCCACGGCCGCGCGCAGGTCGGCCGCATGCCCACCGGCCGCCAGGGCAATCTCATCGTTACCTCCACCAAAGCCGTATCCGAAGCCGATCTCCGCAAGCAGCTCATCGACGAAGCAAAAAAGCAGGGCAAGCCCTACGGCCTCTACTTCGAGGACATCTCCTCGGGCTTCGCCGTCACCCAGCGCAGCTCGCCCCAGGCCTTCCAGGTCATTCCCCTCGTCGTCTACCGCGTCTATGTCGACGGCCGCCCCGACGAACTCGTCCGCGGCGTCAGCATCGTGGGCACTCCGCTTGAGGCCATGCGCAGCATCCTCGCCACCGGTAACAAGAGCGAAGTCTTCAACGGCGAGTGCGGCGCGGAATCCGGCACCGTCCCCGTCAGCGCCGTCGCCCCGGCCATGCTGCTGCGCGATCTCGAAACCCAGCGACAGCCGCAAGGCACCGCCCGCCCACCCATCCTCCCCATCCCGGGCGCGCCCGCAGCCAAGGAGGCCCAATGACCTCAAGCAGCACGGTAGGCCGGGGATTCATCCCCGGCATAATGCCAATCAAATCGACGAGGGCTTTAGCCCCTGAGCGAAGCCGTCCTTGCGAGGTCCTGTTTTGAAGGGGCACGACTTCAGTCGTGCCATTCAAGGCCACCAGAAGCCGAGAGCTTTAGCCCCTGAGGGACGTCTTCCTTGCAATCTTCCCCTGCAACGCTCGCTCCAATGCAACATCAACGAGGCCTCATGACCCTCCATCGCATCATCGCCGCCATCCTCACCACATGCGCCCCTTTGGCTTTCGCCCAGTCCCAGCCCACCCGCGCCGACGCCGAAAAAGACCCCGTCCTCGCCGCCATGCTCGCCGAAATGGACCGCAGCAAGTCCGGCCTCGAGCTCAAAGGCTTTCAGAAACCCTACTTCATCGAGTACCGCGTCGAAGACGTCGACTCCTTCCAGACCCGCGCCGAGTTCGGCGCCACAGAAGGCTCCTCCCGCACCCACGAGCGCGTCGCCCGCGTCACCGTCCGCGTCGGCGACTACAAAACCGACAGCTCCACCGCGCGCGGCGACGGCCAGCCTGAGTACGCCGCCCTCGGCGACGATCCCATCGCCATCCGCTCCACCCTCTGGGCCGCCACCGACCTCGCCTACAAATCCGCACTCGATGCCTACGCCCGCAAACAGGCTGAGCTCAAGCAGGTCCAGACCCCTCCCCAGGCCGACGACTTCAGCCACGAGCAGCCCATCGTCTCGCTCGCCGCGCCCGCCGCGCTCTCGGTCGATCAAGACGCCTGGGCAGTCCGCGTCGCTGCTGACAGCGGCCTCTATCGCACCGATCCCTCCCTCAGCGCCTCCGCCACGGACGTCCAGTACTCCATGGCATCCTTTGAGGCCCACGCCGCCAACACCTGGATCGTCAATTCCGAGGGCGCCATTGTCCGCAAATCCTCCTCAACCTGCGGCGAGTCGTTCGGCGTGGGCGCACAGGCTGCAGACGGCATGCATCTCGACCGCTCCTACGGAACTTCCGGCCGGTCCATCGCCGATCTCGACTCGCCCGACGTCTTCCGCAAGCATGCTGTCGCCCTCGTCGCTTCGCTTGCCGACCTCGGCAAAGCGCCCCTGGTCGAAGAGGAGTACCACGGCCCGCTGTTGCTCAGCGCCGACGCGGCAACCGATGTCCTGCACTCTCAGCTTGGCCGCGGCCTCGGCGCAACCCGCCCGCGCCTTGGCACTGAGGCGCGCACCAACGGCCCCTTTGCCTCCAGCTATCACACCCGCATCCTCCCCGAGTTCATGGATGCCGTGGACGATCCCAGCCTCAAAACGTGGCAGGGCCGCAGCCTCCTCGGCGCTTACGCCGTCGATGACGAAGGCGTTCCCGCCCAGGCCGTCAAGCTCATCGACGCAGGGCGCCTCGACGCTTACCTCATCGGCCGCGAGCCGGTGCGCGACTTCCCCCAGTCCAACGGCCATGCCCGCGCATCCGTTGCCGGCCCGCCCCAGCCCGTCGTCGGCGTCCTCAAAATCACCGCGCAGAACGGCCTCTCTGACGACGAGTTGCGCAACAAGCTCGCCGCCATGATGAAGGATCGCGGCGTCGATAGCGCCTACTACGTTGAGACCATGGGCAGCGCCCTCAACCCGCGTCTCCTCTACCGCATCGGTGCCGACGGCAAACGCCAGCTCGTCCGCGGAGCCGTCCTCGATGACCTCGATCAGCGCGCTCTCCGCTCCAGCATTGAAGCCGCCGGCAAGGACCTCTGGGTCGGCAACTACGCCGGCGAGATCCCCGAAACCGTCCTCGCCCCCGCGCTCCTGCTCAATGACGCCACCGTAAAGCGCGCCAACGAGAAAAACGAAAAGCTCCCGTTCTACCCCCCACCGGACAGTGATCGGTGATCAGTATCCGGTGTTCAGCGCCAGGAGCCTCGCGGAAGCCGTTTCCGATCACTGACCACTGACAACTGACCACTCGCACCTGCTACACTCCCGATGAACGAAATACTAGGGAGTCCAATCGCGCAATGAATCGTCTTGCCTTGCTCTTAAGTCTGTCCGCCACGCTCACTCTGGGAGCGCAGACCGCTCCCAAGCCGTCCGCGCCCGCGGCCAAGCCATCCACTTCGTCCACCGCCGCGGCACATTCCGCCACCACTGCCACCGCATACAAGCTGCCGCCCGGTGAAAAGCGCATCCCTGGAATCCCTAAGCTCGCCTTCGCCGTCCACTATCAGGACATCAAGGTCGGCACGGGCGTCGAAGCCGAATCCGGCAAGCTCTGGCACGTCAAGTACAAGGGCTGGCGCGCCGTTGACGGCGTTGTCTTCGATTCGTGGGACAGCAACCGCCGCCCCGAAATGAAGGACGGAAAACCCGTTACGGGGCCAGACGGCAAGCCCGTTATGGGCGAGCCGCAGCCGCTCCCCTTCCCGCAGGGCACGGGCCGCCTCATCCCCGGCTTCGATTACGGCGTCACCGGCATGCACGTCGGGGGCAAGCGCCGCATCTTCATCCCCTGGCAGGCCGCCTACGGCACCCGCACCATCCCGGACCGCCCCGACCACCCCGGCATTCCCGCCAAGTCCGACCTGATCTTCGACGTCGAACTGGTTGATGTGACCGACATGCCGGCGCAGCCCCAGCGGCCCATGATGCCGCGTCCCATGCCTGGCGCGCCCGGCGCTCCGGCTCCCGGTGCACCTGCGCCCGGCCAGCCTGGCAAGCCCAGCACGCCTCCGCCCGCCGGCCAGCCCGCAACTCCGCCACCATCCGGCGCTCCGGCAACCACGCCTGCTCCCGGTTCGCCCACCACGCCGCCCGCGTCCAAACCGGCGCCGCAGAGCCAACCAACTCCTCCGCCTCAGCCTCAATAGCCTCTGGCTGGGTGCCCCAGGTCCCTCGCATTTGGGGACCTGGGAGGAATGCCGAACAGGGAGGGACGCCGGATACAGTCGTGGCGGCTGTTCTTGCCTTCGCCGTTGTTCTTGCTTTTCCTGTCTGTCGAGGCAACAACGATCGGGGCCCTATCCATTCCACTCCTGAGCGAAGCGAAGGACCCCATGAAATGGGTGGGAATCGACACCGCCAGACGGTGCGGTGTCTTTGCCTTTGCCGATGTTCTTGCTTTTCCTGTCTGTCATTCCCGTCAGGGAATCTGCTTTTCCGTCCCGTTAGGGACGGCGCGAGATGGTATCGGACGCGCCCAACCCCGCTAACTCCGCTAGCCTCGCTGACTCCGCTATAGTGTCGGAGAGACTCTTCGAATCCCCTTAAAGGATCGTTCCGCATGACACTCGATCGTCGCGATTTTCTTGCGGCCTGCAGCCGCGCCGGCATCAGCTCCGCTTTGCTGCCCGGAATCCTCTACACGCTGGCCAGCCAGGCCACCGAAGCGCAGGAGATGGTGAAGGGGCCCTCGGGCCACGCGCCGGCCTTCGCCAAGATCACGCCCGAGATGCTGGACCAGGCGGCACAAATGGCCGGCGTGGGCCCGTTCCCCGACGAGCAGAAGAAGATGATGCTGGATGGGCTGAACCACCAGCGGGACGGCTACGCACAGATTCGCGCGCTCAAGCTGCCCAACTCCGTCGCGCCTGCGTTCGTGTTTCATCCGCAGCCGGCGGCGGAGGATGTGATGAGCCAGATGCGCGAGAAGGGGGCGACGATGTTGGGACGCCATGCCTATAAAACGCCTGACGACTTCAAGGGTTGGACGCCTGATCCCGCGGCCGCTGCGCCTGCCCGGATCGAGGACCTGGCTTTCGCCGGCGTGAGCGAGCTGGCGAGCCTGATCAAGGCGCGCAAGGTCATGTCGGTGGAACTGACCAGGATGTACCTGGCCCGCCTCAAGCGCTACGACTCCACGCTGCACTTCACCATCACGCTGACTGAAGAGCGCGCCATGGCGCAGGCGAAGAAGGCCGACGAAGAGATCGCGGCAGGCAAGTATCGCGGGCCGCTGCACGGCATTCCCTGGGGCGCGAAAGACCTGCTCGCCGTCAGGGGCTACCCAACCACGTGGGGCGCGGGCGGCTTCCAGCAGCAGACCATCGACGAGGACGCGACCGTGGTCCAGCGTCTGGACGAAGCCGGCGCGGTTCTGGTGGCCAAGTTCACGCTGGGCGCGCTGGCCATGGGCGACAAGTGGTTCGGCGGCCAGACACGCAATCCGTGGAACCCGAGCCAGGGCTCGAGCGGCTCCTCGGCGGGGCCGGCCAGCGCGGTGGCGGCCGGTTGCGTGGGCTTCGCCATCGGCTCGGAGACGCTGGGGTCCATCTCGTCGCCCTCGACGCGCTGCGGCGACTCCGGCCTGCGGCCCACCTTCGGCTTTGTCCCGCGCACCGGCGCCATGGCCCTGAGCTGGACCATGGACAAGCTGGGGCCCATCTGCCGCTCCGCCGAAGACTGCGCGCTGGTGCTCGATGCGATCTGCGGGCCGGACGGCAAGGACACATCGGTCTATCCCTTCGCCAGCTTCCGCTGGAACCCGAGTCTCGACTGGAAGGCGCTGCGCGTCGGGTATCTCAAGAGCGCGTTCGAGCCGCCCAAGCCGGAGCCGCCCGCCGCGCCTCCCTCCAACGAAACTGCCGATGATAAGAAGAAACGCGAAGACCGCGAAGCACGCCAGAAAGTAATGCGCGCGCGTGGAGATTACGACCGCAAATTCGAGCTGGCCACCCTGGACAAGCTTAAGTCGATGGGCGTGACCCTGATTCCGGTGGAGCTGCCGCACTTGCCCTACGGCGCCATGACGCCCGTGCTCGAAGCCGAAGCCGCCGCGGCCTTCGACGACCTGACCATGAGCGGCCGCGACGCACAGCTGACCGAGCAGAGCGAAGACGACTGGCCCAACATTTTCCGCATGGCGCGCTTCCTCCCCGCGGTCGAATACATCCAGGCCATGCGCGCGCGCACGCTGGCTGTCCAGCAGGTGTCGGCCGTGTTCCAGAAAGTGGACATCATCGTCACGCCCACCTTCGGCCTGCAGCTCGTGGTCACAAATTTGACTGGCCATCCGGCGCTGATTGTGCCCAACGGACTGCGTGGCGCGGACGCGCCACCACCCGAAAGCACGGCGGTGGGCAGCGACGAAAACACCGGCGGCCCAAACACTCCGATGTCCATCACGTTCCTCGCCGGGCTGTACGAGGACGCGAAGCTCGCGGCGTTCGGCCGCGCGTATCAGGAGGCGACCGGCTTCCACAAGGCGCATCCAAAGATGGATTGAAAGGCAGCTTCGAGCTGTTAGCTCTTACCTTCCGGCGCGGCTATCGGCATCAGACGAGGAGGCATTAGCCATGAGCACAACGGGTTTGGATCTGGACCAGATGCTGGATGTAGCGTGGGTGCGTTCGCAGTTTCCCTCGCTGGAAACGCAGGTTGGCGGGCAGACCGCGGCCTTTCTGGACGGCCCCGCCGGCACCCAGGTGCCCACCCAGGTTATTGCGGCGATTCAGAACTACCTGGTAACTTCCAACGCCAATACCGGGGGAGCCTTCTCGACCAGCCGGCGTAGCGACGAGATGATCGCCAACACGCGTGCGGCGATGGCGGATTTCTTTCATTGCGACTCTTGCGAAGTTGTCTTTGGTCAGAATATGACCACGCTCACCTTTGCGCTTTCGCGCGCGATAGGGCGGGAGTTGGGGGCCGGCGATGAGATTCTTCTAACTACTCTCGATCACGACGCCAATTTCTCACCCTGGAAGGCGCTCGAGGAAAAGGGTGTGGTCATCCGCGTAGCGGATATTCGCGAGCAAGACTGCACGCTCGACCTCGACGACCTGAAAAGCAAATTGAGCCACCGGACGCGGCTCGTAGCGGTGGGCTATGCGTCCAACGCGGTGGGAACCATCAATCCGGTCGGAGAAATCACGCGCTTGGCCCATGCCGCCGGCGCAATGACATTCATTGACGCGGTGCACTTTGCTCCTCATGGTCTCATTGACGTCAAGGATCTCGATTGCGATTTTCTCGCCTGTTCTCCATACAAATTCTTCGGGCCGCACATGGGCACGCTCTACGGAAAGCGCGAACACCTGGAAAAATTCCGGCCCTACAAGGTTCGGCCGTCGCACGATGAATCTCCCGATCGATGGGAAACAGGCACCCAGGTGCACGAGTTGATCGCCGGGATTGGCGCAGCGGTGGATTACATCGCCGGCGTAGGCCGCCACAGCGATCCAACGGCGAAGACACGCCGCGAAGCGCTGGCAGCGGCGTTTCGCACCACGGTCGCCCACGAGCGGCGGCTGATCGCGAGCCTGGTTGAGGGTTTGCAGAAGATTCCAGGTGTGCGCATCTACGGCATCACCGACCCCAGGCGATTTGAGGAGCGCTGCTCCACACTCTCGCTCCGCATCGGAGATCGTCCCCCGAAGACGATTGCCGAGTTCCTCGCCAACCGCGGCATCTTCACCTGGGATGGAAATTATTACGCACTCAATCTGACGGAGCGGCTTCAAGTGGAACAGAAAGGCGGAATGCTGCGCATTGGCCTGGTGCATTACAACACGCTGGAAGAGGTGGAACGCCTGCTCAGTGGCTTGCGCGAATTCGCCTCTCAGTGAATGCGAGAGAGCATGCAGCAGTTTCAAATCTTTCCTCTGGAGTTATCATTGCCAGCGTGTTCATCGTTGATCTGAATCGCTCTCTTCGCGGGGTACGTGGCGCCGCTTTGCTGGTTCTGCTTGGCGTCGTCCAGGCCGCATCCACCGCGCAGTCCTCCGACCAGCAACTGCTCTCCGGACTCACCGCGGACTTCGCCAAGCTCGCGCCGCAGACCATCCGCCCCGCCTCCGGCTACATCCGCTATCCCTACCTGATTCCCGCGGGCTACTACGATCAGATGTGGGACTGGGACGGGTTCTTCATCGGCGCGCACTGGTCCAACCAAAGCCCCGATGACGCGAAATACCTGCGCGACTGGGTGCTGAGCTTTGCCATGTCGGCCGATCCCGGCGGCTACGTTTCAGGGTGCATCACGCCGGCGGGGCCGAGGCCCATCTTCGGCAAGTTCGCCATGAAGCCGTTCCTGGCGCAGGGCGCGGTGATCGCCGCCGAGCAGTTGCATGACTACGAGTGGATCCGCCCGGCGTTTCCGGCGATGGTGAAGATTGCCGCGTACCGGCGAAAGACGCAGTACGACGAGCGCTGGGGATTGTGGTTCTGGGACAACGCGATGCAGTCCGGTGCGGACAACAATCCCGCACTGAGCAATGTGCCCAGGGATGAGAGCGCGATCCTGGCCGTGGATGCGAGCGTGTGGACGATGCGCGAGTATCGCGCAATGGCGCTGATCGCCCGCAAGCTGGGATACGGAGATCTGGCCGATCAATACAAGGAGATCGCAGGCGACACCCGCAAAGCCATCCTGAAGAATCTCTGGGTCAAGGACGAGGCCATCTTCCTGAACCGCTGGCGCGACACCGGCAAGTTTGTGCACGTCATCAGCTGGACGAGCTTTGTGCCGCTTGCCGATGGGATGCTGCCGCAGGAGGATGCCGAGCGAATGATCCGCGAGCACCTGCTCAACCCGGCAGAGATGCGGTCGGCATATGGATTCCGCAGCGTGGCCAGGAGCGATCCCGCATACAACAACCAGGCCATCATCAATCCATATTCCAACTGGCAGGGGCCGGTGTGGATCAACGCCAATTACCTTGACTGGATTGCGCTGCGGCGCTACGGATTCACGACGGAATCGAAGTGGCTGGCCGAGACGCAGGCTGCGATGCTGCGGCGCGACATAGCGCAGTGGGGCTCGATGCACGAGGACTATAGCGCGGAGACGGGTGAGGGGCTGGCGCCGACGCCGGCGCAATCGCCGAAAGGGAAATTTGCCGGGTTCGTGGGGTGGAATCTGCTGCCCCAGGACATGCTGCAGTGCGAGGTGACAGGCGAGCATTGCCTGACGATGGAGATTCCAGCGAAGTAATTGAGTTGTCAGTTGTCAGTTTTTCAGTTGTCAGCAGCTTAAGAAAATGAATTGGGCCGGCGAATGCCGGCCCAATTCTTCTGATGTTGTCGTTGGACCTTATTCCTTGACGCGCACCTTGGGCTCCACGCTGAGGCCCGGGCGGAGCTGGTGGTTGGGGTCCTCGTGCTGCAGATCGGTGAAGTCGAGGCGCACCGGGAGGCGCTGGACCACTTTGACGTAGTTCCCGGTCGCGTTCTCCGGCGGGAAGAGCGAGAGCACGGAACCGGTAGCGCCGCCGATCTGCGTGACCTTGGCCTTGTAAGTCTTGCCCGTGGCGTCCACCTGGACGTCGACAATCTGGCCGGCGTGCATGTGGCGCAACTGGGTTTCCTTGAAGTTTGCCGTGACCCAGATATCGCTGAGGCTGACCAGCGTGAGCAGGTTCTGGCCGGAAGAGATGTTCTGGCCGACTTCAACACTCTTGCGGGTGACGATGCCATCTTCCGGCGCGATGATCTTGCAGTAGCTCAGGTTGAGTTGCGCCTGGTCAAGCTGCGCCTGGGCCTGTTGCACCTGGGCCTGAGCCTGCTTGTACTTTGCGTTCTGGGCAGCCACCTGCTGTGGTCCGGTGCGCGCATACGTCACCAATGCGTCGGCCGCAGCTTCCTGCTGGCGCGCCACGCGCACGCCATCCGCCGCTGCCGCCGCGCTGGCCTGCGCATCCTGCACTGAAGCCTGCGCCGCATCCGCTGCCGCCACTGCCGCGTCCCATTGCTGCTTGCTGATCACGTCCTTGGCCACCAGCGGCCGATAGCGCTCCAGATCCGCCTGTGCCTTGGCGTTGTTGGCCTGCGCCTGGGCCACGCGCGCCTGCGCCGCCAGCACCTGTCCCTGGGCCTGCTGCACCTGTGCATGCGCGCCCGACAGTTGCGCACTGGCGGAGGTCAGGTTGCTGCCCGTGTTGATGGTGGTGAGCGGGATGGCGACATTGGCCGCGGCCGCATTGGCCTGGGCGCTGGCCAGGGCGGCTTGCGCCTGCTCCACGGCCACCTGGAAGTCTTTCGGATCAAGATCGGCGATCGCGTCGCCTTTCTTCACCTGCTGGTTCTCGTCGACATACACCTTGATCACCTGGCCCTGAATGCGCGAGCTGATCTGGATGAGGTGCCCGCTGACCTGGGCGTCATCGGTGTCCTCGTAAAAGGTGGAGTGCCACCAGAAACCCAACGCGGCCACGGCGAGGACGGCAATAACGATGATGACGATGCCCCTGCGGCGCGACCTCGGCTGCACCACTTCCGTATCGGGCTCTGCGGGTGCGGGGGTTGTGGTTGTATCGGCCACGTCTACTTACCTCCCAAATAACTCTTGTAACTGTCGGCAGCTCCAAGGGCACGCGCCAGGCTGAGCTTGGCAATGTTGTGCCGGTACAGGCTGCTTACGTATTGCTCGTTGGCCTGGGCCAGGCTCTGTTCGGCCTGGCTGACGGCGAGATTGTCGCTGACTCCCGCGGCGTACTGCTGCTGGGCTTCACTCAGGGCCTCTTTGGCCAGGTCCACGCTGGAACGGGCCACCTCAACCTGCTTCTGCGCGGACTGGATATCGAGCAGGGCATCGCGAACGTCGGCATCCACCTGCGCCTTCATGTCGCTTAACTGCGCCTTGCTGGTATCGAGCTGGGACTGGGCCTGTTCGGCTTCGCCGCGCAGAGCATACTCCTTGAAAACGGGGACGCTGATGGAGCCGGTGCCGTCGACGGTGCCATGCGAGTGGCGCACGTTCACGCCAATGTCGCCGTAGTCGGCATTGATGCTGAGCACCGGATAGCGGTCGGCGGTGGCAGCCTTGCGCAGCTCCTGCGCCGATTTGGTCTGCTCCAGCATGGACTGCAGGTCTTTGCGGTTGAGCTGTGCCTGCTGCAGCGCGGCATTCAGGTCGATCTGGTCGAATGCGACATAAGGCGACTTGTCGACGAGGCTGAATTTCTGGTCGAGGGGCAGGCCGATGGTGCGGGCGAAGGCGAGCTGGTCCTTCTCAAGCGCATTCTGGGCCACGATGAGCTGCTGCTCCAGCGACTGGTAATCCACGCGGGCGCGCAGCTCGTCGAGCAGCGGCGCGGTGCCGGCCTGGTGGTTGTCGACGGCCTGGTCCAACGAGATTTTCGCGGTGGCCACCTGGGCCTGCACGCTGTCCACCTCGGTTTCGTCGGCGACGACGAGCAGGTAGGCGTTGCCCACGGTAAGGATGACGAGTTGGCGGGCATCCTCGGCCGAGAGCTGCGCCGCGCGGAAATCGTGCCGGGAAGCGAGATAGGAGTGCAGCGATTTGACATTGACCAGCGACCACTCCAGGGTGGCGCGAATGTCGGTAAATCCAAAGGGGCCGACGATGGTGGGGAAGTTGGGGAAGCGCAGGCCCTCGGCGGCCAGGTCGGTCTGCATCTCGGATTCCTGAATGTGGGCATTAACTGTGGGCAGCAGATCCTGCAACTGGCTGAGGCGCTGGCTGCGGGCAGAGGCCGTCTGCGTGCCGCTGAGGATGACGCCGAGGTTGTTGCGCAAGCCGCGCTGCATGGCTTCATCGAGGGTCAAATGAATGGCCTGCGAAGAGGCAGCACCCTCGGGGACGCTTCCCTGAAAGTTTGCTGGGGCAGAGGGGGCGCCTGACTGCGCGCCTGCCGACACGGATTGCGCGCTGGGCAGGGTAGGCCCCTGGCCGCTGGATGGCGCGGCTGAAGGCGGATTGCCCGGCACCTGCGCAGCCAGAGAAACGGCTCCGGCGAGCACGACCCGTGTGAGGGCGCGGCCAAAAGTGGGCGCAAAGCCACGGGTTGCAATACTGCCTGTAGATTCAAATGGCATCAATGATTTTTCGACCCGATCAACTGAAACGAAAGGCTTCCTGGAACGAAACTGCGGCTTACCTAATGGATGCGCCTGCGAAGCTTAAGGCTTCTAAATCTAGTGTAAAGGCAGGGGGTAGGGAGCCAGGCACATAAGGACAGAGGAACCAGAAAGACAGGAGGAAATCCGCTCCCTTATCCCTTATCCCTTATCCCTTAATCCCTGCCCTATTCCCCTGATCCTGCCTTGATCATCCGGGAAGCAAGGGAGCAGAGACCCTGGCGGAAGAGCTCGCGAACCGCCTCCGCGGACCATCCAGCGGCTTGCGGGCCGGCGTTGGAGGCGAGCAGCTCGGCTGTTTCCGGAGCGGTGAAGCCTGCCACAGCGCGGAGGACGAAGATGACGCGCATGGCCGGCGCAAGGCTTTCGAGCCAGGTGCGGACGCGATCGCGGTCCGGCCCGGCCATCATGGACGTGAGCTCATCGCGGGCGGCGGCGTCCAGGTCGTCATCGTCAATGCAGGTATCGGCGTGGGCCAGGCCTTCCGGCGCGGCCAGGCTGGAGGGGTCGCGGCGGCTGAGGAACTGGACGGACGCGGCAGCGAGGGCGAGGCGGCTTGCGCGGCGGGCCTGCTCGGGTTCCGTACAGGCGGAGACTTCCGCGTTGGCCACGGCGGTCTCGACCAGGCCAATGGCATCCTCGCCTTCCCCGGCGAGCATGGACGCCAGGGTATAGAGCCCGGCGGCGACCATGTCGAACATGCTCTCCATACCCTCCAGCGCGCCCTCCACGGAAGCGTCATCCTTCGAGTGGCCGTCGAGCATCGCGCTTATCGTGCGAGCAAATTCGGCGCCATCGGGGGACAGCGGCCCAGCGAGATCCAGGTGCACGGCGGGGTTAGAAGAAGAGTTGGAAGTGTCGTTCGACATCGGGGCTGACTCCTTTGCGGGGAAGTGGGTCTGCCTGTCTCCATCCTCAACCCTGGGCAGGGGCGGGGTCAATTCGGCGGATGCGGACTCCACCGCCTTGAAAGACTTGGAGAAACGCAGCATACAAGGGACGCGGTGAACCCCTCTTCCGAATCGGACACTGCATTGCCCCTCGGCTCTTCCTCGTCACAGCGGAATCCCCAAACCCGCGCTACAATCCCTCCACATTCCCCATGGGCCCATGAACAAGCTTCGAAAGGAGAAGCCATGGACGCACCCAATGCCTTTGCACCCAATGCCTTTATTGGCAAGCCCGATCGGCCCTCGGACGCCGAAGTAGCTGCCGTGCTGGGCCCAGCCGCATCCCTCTGGACCGAACTCATCGACCAGGTAACGGCGGATGCCGGTCAGCTCGTCCAGGAGTGGCAGGGCGTTTATGTCAACAAGTACGGATGGTCCCTTCGCTTGAAGAAGAAGGGCCGCAATATTATCTTTCTCGCCCCATGCAATGGCTGCTTCCGGGTTGCCTTTGCCCTCAGCGACAAGGCGGTGAAGGCGGCCGGGGAAGCGCATCCGCCAAAGAAGGTGGCCAGCGCGTTAGCCACGGCTCCGCATTACCCTGAGGGCACGGGGCTCCGGCTCACCGTCCGCAGCCCCCGCGATCTGCCGGCCATCCGCAAGATCGCGCAGATCAAGCTGGTCAAATGAGTCCGGGCCGCAAGGCGAGCCATCCGCGTTTCCCGTCTCACGGAGATCGTCTGCCCGCCGCGCCTCGAACGGGCTAACCGCGCTGTTCATCGCCGATCACCCCGGCCCTGTTATCCTTTCCAACACGGCGGCGTGTAAGCCCTATGTCCAAAGGCGTGAAAAAACCACGGCTGTTCAACGGCCGCGACGAGTCGTGGATGCAGTTCAACCGGCGCGTCCTGGAGGAGGCGGAGGACCCCACCAATCCGCTGCTGGAGCGCGTAAAGTTCCTCGCCATCACCTGCTCCAACCTGGATGAGTACGTGGAAATCCGCCAGGCGGGGCTGATGCAGCGCATCGAGGACGGCTACCGCGAGACGGGGTACGACGGCCTCAGGCCGGACGAGTCGCTGGGTGCCCTGACGCCCGATATTCACAAGTTTGTAGAAGCGCAGTATGCCTGCTGGAATCAGCGGCTGATGCCCGAGATGCGCAAGGCTGGCATCCGGCTGCTGGATTGGGACGAGCTGAACGACGACGCGAAGGCGTTCGCGCAGAATTACTACGTGCGCGAAGTGGACCCGCTGCTGACTCCCATCGCAATCGATCCTGCGCATCCCTTTCCTCGCGTGCTGAACAAGGCGCTGTGCCTGGCGCTTCTGCTCAGGCCCAAGCGAAAGAGTTCGGGCCCGCTGGTGCTTGGCGTGGTGACCATTCCCCGCGCGCTGCCGCGGTTTGTGCGCTTGCCCGCGACCGACGGGGCCTTCGACTACGTTCTTCTGCAGGACCTGATCGCACAGAACCTCACCGGGATGTACCGCGGCTACGAGGTCCTCGCGTTCACGGCATTCCGCGTCACCAGGAACTCGAACCTCTACTTCGAGGAAGAAGAAGCGCGATCCCTGCTGGAAACCATCCGCGTGGAACTGCACAACCGGCGCAAGGGCGATGCCGTGCGGCTGGAAATCGAGACCCCGGCGCATCCTGAAATCGTTGAGCGGCTGCGCATCAACTTCGAGCTCGAAGAAGATCAGGTATTCCGCGGCGACGGCCCGGTGAACCTGTCCAGAATCATGTACCTCTACTCCGACGTGTCACGCCCGGAGCTGAAATTTCCGCCATTCACGCCGCGTCCGCTGATGCTGAGCCGCAAGGCGGCGAGCATCTTCGAGGACCTCCGCACGCGCGACATCCTGCTCCACCATCCATACGATTCTTACGATCCGGTGGTGAATTTCATCCAGCTCGGAGCGCAGGATCAGGCGGTGGTCAGCATCAAGCAGACGCTCTATCGCACCAGCCAGGATTCGCCGCTGTTCCAGGCGTTCATTGAGGCGGCAGCCACCAAGGAAGCCACCGTCGTAGTCGAGCTGATGGCGCGCTTCGACGAGGCCTCGAACATTCGCTGGGCGCGCAGCATGGAAGATGCGGGCGTCCAGGTGTTCCACGGCGTGGTGGGGCTCAAGACACACTGCAAGCTGGCCCTGCTCGTCCGCCGCGACGAAGATGGCGTGACCCGCCGCTATTGCCACCTGGGCACGGGCAATTACAACCCGGTCACCTCGCGGTTCTATACCGATCTGAGCATGCTCACCAGCGATCCGTCGATTACCGAACGCGTGCACATGGTGTTCAATTACCTCACCGCGCACGCTGAGGTGGACGACTACCGCCCGCTGCTGGTGGCGCCCCTCACCATGGCGGAGAGCTTTCTGGGGCTCATCCGGCGCGAGATGGAGCACGCGCGAGCAGGCCGGCCCGCGCACATCGTGGCCAAGATGAACGCGCTGCTGGAGCCGAGCGTGATTGAGTCGCTCTACCAGGCCTCGCAGGCCGGCGTAGAAATCGACCTGATCATCCGCGGCGTGTCCATCATCCGGCCGGGAGTGAAGGGCCTCTCGGAGCACATCCGCGTGCGCTCCATCGTCGGCCGTTTTCTGGAGCACTCGCGCATCTTCCACTTCGCCAACGGCGGCGACGACGAAATCTATCTTGGCTCGGCGGATTGGATGCCGCGCAACCTCTTCGAGCGCTGCGAGGTGGTGTTCCCGGTGCGCGATGCGGCTGCCAAAGCGCGCATCCACGACGAGATTCTGCCGGCGTACCTGGCTGACAGCGTGAAAGCCCGCATCCAGCAACCGGACGGCGCCTACCGCCGCGCGAGCAAGCCCAAGGACAAGCCGCCGTTCTCCGCGCAGGACTTCCTCATGCAGCTTGCAGAAGGCAAGGCGGACCTCGCCGCCATTCCCGAGGCGGCCACGCGCGCCATGCGCCCGCACCGCCCGCGCCGGCCGGCGAAACCCGCCGCTGCCGCCGACTAGGCAATGCCGGGTGAATCGATGGGCATGCTTGGTGGGCGGACTCGTTTTGAAGCAGCACGACCGCCGCGGCTTGCTCTGATTCTCCGTGAAAAGGCGTGCTTGATGGACGGACTCGTCTTGAAGGGGCACGACCGCCGCGGCTTGCTCTGATTCTCCGTGAAAAGGGCATGCTTGATGGACGGACTCGTTTTGAAGGGGCACGACCGCCGCGGCTTGCTCTGATTCTCTGTGAAAAGGCGTGCTTGATGGACGGACTCGTTTTGAAGGGGCACGGCTTTAGCCGTGCCGTCAGGACGCTCAATTTGGCCGGCCTTTAGGCCCTGCGGGACGTTTTCCTGACGCGACAACAGCAACGTCGATTCACAAAACATCCCCTGAAAGCAAGCGACTAGGGACAAGAAACACGCCCGAAGTTTTTTGTCCCTCCGTCCCGCATCCCTATGTTCCTGCCTTATCATGGGCCGTACGCCTTTCCAATCCAAATCCTGTGGAGTCCCGAGTGAAACTGCGTCTTCCCCTGGCCGCCATTCTCGTCGTATTTAGCAGTGCCACCGCCGCGCTCGCGCAACAGCAGTGGACCGTAAAGCCGGAGTGGGTGCGCGCCCACGAGGACTTCCTGGCCAGCGACGTGATGGCCGGCCGCGGTTCAGCCACGCGCGACGAGCAGATTACCGCAACTTACGTGGCCAGCGAATTCGAGACCTACGGACTGAAGACCGCGCCGGGCATGAACGGCTACATCCAGACGGCGGAGGTCAAGTCCATCCAACTGGACGGCCACGCCACGCTCGCGCTCGCCGGCGTGACCCTGAACGAGGCCACCGACTTCGACCTGCTCGTTTCCACGGGCGCTTCGGTTGATGGAGAGGTCAGCCGCGTCAACGCCGCCGATCTCAAGACAGCGCACATTGAGCATGGCGCCGTGGTGCTCCTAACCGGCGTCTCCGATCCCAGCGCCGCCTTCGCCGCATTCACGCAACTTCGCCGCATGGGCGCATCTCTCGTGTTGATGGCCCAGACGCCGGGTCTCGCGAACCTTTACGGCATGCTGGGCGGTAAAACACGCACGCCGATCGGCCTGGCCGACGAGCCGCCTTCCCCGCGCAGCGCAAACCTTGTGCTTTTGCGTGCGGAAGCCGCGGGCAAGCTGCCGGATTCCGGCAAAATCTCGCTCACTGTCCACGAAGCTCCGGCGCCGGCCTCGATCCGCCAGACCTTCAACGCCATCGGCTACCTGCCCGGCACGGACCCGAATGCCGGCGCCATCCTGCTGAGCGCGCACCTCGATCACCTCGGCATCGGCCGCCCCGTCAATGGCGACTCCATTTACAACGGCGCCAACGACGATGCCGCCGGCACCACGGCCGTGCTGGAGCTGGCCCACGCGCTCGCCGCTGGTCCGCCGCTCAAGCGCAGCGTGCTGTTTGTCTGCTACGGCTCTGAGGAGATCGGCGAGCTGGGCTCGACCTACTTCGGGATGCATCCCCCGGTGCCGCTCACCGACCTGGTGGCCAATCTCGAGTTCGAGATGATCGGCAGCCAGGACCCCAAGATGCCGCCGGGCGTGCTCCTGCTCACGGGCTGGGACCGCTCCAACCTCGGCCCGGCGCTCAAGGAACACGGCGCGCTGCTCGGCCCCGATCCGTACCCGGAGCAGCACTTCTTCGAGCGCTCTGACAACTACGCGCTGGCGCTCAAGGGCGTGGTGGCGCACACCGCGGCCGGTTGGGGCACGCCGCCCACGTATCACCAGCCCAGCGATGACCTGTCGCACCTGGACGTGGCATTCATGACCCGCGCCATCCAGTCGCTCATCGAGCCGGTGCGCTGGCTAGCATCGAGCGACTTCCGCCCGGCGTGGAACGCAGGCGGCCAGCCGAAGCGGGGGAACTGAGCACTCTCGCGCCGGCGGACCGCGCGCACCCGGTAGGATCATCGGAGCGATATGCCAACTTTCGCCGCCATCGATATCGGATCGAATTCCTGCCGGCTCAAGATCGCCCGCGTAGTCGCGCACCAGCTCAAAACCCTCCACGAAGACCGCGAGATCACGCGCCTCGGCTCCAGCGTCTTCGAGTGCGGCCTGGTTTCGCCCGACGCCATGGCCAACACCCTGCGCGCGCTCAAGCGCTTCCAGCGGGCGGTCCAGTCCCACGCCGTAGACCGCATCCGCGTGGTGGCTACCTCCGCCATGCGCGATGCCCGCAACGCGCCCGCCTTTGAGGCCTGGGTGAAAGCCGAAACCGGCTGGAACATGGAGATCATCTCCGGCCTCGAAGAGGGCCGCCTGATCCATCACGGCCTGATGAACGGCGAGCCCGGCGTGGGCGGGCGCGTGCTGCTCGTCGACCTGGGCGGCGGAAGCTGCGAGATCACCCTCAGCGAGCGCAAGCGCATCCGCGAAACCATCAGCCTGCCCCTGGGCGCGGTGCGGCTCACCGAAGAATTTCTGGCTGTCGATCCGCCCGCGCCCGAAGGCCTGCAGCAGTTGCGCCACCTTATCTCGCGCGAGCTGCGCCGCGCCCGCCGCCGCGTGCATGCGGAAAAAACCCCGCTCGTGATCGGAACATCGGGCACGGCGGCCGCGCTGGCCGAGGCCTGCGCTGCCATCGCCAAGGCCGCCAAACCCGCCCGCAAGCGCGCCAGGAAGCGCGGCAAACGGATAGGCCCTGAAAGCGCGTTGACCATCGGCGAGGGCATGGCGCCCACGCCATTGGTGCGCAAGGTGGCATCCCGGCTGGCCAGGATGTCGCTCACCGAGCGCGAGGCCATGCCCGGCATCGGCCCGCGCCGCGCGGAGATCGTCGTGGCCGGCGCGCAGGTGTTTGCGGAAATCCTCGAGGGCTACGGCCTCCGCGGCTTCCGCTATTCGCCGCTGGGCCTGCGCGACGGCATCCTGGCGCAGATGCTCGCCGAGACCGACACCCGCGCCCGCACCCATCGCGAATTCGAGCAGGAGCGCTGGGAGAGCGTGCTGGCCACCGCGAGGCGCTATGGAGTGGACCCCCGCCTGGCCGAGCCGGTCCGCGCCCACGCCCTGCAGCTCTACCGCGAGCTCAAGCCGCTGCACCATTTGCCTCCCGAGTACGAGGGCTGGCTGGCCGCCGCCGCCCTGCTGCGCGATACCGGCAAATTCATCAACCACCAGGGACACCACCGGCACACGCAGTACATCGTTTCCAGCTCTGAAATGTACGGCTACACGCCCGTGCAGCGCACCATCGTCTCAGCCCTTGCGCGCTACCTGGGCAAAAGCCGTCCCCAGGCCGGCGACCGCGCCATGCGCAACATCCCCGCCGAGGAGCACAAAAACGTCCATCGCGCCGTGGTGCTGCTGCGCCTGGCCGTGGCGCTCAATCAGGACCGCGCCAGCGACGTGCTGCGCGTCTCTGCCCGCGCCTATCCGCGCCGCGTGTATCTCGAAATCAGGCCGGGACGCACCGGCGCCGAACTGGAGTTGTGGTCTCTGCGCAAGGAGTCGGACTATTTCCGCGAGGTCTTCGGACGCGAGCTCTTCCCCGTGCTCTCGTAGATCAGCCGGCACGACCGCGGATCCAGCAGCCACTGCAGCCGCGGCGGATGGTTGTCCATGTCCACGCGCGCAATGGAGCCCTTGCGCAGCCGGATGGCCGCGCCGCCGTTGCCGGTGATCATGCGGCCGAGAAACTGCCATAGGTTGGGATTGTGCCCGACGACGAGGATCCCTTCGCGGCCATCGTACTTGTTCAGCAGCGACTGGAAGGCCGGGTAATCCGCGCCGGGCAGCAGAGCGGTGCTCACCTCGACCCGCGCTTCGTATCCCATCTCCGTGCCCACAAACTGTGCCGTCTGCATCGCCCGCTTCAAGGGGCTCGAGACGATCACGTCGACCTGCACCTTCAGCGCGCTCAGCACGCGGGCCATCAGCATGCACTGGTCCTTACCCTCTTTCACCAGTCCGCGTTTGGCGTCCAGCAGAGTATTCTCGCGGCGAAGTCCCGCGTTGGCATGTCGCATCAGATAAACGTTCATGAGGTAGACGTCCGCAGAAGGGACGGCAAATAGGCTCCTGAGGGAGCAATATTAACACGATTGTAACAGTGCGGGCCCGTTCGAACCCGAACGCGCTGGCTCCGCCACGACGCCATCGTGTCGCAATGTGAGCGCGGCGCGCGGCCGCAGCCTCGCGCCGCGGAATCCTCCCGGATCACTGCGCAGCCGCGGCCACGGTCAAAGTCACGCTCGCCGTACGTGCCAGCGTTCCCACGCCACCGCCGTTCACTGTCGCCGTCACCTTAACGGTGGAACTGCCTGCCGGCGTGCCCGGGTTCGTGATCTTGTACCCGCCCCCGCCGCCTCCTCCGCCGCCCCCACCGCAGCCGTTCACCCCCACCGCGCAGAGAAACAGCGCCAGGGTGAGCAAGCGGCCGAGGAACCTTCGCCGGCGCAGAACCATCGGCAGCCCCAGCAGCGCCAGGCAGCCCAGAGCCACGGGCCCCAGCGCCGCGGTCATTGCCCCGCTCGGCCTACGCATCGCCGCCTGCAACGTCGGTCCTTCGGTTGAGATTGTCAGCATTGCGGTTCCAGTTGTGGTGCCATCGGGGTCGACCGCGGGAACAATTGAAGTCGACGCAAAATCGCACGCTGCGCCCGCAGGCAAGCCGGAGCAGGCTAGCGTTACGCTGGGCGTGGGATAGACCCACAGCGTGAAGTCCATGGTCCCGGTGTAGGTCAGGGTAATCGTGGAAGTGCTATGCCCCGCCGTGACCGAAGCCGAGGCAGGAGACGCTGTCAGGGTGAAGTCGCCCACCACCACCGGAAACGCCTGCGAGCCTGATCCGGTGTAGTTCGCGTCGCCGGCGTACGTGGCGAAAATGTTGTGCGTGCCCGCGCTCAACGAGGTCACGGTCAGGATGGCATTTCCGTTACTCCCGACCGCCGCCGTACCGATCGCCGCCCCTTTGCCCTGGTTGGCGGCTGCGTCGGTAAACGTCACCGTCCCGGTCGGCGCGGCGCCGTTGCCGTCGCCCGTAATGCTGGCAAACAATTGCGTGGCCGTCTGCGCCAGCGCAAAGTAAGGTCCATAGATCGTCGTCGTCGACGCGCTCTGTGCGCCGACCGTCACGTTCACAATGCCCGATGCGTTCCCCAGGTCGTTGGCGTCGCCCTCATACTTCGCCACCAGCGTGTGCAGGCCCGGCTTGGAGAATTTCACCGCCACGCTCACGCCGAGTACGCCCAGCTGGTTCACGTTGGCGGGCAGCGTTCCCGAGCCGATTTGCGTGTTCCCGTCAAAGAAATCCACGGTCCCCGTGGTCGGCGCCTGGTAGCCATACAGGTTTTCAACGGTAGCCAGCAGGTTCACCACAGAGTTCAATTGAGGTGTGGTGTGATCCGGAGTAAGCGCCACCAGCACCGGGGCCTTCGCTACCGTCACCGTGACCGGTGTGGACGCGCTGGCCAGAAAACTCCCGCCCGCCGCCGGCGACGCAGCCGTGATGGTGTGCAGTCCCGCGGGAAGCGATTGCGCCCCGGATAAAGTAAGGTTCGCGGTCATGCCCGCGTTGGCTGATGCAAACCGGGACCCGGTCGCGGCAATCGCCGCCGTTCCCAGTGTCTTTCCGTTCTCGGTAAACGTGTAGGTCCCCGGCACCGTTTCTCCGCTCGTGGCGCCCACGGCCGCCGCGCTCACCGTCAGCGCCGCGCCAAAGGGAAACGGGCCCGGCGCGATCGCCGCCGTCGTGGCGGTCGCTTCCGGATCGATCAAGAGCGGATAGGGACTGGAGTCGGCCGCGGCGAAGTTTGCGTCGCCGGCGTAATGCGCCTTCAGGTTGTAGCTGCCGCCGGGGAGGAACGCGCCGGTCGTCGGGCCGAACTCGAAGGAACCGGAACCATTGGCCAGCGAGATTTGCGCCACGCCCTCTCCGCCAGCCATCAACACCACATCGCCGGTGGGCGTGATTGAACCGCCCGTCATTATCGTGACGCCTGCGGTGATCGCATGCCCATGCGGGTAGTGCACCCCAATCGCTGTGTCGGTGCCCAGGCTCACTGAGGCATTCCCATTGCCGGTCGCGGAAGCCCAGCTCGCAGCCAGCGCGTTCACATCCACCGAGCCAAGCCCAGTGGCCAGGTCGAACCCCGCCGTCGCAGCGTACCCCACCATGTCGCCGTTGAAATCCGGAACCTTGGTGTCGCCCGCCTTGATGTCGTGGAACGGCGAATGTGCGCCGGCCGCCAGCCGGTAATACGTGGGATTGGGATTGCCCGCTCCGCCCGCCAGGCTGTTCTTCTGGTTCACCAGCGCCTGGATCGCCGCCCAGTTCGGCGTTGCCAGCGATGTGCCGATCACCCCGCCTCCATACCCCGCCGAGCAGTCGTATCCTAAATCCCGTTCGCAGGTCAGGTAGAAGAGATTGTCGCCCGACACCAGCGAGACATCCGGCAAATCGCGCTGTCCGTCTGCCGGCACTCCCGGACCCGCTTGCCATGCCGGCTTGGTGAAGTTGATGGAGACTCCGCCGTTTCCCGCCAGCGGCCGCTGATCCATCGGGTTCTCGTAGTCATTCCACGTGCTCTCCGGAACGTAGCCCGTGGCCGTGTAATTCGGAGGCGGAAAGTACGTGTCGGGATCGGGCATGATGAATTCCGTGCCGCCCACCGACACGTTCCACGGCGAATCCCCGATGGCATTCACGCCGTATCCGGCGATGTAGCCAAGCCCCAGGCACGCGTCGCCGCCGTAGTCGCCGCTCGAAACAAACTGGCTCATCCCCTCCGCCGCGCCCTGCTCGTACGCCGCTGCGAACGCCTGCGGCACGCCCGGGTAATAGGTGTCGTTCAGCGTCTCGCAGCCGCCGTAGCTCAGCGACGTAATCGGCGAAACCACGTTGTCCACCGCATAGAACACCGACAGTAGAATGCCCTGCGTGAACTCCGTGGATTCGCTCACAACCACGTTCAACGCCACCTGGGGCGCCATCGCGCCGGCATATTCCACGTCTGAAATCGCCTCGAACTCCTCGCCGTCATACGCCAGCGGCCCCGGATCAGGCCCGTTCACAATCACATTCACGTTCGCCGCCGGCAATCCCGTTACGCTGCGGAAATCCGACAGGTCCTGGAGGTCGATGTTGCTCTCCTCGATTAGCGCGACCGACTGGCCCTGACCCTCGACGCCCGCGCTATTCAGGAGTGCCGCATTGTAAATCGCCGCCAGGTCCGCCGGCCCCGTAGCCGCCAGCCCCTGCCGGATCTGGAATTGCTTCGTCTCCGCCGGCCACGACTGCGGCAGCATGGAATGAAACGACGTAAGGCTCGCCACGCCCTTCACCACGGCAGCCAGAGTCCTGGGCACGCTGGCGGGCTGCGCGTTGGCCACATACGTCTTCCCATTCACCCCGTACCGGTGCATCTCCGTCTGGAATGCCGTCTCCACCTGCGCACTGGTTCCGCTGAAAATCAGGGCGCGGCGTCCGTTCGGCGCCCCCTCAACCGTGAACCCCTGCGCCGTCAGCCATCCCGTCAGCGCCGCCAGGTCATTCTTGCTTGGCCCGAATCGCCGCCCGAACTCCGTCGGCGTCAGCCAGCGGTGATACTCGGGCGAGCTGGGGTCCTGTTGCGCTCGCAAGAGCTGCTGCAAATCCTGCTCCTGCGCCGCGCTGCCCCCCAGCAGCAAGATCATCCGATGGAAAACCTGCCCTCCGCTCACGCGCCCCTGGTCGTTCGCACGCGTGGCCAGCGGATGCACTCCATTGGTCACCACCCGCTGGCTCGTACCCGTGGGACCGGCGATCCGGTCGGCTGGTTCTGTCTGCGCGGTCGCGTGCACCGCCAGGCAGAGCATGAAGGCGATCGTCAGCGCGAGGGACGACATTCTCGGGTGCATGGCACTCTCCTGGGTAGCAGGCCCGGTGAGCGGCAGATTTGCCGGCAATGAAGACCAATCTGAGAAAGGAAGACAAAAATCAGGTGTGTACGCGATAACCTACCGTTCGCCATGAGGGAAGTCAAGATGTTCCGCTCGAGCCTTCCAGCGAGCCGGTCTCCACACCTTCGCGCGGGACTTCCACGCGCCGCTCTCCACACCTTCGCGCGGGACTTCCAGGCGCCGCTCTCCCACACCCTGCGGAAAACTCGATGCAGGGGCAGGTCTTGAAGGGGCACGACTTCAGTCGTGCCGCTCAAGCCAATGAATTGGGTCCGGCTTCAGCCGCCGAGGGACGCTCTCCGACTGCTTTCAGCCGCGGCAGGTTTTGAAGGGGCACGATGATGCCGCGGCATGTTTTGAAGGGGCACGACTTCAGTCGTGCCGCCAAAGCCAATGAATTGCGCCGGCTTCAGCCGTCGAGGGACGCTTTCCGACTGCCGTCAGCCCACTTCTCCGCCACCAGCAATCCGCCCAGCCACCTCCGCCGCGCCCGCAAGACAAAGCCGGCCTCCTCCATCGCCTCAACATGCTCCGGCAACCGCCGCACCCTCAGCCCCGTCATCACCCGAAACGCCAGATAGAGCAACGCAACCAGGGGCCGCGCTACCACCCGCCCATAAACCCCATCGGGCACAGCAAACTCAGACACCACCCAAGCCGCGCCGGGCCGGAGCGCCGGACCCATCCGCGCCGCAAGCGCTCGCACCTCATCGGTAGTCAGGCAATCCAGAAAGAAGTGCGTGGCCACAAGGTCATATCCGCGCCGATCGGGCTCCCACCGCCGCGCATCCGCCACCCAGGCCCGCACGCGCCCGGCGCCGCGCCCCGCCCGCCGCTTCAGCGCCTTCAGCATCCCCGCACTCGCGTCCACGGCATCCACCTCGACGCGCTCATTCTCTGCCAGCAGCGCCGCCGTGAACCGCCCGTCGCCGTCACCCAGCACCAGCGCCGTCCGCGCATCCGCCAACTCATCCAGAAACGCCCGTCGGCACCGCCCCAGCCACGGCCCAAAGGTCCCCCACTCCATCCAGCGATAGAGCCCCGCCAGCCGGTCGAAATTCCCCGCAGCATCCGCGCCCAGTCCATCCGCGCCACGTCCGTCCGAGTCAGGTCCCCCCGTCAACTCTGCGCGCGCGGTCATCGTCCAGGCCATCCCAGCAACACCAGGGGCGTCAGCAGCACCAGATCTGCCGCGGCCCGCAGCGTCACTGCCTCCAGCCGGTCGCGCTTCCGGTCCAACAAAGCCAGCAGCGCGGCGCTGGCTGCAGCCATAACCAGCAACCCTGCCGCGCGCGCTTCAACCCGCATCAGAACCGCCGCGCCCACCAGCGCAAGACCCGCCACCGTCAACGCCGCGCGTGTCATTCCTTTTCTCCGCGGCTCATCCGCCTCCCAGCATGCGATCGCCCGCACGTTCAGGCACGCCAGCACTGCAAGAGCGCAAACCGGCCCGGCCAGCGCCATCAGATCACGCACGCCCACCGCCGCCGTCAGCGCCGGCAACGTGCATCCCGCGGTAAAGATGATCCCAACCACGCACTCCCGCGAGATGACGGCCCCAACACGCCGCAGCACACGGCGTGCCGAGCCTCTGCCACCATGCACTCCGCCGAAGTAGATCAACGTAGCCATCGCCACCGCGCTATCCGGCCGCAACGCGCTCGCGCCCAGCCGCGGCAACACCAGCCAGGCCGCGCCCGCCACTGCGGCCAGCGCCAGGCCACCCAGCATCCGTCGATGCCGCCAGTGAAAGTAGTGCCGCTCTCTCAGTGGATGAAGTTCCCGCGAACGCAGCCCCGTCCGCGCATCCAGCAGCCGGTCCACCACGTAGATGGCCCACACCGCCAGCGCCAGCGTTACCACCATGCCCGGCGCCGGCCGGACGTGCGCTGCCCACGCCAGCGCCGATGCCCACGCCACCGCCACGGTCGGCGCGTCCACGCTCGCCAGGTGCCAGAGCTTCAGAATTCTGGGTCCGTCCACCGGGGTGTAACGTTCCCGCACCTCAGCGGCCGATGCAATCAGGGGAATCAAAGCCACTGCCTCAATTGTAGGACGATAGCCGTCTCGCCGCAGCTATGCCCCTGCACCCTTGAGTCCGTTCATGGCAGCTTCATCGCGATGAGCGGGTGGGCCGCCCCAACCATCACGGTCTTCTTAACGATGAGCCATCATCGGCCGCCCTAACGCTGCTCCTGCCGTCGCCACGAACGGATACTCGTCGCATACACGGCAATGCAGAACAGATTGGCCGGAATAAACCCGAACTGGGCCGTCTTAAATCCAATGAAGCAGATCAGGATGCTGTTCACCGCCGCTACCGCCAGCCCCATCCACAGCTTCCGGCCAACCAGGATTGTCGAGAGCACAGTCAACAGGCAGGAAAAATAATCAAGGCGAAACACAGGGACCCTAAAACCTCTACAACCAGAATCCGGCAGAATCGACTTGTATTCGGTGACCTATCTCACATCACCAGCCGAACGGATTGCGCCCTTTTCAAAGCAAGTTGACTTCGCATCGGCTGGCGGCTTCTCATGCGGGCTGGTAGCCTGTGATCTGAAAACGGTTTCCGGCGTTTGTAGTCAGGGGGATGGCGCGATGCTGCTGGATGCTCTCCGCGAAGAAGTACTTGAGGCCAACCGCGAAATTGCCCGGCGAGGACTCGCGCCGCACACGTTCGGCAACGTCAGCGGAGTCGACCGCTCTGGCGCCGAGCCGCTGGTGGTGATCAAGCCGAGCGGCGTCGCCTATGAGACGCTGCGGCCCGCCGACCTGGTGGTGACAGACCTGAACGGCCGCGTGGTGGAGGGAACCCTGCGCCCGTCGAGCGACCTGGACACCCACACGCTTCTCTACCGCGAATTTCCCCAGATTGGCGGAGTGGTCCATACCCACTCGGAATTTGCCACCGCCTGGGCGCAGGCCAACCGGCCCATCCCCTGCCTGGGCACCACCCATGCCGACTACTTCCATGGGCCGGTTCCCGTCACCGAGCCGCTCAGCGAGAACGAGGTGCGCGAGGCGTACGTGCGCAACACCGGAGCGGTCATCGTCCGGCGGTTCCGCAGTGAAGGCCTGGATCCGCTGGCCGTTCCCGGCGTGCTGGTAGCCGGGCACGCGCCCTTTGCCTGGGGAAAGACCGCCAGCGAAGCCGTGGAGCATGCCGACATCCTGGAGTACGTGGCGCGCCTGGCCTGGCGCAGTGTGCTCCTGGGAGCGTCCGATTCCGGGATTCCGGTGTATGTTGGCGAACATCACTACCAGCGCAAACATGGCCCCCGGGCCACGTACGGCCAGCGCTGAACCGGCCCTCAAATGTCACTACCGTATTAACTGCCGGAATCTGCGGCACTTGGGTCTTTTTGAATTGCATAGCGTATACTCATTTTGGGATCGCACATTCTTATTTTCATATATTTCCGATCTCGGCACCCCTCGTGAAATCAATTTGAGAGCTCCAACGCTCTCGTATCTCTCGGCAGCTTAGTCAAATATCAGGATTTGCCGGCGCTCTCTAAAATTCGCTCCCACTTGGCAATGGACGTGCATTCTAATCAATCACCTAGGTGTCCCCAAATCATGGAGACCAGTCTATCCAACCGCTTGCAAGCGACGCTACTGACCATACTGACGGTCGGACTGGTGCTGCTCGGGGTGTTCAATTTCATCCAGGAAAGCGACTCTCAGCCGCCCTATGACGGGGTGTGGTGGACTGAAGCGGCGAACCATGCGGGGTTGGTTGCGGAAAAGGTCCTGCCGGACACGCCCGGGAGCCGTGCCGGCCTTCAGGCGGGCGACCTGCTGAGCGCCATAGGCGCCGGCAACAATGAGGGACGGGTCAACGATATCCCGGTCCGGCGGCTATCCGATTTCGAGCGTGAACTTTACCGCATCGGACCGTTCGGGAATGCCCGCTACACCATCACCCGCGAAGGCATCCCGCTGGAAGCCCCGGTGCCGGTGATTCCGGAAAAGCTGGACCGCAGCATGCAGCAGGCGGAGCGGGGAATCGGCCTGATCTACCTCGCCATCGGCATTTATGTCCTCTTCCGGCGATGGACCGCCCCCCGCGCCACTCACTTCTATGTCTTTTGCCTGGCGTCATTTGCGCTCTATGCCCTGAAGTACACCACCATCATGGACGGCCTCGACAAGACCGTCTACTGGTCCAACGTGCTTGCCGAGGCTCTGCAACCGGCGCTCTTCCTGCACTTTGCCCTTAGTTTCCCTGAGGATCGCCTGAAGCGCGCAGCGCAGCGCTGGCTGCTGCCCCTCATCTACGTTCCGGGCGTTGCCGTTCTCGGATTGCGGCTGTACGCCTTCCGCTACTGGGAAGCGACCGGCGTGCTGGCCCATAAGCTCGACCAGATCGGCACCGCCTACGACGCCCTGTTCTACCTGCTGGCCACGGGATGGTTCCTTTACAGTTACGCCCATGCCAATACGCCCCTGCTCCGCCAGCAGTTGAAGTGGCTCACCCGCGGCGCGCTCCTGGCTGTCTTGCCGTTTACCGCGCTCAATGCCATCCCGTTCCTCTTTGACATGAACGTGCCGGTGGCGCTCACTCGCCTGGCCGTGTTGTCGCTGGTCATCCTGCCCCTCACGTTCAGTTGGGCCATTGTCCGCTACCGGCTCATGGACACGGACCTAATCTTCAAGCGCGGCGTGGCTTACACCGTGGCGACGGGACTGATCCTGGGCGGGTATTTCGGAATCATCGCCGCCGCGGCCGGCGTGGCCCACACGCGGCTGCCGGAGTCGGCGCGGAACTGGGGCGAAGCCATCGCCATCGTGCTGGTGGCGGCCTTCTTTGAGCCGCTCAAGCGCCGCATCCAGGGATGGGTTGACCGCGTCTTCGACCGCCACAAGTACGACTACCGCAAGGCGCTGGTGGAGTTCGGCCGCGGATTGAACTCTGAGACCGACCTGAAAGCGCTGCTCGATTCGATCGTGGAGAGGCTGCCGCGCACCCTGCTGGTCTCGCGCGTAGCGGTCTTCCTGGCCGGCGCGGATGGGCAAATGGCCCTGACCGCGAGCCACGGGCTTCCCGCCGAAGTGCGAACGGCCCAAAACGGACAGGGGCTCGATCTGGCCTTCCTCGATTTCGACCGCCACCACCAGGATCGCTCGCATATCTTCCTTGAAAACGCGCAGCAGGCGCTTCACCTCTACCCCAGCGAGCGGCGCGCGGCGGCGCTGCTTGACCTCAACTACTACCTCCCCTGCCGCGTGCAGGATGGAGCGGCCACGCGAACCATCGCGGTCATCGGCCTCGGCCGCACCGAGGGCGGCGATTTCCTCTCCAGCGAGGACGTCGAGCTGCTCGAGTCCCTCGCCAGCTACATCGGCATCGCCCTGCAGAACGCCAGCCTCTACACCCGCCTTGAAGCCAAGATCAGCGAGTTCGAGCGGCTCAAGGAATTCAACGAGAACATCGTCGAATCCATTAACGTGGGCATTCTCGCCGTCGATCTCAACGATCGCGTCGAAAGCTGGAATGCGCAGATGGAAGCCATGTACGCCCTCAGCCGCGGCGAGGTGCTCGGCCAGCCCCTGCGCGACGTCTTCCCCTCGGACTTTTGCGATGCGCTCGATACTTTCCGCAACGAAGCCGGCGTGCATCACCTCTACAAGTTCCGCCTCACCACGCGGGCCGGCGAGCAGAGGATGGCGAACGTGGCCGTTGCCCCGCTGTTGTCGCGCGAGTTCGTGTCGGTGGGCCGCATCGTCCTGGTCGACGACATCACCGAGCGCGTCTCGCTGGAAACGCAGTTGGCGCAGGCCGACAAACTCAGCTCCATCGGTCTCCTGGCCGCCGGCGTGGCGCATGAGATCAACACCCCTCTCGCCGTCATCTCCAGCTACGCGCAGATGCTCGCCAAGCAGCTTCGCGGCGACCCGAAGCTGAGTCCGGTGCTCGAAAAGATCACGCAGCAAAGCTTCCGTGCGGCGGAAATCGCCAACGGGCTCTTGAATTTCTCGCGTACCTCAACCACGGAGATGCGGGCCACCGACCTGAACCAGGTGATTCGCGACACGCTCTCCCTGCTCGAACACCAGTTCAAGACGGCGCGCATTGAGGTGGAACTGAACCTGGCACACGCGCTCCCGCCCATCCACGGAAACTCCGGCAAGCTCCAGCAGGTGTTCCTCAACCTGCTGCTCAACGCCAAGGAGGCGATGCCGGCAGGCGGTCAGCTGCGCGTGGCCACGCTGGTCAACGGCCATGTGGAGGCCCTGGTGAGCGACTCCGGGTCGGGCATTGCGCCGGAACACATGAAGCGCATCTACGATCCGTTCTTCACCACCAAGACCATGCCCCGGCCCGGCGACAAGCGCGGAACCGGGCTCGGCCTCAGCGTTTCCTACGGCATCATCCAGGAACATGCGGGCAAAATCCATGTCGAAAGCACCGTCGGTGCCGGCACCACGTTCCATCTCGAGTTTCCGCTATTGAGGAATTCTGTCCATGCCTGAGGTCGATCTTCCGCTGAACATTTCGCTGCCCACAATGACTTCCGCCAACACCGCCAGCGTGCTCGTCATCGATGACGAAGCCGGAATCCGCGACTCGCTGGAAGTGCTGCTGACCCTCGAGGGCTACCAGGTAAAGATGGCAGCGGACGGCGAGCAAGGCTTGCGCATCCTCGAGCTCGAGAACTTCGACCTCGTCCTGCTGGACCTGGCCCTGCCCGGCCGCAGCGGCCTTGAGCTGCTGCCCATGATCAAGGAGCGCCAGCCCGAGCTCCCCGTCATCATGATCACCGCCTACGGAACCGTGGACAACGTGGTGGAGGCGATCCGCGCCGGCGCCGAAAACTTTGTCCAGAAGCCCTGGGACAACGAGAAGTTGCTCGCCGACATTCGCTCCGCCGTGGCGCGCCACAAGGCGGAAGAAGAAAACCTGCAGCTCAAGCGAACCTTGAAGCAGCGCTACAACTTCGTCAACATCGTGGGCAAGAGCGACACCATGCTGCGCGTGTTTGACCTGGTGGCGCAGGTGGCGCCCAGCCGGTCAACGGTGCTCATCCAGGGCGAGAGCGGCACGGGCAAGGAGCTGATCGCCAAGGCTATTCATGCCAACTCGCCGCGGCGCGACAAGCCGTTTGTGCCCATCAACACCGGCGCCATGCCATCCGAGCTGCTGGAATCCACTCTGTTCGGTCACGTCAAGGGCGCCTTCACCTCGGCCATCGCCTCCAAAAAAGGCCTCTTCGAAGTCGCCAACGGCGGAACGCTGTTTCTCGACGAAATCGCCACCATGGGAATGGACACCCAGGCCAAGATCCTGCGCGTGCTGCAAGACCGCAAGTTCATGCACCTCGGCGGCATTCAGGAGATCCAGGTGGACGTCCGCATCATGGCCGCCACCAACGTGGACCTGCGCCAGGCGGTGCGCGACGGCCGCTTCCGCGAGGACCTGTTTTACCGCCTGAACGTCATCACCGTGGATCTGCCCCCGCTGCGCGCCCGCCACGAGGACATTCCCCCGCTGGTGCAGCACTTCCTCGAGTTCTATTGCAACGAGAACGGCCTGCCGCCGCGCAAGCTTTCGCCCGACGCGATGCGCGCACTGATGGATTACGACTGGCCGGGCAACGTGCGCGAGCTGGAGAACTGCATCGAGCGCGGCGTGGTCCTCTCCTCGGGCGCCGTCATCGGCAGCGACCTGCTGCCCGGGCACATCAGCGGCCGCAGCTTCCAGGATGCGCTCCTTGAGCACAATCCCAATGCTTCGCTCTTCGACATCCTCGAGGACATCGAGCGCCGCATCATTGTCGAGAAGCTGGAACGCTGCAACTGGAACCAGACCGACGCGTCCGAGCAGTTCCACATTCCGCTTTCCACGCTGAACCAGAAAATCAAGCGCCTCAACATAGAGATCCGCAAGCGTAACCGGGAGTAGCGCCGCGCCGCCTGCTCGTCTCATCCTGAAACTGAACCCAATCAAGCCAAAGCATCTCTGGTTGCGTCCAGGGAACTCCGCGAGTCTCGAAAACCATTCCTTCCTGAATGCCGGCAAACCACTCAGACCAACCACTCAGAACGGATCGGTTGGTCAGCCGGAAACAACTGTACCGGGTATCACATCGGAAGCCGGACAGCCCCGCCTAAAATGCCCGCGATTCTCAAATTAAAAATTCCGGGCTATGAGGCGACGATGATGTCTCGACTTGATTCCATTCGCAGGTGCAGCACCCGTTCGGCTTTTTCTCTCGGCATGTTGATCGCAGTTTGCGCTCTTGTATTGGGTTGCGGCCTGATTCCCTCTTCGAAATCGAACAACAATCCAACGATGGCGAGCATCAGTGTGACGGCGGCTTCGCCGTCCATCGCGGTGAATGCGACGGACCAGTTCGTGGCAAATGCCATAGACAGCAATGGAAACACAATGTCCGGAGCCACCTTTACCTGGGCGAGCAGCAACGCGAGCGTGGCGACCATCGACGGCGGCGGTTATGTTACCGGCGTGGGAGTCGGCACCACGCAGATCACGGCGGCGTCCAGCGGCATGACCAGTGCCGCGATTACGCTGACAGTGACGGCGCCTTTGGTGGCCGTGGCCGTTATCACCGTAACTCCCGCTTCGTCGTCCATTGCGGTAAACGGAACTCAGCAGTTTGCGGCGACTGCGGCAGACAGCAACGGGAACGCCATCTCAGGGTTGACCTTCACCTGGGCGAGCAACGTCAAGACTGTGGCGACAATCGACGGCAACGGTCTGGCGACCGGAGTGGCCGCGGGCGCCACGCAGATTACAGCTTCGGCGGGCGGAGTGACCAGCAACGCGGCGGGTCTTACGGTGACCTCGACGGCGGTGGCGACCATCGCAGTGTCGCCGGCCTCGCCGTCAATTCCGGTGAACGCGGCTCAGCAGTTCACTGCAACCGCCAAAGACAGCAGCGGAAACACCATCGCCGGATTGACGTTCGCATGGGCAAGCAGCGCCACCAACGTGGCCACCATCGACAGCAGCGGTCTCGCCACCGGAGTCGCCGCTGGCGCCACGCAGATTACGGCTTCAGCCGGCGGAGTTACCAGCAGCGCGGATCCATTGACTGTGACAACATCGGTCAACGGCGTTGCCGCCGCGGGATCGCCCATCGCCGGCGCCGCGGTGACCCTTAAGGATTCGGCGGGCCATTCGAGCACCGCGACCACTGCCACCGACGGAACTTACACGCTCGACACATCGGGATTCACGCCGCCTTTCCTCGTTCAGGTCAAGGCTCCCTCCGGCAACATCTACAGCGTGAGCGCGGACGCCCTGGCCGTCACCACCATCAATACCAATCCCTTCACTGACCTCGCCATCCGCTCCTGGTATAGCTCGCAAGCCTTCTCCATTGACACGGCCTTTGCCACGCCGGCCTCTTATGCCGCGCCTGCTGTTGGCAGCGTGCGGATACTCACCGGGGCAGTAACCGGCATGCTGCAATTGTGGCTTACCAACGCCGGAGTCGAAACCTCCACGTTCAGCCTCATTTCCACTCCGTTCACAGCCAATGGCGCCGCCCTCGACCTGGTGCTGGACGAAAGCACGGTGAACTCAACCTCGGGTAAGGTGACCATTACCGACAGTGCAACCAATACGACCAATCCAACCACGCAAATTTCCACCATCACCTACAACACCACGGCCGGCACCATGACCGTCGCCACCACCACCACTAACTCCAACGGTTCAAGCCAGAGCACGAATACGACCGTTGTCCCCGGCCAAACCACGCAACAAACTGCCCTGAACAGCATCCTCGGCGCCATAACGGGGTTATTCAACGCGGTCAACACCAACGGCAGTCAGTTGACGGCAGCGGAACTCACCCCATTCCTGGCCACAGACCTGTTGAATGACAGCTACAATCAAACGCAATATGCGGCGGAATTGGCCACGGAGATGCGCGGCGTAACATCTTCCCCCGTCCAGATTCAAGCGGTCAAGAGTCTCGACCTTGTGAGCGGGACTGCCGACATCGTCGTTTCCAGTGCATCCGCGGGACAGGGCGAGTTCTGGTTTGAGAACGTAAACGGCACGTGGCTGATGGGAGGGAACAACCAAATTGCGAGAGTTGGTTTCCAGGTGGCGAACCGCAACCATCAGGGCGCTCCCATCTCCGACGGCGGAAGTGGAGGAAGCGGCGTCTCTATCGGTCGTGCGGTGGCGGCGCCGGACGGCACCCTGACTGCCGTGACGGTCACGGATTCTTCGGGGATCACCGGCTGGAACGCGGATCGACTTGTCGAGTCGGACATAGTGATCAACACCTACTCTCCAACCCCCACCACGACCCTCGATGTGGACCTTCGTCAGTTTGACGGCGGCTGGACCGATCTGGGGTCAACCCTCCTTCCCGCCGGGACGCCGTTCTCGATCGCGCTGACAACCGCGGCCGGACCGGTGGTCAACTACACGTGGACCAGCAATGCCTCCACCACCGAGATGATTTCCATTACCTCTCCCACAAGCGCTTCACTCGCGGATTACACCCTGGGTCAGCCGCAGGCAGTCACTTGGGAGTTGCCCAAGACTTTTCCCATTTCGGGTGTTTACCTTCATGGCGAAACCTATACAACACCGCCAACGCAAAAGGGCCCGTCGACATACCAGTGCGAATTCAATGGCGCGCCCGTTGCTGTTACAACGGGCTTTCCGACCTCGGGAACGATCACGATTCCATCTACTTGTAATGGGCAGCCGGTGGTCTTTGTCGAAATTGAAGTCGGCGTCCAGGGAATCAACGGCGAGAATGACTCGCCGACTCTCAATATCGACTAACGGATGGTGTATCCGCCGTCACATACACCCCTCCGGCATCGGCGCTAAGCTGATCCCGTGAGTCAAAGAATGCCCGCCCAATCCGGCGGGCATTCGCATTTAGCAGCCTGTGGTGTAAGTCAAGTTTTGAAAGGGCACGACTTTAGTCGTGCCCTAAGTGCCGCGGAATCATCCGGGCTTTCGCCCCTGGGGGATGGGTTTCTCGAGGTTTCAACTTTCGCCACAGGCATTTAGGAACCGAACTGGGTTTTTCGGGCGCTGGATGCCCCATCCTGAACGGCGTTTTTTGCCGTTTTAGGATGGGAAACCACCACAGCCCAATCATCCATCAACCGGCCAGCCCTCAAGGCTGGCCTGTTTCATCCATGGAGAAATCAATGCAATCCGAAGAAAACACCCTCGCCCGCGCCGACTTCATGCGCGCCATCCAGCGCTGCGCCGAAGCCTACCACCAGGTCCGCGCCGAATTGCCCAGCAACGCCTCCTACCACGCCAATCAGGAGAACCAGTACAAAGCCGGCCTCGCCTTCCTAGGCCAGCTCCCCATCCTCTACGACCTCCCGTCCTTCCAGCTCTACATCGCCTGCATCGCTCAGGGCGTAGGCATCGGTGCCATCGACGGCGCCGACTGCGGCCGCCTCTGCCACCTGGCCCAGACCGCCATGTCCGCCTGGAAGCTGGCCAACCTCATCGTCCCCGCCGCCCAAAAGAAAGAAGAGGCAGCCCAGAAGAAGCAAGAAGCCGCCCAAAGGCAGGAAAACGACCCCACCCCCCTCCCCCCCAAAGGTAACCACCCCGCAGCCCCAGGCGGCTTCATGCAGGACGAACAGTCCCTCCAGGCCGCGCGTCAGCTCCCCGACCGCAAGAC
>DASZLE010000104.1:0-43295 GCA_035552475.1 Occallatibacter sp.
CTGTCATAAGAAAGGCCGCCCTTTCCGCAGCCATAACACGCTTCGACAACGTAGTTATGACACAGAAAAGACGGCCTTTCCAGCTATTTTCCTCGCCCCGACTCAGCCCAATCGACAATCCCCTGTGAGATATCCGGGCTAGCTCGCTGGCTAACTGCATCCGGAAGTGCTTCCGCAGCTCATGCAGCGGTAGCAGCTTCCGTTTCTTACCATGATGGCGCCGCAGACACCGCAGCTTGGGGCGTCGCCCATGTCGTACATGTCGCGCATGGCGTCGGCGGCGTGATAGAGGCCGCGGTCCTTGAGCGGAGGCATGGAGATGCCCTCAGGCGAGGCCGCGCCCGCCGCAGAGATCTCCGGCGCGATGCCGCCCGTGGGGGCGCTGGTGGAGCCCATGCCGGGCAGCGAGCCCTGACCGCTAATACCCTGCCCGCCGACCCCCTGCCCTCCAACCTGGTTCAGCTTGCGCGCCACCTCTTCCGCCAGCCGCGACAACTGGTCGTGCGGCATGGTTTCCGGGTCGTCGAAATCCGGCTCGTTCAGGATGGTCTTCGAAGCCGGCAGTTGCGGCGCCTGCGGTGCGAGGCCGGCAAACAGGGTGAGCTGAGTGCCGGAAAGGAAGCGCAGGTTGAGCCAGCGGAAGATGTAATCCATCAGGCTCTTGGCGTAGCCGATCTGCTGGTTGCCGGTCCAGCCGGAAGGTTCGAAGCGGGTGTGGGCGAACTTCTCGCACAACACGCGCAGCGGAACACCGTGCTGCAGGGCAAGCGAGATGGCGGTGGCGAAGGAGTCCATGAGGCCGGAGACGGTGGAGCCCTCCTTGGCCATCTTGATGAAGATCTCGCCGGGCTGGCCGGTGGGATAGAGGCCGACGGTGATGTAGCCCTCGTGGCCGGCGATGGAGAACTTGTGCGTGACCGATGCACGCTCCTCCGGCAGGCGATGGCGCACGGCGCGCGGCGGGGCGTTCAGGTCCTGCGCAACTGGAGAGGGCGGCATGGCGGGAGCCGGCGCTGCCGTAAGAGTGGGCACCGCGGCCGCTTTCACCATCTCCTCGATGGCGCCCTGGAACGATGTGGCGGCGGCGATTACCTGCTTCGCGGTCACTTCCAGCTTGGCGCCGATCTTGGCTTCGAGCGCCTTCACGTCCGCTTCAGCCGGAGCAAAGCCTGCCGCCATGGTGCCGAGCACGCGCTCGCCAATGGCGTCGAGCGCCGAAGGCTCCTTCTTGGCGTCAAGGCTGGTGTTGAGCGGCTGCACGCCCTTGGAGCCGTCGCGATAGATGGCCACGGCCTTGATGCCGCGCCGCCAGCTTTCAGCGTAGGCCTCGGCCACATCCTCGACGGAGGCCTCGTTGGGCAGGTTCACGGTCTTGGAGATGGCGCCGGAGAGGAACGGCTGCGTGGCAGACATCATTTTGATGTGGCCCATGTATTGAATGGACCGCGTGCCCTTGGATGGCCTGAAGCTGCAATCGAAGACGGCCAGGTGCTCGGGCTTGATGCCGGGCGCGCCTTCGATGGTGCCGGTGGCGTCAATATAGCTGACGATGGCGTTGACCTGGTCGTCAGAGTAGCCGAGCTTGAACAGCGCGGCGGGGACGGTGTTGTTGACGATCTTGATCATGCCGCCGCCGACCAGCTTCTTGTACTTGACCAGCGCCAGGTCGGGCTCAATGCCGGTGGTGTCGCAGTCCATCATGAAGCCGATGGTGCCGGTGGGGGCCAACACGGTGACCTGGGAGTTGCGGTAGCCGTAGCGCTCGCCGTAGACGAGGGCCATGTCCCAGCACTCGCGGCTGGCGTCAATGAGCGCGTCAAGCTGCGGCACGGAGAAGGGCTCGCCGGTGGAGCGCGATTGGCCGATGTTGTTGACCTCGGCCCGATGCATCCGGATCACGTCGAGGAAGGGCTCGCGGTTGACGTAGAAGCCGGGGCAGGCGCCGCCGGTGTGCTCCTCGCTGGCCGTAAGCGTGGTGGCCGAGGGCAGCGGCTTGCAGGAACCGGCGATGACGGCCGATTGCAAATAGGACTGGCCGCACATGATGGCCGTCAGCGCCGCGGCAAGATCCCGGCCAGCTTCGGAGTCGTAGGGCAGGCCGGAGGCCATCAGCAGCGCGCCCAGGTTGGCATAGCCGAGACCCAGGGGCCGGTAGTCGTGGGAGTTCTTGGCGATGGCCTCCGTCGGGTATCCGGAGTTGTCGACCAGGATTTCCATGGCCGTAATCATCACCGAAATCCCATGCCGGTAGCCCGCGATGTCGAACTGCCCGCCCGCATTCGCAAACTTCATCAGGTTGAAGCTGGCAAGGTTGCAGGCCGAGTTATCCAAAAACATGTACTCCGAACATGGATTCGAAGCGTTGATTCTTGCGGTGTTCTTGCTGGTGTGCCACTTGTTGATGGTGGTGTCGAACTGGAGGCCGGGGTCGCCGCAGAGCCAGGTGGCTTCAGCGATCTTGCGCATGATGTCGCGGGCCTTGAAGGTCTGGACGGGCCTGTGCTCCTTCACGGTCAAGGTGCTGAACTCGCCATCGGTCTCGTCGGCGCGCATGAACTCGTCGCTGACGCGAACGGAGTTATTGGCGTTCTGGAAGAAGATGGAGGAGTAGGCTTCGGAGTCGGGGCCGGAGCCGTCATAGCCCTCGCGGATGAGGGCGTAGGCCTTGGCTTCTTCCTTGGCTTTGCAGTCGATGAACTCAACGATGTCAGGGTGATCGACGTTGAGGATGACCATTTTGGCGGCGCGGCGGGTTTTGCCGCCGGACTTGATGACGCCGGCGAAGGCGTCAAACCCGCGCATGAAGCTGAGGGGGCCGGATGCCTGGCCGCCGCCGGAGAGGTGCTCCATGGAGCCGCGGATGGGCGAGAGGTTAGTGCCCGTGCCGGAGCCCCACTTGAAGAGCATGCCCTCTGTCTTGGCGAGGGTAAGGATGGAGTCGAGCGAGTCATCGACGGCGTTGATGAAGCAGGCCGAGCACTGGGGATTGCGGTAGCCGGTGGCCTCAAACTTCACGCAGCCGGTGGCGGGGTCCCAATGCCAGCTCTGGCCGGCCGCGGCAGGCTCCAGGCGGTCGCAGCCCACGTTGAACCAGACCGGCGAGTTGAACGCCACTTTCTGGGTCAGCAGCATGTGCGCCAGCTCGTCATGGAAGATGGCCGCATCTTCTGCGGTGGCAAAGTAGCCGCCGGCGAGACCCCAGTCGCGCACCGTCTCCACCACGCGCTCCACCAACTGGCGGACGCCGGTCTCCCGTTCCGGGGTGCCCAGCTGGCCGTGCAGGTACTTTGAGGCCACGATGTTGGTTGCCGTCATCGACCAGTCGATGGGCACCTCAACGTCTTTCTGCTCGAAGATGGCGTTGCCCTTGCTGTCGGCAATGAGGGCGGTGCGTTTTTCCCACTGCACTTCTTCGTAAGGGGAGATTCCCTGACGCGAGAAGCGCCGGGTAAAGGTCAGTCCGCCCCGGCTGGCTGCGCTGGTGTAGGCGGCTGTGGTGGTGTGTACGTGTGCCTCGTTCATGGGAGTCTCCTTCTGCCGAACAACTAAAAAGCCGTGCCGGCCGGGGCTCAATGGCCCGGCGGTAATATCGAAAAATTCTCAGGTCGGACGAGCTACAACGGGATCGAAACCGTGCCGCGGATTGTTTTGTTGTTTGCGGCTTTTGCCGGCGAGCTTTTCCCAGCCGGTTAACAATCCTTTCACAGCCGCAGATGAAAAAATACCGCTGTCTGTGGGGCATGTCAACAGCAAACCACAACATCTAGTGTTTAGATTACTTTTGGCTGCACCAAGCTCCTAAACATTAGCGTTTGCCCTGTGGAAAGCGGAAATCCCCACGCGGCGAGCGGATTTCGGCATGCGGATTGCCCCTAAATCGGCATAAAACCCGGTCCGGCTGGCGTTGCTCCAGCCATTTCCGACCCTCCAAGCCTATGCGCCGGAGAGTCTGGGAACAAGGCGCAGGAGTGGTGCAAAACGCCCGATGAGCTGTGCAATGTGTGGATAACGGGGTCGAAGTCAGGAATCAGTGTGCAATTGGAACGGGATCCGATTCGGGAAATGGCAGGATGGGCGGGTGGGATGCGGATGGCGTTGAGGCTGGGTGTCGCTCCTCCTCGCGGCTGGAGTCGAAAGATCCGTCTTTCCCGCTGAAACCACTCAGACCGTCTGAATCCGGCCGCCGGCCATCCCAAGCGCGGTGACCGTATGACGTTTTCGTCATCCAGTTGGATCCGGAACCCGCATTCTCCACAACGGCTGATAGACTGACCAGAACAATTCGTTAGAGCAAGTCCCCCATTCGATGGGGTTCTATCCCCCAGACCATCGAAAGGAGCGCTCCGTGCGCCTCTCCTTACACTATTTCCGTAGTCAGCTCCTGCTGTTCGTCGCTCTCACCCTTTCACTCCCGGCTACTCTTAAGGCCGAGACCGTTCATCACATCAAGACCGTCTTCGTCATCGTGATGGAGAATCACAACTGGACCGGGGACGGCTCGCTGGACATTTACAACAATCCCGCGGCCCCTTACATCAACTACACGCTGCTGCCCGAAGCCTCCTACGCGCGCGACTATAACAACCCTCCGGGGATCCATCCCAGCCTGCCCAACTACATCTACCTCGAGGCAGGCTCATCGCTCGGCACCAAGGGTTATGATGGCGAGCCCTCCCAGTTCCGTCAGTCCACTACCGATCACCTGACCACGCTGCTGGAAAAGGCCGGCATCTCCTGGCGCGCCTACGACGAGGACATTACCGGCAAGACCTGCCCGCTAACCCCTGAAGGCCCGCTGGACCCCAACGGCAGCCACCTCTATCAGCCCAAGCACAACCCGTTCGTCTACTTTGAGGACCAGACAAACGACCTGAGTTCCGGCTCAGCCAAGTGCATCAGCCACGTCCGGCCCTTTTCGCAGCTTGACAGCGACCTGGCCAACGGCACAGTGGCGCGCTACAACTTCATCACGCCGAACCTGTGCGACGACATGCACGACTCGTGCAGCGGCGATGCCATCACGCACGGCGACACCTGGCTCAAGGAGCATCTGCCCGCCATCCTCAATTCCACCGCGTATCGCAGCGGAGGGGCGATTTTCATCACCTGGGATGAGGCTGCCAAGGGTGACGGTCCGATCGGCATGATTGTTTTGTCGCCCTATGCCAAGGGCAATCACTACTCGAACTCTACCTACTACAACCACACGTCGACGCTGCGCACGCTGCAGGAGATTTTTGGAGTATACCCGTACATCCGCTACGCCTCCAGCGCTACCGATCTGCGCGACCTGTTCGCGGTGTTCCCGTAAGCGGCGCATCCACGGCACCCACTCATTGCGCTACATGCAACCGCGATGAGTGGGACACGAACGCGTTAATCTCAAGGCATGGCCGAGTCAGATCTGCTGGAATGGAAGCCCTGCCCGCTGCCGCGGCGGGAGGCGATGTGCGGCCGAACGGTGATGCTGGAGCCGCTGGATGCTGCACGGCATACCGCTGCGCTGTGGGAAGCGGTGCGGGGACACGATGAGTTGTGGGATTACCTGTTCGACGGGCCGTACGGGAGCGAGGCGGAGCTGTCGGTGGACCTGGCGCGGCAGGAACGAGCCGAGGGGTTCGTCTTCTACGCGATTGTTCCCGCAGAGACGGGACGTGCGGCGGGGTATGCGAGTTACCTGCGCATGGAGCCGCGGCATGGCGTGATCGAGGTGGGGAACATCCTGATGGGCCCGGCGCTGCAGCGGACGACGGCGGCGACGGAGGCGATGGTCCTGATGGCGCGGCACGTGTTCGAGGACCTGGGCTACCGGCGGTACGAGTGGAAGTGCAACGCGCGTAACGAGCCGAGCCGAAGGGCGGCGCTGCGGCTGGGATTTACCTTTGAGGGCATCTTTCGGCAGCACATGGTGGTGAAGGGGCAGAACCGGGACACGGCGTGGTTCGCGATGCTGGATGGCGAGTGGCCGGAGCGCAAGCGGGCGTTTGAGGCGTGGCTGGAGCCGGGGAATTTCGATGAGGATGGGCGGCAGAGGCGAGGCCTGGCTCGGCTCGAGGCCTCGCTGTAAAACCATCGCTAGTGGGATGGCGCGGCTGAAGCTCCATCCCACGTTGGTGATTCCCAACCTTCCCGGTGACTGCATGGACAAGGTGGGGCACATACGGTTGCAGCAGTGGGACGAAAAGCAGCCGCAGATCCTTCGACTCGTCCTTCGGAATCGCTCAGGATGACAACCGCGCTTGGCGGTCCGTTGCCTAGTTGCCGGAGGCGGATGGCGCGCCGAGAACAACCTGCTGCTGGTCGTTGGCGGCCAGTTTGCCGTAGTAATCGTGCAGTGCCGGGTACTCCTTCGCGTCCAGGAGCACAAAGGCGCGGGCAAAGATGTGCTTGAGGTCGATGGTGTTGGGGGTGGAGGTGACCTTGACCACGAGGGCGGCGTGGTCCGGCCAGGGCAGTTGCGCGGACTGCGGCGCGCCTTCGACTGTGTAGCCCGCCGGCAGGTGGTAGGTTACCTCGTCCATCACCTGCTCGGCGTAGTGCAGATCCACGGGCGCCTCGCGCTTGTCTTCGCTCACGAAGGTGCGCTCTCCGGGGCTGGAGAACAGGAACGCGGGAAGCAACACGCGTTTGCCAGTGACGCTGCCAAGGGCTCCAGATACCTTTGCCGTGACCTGGAGGAATCCCTCGGGCGTGTCCAGGCCCTTGATGGCGGCGATCTCGGGATTGAGGCCGGAAGGCAGGAGACGCTGGAGCGATTCGATGACCTGCTTCTTCACTTCATCGGAGTCGGCGGTGAGGTTCAACTGGCGCCAGTGGAGGGCGGCAGGGCCGTTCATGACGAGCTGCACGGTTCCGCTGACGCTGCCCGAAGCGTCGACGGCGAGGTCTGCAGCGTGCGCGGTAATGGCGTCCCTGGGACTATTTGCCGGAGTGAAGCTGGAGCTGGCGGCGCTTTCGACGTAGACCCCGGACGATGTGTGCTGCCAGGCGAGTACTCCAAAGGGGCACAGCTTCTGCCCAGGATCAAGGTAGATTTCTTTGCTGTCGATGCGCAGAACTACGATGAAGTCATTGAACTGGCTCATAGAGAGGTAATTCGAATTGAAGAGGCGTCGGCGACGATCGACGACCGCAGCTGCGCGGGCATCGAGCCCGGCTACACGGGCGAGCGAGAGGTAGAGCAGCGCAAGGTCGTTAGCAGAGCCGGATTTGTCTTTCCATGTTTCGGATGCAGCTTTCGGTGCGCCCGAAGTGTCGCTTCCCGGGCTGTTGGCATGCAGGAAATCCGTATTGCGCATTGCTTGAACCTGTGCATATAGGAGCCGGGCCTTCTGTTCCGGCGTGGAGGCGCTGGCAGTGACGCTTCCGACGGTGTTTTTCATTTCGGAATTGGATTCCGCGCTTTTATCTATCGATTGCGACCATTGCTTGCCGGTTTCGGACCAGAAGGCTTCCTGCGAAAAGTAGCGAGCGGCATAGAACTCGACGCGATATGCGAGACACTGATCGGGCGGTGCTTCTGGCTCCGCATGAAAAGCCGGAACATCGGCGATATCGAGGCTGTATTTGCCATTATGCCAGTCCACCACGCGAGCTCCGGCCGGAAGGCGCTGGGCGTACAAAGTGGATTTCGCTATCATTTGGGCCAACAAAAAATCAGGGTCGACCCGAGGAAGACGATTGAAGAAGAAATGCTCCTTGTGGATGAAGAACGACAACTGGACATCCCATGCGGGGAAGGCAGTGATGGAAATCGTTGTGGCCTGATTTCCCGAGGGAGTTCCTGCAATCCGCGATCCACCTGTATGTTCACTCGAAAGGCCAGCACTGGCGTGGGGCACGGTCCAACGGTATTCCAGGATACTGCCGACCTCAACAGAAGGCATATGAAAAAAGGCGATATGGCTTTTGAAGGGGCCGAGCTTCTTTTCAAGCAACTGCGCCGGGTTGCCTCGGAGCGGAATCACCGTGCCGTCGGAGTGGATGGTGCGTCCTTCCACAATCGGTTCTCCGTCCGTTTCAGGATCATATGGAACCTCGACCGCGCCTAATTGTTTGCCTTCCTCCGTGAGGACCTTGATACGCGCATAAGCACTCGATGTGTAATAGCTCTCGTCGTCACTGATTTCGCGATAGAGATAGACGGCGGGCGCATCCGGAGCCAGGGGATCCGATGTCATCTGTAACTCTTCCTTTGTGGGCTCCTGGAATTTCTGCGCGGTAGCCAGACGGGGAAGCATGACTGCGCCTGCGAGAACAAGACTGACGATCCACCCTTTAGTTTTCATGGACTTTACTCGGGCTCGCGCGAAGGACGGAAGCCGGGGCCCGATCCAGCAGTCGCGAGAAAGACTATTTTGGATTGCGGGAGCGATGATAGCACCCGGAGTGGACGCGATGTGCAGGGAGTAGGACAAGGGATCAGGGAGCATGGTCGACGAAACAACGCCGCCGGTTTCCGGGCGGCGTTGTTTTGTCGAGTTACACAACTGGAATCAGTTGCTGGATTTGTTGTCGATGCGCATGCCGTAGAACGACTTGTGCACGAAGAACACCGATACCAGGAAGAATGCGACTGCCAGGATGTGGGTGAGCATCGGATTGTTCGCAGTGAGCGAGACTGCCAGCTCGACCGCAAGTAATCCGAATAAGGTGGTGAACTTGATGACCGGGTTCATGGCCACCGAAGAGGTGTCTTTGAACGGATCGCCGACGGTGTCTCCGATTACTGTGGCGTCGTGCAGAGGCGTCCCCTTCTGTTTCAGATCGACCTCGACGACCTTCTTGGCGTTGTCCCAAGCGCCGCCGGCATTGGCCATGAAAATGGCCTGGTAGAGGCCGAAGATCGCAATCGAGATCAGGTAGCCGATAAAGAAGAACGGCTCAACGAACGCGAACGCGAGGGTGGCGAAGAAGACGGCAAGAAAGATGTTGAACATTCCCTTCTGCGCGTACTTGGTGCAGATCTCCACCACCTTCTTGCTGTCGGCTACCGAAGCCTTCTCCACGCCTTCAAGCCTGATGTTTTTCTTGATGAACTCGACTGCGCGGTATGCGCCGGTGGTAACTGCCTGGGTTGATGCGCCGGTGAACCAGTAGATCATTGCGCCGCCGGTGATCAACCCGAGCAGGAATGGCGCGTGCAGCAGCGAGAGGTTCTGCACGCCGTGGGTCAGACCGTCTGTGAGGGCCATGATGATGGAGAAGATCATGGTGGTGGCGCCGACGACGGCGGTGCCGATGAGCACCGGCTTGGCCGAAGCCTTGAATGTGTTGCCGGCTCCGTCATTGGCTTCCAGCAGGTATTTGGCGCGGTCGAAGTTCACCTTGATGTTGAAGTCCTTCTTCAACTCAGCTTCGATATTGGGAACGTTTTCGATCAGCGACAACTCGTAAACGGACTGAGCATTGTCGGTAACCGGGCCGTAGGAATCGACGGCGATGGTAACCGGGCCCATGCCCAGGAAGCCGAAGGCGACCAGGCCGAACGCGAAGACGGCTGGCGCCAGCATCAGGTCCAACATGGACTGGCCAGTGCTGAAGTAATAGCCGAGGCTCATGAGGGAGACCATGCTGAGTCCCAGCCAGTAGGCCGACATATTGCCGGCTACGAATCCCGACAGGATTCCCAGCGACGCTCCGCCTTCCTGCGCGGATTTCACGACTTCCTGGACATGGCTCGATTTGGTTGAAGTGAAGACCTTGACCAGTTCAGGAATGATGGCGCCGGCAAGGGTTCCGCACGAGATGATGCAGGACAGCTTCCACCATAGCGTTCCGTCGCCGAGGTTCGGGATCATCGCGTGAGAGACGATAAAGGTCAGCACGATGGAGATGATGGACGTGATCCATACCAGCGAGGTCAATGGCGTCTCAAAGTCCATTTCATCTGCGTTGCCGTACTTGGCCTTGGCGATGGCGCTATTCAGGAAGTAGGCTCCGGCGCTCGAGACCAGCATGGCCACGCGCATGACGAAGATCCATACCAGCAGTTGCACCTGGGTCTCGGGAGTCTTGACGGCGAGCAGGATGAAGGTGATGAGGGCCACGCCGGTGACGCCGTAGGTTTCAAAGCCGTCGGCCGAGGGGCCAACGGAGTCGCCCGCGTTGTCACCCGTGCAGTCCGCGATCACGCCCGGGTTGCGCGCATCGTCTTCCTTGATCTTGAAGACGATCTTCATGAGGTCGGCGCCGATGTCGGCGATCTTGGTAAAGATGCCGCCGGCGATACGCAGAGCCGCGGCGCCCAGCGATTCGCCAATGGCGAAGCCGATGAAGCAGGGGCCGGCGTAATCGCGGGGAATGAACAGGAGGATGGACAGCATGATGAGCAGCTCAACCGAGATGAGCAGCATGCCGATGCTCATGCCGGCCTTGAGCGGAATGGCATAGACCGGGAACGGCTTGCCGGGCAATCCCGCAAACGCCGTACGCGAGTTGGCAAAGGTGTTCACGCGAATGCCGAACCACGCCACTCCGTAGCTGCCGGCGATGCCGACCAGGCTGAACCCCAAAATGATCGGCAGCGTAATCCAGATCGGCTTATTCGGCACCGGCGCCAAAACGCCGAAGTACAGCGCGATAACCACCGCAATGAAAGCCCAGAGCAGAAGAATGAACTTGCCCTGCGTCACCAGGTAGGTTTTGCAGGTCTCGTAGATGAGTTCGGAGATTTCTCGCATGCTGCGATGAACGGGCAGATTCTTCAACTGCACGTAGATGGCGAGTCCGAACAACAGGCCGCCGACGCAGAACAAGAGTCCCCACATCAGGAGGGCGTGTCCGTTGATGCCGAGAAAACTCACGCTCGACAAATCAGGCAGCACCAGGTTGGCTTCTCCCCCGCCTGTGTGCTCCTGGGCGGAGGCGAATGTGGGAACGAGCAAGCCGGCGAGCGCCGCTACGGCCCTCAAATGCCGCTTGAAGAAAGCCGGAACGGCTTTCCCGATAGCCGATCCAGAAACCTGCCGCGCGCAAAATACGGCGACAAACAACGACAAAACGCTTACACCGAAACAAATGTTCAACCAACCCTGTGCCGTCACATTTCCTCCTGAAAAAGATTAAAGCCGTTCACCCACACAAAGACCGGACCTCGGGGAAGGCCTGTTAAAGTCAGGGGAACTTTAACATCCGCACTCGCCTCTGTCGAGTGATTGCAGTCACAGAGAGCCGTGCGCTGGGTCGTAATGGCATTAGCGGTTCCCGGTCCCGAATAGGGAGCAGGCAGAGAAATGGGACACGCGCGCGCCGGCTCTGCCAACTGTGAACGGGAGGCCGCGTTGAGGGTGTACAGTACGGCCAAGGATACCGCCGATCCCATGACTTCGCCCACCCTGCTCACGCCGCGCCAGGCTGCCGAACGCCTTGGCATCAGCTACCCGGCCCTCAAGCACTGGATCCTGGCCGGGCGAATCCGCACCATCAAGACGCCGGGCGGCCATCACCGGGTTCCCACCGATGCGCTGGATGAGTTTCTTCCCCAGGCGTCGGCGCACATGGGTTCGGCGCGCATCAGCGGGCGCAATCAGCTGGCCGGCACGGTGGTGGAAATCGTCGTTGAAGGCCTGCTGGCCAAAGTGGTCCTGGCCATCGGCAAGCAGCGTATCACCGCCATCATCACGGCGGACGCCGTCCGCGAGCTGGCGCTCAAGCCGGGCGACCAGGCGCTGGCACTGATCAAGGCAACGGAAGTGATGATTGGGAAACAGGGATAAAAAACAGCGGATCTGGGCGGGAAACCGGGACGGCGGAGCGGTCGGGTAAGGCCGCTGGCGCCCTCAGAAATCGTCAATATTCTAACGATTTGATACAATTATCTCATGCGTTTCTGAACCTAATTGATCAGGAGCGATCTTGAGATTCCCCACACCCCCTCTATCCTTTACGACTGTTCTCGTTGGCCTTCTTACCGGCGGCGCGCTCGCCGCTCACGGCCAGTCCTGGATGGAGCGCGTCTCCTCCACCCAGGCCGCGCAACCCCACTGGATGACTCCGGTGGCCACGGTCACACCGCGCCTGGAGCAGGAATTTCGCTTCGACGTGTTGCACGAGGTGACGCCGTCGGGCGATATCACAAACCTGGACAACGGCAAAGGCCTGGAGCTGATCCCCACGCGGCACACCGAGCTCCTGATCAACCTGCCGCCTTACCTGGTGCACGAGAACCCGGCCACCATGGACGGCTGGGGCGATGCGTCGTTCACCATGAAGTACCGGTTCTTCTCGCGGAACGAGGAGGGCGGGAACGCCATCCTCACCGGTTTTCTGGCGGGCAGCGTGCCTACGGGCCAGTACAAGAATGGCTCCATCAGCGCCGTGGTTACGCCCACGCTGGCAGGAGGCAAGGGCTGGGGGTGGTTCGACGTGCAGTCAACGCTGGGCGGCACGTTCCCGGTGAACAGCGTCAACAAGCTGGGCCACACCATCCTTTCGAACACTGCCGTGCAGGCAAACGTTCTGCGCAAGCTCTGGCCGGAGGTCGAGATCAACTCGACCGCGTGGGAGGGCGGCACCAACGATGGCAAGAAGCAGACCTTCATTACGCCGGGGCTGATCTTCGGGCGGTTCCCCATCCATCATCGAATTGCGTTGGTGGCCGGCGCAGGATTCCAGATCGCCGCGACGCATTATCACCAGTACGATCATGGGGTGTTAGCGACGGTGAGAATGCCGTTCTGAGGGTAGGGAGCGAGGGAGCAAGGGAGCAAGGGAGCAAGGGAGCAAGGGAGCGAGGGAAATTCAGTGCTTTAGCTTGTTCATCATCGCGATCAGCATCCGGCTCACATCGGCACAGAGCTGGTCGACTTGCCTGCGTGAGTTCTCCGTGCCGAATCCGAGCGATCGCGCTATGACCAGCTGCGTCTGCAACTCGCATTTGGAACCTCTCGCGTAGCCGAGAAACTGAAGGTACTCGCCCTTTGTCGACCTGCCGTATCCTTCTGAAATGTTGCTCGCTATCGATACAGAGGCACGCCGCATTTGATTGACGAGGCCGAACTGCTCCGATTTTGGAAACGACGCAGTAAGACGATAGATTTCCGTGCTCAATTCCAGACGATGAGATCCATAAAGGAATCTCCCATTGCTCCATTCCCCCATCAGCCAGTTTGAATTTCGTCGAGAAGGATAGACCGGCTTCAGGCATTCGTAGTGTGACCCTCAACACGAATGGGGCACGGCTCCGTTGCTCTTCGCTCCCTCGCTCCCTTGCTCCCTTGCTCCCTGCCTTACTGCACATCGATGTCGATCTTGTCGTCGGGGAGCGGCTGCTGGAGTGCGGGGCCGGGCCTTCGCTCTTTGGGCAGCGGGTGCAGCTTGAAGAGGACCAGGACGTTCCGCTCGGGGTCATCGAGCGCGCGAAAGCTCGCCACCTGCTCCAGCGAGTAGAGCCGGTGCAGGTCCTCGAGGGTTCCGGTATCGATGTCGTTCCATGTGGCCCACCAGCCGGGCCGGTAGCGGGCCAGCTTGTCGGTCAGCTCGATGGTGCCGAAATCGTCGCAGAGGCTGGGGAGGTGGGTCATCATGGTGATCTCGTCGCCGCTGATGGAGACCATGAGCCGGTTCCCGTTGGGGTGCTGGTCAATGTAGCGCGTCAGCGCCGCGGCAGCCGTGGTCCAGGTGTATTCGGGGTGGGCTGCGTATTCGAGCGTCCAAATGCCGTTGGCCACGGCCATGATGCTGCATGCGGCAATGGCCACGAATCCCCCGAGGCGCGGCCAGTTGATCCGTGTGCGCGCATGCGCTTCGGGGCCAGCGGGAAATAGCGGTCCGGGCTGCGCCTTCAGCAGCGCTTCCGCGCCCATGGCCAGGGCGAAGAACGAGAACACGGCAACCACGGTGAAGTAGCGCGGCTGGGGATGGAACTGATAGGTCATGAAGAGGACGTAGCCGGCGACGGCGAGGATGGATGCGCCGAAGACCGGATCGCGCCAGAGGTTCCGGGCCCAGGTGCAACGCGCGCTCAGAGCCAGGCCGAGAATGACCAGTCCGGCCAGTGGCATCAACACGCGGTCAGCCCAGAGACCGCCGTGAAACGCCCACCACAGGCTGATGGCCGGCCAGAAAATGCCGTGCGGCCTGAGGTAATGGTTGACGTAGAAAAGATAGTTGTAATCGCGCAGCACGCCGGCATGGATAACGAAGGCCATCCAACCGCCGAAGGTAGCGGCCGAGGAGCCCGCGGCCCACAACAGGCAACGCAACACGCATCGCCGGTCGGGCCAGCGCGCGGCAGCCACGGCCCATACCAGCGCCGGCAGCAGGAAGACCGCGGTGGTTTTGGTGAGCAGCATGAGCGTGAAGAGCACGCCCACCACTGCGGAAGCCATCACCGGCCTGCGCAGCCGCCCCAGGCGGACGGCGATATTCAGCCCGGCCAGCAGGAATGTGATCAACATGGGCTCCAGAATGGCGAGCCGGCTGAAGCAATAAAGGAAGGGGCTGGTGACGAGGAGGGTCAAGGCGAGCAGCGCCATCGAACGCGATCCGCGCACACGGAGAAGAAGGTACCCGAGAAGCAGGTTCAGGCCAAAAAAGAAGACGGCCAGCGCGCGGGCGGCCTCGATGGTGACCCCGGTAAAGAAGAAAAGGATCCACTCGAGGAAGGGCCAAACGGGAACAGCAGGAGCAGGATTGAAGTCGCCGGCCACGTACCAATTGCCGAAGAGGTGGGCGCGCACCGCGGCGTTCCCGTACCAGCCCTCGTCGGTGTACTTGGCATAGTCGCCCGACCACGGGGAGTGGTTGGGGAAATCCGCGCCGAGGTGCAGGGCGTGCAGGACCGCAAAGGTCGCTATCAAAAGCAGCCAGAAGAGGAAGGCCCCGCGCTTCAAGGATCTCGTCAAAAGACAGCTTCTCCAGACAGCTTCTCCGCAGAATCAGAAAATACGTTCAGGGAAAGTGGCTTAAACGGAAGCTGTGCTCAAGTATAGCGGCTCTTTCTCGAGGGACAATGCGGCTGCGGACTGATCCGCTCTTCATGTCCTATTCGTATGCCAGTGCGTCGATGGGGTCTTTGCGCGCGGCCATCCACGCCGGATAGAGAGCGCCCAGCAGCGATCCCCCAAAGGCAATGGCGGAGCCCTGGCCGATCCAGCGCCCGGTGATCTGGAATTGCAGCGTGGTGAAATGCAGCATGATGAATTGCACGATGTAGGTACCGGCGATGCCCACAAGGAGGCCGACGATGGCCAGCACCGCGGTTTCGCGCAGGATCACGGCGACAATCATCGGCTTCGAGGCGCCCATCGATTTGAGAATGCCGATCTCGCGAGTGCGCTCCAGCACCGCCGTGTACATGGTCTGGAAGATGACCAGGAAGCCGACGATGACGGCGATGACGGTGACGGAGTCAAGGGCGAGATTGAACCCCGGCATTCTTTCGGGGGTCATGGTGGAGAGCCACTCCTCCATGGTTTGCACGGGATAATCAGTCAGACCTGGCGTGGAATGGATTTCGTTGATGACGGCCTGATCGTTGGCCGGATCGTCAAGCTTGAGATAGAAGATTGAGGCTTTTCCGGGCGCGCCGATCAACTGATCCATGGTGTCAATGGGAATGAGCTTTCGCCCACCCTTGCCGTGCTCGACGATTCCACAAATGTGAAAGTCGGTGTTGAGGATGGTGACGGTGTCGCCCAGCGTATAGAGCTTGCCGGTGGCGGGATTCTTTTGTGCGGCAAACACGTCGTCCACGATGACGTCATTTGGGCCTTTGAACCGCGTGCCGGAAATGAAGTTGAACGGCTTGAGGGCGTCATAGGTGGTGTAGTCGATGCCGAAGATGATCTCGATGGAGCCGGCGGTGCTCAATTGGGTGGCGGCGGGAGAAACCACCGTGACGTGGGGCAGCTTGCTCAGCGACTGGACGAACTTGATGGTCATGGAGACGGGCCCGACGCCGTTCATGTTACTGGTGTTGCTGCCGCGCATCATCAGGTCAGCACCGATGCCGTTGGTGCGCGCCTTCTGGTCGTTGAGTATGCCCATGAAGATGCCCACGATGGACAGGATCATGATGACTTCAATGGCCACCGCCAGCACGCTGATGATGGACCGCAGGGGCCGGTGCACGAGGTTGGCGAAGACCAGCTTGTTCATCCCGGAACGAGACTCCAAGGGCTCCCATCCGGGGGCCCTGCACCAAGGGTACCAGCGCACACGGGTCCCCATGCCGAGGGTGGGACGCCGCCAACTGCCGCAGCCGCCTGATTGACCGCACCGGGACTGCCGGCGGCGGAAAAGGGCCGAATCGGGCAGAAATCCCTAAGATTCCGTTACTTTCCCGGTAATCCCCTTTGACGCAAGCTGGACTTCCGCCTATGGTTGGAGGGAAAATCCACCCTAGGGTCTTTGGGGTCCCTGCTGGTACCGATGAGCAGCTTCGGAGAAGACCTGCGCATGGAGCGGATGTCCCGCGGCATAGCGCTGGAAGACATCACGGCCGTTACTAAAATCAGCCGGCACCATCTCCTGGCGCTGGAGCAGGATCATTTCGGTCAACTTCCCGGCGGCATCCTGAGCAAAGGCATTGTGCGCGGCTATGCCACCGCCGTCGGCCTGGAGCCCAAGGACTGGACCGACCGCTTCATGAGGGCCTACCAGGCGTCAGGCCAGGTGCTGGATGACGACCGCAACTGGATGGCCTTCGCCTCCAACGTGGGCAAGGCCCGCCTTCAGCAGCGGGAGGCCCGGGAGTTCCGCATCCGCTGGATCGGCGCGCTGTTTCTGCTGGCGCTGGTTGGCCTGCTCGGATTCGTCGTCGTGCGCTATTACGGATGGCGCGCCGGATGGTGGCGCACGTTCATGCCATACAGTCACGCAGCAGCAGCGGCCGTGCACGCCGGCTACATCTCCGCGCATGGCTGGGTGGCGCGGCTGTTCGCCTGAGTCACCGCGCGAGTCTTCAGTTGTCAGTTTTCAGTTATCAGCATTTCAGAATTCACTTCTTTACAGTTTCACCCATTCACTAACTCACTGCTTGTTCAAATCCACGTAGTACTCATCCAGATCTACCTGGAATTCATCCTTCGTCAGGGGCGACTGCATGGATTGCCACTTTGTCGTGGGGTGGATAATCTGCCAGTGGCCCGGCGCGCCCACCTTCACCGGCATGGCAAAATCCTCCTCGTCCGCGTCCCACTTGTACATCACCATCCCCGGCGATTCGCCGAACAGCACCTCCAGCCGCGGGATTGCCGCATGCCTCAGGTACTGGTTGAAGATCGGCGTCAGGTTCATGCCGGTGTGCTGGTTGAAATACGCCACCACGTCTTCGGTGAGGATGTTCTGGTACTTGAAGTGCTGATAAAGATCGTGAATCAGCGCGAACCACTTGGCGTCATCGTTCACCACGCTGCGCAGGGTGTTCAGCATCAGCGCGCCCTTGAAGTACTGGTCCTCGGTCGGGTCGGCGTTCACCCCGCGCTCGGCCACAATGGGCCGCAGGTTAACCACCTTGGGCCGATAGCCGCTCAGGTATTTGAGCGCGTCCGCCTTGCCCCAGCGGAACTCGACGTACAGGCTTTCGAGATACGTCGTCCAGCCCTCGTGGATCCACATGTCGGCGCGGTCGGCGGCCGTAATGCTGTTGCCGAACCACTCATGCCCGCTCTCGTGAATGATGATGAAGTCGAATCGCGGGCTGATGCCGACGCCGGTCCAGTCGTGGCCCAGGTAGCCGTTCTTGAACAGGTTGCCGTATGTCACCGCGCTCTGGTGCTCCATCCCCGAGTACGGCGCCTCGATCAGCTTGTAGCCGTCGCGCGTGAACGGATACGGCCCGAAGTAATGCTGGTAGGCCTCGATCATTCCCTTCGCCTGCGCGAACTGCGGCTTCGATTTTTCCAGGTCTTCCGGCAGCACGTAGAAGTCGAGCGGCACGTCGCCCAGTTTGTCTGAGTAGTGCACGTAATCGCCGATATTCAGGCTCACATCGTAGTTGTTGATGGGATAACTGACGTGCCAGTCCCAGCGCGTGTAGCCGTCGCCCAGGTCGGTCTTCGCCACAAACTTTCCATTCGACACGTCCATCAGCCCGTTGGGCACAGCCACGCTGATGTCCATGCTCTCCACTTCGTCGCGCCACTGGTCCTTGTTCGGCCACCAGATGCTGGCGCCGGTCTCCTCGCAGGCCGTGTTGATCCACGTCCGGCCGGCCGCGTCCTGCTTGAAGGTGAACGCGCCAAAGCGGCCCGTCTCCGGCGGATGACCCGAGTAGTAGAACTCGATCGTCACCAGCTCGCCGGCCTTCAGCGTCCGCGGAAAGTCAACGAACACAGCGCCAGTATCGCGTTCGTACTTGAGCGGCGCATCGTGCCACAGGATCTTGTCGATGTTCAGCGCTTCGTTCAGGTCAAGCTGGATGCGCGCGCCGTCCTTGAGCATGCGGAAGCGGATGGTGTTCTTGCCGCCGATGGTCTTCTGGACGGGATCGACGCGAATGTCGAGATGGTAGTAGAGCAGGTCGTTGTTGGCGCGGAACGGTCCGTACGCGCCGCGCAGCATGTCAAAGCGCGTGGGCAGTGCGGCGCCGGCATCATTGGGACGGACGCGCGGGCGTTGCGTCTGCGCCGGAGCGTTTGCCTGGCTGCCTGACTGCGCCTGTTGCGCGGAACTGCGATAGGAAGGTGAGAGCACGCACGAACAGGTGAGAAGGAGAGGCAACACTCGGGCACGCATGCCGTGATGGTAACGGCTTAGGGCACTGCCGCTCAGGCGAAGGTGAAGCAAAAACTCGGTGCAGACAATGCGCCAGCAGTGCATGCATTGCATGCAAAAAGGGGGGAGGGGGTGTTTTTCTTCCTCCCGACAGCAGAGAAGCCCCCTCGACCCCAGGTAACGCCAGCGGGTGCAAACATTGCATGCGTTGCATGCAAAAAAAGGGGGGTAGGGGGGTATTTATTTCTCCCCATAACTGCGGAGGAGCCTCCCAATGGAAGCTCCTTATTGGCAAGTATCACACTTCTGGCCGGCGAGGGATGTGCCCGGCGTCACAGGCGAGCGTTTCACTTCTTCGCGGTTTCGCTATTTACTGTCCACTGCCCCGCGTCCACGGTAACCGACCCGATCCTGCGCGAATTCTCATCGATCACAATCAGCCGCACCTGCGCACCCGCCGGCATCTTCGGCAGCTTCTCCTCCACCGTGAGGCCATCTTTCAGGTCGCGCTGATACGTCGCCGGCTTCAGCGACAGCCCCAGCCGCTTGCCCCCAATGGCCGCATGGACTCCGGAGTCGTCCCGCACCACCAGAAATACATCCACCTTGTCCGTCCAGCGGCCGCCCTGTTGCGCCATCTCCAGGTCCGTCGCCGCAATGTTCAGCCGCAGTCCCTCGCCAGTCGGCTCGCGCACCATCGCCGCGGTCAGCCCGATCTCCATCTCCTCCCGCGGCTGCCACACGGCCTCGCGAAAACGGTCCTTCATCGTCGCCGGTTCCTTGGCGTAGAAATAGCCGCTGCGGTAGCGCAGCCTGATGTCTTTCCGCTCCGTCCTCACCACGATTTTGTGGTACTTGCCGTCCGCCTGTGTGTCCGGCGAGAAACTCAGCAGGTACGCGGCGCGCCCGTCCGCGACGACCGAGTCGATCTCGTGGGCTATTTCGCCGGAGCGCCGGAACGCCTGCCCGCCCGTAGCCTCTGCCAGCTCGCGAAACGCCGGCTGTATCGGGTGCGTATCCTGGTGCATTTCGGCAGTGAGCCGCCCGCCCGGAGCAGGCGGAGGCACCGGCTCGCCCGGCAGTGGCGGATTGATCGACTGCACCAGCCGGTTCCCCAGATCCGCCGTGATCACCGACGCCTCAAGCTGCGATGCATCCAGCGGATAGACGCTGACGTGAGCCTGGTTCAGCGCCTCCTGCGATTGCGCCTCCAGCGAATCGACGTACTCCGGGCCCTTGTCCTCTCGCGAGGCCGCCTGATTGGTAAAGTCCGCCAGCGCGTTGTCGCTGGAGACCCACACCAGCGATTTGTGCCCCGGCCGCGCCGCCAGGTGCTGCGCAATACCCACCAGCACAAACATCGCCTCGGCTGCGGGATTGCTGCCCATGTTGCGAAGCTGCGGGTCGACTCCGTGCACGTTCGCCTGGGCGACCTGCGCAGCGTTGGCGGCGGATCCCTCGGGATCGGTGGCGTCGTTTCCGTTCACGTACGCCAGGTCGCTGGTGCTGTGCACCCAGTCGATGTGTTGCCGGTTCTGCTCCTCCTCATGCTGCGCGTTCATCAGATCCTGCGAGCTGGGCATCCAGCGCCCCAGCGCCGCCGCTACCTTGGCGTGATCCAGAGTGGGCTCCAGCAATACCTGCAACTGGAACCTCTTCATCGCATAGAAGCCGATCGGCTCATTGGCGTCAGCCTTGTGCAGAAACTCGAGCATCTGCGCGCGCGCATACGTGAAGTCGCTCCATGACAGGCTGGCGGAGTCAATCAGAAGAATGGTGCTGTTGGCGCCGGCTGCGCCGGAATCGTTGCCGCGGTTGCTGAACGCGGCCGGGACCGCGCCCTCCGGGCCATTGGCGCCGGCTGTGCCGGCCTGCGGCTCCCCCGCCCCCGGCTCCGCGCCAGCCTGGCTGAAGAACCTTACCTCCTGAGGCCGGCTGTTATCGAGTATCTCCAGGTCGCTGGGCTTCAGGTCCGTGATGGGGCGTCCCTTCTTGTCGAAGGCCACCACGGCAACGTCCACCAGCCGCGAGATGGTGCGCAGAGTAAAGCCAGTGCTCGGTACCGTGGCCTGGGCTGCGGATTTCTGAGGTGCGGCTGCCAAATCCGGGACGCCCGCCTCGCCGTTCTCGCTGATCTCGGGTTCAGCGTCGGCCGGCGGCGCAGTTGCCCGCGGCAGTGCCGGTTCCGAGGTCGCCGTCTCCGCAACATTTGGCTTTGCAGCACCCTCGGCAGGCGCAGTTGCCGCGGGAGCGGCGGGACTCGTCGCGGTGATGCTCGCCGGAGCAGCTCCCGGCGCCTGAACCGCGGCCTGCTGAACCGGCGCAGCCTTCTCCGCTTCGCCGGCTTCCGCCGCCGTCAGCACCCGCGTCTCCGCCCGGAAAACGTGGTAGCTCTCGAACGTCGTATCCGCGATCTGGTTCTTCAGCGGCTGCATCTGGTTCGCCAGGGAAAAGTGGTAATTCGGATCCACCTGCACGCTTTCGGCCCGGGAACTCGACACGCTGCGCAGCGGGCACGTGTAGGTCTGGCCGCCGATCTCCACCGGCCCGTACTCCACCATGATGTCGCCCTTGACCACCGGATCGTCGGCCTTCAGTTCTGCCTTGAGCGTCAGCCGCCGGATGATGCCCGTTGCCGCGTCCACCGCAATCTCGCCGTGATACCCCTCCAGCTTCCGGAACGGAAACATGCTGGCCGCCGGCAAACCCGCCTGTTCGGCCACGCAGCAGTACACCACCTCGTAGTGCGACTTCGCCTTGGGCACCGCGTAGCTGAACACTGCGCGCACGCCATCCGCGCCCTGTTCCCAGTGGCTCCAGGCCAACTGGCTCCGCGCCGCATCCACCAGCACCACGCCGAGGATGGGCCCGAAGACGCCCCAGGTGTTCAGCCCGCTTGCAGTTGGCAGCGGAGCGCTTACCTTTGCCGCTCCACCCTGCATCTCCTTGCCGTCCTGGTAAGCCACCTCGGATTTCTGCGTGACCAGAAAGTGGATGGGCTGGTACGGGACCATCACGGCCTGCTGGGATGCCACCAGCTGAGGCGCGTCCTCGTACTGGTCGGTGACGCGGCTGGCCAGGAAGTTGGGCAACTGCGGAATGGTTTTAGAAACATAGGCCACCACCCGGCCCATAATCTGTCGCTGCGTGGCTGCGTCGGGCGCTGGCTGCTGCGGAATCTCGTTCGGCGGGGGATCGCGGAACTGAGACTCGTCGGCGATGGCGCGCAGCGCCTGCCGGCTCTTTTCGCCGGGGAGGGCCATTTCGAGCTCCGACTCCCGCGCCCAGCTCAGCCGCTCAGTCAGCACGATCGTGCCGATCTGGAATGCGGCATCCTCGTCGGCCTTGCCGCGCAGAGCGGCCAACTGCTGCTCCAGCTCGCCCACCGGGATGGAGCGTGCCGCAAAAGCCGGAACCGAAGCGCAAAGCAGAATCAGGCAGAGAAGATAACGTCGCATGGCCCTTGCCCCCTTTGGGGCCTCCGAGGAAGCTATTCGCGATTCATAGCTTAGACCCTCCGCGCAAGTGCCGGTTATGGCGAATTCCGCGTGAAGCCGGCCGTTCGCTTGCGCCCGTGCGGCGAACCGCATCTCTCACCGGGCTATTTCCCGGCCACTTTCACCGGCTCCGCCTGAAAGAGCCGCGGCGCAAAGTCCTTCAGATCCCGCCGCCACGTCTGCCACTCGTGATTGGTCCCGGGCGACTCATAGTAGACGTGGACCACTTTCTGCTCCACCAACTCCTCGTGCAGTTTCGCGATACCGGCGTGCATCATCTGCGGCTCGTCGGTGCCCACGCCGATCCACAGCAGGTGCACGCGCTTGGCAAACGCGGGCGGATCGGCCAGTTCGCCGTGGAACGCCGTCTTGAAGTCCGTGGGTTGGTTCGGATTGCGCCCGATCATGCCGCCAACGCCCGAGAACCCGCCGATGTAAGAGAACAGGTCCAGATGGTCGAACGTCACCTGGAAGGTCTGCATCCCCCCCATCGACAGCCCTGCCATGGCGCGGTGATCGCGGTCCGTCAGGGTGCGGAAATGCGCATCGATGTAGGGAATCAGCACCTGAACCTCGTCGTCCTCGAAGGCTTGCATGCGGTGACGCATCGCCTCCTGGAATTCCGGCGAGCCGAACCCCTTGCCGGTAAGGTCGGGCGCCTTCCAGCCGGTGGGCTGCGCGTTGCCGTTGGCCATCACCACGATCATGGGCTTCGCGGTTCCGGGCGCGATCAGGTTGTCGAGGATGAAGTTGACACGGCCTTGCCGGACCCAGCCGGTCTCGTCTTCGCCCCCGCCGTGCTGCAGGTAGAGCACGGGGTAGCGCTCTTTGAGCCTGGTGTCGTAATCCGGCGGCGTATAGACGAACGCGTGCCGCCAGTCGCCGGTGACCCTGGAGTCGTACCAGATCTCGCGCACCTGCCCGTGAGGAACGTCCTTGACGGAGTAGTATTCCGCGCCCGCCTCGGGGATCTCCACCATGCTGGCGTCCTTGCCGCCTCCGTAGTAGGCGTAGGAGCTGGGATCGCTGACCTCGGCGCCGTCGATCTTAATGGTGTAGTAGTGCAGGCCGGGGGCCATGGGCGGCGTGGTGTACATCCAGTAGCCGTCCGTCATCTTCTGCATGTCTTCTTTTGGCCCGCTCCAGAAGTTGACGGCTACCTTGTTGGCGTCGGGAGCCTTGATGCGCAGCTCCACCCGGCCGGTGAGATCGACCTTGGGAAACTCGGCGCCCGGAACGTTGGTTGTGGCGGGCTGGAAGCCGCTGGGCTCCTGGGCGCTGCAAACGCTGGCCGCCAGCAGCAGGGCCATTGCAAACCGTTTCATGCCATTCCCCCTTGAGATTTCGAGATTGAAGACGCTTGTTGCCGAGTGAGGCGATGGCAGAGAGCAGACAGCGATGCGCAGTTTGCAAACGTTTTCATGGCAGCGCCCTCTTCCCCGCCGTCAAATGGCCTTCGCCCAAACAAACGCATCCTACACGCACCCGCCGACAACTGGGAAGCGCTATTTTCCCCAAACTATATCGGTTTACTCAAATCCGACTCCGACGATCATCCCTGGGCCACCACCAGGGCGCCGGCGGCCATAGCCCAGGACATGGTCAGCTCCAGCCGGTTCTGCGGAACGCGAGGCTGAGCGGCCACCGTGGGAATCCAGATGACCATGGTGCCGGGTCATGCACGCTCCCGACCGGCACGCCGCGCCTGCATCGTTGTCTCTGTGCGGCACCAAGGTACACGACTGCTGTGGCACCATGGGAGTGGCTCTTATGGCGCTGGTCGATCCCATTCCGTGTCCGGTGGCGCACGCGGACTTTGCCGCGCTCGAGTGGGAGCCGCTGGTGGCGCTGGTGGCGGGGTATTCGGCGTCCTCGGCGGGACGCGCAGCGGTGCTGGCGCTCCGGCCTTCCACCAGCGAGGAATGGATCGGGCAGCAGCATCGGCTGGCGGGCGAGGTACGGTTACTGCTCGAAGAGCAGGTATCGGTGCCGCTGGGCGGGTTGTTCGACCCGACACAGTTGGCGGCCAAGGCGCAGATTCCCGAGGCGGCGCTGGAGGCGGCCGAACTGCAGGCCATGGCGCGGCTGGCGCACGACATTGCGGCGTGGCAGGCACTCCTGAAAGAGCCCCCGGCGCGGATTGCCGGCAAACTGGACGGTCTCACTGAGCTTTCAGCGGGGCTCACGGGGAATCTGAAGACGCTGGCCGAGACGATCGAGCGCAAAATCATGCCGGACGGGTCGCTGGCGGATGAGGCCTCTCCGGAGCTGAACCGTATCCGGCGGGAGCAGGAGCGGCAGCAGCGGGTGATTGAAGAGTCGCTGCGGGCGGCGCTGCGCAAGCTTGCGGGCGAGGGTTCGACGCAGGAAGACCTGATCACGATTCGCGGGGACCGGTTCGTGATCCCGGTGCGCAGCGAGTTGAAGCGGCGGGTGTCCGGCGTGATTCACGGGGCCAGCTCAAGCGGGCAGACCATATACGTGGAGCCGCTGGAGACGATTGAGCAGAACAACGAGCTGGTGCGGCTGCTGGAAGAAGAACAGGCCGAGATTCATCGCATTTTTGTAGGACTGACGCGGCAGGTGGGCGCGCAGGCGGCAGCGCTGGTGGAAGGCGCGCGAGTGCTGGCGCTGGTGGACAGCCTGCTGGCACGAGCGCGGTTTGCGCGCGACTACGATTGCGTGGAGCCGGCCCGCGCGGCGGACCGGTTGCACCTCGAGGGCGCCCGGCATCCACTGCTGGAGAAGCATTTCCGCGCCACGGGCGCCACCCGGAACACGGCGGTGGTTCCGCTGGCGCTGGAACTGACGGACGAGCATCGCCAACTGGTGATCAGCGGGCCGAACACGGGCGGCAAGACAGTGACGCTGAAGACCACGGCGCTGCTGGCGATGATGGCGCAGGCGGGCATTCCCGTGCCGGCAACGCAAGCGGTGTTCCCGGTGTTCACGGCGTTCCTGGCGGATATTGGAGACGCACAGTCGATTGAGGCGGAACTGTCGACATTCTCCGCGCACATCACCAATCTGGAGCGGCTGGCGCGCTTGGCCGATCGGCGGTCGCTGGTGCTGCTGGACGAACTGGGATCGGCGACGGACCCGGAAGAAGGTGCGGCACTGGCTGTAGCGGTGGCGGAGTTCTTTCTCCACGCCGGCGCGTGGACGCTGATCTCGACGCACCACACATCGCTGAAGGTGTACGCGGCCAATACCGCCGGCGTGATGAACGCGGCGGCGGGCGTGGATGAGCGGACGCTGGCGCCGAATTACCAGCTTCGGATGGGCGTTCCGGGAGCATCGGCGGGTATTGCGACGGCGGAGCGGCTGGGACTGAACGCGAAGATGATTCGGGCGGCGCGGGAGCGGCTGGGGTCGCAGCAGGTGGACGTGGCGCGGTTCCTGGAGCGGCTGCATGGGGAGCTGACGCAGCTTGAGGCGGATCGCAAAGCGGCGCGGGCGGAGCAGTACGCGTTGAACCAGGAGCGCAAGCGGCTGGAACGCGAAGGCGACGTGGAGGTGAAGAACCGCACCCGCGAGCTGGAGCAGAAGCTGGGATCGCTGCTCAAGGATTTCGAGTTTCAGATGCGGGAGAACGTGCGCGCCATTGAGGACCGGGCGGCGCAGCAGAAGCTGACGAAGGAAGCGGAGCGGCGGATCACCCGGCTGCGGCGCGAGTTCCAGGAGAGCTTCAACCAGACGGTGGTGGCGCACCGTACGGGCGCGGACCAGGGAGATGCAGACGCGCAGCCGCACCTTCTGCGGCATGTGGCTGTGGGCGACCGGGTGCTGATCAAGGCGATGAGCAAGGTCGGGGTGGTGCAGCGCGAGGTGGAAAAGGACGTGTTCGAAGTGGCGCTGGGACCGATCAAGATGCGGGTGAAGCGTGACGAGCTGGCGGAAGCGGGCGCGGCGCCGGCCGCGAAGGCCGATCCGCTGGCGGCGGCGCGACGGCAGACGGGTGTGCACGTGTCGGTAACGAGCTCGAACACGGACGAGATGCGCATGGAGATCAACCTGATCGGGCGGACGGTGGACGAGGCGACCGATGAGCTGGAGAAGTACCTCGATCGCGCGTTTTTGGCGGGGTTGCCGAAGGTGCGGGTGATTCACGGACACGGCGCGGGCATCCTGCGGCGCGGCGTGCGGGAGTTTCTGAAGGGACATCCGCATGTGGCCATGATTGCCGAGGCGCCACAGAATGAAGGCGGACAGGGCGCGACAGTGGTAGAACTACGGCAGTAGGAAATTGAGCCTGGAAACAAGCGCTGTTGGCGAACCGGCAGATATAGAGGATCGATGAACGTTCGATGGCTGGGAAGGATTCTGATCTGTCTGTCACTCGGCGGCGCATTGGGTCAATCTGCAGACAAGCAAAACCGTGGTCCGGTCCAGGCCGAGTTTCTGAAGCGCCTTCAGGTTCGAAACCTGGCTGCCGGCGACACCGTGTATGCCAAGGTAACGCTTGACTGGAGCGCGCCCGATTGCGACCTGCGCAACGGAGCCATCCTGGAAGGAACGGTGGAAACCGCGGAACCGCGGAAGACACGCAGCGAGTCCAGACTGGCTCTGTCGTTCAATAAGGCGCAATGCAACGGCACAGACATGAAGCCGCTGAACCTGGTCCTGGCGGCGGTTGCGGACGCTCCTGAGGACTGGAGCATCGTTCCGGACTCGCAATTCAGGATGCCGATGTCGTTCTCGAATCCGCATCCGAGCGGTGGCGGGGGACCGGGATTCGGAACGTCGGGATTTGATACTTACGACACCCACCTGGAGCTGGCCGGAGTGTTGCACCATTTCCCCATGAGTCCCAAAGTCAAGCCGGGGGTTGTGCTGGGAATCAAGGGGCTGAAGCTGGACATCGGGACCGGCCCGAACCGGAGCTCCGTCCTGTCGTCGAAGAGGGGCGATGTGGCGCTGGGAGAATTCACGCAGATTTTGCTGGTGCCGGCCTCAGTGGCGTTTCTTCCGGAGAAGGTCAAGCTGACGGAAGACGGCATTCCCGCGAGGGCGGCAGCGGCGCGCCCGGCTGCGCCTGCTGCGCCGGTGAACGATCTGGATACCTGCGCGCCGCCGGGATGCGCAATCGACCTTCCGACAGACCCTGGCGAGCTGGAGGGCAGCAAGCCGGCGACGGTTGACGCGCATGCTCTTGGATATGCGCCGCGGACACACAAGATCGTCGCAGGCTTTGAGGAGGAAGATGCGCTGGCTTGGCTGGGCGAAGACGAGCTGCTGTTCACGTTCAATCGCCACTCGCTGGTTCAGCGGTCGAGCGTGCGCGCCGGCACCGCGAGAGTGATTCGGGCGGTTCTGCTGGATGCGCGCAGCCGCAGCGTGATTCGCGCCATGGACTGGCAGATCAGCGATGAAAGCGGCTACCTGTGGCCGCTGGACGGAGGCCGCGTCCTGGTACATGTGGGCGACGAGTTGCGCGTGTATGGAGCTGGGCTGGAGTTAGAAAAGACCATTCCGCTTGCGGGGCCGCTGGCGTTTGTCCGCATTTCCCCGAACGGGGAGCTGATTGCCGTGGCAACGCTGCGGGAACGGCATTCGCCGGAATTGCACGCCAAGTTGCGCGATGCTTTGCAACGGGAGCCGGAAGAGGATGTCGACGTGGCCATCCTCGGCAAAGAATTCGCAACCATGGGCAAGGCGACTACGATCTCCGGCCTTATGCCGCCGACACTTCTGAATGAAGGCCAGGTAAAACTGCTGGCGCGGCCGCCTGTGGGATACCGGCTCACACTGGGCACATGGGACGGCCGGACGGAAACCCTGGCGCGATTCGAGTCAATGTGCACGCCGCAACTGGCGGGAATCCACCCCGACCTGCTGTTTGTTCTTTCATGTAACGCGCACAACGGAGACACGGAGTACCGCGTGCTTCGCGGGGACGGCAAGATGCTGCTGAAGGGCAAAGCCGACCCGCGGCAAACCGGATTTGAAGCCAGCGGGAATCACGGACGGTTCGCCATCAAAGCGGTGCACGCCATGCGCGAAATCACACCAGGGCAGGACTTCACGGGGGAGGACCTGGACAACGAAGAAGTGCGCGTCTACCGCGCTGAAGACGGCAAGCGCCTTCTTTCCGTGAGGGTGAAAGAGCCGGTGACCAGCCATGGAAGCTATGCGCTCTCGGCAGACGGCGCGGCATTGGCGGTCCTGTCGGGAACAGAGATCCAGCTCTTCCAAGTGCCTGTGGAGTGAACGGCAGGGTTGATCCGCGCTGGCTCAAGCCGCCGCTGTTCCAGATTTTCCTCAACGGATGGTAGACTCATGGGACTAACCATGAGCCTCTTCCGAACCAAGCCCCTATCCACCTTGCTGGCACAAATGAACGAGACGGGCGGACTGAAGCGCACGCTGCGCTGGCCCGGCCTCATAGCCCTCGGAATCGGCGCGATCATCGGCGCGGGATTGTTCGCCCGCACGCCGGCGGCCGCCGCGCAGAATGCGGGCTCGGGAGTGATCCTCTCGTTCGTGATCGCAGCCACAGGCTGCGCGTTCGCCGGCCTGTGCTACGCGGAATTCGCGGCCATGATTCCGATTGCGGGCAGCGCCTACACCTATGCGTACGTGACCATGGGCGAGCTGGTGGCGTGGATCATCGGTTGGGCGCTGATCCTGGAGTACGGGCTGGGCGCGGCGACGCTCTCCATCTATTGGACCGAGTACTTCAACAACATTTTCCCCGGCCTGATTCCATGGGCGTGGCGACACTCGCCGCTGCAGACCGGGCCGGGCGGGATCCACGGCATCATCAACGCGCCGGCGCTGGTGATCCTGCTGGTCATGACGCTGCTGCTGATCAAGGGGATTTCGGAGTCGGCCGGCGTGAATGCGGTCATCGTCGGCATCAAGGTGACCATCGTGCTGATGATCATCGCCATCGGCTGGCACTTTATCTCGCCGGCGAATCATACCCCGTTTGTGCTGGCGGCCGATGCGGCGCACCAGGGAGTCTTCAAGCACGGGTGGGGCGGCGTGCTGGGGGGCGCGGGCGTAGTATTCTTCGCGTTCATCGGCTTCGATGCGGTGTCGACCGCGGCGCAGGAGACCATCGATCCGGGCAAGAACATGCCCATCGGAATCCTTGGATCGCTGGCCGTGTGCACGGTGCTCTACATCCTGTTCAGCTGGGTGCTGACGGGCATCGCGCCGGTGCTCGACTTCATCGATCCCAACAAGGGCGCGGAGGCTTCCGTCTCCTACGCGATCAAAACCTACATGCCGGGTTATGGGTGGCTTTCCACGCTGGTATCGGTGGCCATCCTCGCCGGCTTCTCTTCCGTCATGCTGGTAATGCTGCTGGGACAGAGCCGCGTGTTCTTCTCCATGTCGCGCGACGGGCTGCTGCCCAAGCTGTTTGCGGATGTGCATCCCAAATTCCGCACACCGTACAAGTGCAACCTGATCCTGTACGTCTTTGTTGGCCTGCTGGGCGGATTCCTTCCCGGCGACATTACCGGCAACATGACCAACCTGGGGACGCTGTTCGCGTTTGTGCTGGTGTGCATGGGCGTGTGGGTGATGCGCAAAAAGAACCCGCAGCAGCCGCGGCCGTTCCGCGCGCCGCTGGTGCCGCTGGTGCCGATCCTGGGCGCCATCTTCTGCCTGGCCATGATCATCTCCGTCGATCCGACGTCGAAGATTGCGGCGGGAAGCTGGATGGTGGTGGGGCTGGTCGTGTATTTCGTTTACGCGCGGAAGCACAGCAACCTGGAAGCGGCGGTGAGCGGCCAGGCGGAGCTGAAAGCGGGCGATTAGATTCCGCCAGGCTCACCTGACTGAGCCGGCGACGACGAATTCAATACGATCGCGATTTACCGCGCGGGACCATGGGGCTCAGAATGTGCCGAACCGCCAGCACTCCTCCCCATCCGTAAGCCAACGCGCTGGCGAACGTCGCCATGACAATGAGAGCGGTGAAGAACAGGCGGCCATAGATCGCCGCGGCATGGTCAGTTTAGCTGGTTTCTAAAAGACCTTAGAGTGACACTAGGGTATGGCATGCCAGGGATTTTGTAACAAAGCGATGACAAGTGGATGCGCCAGCGGCATTTATGATCGAGCGAAGCTTTCCCGGAGGGACGCGAATGCGCAAATTGGGCGTAATTCTGATGATGTGCTTTGCGGCGACAGCTTTTGCCGCCGGCGTGACGAGCATTTACAACTTCACCCTGAAGTCCATTGACGGACAGCAGGTGAACCTCAACGACTTCAAAGGCAAAGTGGTAATGGTGGTAAACGTGGCCAGCCGCTGCGGCTACACGCCGCAGTACACGGCGCTGGAGGCGATCTATGAGAAGTACAAGGACAAGGGATTTGTGATTGTGGGCGTGCCGGCCAACAACTTTGCGCAACAGGAGCCGGGCACAAACGAAGAGATCAAGAAGTTCTGCTCGTCCAAGTACAGCGTGACTTTCCCCATGATGGCCAAAGTGTCTGTGAAGGGCGACGACAAGACACCGCTCTATCAGTACCTGACCAGCGCGACAGACGATCCGCAGTTCAGCGGCGACATCAAATGGAACTTTACCAAGTTTCTCGTCGGGCGCGATGGAAAGCTCGTGGCGCGGTTTGAGCCGGCGGTCACGCCGGATTCAGCGCAAGTGCAGACGGCGATCGAGTCGGCGCTCGGGCAGTGAGGCCGCGACTTGCCCGTCAGGAAACCTCCGAATCATCCGGCTCATTGAAAGGGCACGACTTCAGTCGTGCCGTGAACGCTACAAAATGTCCGCGGGTTTTAACCCCTGAGGGACGGCCTCGTCCGCGGATCGGACTTCTTTAGAAGTTCCTTAGCAGGCAGGCCGGGGTGGGCACCCCGGCCTTCGCATTGATCCGGATCATTTCGACAACGACGGCGATTTGAGCTCATCGAGGAGCTTTGTCAGTCGTGCGAATGCCGTGTCGCGCGCGGTCTTGTTCGCGGGATTGGTATTGCCGGGGTCCTCGCCAGCGCGCATGAAGCCGTGCCCAGCGCCGTCGTAAGTAACGGGATCGTACGATTTGCCTGCGGCTTTCATGGCGGTGATGACGCCGGGGACTGTCGCGCCAACGCGGGAATCGTTGCCGGCGTAGAAGCCGTAGACGGGCGCGGTGACGGTGGTGACGTCAGACGGCGCGGTGCCGTAGAAGACGTAGGCCGCGCTCAGGTCCTTGCGGTGCGCGGCGAAGGCGAACGACTTGGACCCGCCCCAGCAGAAGCCGACCACGGCGAGCTTGCCGTTCCACGCCGGAATCTTGCGCGCATAATCGGCGGCCGCGTCCAGATCGGCCAGAACGCCGTCTGCGTCGAGCGTGGAGACAGCCTTTACGGCATCGTCCTGCGAAGCGAACTCGCTGGAGCCGCCGCCCTTGGGGCCCTTGCCGCTGAGCAGATCCGGAGCGACGACGATGACGCCCTGCGCTGCGAGCTCGTCGGCCATCTCCTTGGCCCAGTCGGTCAGGCCGAAGATTTCGTGAATGAGAACCACGGCGGGCGCCTTGCCCTTGACCTCGGGATAGACCACGAAAGCCTGAACGGTGTGGCCGTGGCTCTTGATGTTGACGTACTCGCGATGGCGCGGCGAGGCGTCGAGGCGAGCCTTCGCCCAGTCCTGCGCGACGAGCGGAAGAGCAGGCAGGAGCAGGACGAAGGTACAGAGGGAGAGCGCGAGGGGAAGTTGGCGTTTCATGCCGAACAGTCTAGCTGCTCAACGGGGACAGCGCAATCACCTCGCAATGAAGCCACTGCGCCGGGGCTAGCACCGCTAACTCCGATAGCCCCGCCAACTCCGCTGCGCTTACGCCATCGCCTCGCGCCCCATCGGCTCGAACCGCAGTTGATTCGACTTGCGGTCCACGTCGATCCTCACGTGCGAGCCATGCAGCACCTCGCCGTCCAGGATCTTCATGGCCAGCGGGTCCTGCACCATCCGCTGCAGCGCTCGCTTCAGCGGCCGCGCGCCGTAGGCCGGATCCCACCCCTGCGCCAGGATCAGCGTCCGCGCAGGCTCGGTCAGCTCAAGCGAGATCTGCCGATCCTCCAGCAGCTTCTGCAACTCAACAACGCGCAGCTCGAGAATCTGATTCATCTGCGCGTGGCCCAGCGGCCGGAAAATAACCATATCGTCGACGCGGTTCAAAAACTCCGGCCGGAAATGCTCCCTCAGCACCCGCAACACGCTCTCGCGCGCCATGTCGAAGTCGTGCTCGGTCTTGAGCGTCTCCGCCGTCAACAGCGCCGCCCCCAGGTTCGAAGTCATGATCAGCACCGTGTTCTTGAAATCGACGGTGCGGCCCTTCGAGTCCGTCAGCCTTCCGTCGTCCATCACCTGCAGCAGCACGTTGAAGACGTCCGGATGCGCCTTTTCAATCTCGTCGAACAGAATGACCGAGTACGGGCGCCGCCGCACAGCCTCCGTTAATTGCCCGCCCTCGTCGTAACCGATGTACCCCGGCGGCGCACCGATGAGCCGCGCCACCGCATGCTTCTCCATGTACTCGCTCATGTCGATGCGGATCATCGCCTGCTCGTCGTCAAAGAGAAACTCCGCCAGCGCGCGTGCCGTCTCCGTCTTGCCCACACCTGTGGGCCCCAGAAAAATGAACGAGCCGATGGGCCGCTTGGGATCGCTCAATCCGGCGCGCGAACGCCGGATCGCATTGGCCACCACGCGCAGCGCTTCATCCTGCCCCACCACGCGCTCGCGCAGCCGGTCCTCCATCGTCACCAGCTTTTTCACTTCGCCTTCAAGCATGCGGCTCACAGGAATGCCGGTCCACTTGCTGACGATCTTTGCAATGTCCTCTTCGTCCACTTCTTCCTTGAGCATGCGCGCCACGGCGCCATTGGCCGCAGCCTCCTGCGCAGTGTTCAGCCGTTTCAACTCCGCCTCCAGTTTGGGCAGCTCGCCGTATTGGATCTGCGCCGCGCGATCGAGTTGGCCTTTGCGTGTCTGCTCTTCGGCTTCAAAGCGCAGCGCTTCAATCTTCTTTTTGGTCTCGCTGATCCGCGTGATGGCCTCGCGCTCCCGGTTCCAGCGCGAACGCAGCGCGGTAATGTTTTCGCGCAGCGTAGCCAGCTCGCGCTCCACCTCGTCCCGTCGCCCCTGGCTGTTGGCGTCGGTCTCGCGCTTCAGCGCGGCGCGCTCAATCTCAAGCGACGTGGCCTGCCGCTCCAGCTGATCGATCTCCGTCGGCACGGAGCCAATCTGGATGGCGAGCGACGCAGCGGCCTCATCCACAAGGTCAATCGCCTTGTCCGGCAGAAAGCGATCGGAGATGTACCGGTGCGACAGCGTCGCCGCAGCCACAATGGCCGAGTCCCTGATGCGCACGTTGTGGTGCGCCTCATAGCGCTCCTTCAATCCGCGCAAAATAGCAATAGTGTCCTCCACGTTGGGCTCGCCTACGTAGACGATCTGGAAGCGGCGCTCCAGCGCGGCATCCTTCTCAATGTACTTGCGATACTCGTTCAGCGTGGTGGCGCCAATGGCGCGAAGCTCGCCGCGTGCCAGCGCCGGCTTCAGCATGTTGCTCGCGTCGATCGCGCCTTCCGCCGCGCCCGCGCCCACCAGCGTGTGCAGCTCGTCGATAAACAGCACAATCTGGCCGTTCGATTCTTCGATCTCTTTGAGTACAGCCTTCAGGCGGTCTTCAAACTCGCCGCGATACTTCGCTCCGGCCAGCATGGAACCCAGGTCGAGCGAGATGACGCGCTTGTCCTTCAGGCTCTCGGGCACGTCGCCCGATGCAATGCGGCGCGCCAGTCCCTCCACAATCGCAGTCTTGCCCACGCCCGGCTCGCCAATCAGTACCGGGTTATTTTTGGTGCGCCGGCTCAGCACCTGGATCACCCGGCGAATCTCTTCATCGCGCCCGATCACCGGGTCCAGCTTGCCGCGCCGCGCCAGCTCCGTCAGATCCTTGGCGTACTTCTCCAGCGCCTGAAACTTGCCTTCGGGATTCTGGTCGGTCACGCGCTGCGATCCGCGCACAGCCGTCAGCGCTTTCAGAATCGCGTCATGCGTCGCGCCCAGCGCTACCAGCGCATCGCGCGCCGCGTCACCCTTCTGGTGCGCAACGCCGAGCAGCAGATGCTCCGTGGAAACATACTCATCCTTGAAATTGGCAGCTTCCTTGAAAGCCTGGTCGAAGACATGGTTCAGAGCCTGGCTCAGGTTCGGCTGGGCGGCCGCGCCGGAGACCCGCGGAAGCTTCTCTTCCATTCCATGAAGGTCGCTTTCCAGCCGCTCAATGGGAACACCTATCTTGCCCAGCACCGACGGAATCACGCCCTCGCGGTCTTCCACGAGGGCAAGCAACAGGTGCACCGGCAGCATCTCCGGATTGCCCAGATCGGCGGCGCGCCGCTGCGCCTGCTCCACAGCCTGCTGCGATTTGACAGTGAGTTTTTCCCAGCGAATGGCCATAACGACTCCAGTTATCAGTCTTCAGTTGTCGGTTGTCAGCGATCAGTGCATTTCAGCGCCTTTGCTGCGATCTAGACTTCGAGGCTCCTCGCGCATTGCAAAATTGGCGGGCGGGAGCGAACCGTTACCGTGCACCAGTGATCAGTATCCACCTGAAAAACGGCCGGGGGAAAGCAGCGCCACCGCCCGGCCGCAGAAATGCTGAAAACTGACAACTGATCACTGACAACTTTCCTTCTTACCGCGCGCCCACCAGCTCAGGCTCTTCCTTGTGCGACTCGATCTTCTGCTCGCCGCCCACGTTCACCTTGATCTGCCGCGGCTGCGCCTCAAGCTTCTTGCTCAGCTCCAGCTTCAGCACGCCGGCGTTGTAGCTGGCGTTCACGTGCTCGGTGTCCACAGTCTGCGGCAGCGTGAAGGCGCGATAGAAGCTGCCGTAGCGCCGCTCGATGCGATGGAAGTTCTCTTCCTTCTCGTCCTTCTCGAACTTGCGCTCGCCCTTGACCGTCAGCGTGTTGTTTTCCACGCGCACATCAAGGTCCTTCTCCTCCATGCCCGGGACTTCGAGCTTGAGCACCACCTTCTTCGCGTCTTCGTAGATATCGACAGCCGGCACAAAGCTGGCCGTCGTCAACGGGCTGTCGCCCTCGCTCATCTCGCGAAACAGCGAGTTCACGCGGTTCTGCAGAGCCGCCACTTCACGGAACGGATCCCAACGATTGATTGCCATAAGTCTTTCCTCCAACGGTGGTATCGGAATTCTTGGACGGCTCAGGAGGGAACTCCTCCCAACCCGCCAATTGATCTGATGGGAACTATAGCACAAACGATGCATAAAATATGAGCGCGTTTACATCATATTCTGTATTTTGTAAATAAGTCTTTTATTTTGATAATCTTGTACCAAGGAAACTGTGCCCCGTTCATCGCAGTTATTTCGCGATCAGCCGGCGGAGGCACCATCCATTCCAGGATTCCACCCCAGCAATCAGACCCCTCCTGAACCCTGCAATAGAATGGCTGTGCCTCAAACAGGAGCTACGCACCCGCATGAACCGCACCCTAGTTCTCTCTCTTGCCGCCCTCGCCGCCGTCGCCTCCCTCCCCGCCCGCGCCCAGGTAAAGCAGACCCGCGACCAGATCCTCTTCTACACCTCGGACTGGCACGGCGACCGCTATCCCGATGGCCGCCCCAGGCTGCCCGATTCCCTGCTCCAGCGCGCCGCCGGCATGACCATCGAGGACGTGTGGGAGTACCTGCGCGAACACGGCTACCGCAACCAGTTTGAAGGCGGCTGGCAGGCCCTGCACCCCGAGAAGTCCTTCGCCGGCCGCGCCCTCACCGCCCAGTACATGCCCACGCGCCCTGATATGCGCGCCGCCATCCTCGCCGAAGGCAAAGCCGAGGGCCGGATCCCCGACACCAACTCCTGGCCCATAGCCGAGCTCCAGAACGGCGACGTCTACGTAGCCGACGGCTTCGGCAAGATCGTCGAAGGCACGCTCATCGGCTCCAACCTGGGCAACGCCGTCGCCGCGCACACGCACACCGGCTTCGTCTTTGACGCCGGCATCCGCGACCAGGAGGAGAACCGCGAGATCCCCAACTTCAACGGCTTCTATCGCGGCTACGATCCCAGCGCCTGGGCCGACATGGAGCTGACCGGCATCGACGTCCCTCTGCGCATCGGCCGCGCCGTGGTGCTGCCCGGTGACCTGGTGCTGGCCAAGCCCGAAGGCGTCCTCTTCGTCCCCGCCATCCTGGCTGAAGCCGCCATCGCCCACGCCGAGTTCACCGGGCTGACGGATGATTTCAACTTCGAGCTCAACAAGTCCGGCGCCAACGGTGCGCAGTTTGAAGGCGGCTGGACCGCAGCGAAGTACGACGCCTTCGCCAAGTGGATCGACCAGCATCCAGACAAACTGAAGATGCCCCGCAGCGAGTTCGACGAGTTACTCGCCAAAGCCAAACAACACGCCGAGAAATGAAAAGCATCGGCTCAATCGTGTTTTGGGAGCAATTGTCTTCTGGGCGCGATGTGTTTTGGACGCAATCGTCCTTTTGGACGCAATCGCGCTTTGAAAGGGCACGACTTCAGTCGTGCCGCTGAGAGCTGACTCACCCGTGTTTTGAAAGGGCACGACTTCAGTCGTGCCGCTGAGAGCCAATAACGATGCGGGCTTGAGCCCCTGAGGGAAGTTTTCTTGCGCCACCCATAACAGCTTGCACCACCACACAATGTCATCCTGAGGAGCATCGCGACGAAGGATCTGCGGTTGTTCTTGCCTTTGCTTTTGCTCTTGCTTTTCTTTCTGTCGTTCGCGATGGGAAATCCGCTTTTGCTTTTGTGCTTGCCTTTGCTTTTGCTCTTGCTTTTCTTTCTGTCATTCCCCGCAGGGAATCTGCTTTTCGCGCCCTCTCGACGACACATCCCAAACTGGGATAATCGGCACGCAACCAAATGAGACCCCGGATCCTCAAGCCCGAGGGCCGAAGGAAGGCCCCACCAACCGGGTCCGTTCAGCCGAAGTGCCTGGCCCAGGCCGCGACCCAGCCCGTGGTGACGGTCTTCCACGGACCCCAGAAATAGAGGAATGTCGCGGTGCACTCGGCGGTCAGCAGAGTTGCGGCTCCTATCACAAAGGACCGCACCAGCCGTCCGCGATACCAGTCCCATCCAGCCATCAGGACCATCAGCAGCACGTTTCCGTAAAACATATAGAAGAACCAGATCAGCGCGGAAGTGGGCTCCTGCGGCCATATCCAGCCGGAAAGCCGGGAGAAGCCGGGATCGGCCAGCGCGACTGACGAGAGCAGCATCATCCTTCGGTGGGCGGCCGGATTCTTGCGCAGCGAAATGCCCCACCCCAACAAGCCAAGAAAAAGCGCGATATTCAGAAAGCTCACGGACAAAAACTGTGGATCGTATCCCGGCCCCCCGCGCACTTTGGCTGCTTGCGAAGACATGATCGCCACAGGGCCCATGACCCCCATAAGGCACGCCCACCCTGCGAGCAACCAGCCCAGCTTGCGGTGCACGGCCACGCGGTCGCCCACCACCAGCAGCACCTGCACGGTAATCAGCAGCATCCACGTGGTGAACACGGCGGCGTGGACGTGCAAAATCCAGGGTGCCGGAGGATTCTCGTGCAAATAACGCGGAAAGTCCACGCCGAATCCCGCGATCATTCCCACCCACAGAATGCCGAGCCACACCGCGGAGGGAATCCGGTCGTCGCGTACGTTCCAATTGCCGCGTTCATGCAGCGTGGTTCTCGACACAGAAATAGCGGGAGCGGTAGCCATAGGAACCTCCAGTCCTGACCGTGCAGGAGATTTCCCAGCGCAACTCAGAAGGGGATTGGTGCGAGGGTACACAAGGTTCGCCCGTAGGTGAGGGAATGTCAAGGAGAAGTTGTCGCATTGCCGTCCGCCAGAAACGTAAAAACGTGGCCGGGGCGCCTCATCCTGAGCGTATCTTGTGCAGTTGCCGGGTGCCCCATCCTAACCGCGCTTTGTGCGGTTAGGGTGGAACACCCAGAACTCCGCGCCGCTTGCGCCAGCTCCCGCCTTAATATCTCAGGAGTCTCCAAACTCAAATCACATTCCTACCCTCAATACCGAAATGCCTGGCAGCAGCCAGCAGGTGTGCATCGTTCGAGTAAACCACCCGAAAAGCTGCCTCAGCCGCGGTCGCCAGATGAAGGGCGTCCGCTCCGCGCAGGAACACAGCCGCGGGCAGCTTTCGATACACCTGGCGGATTCGCGAGAGAACTTCCCCATCCTGCGCCAGCCAATGGAATGCTCCTGCTTCGATATGCGCCTCCACCTGGCCGGCCAGAGCTGCATAGGCCGCGGGCTTGACCGCTCCTTCCCGCAGTTTGCGATGGAACGCAGCCATCATCTCCGCCTGCCCCAGCGCCGCACAAGCCACGTGATCGGTCGCGGCCAACGCGCGAACCCGTTCCGCTCCCGGATCCTCGAAGTACAGACGAACCAGGTAACTCGTATCGAAGTAAATCACTCGCCGCGATCCTTGCTGATGATCTCCGTCGCATCCGTGCCCCCACGAAGCGACTTCCGGTGGCGAAGAAAAATCCGCGTATAGCGGGGATTTGCGAAGAACGGCTTCGACGGCGGTGGGGCCGCGGGTACGATCTTCGCAACCAGCTTCCCGCGCTCGGTCACCAATACCTCGCCAGCGGATGCCTGCCGAACCCACCGGCCCGTCTCCTGGTGCAGCTCGCGGATGGTAATGGTCTTCATGTGACTCATTGTGTCACATCGGAAGAAGCGATTCAACCTGCCCACCGTCCTGCCGAGAAAGCTGCCGGGAAGCTGTGCCCCGTCCATCGCAGCCTCGCGATGGGCGGGCGGAAGCCCACTAACCCCGCTAACTCCGCTAGCGCCGCTTTTCCTCAATCAACGCCGCCTGCAGCATAGCCTTCGCATACGCAATGTCGTACACGTCGCCGGTATAACCGCCTCCGCCCGGATACCCATGGATCGGCCCGCGCGCGCGATCGTAATCGAGCGCCCGCGGATGCTCCGGATAAACCTCCCGCGTGTACCCCACCCGCACCACCTCCCGCATCACCGCGAACATGTTCACATCGCCTTCGTCGATGAACCCCTCATCGTATTTCTCATACGGCTTCATCACGTGCGGATTGCGATAGTGCATGTGATTGATGCGGTCGCGGCTGCCGAACCAGCGGCACACCTCCACCGGGTCCTCGCCCATCTCCCGCGTCACGCCGCAGTCAAATGTAATCCCGTTCGCCGGGCTGTCCACAATCCCTACCAGGTGCTTCCACCCCGCCAGCGTCGCCATGATCTGCTGCGATCCGCGGCTCGTGGGAAACGGCGGATCGTTGGGATGCAGCGCCAGCCGCACGCCGGCCTTCTCCGCCACCGGAACCACGGCCTGCAGGAAGTACGCAATGTTGGCCCACATCTCATCCAGCGTATGCGCGCCCTCTTCCGGCAGCGCCGGCAGATCCTTCATGCGGCCGTAGTCGGCGCCCGTCAGCCCCGCGCCGCCGCGTCCCGTCTCCTCGTAGTATCCCTCCATCGCACGGTGAGCATAGAAGTTATACTCCACCACGGGCAGGCCCACCTTGCCCGCCGCCTCGATTGATTGCCTCACCTTATCAATCTCTTCGTCCCGCCCCGGCTGCCCGTAGATGGTCTTCGGAAACCCGCCGATCATTAGGTTGCCGAGCGTCACGCCTGCTGACTTCAGCCTGTCCATCAGCGGTTGAAGCTGGCCCGCGGTCCACGGAATCGGCGGGCCGCCGGAGAGCACGTGAGTAACGCCGAGCTGCACAACGCTGCGAATGGCCTCATCGCTGATTCCGTGCCGCAAGTCGATGGCGCAGGCGATCTTAGGCGTTGTCGCGCCCTCCTGCGGCATGCCATCGCCAAGCCACCATGGCTTCTTCTCATCCTGGGCAAACGCCGCCAGCGGACGCAACATGGACGACGCTGCCGCCGCTCCTGCGCCCATCATCAGCCTTCTTCGCGTAATCCTTAACCCATTCGGAACCATAGCCTTGCATTCTTCCACTCACCCGCGGGTCGCGTCCACAACGTGGAACAAAGGCGCGCCAAGGCGCGGCTGTGCGGTTAAGATGGGTGCGCCGATTCGAATCTGTGGGAGGCTCTGCCGAAATGTCCGATGTGAAGTTGAACCGCCGCAATGTGCTGAAGTCGTCGCTGGCCCTGCTCGCCGGCGGCGCCGTCGCATCCTCGCCAATAGAGGCTGAAATCAAAGGAGTTAACACGGCATCCAGCCCATCGACGCTGAAGATCACTGACATGCGCTACGCGGTGATCGTGAAGCCGGGCCCCAGCCCCTGCCCTATCATCCGTATCGATACCAACCAGGGCGTCTATGGCCTCGGCGAGGTGCGGGACGGCGCCGGCCCGCAGTACGCCATGGTTCTCAAGAGCCGCCTGCTGGGCGAGAATCCGCTGCGCATCGACTACTTATTCCAGAAGATTCAACAATTTGGCGGCAACGCCCGCCAGGCTGGCGGGGTGTGCGCGGTGGAGATGGCGCTGTGGGATATTGCCGGCAAGGTCTACAACATCCCGGTCTATCAGATGCTGGGCGGCCAGTGGCGCGACAAGATCCGCGTCTATGCCGACACCACCGAATCCGAAGATCCGGCCGAGTACGGGCGGCGCGCTAAAGAGCGCAAAGCAATGGGGTTAACGTGGATGAAGATGGACCTCGGCATCAACGTCCTGAAAGGCATTCCGGGCACGGTCATGGAGCCCGGCGGGATGAGCCACTGGGAGCTGAGCAACCAGCCGCATCCCTTTGTGGCCACGGAGGTTACGGACAAGGGCATCGAGCGCCTCTGCGAGTACGTCTCCGCCGTCCGGGACAACATCGGCTACGACATGCCGCTGTCAATGGACCATATCGGCCACCTTGGCGTAAAGTCTTGTATCCGCTTGGGTAAGGCGTACGAAAAATACAACCTGGAGTGGATGGAAGACGTGATTCCGTGGTACTACACGGACCTGCTGAAGGAGATTCGCGAGGCCAGCCCCACACCCATCCTGACTGGCGAGGATATCTACAAGATTGAGGACTTTGAGACGCTTTGCCGCGAGCACGCGGTGGACAAGATCCATCCAGATTTGGCCACCAGTGGAGGGATCCTGGAGACGCATCGTATTGGTGACATGGCATTTAGGTACGGGGTGCCGATGGCGATGCACATGGCTGGGACGCCGGTGGCGAACTCGGCCAGCGTGCACTGCGCCGCGGCGACGCGCAACTTCCTAGCGCTGGAAAACCACTCGCTCGACATTCCGTGGTGGCAGGACCTGGTGGAAGGGCCCGCAAAGCCTATCATCGACAAGGGTTACATCGCTGTGCCGGAGGCGCCTGGACTGGGCGTGACGCTGAACGACGACGTGTGCAAGCAACACCTGAAGGCGGGCACGGAGTATTTTGCGCCCACGCCGCAGTGGAATGAAGCGCAGTCGTGGGATGACGCGATTTTCAGCTGATAAGTGATCCAGTTCACAAAAACGATGACCCAACTCCGGGGTAGTTGATACCCCCGTCTTACCCAACTCAGGCCGAGTTGATACCCCCGTCTTACCCAACTCGGGGGGAGTTTTCTCGGGGCTGTCCGGGAGCCGTCGGCAATGGCGTGTGATTTGGCTCACGGAACAAGGAGACCGAATCGGAGTGAAATGTCATCCACGGGTGGAGCAGGGGCGGTGCGGACTGTTCCCCCGACCGACATTTCAGGGGGTGCTGTTTGCGGGGACCTATGGATGGGAAGGCGCGGGCGAAGCTGGTGGCGAAGCTCGACAAGGAGGGCCGCTGGTTCCAGAAGGCGGTCCGGCACTACCGGACCCGGGAGTGGGTGAGAGACATGCGGCGGGCTCTTGGGATCGGCCTGGCTGCTCTGGGGGATGAGACACAGGTGAGCCGGAAGACTCTCTACCTGGCGGAGGAGAAGGAGGAGACAGGGGCGATCACGATTGCGGAGCTGGAGGCGCTGGCGGCGGCGATGGAGTGCAAGCTGGTGTACGCGATTGTGCCGGAGCAGGGGACGGTGGCGGAGTTGGCGGAGCGGCGGAAGGAGCATCCGAGGAAGACGCGGACGCAGCGGGAGAAAGAGGACAAAGAGTACAAGGAGTGGTACGCGCTGGAAGTGGAGCGGATGCGGAGCCTGAACCAGGGAGGCGACGCCATTGAGCAGTGGCGCGGGGAATTGTCGCAGCAGCGGGCGGAGAGGATAGCGCGCGAGGGACTAGCGGCCGAGAGGCATGAAGTGGTGGTGAGGCCGCCGGGAGCGCAGAGGATACGGAATGCTATTGCGGGTGCGGTTGCTGAGTTGGGGCCGGAGGGGAAGGAAGCGATCCGGCGGGCGGCGGGAGGCAGGGACTAGCTAGGGACTAGGGAATAGGGAGTAGGGAGATTGCTCTCGATAAAGTAGATAAACGGTGCGGTGTCAATTGCGACCGAGGAACCGCGCAGCGTGTTCAACCAGTCCATGAGCTTCGTTCTTGCCGCACGTATTCCTGCGCGTCGATTTTGTTCCAAACATCGGCGCCGAGTCCGCTCAATTCCAGAACACTGCTCTGTCCGGCTTCGGGCTTCACCGCGGAACTCTGGGTCAGCAGCGCGCGGATCAGGCGCAACTGCTCCTCAACCGGCAGGGAGCCGGCCAGTTCGAGCACCGAGTCGTAGGATGAAGCAGCCATCGGAACCATCCTTGGACTATAGTACGCGCGCGAACAATGGCTGAAAAGCCCGCCTCGCTCCTCACTGCTTAAGCTCGCTCCCATGCCGCAGTCGGACGGGGCGCAGTCGTGGGATGACGCGGTGTTCAGTTAACGCGGCGTCTGTCACCGACACAAGCCAGTGTCGTAGAGCACGGTAAGGGGTGCACCAGGCCTCGGTGAATCCCGGGTCCCAACAACGGGGACCCGGGGCACGCGACCATCGGTGGTGAAATCAGCTGCCCGGGACCTGGGCCACCTGCCAGATCTAGGATTACGATTTCGGCTCGGCGAGCAGACTGCTGGGCAAGAATAATTTACCCTAGTGTCCTGAGTCATTAATTCGTTTACAAAACCTGGCTAGGGAATCGAGGATCTGGTCGGCGGTTTTGTGCCAGATGAAGGGTTTCGGGTCGCTGTTGTGGTGTTCGATGAAGTCGTTGATGGCCGCTTTCAGTTCTT
>DASZLE010000105.1:0-104427 GCA_035552475.1 Occallatibacter sp.
AAGAACTGAAAGCGGCCATCAACGACTTCATCGAACACCACAACAGCGACCCGAAACCCTTCATCTGGCACAAAACCGCCGACCAGATCCTCGATTCCCTAGCCAGGTTTTGTAAACGAATTAATGACTCAGGACACTAGCTAAAGCCAGGACCTTTTATTTGAGCGCTTTCGGCGGGACTGAAGTCCCGCCCCTACGCGTCTTTTCTTGCGCAGCGAGTTTTTCACCAAGCGGTGAAGTCGTGCCCTGTTACAGGACATGGGAGCGACGTGTTTTTCCGGTCCGTAAAGCCCAAGTCCTTGGCGGCGATCAGCAAAGGAAACTTAGATTTTTTCGCAACTGGTCCGGAGCGCCTTCCGGCATCAGCCCTTCCAGTTCTTCGTGGGTCTTCTGCCAGGTGGGCAGCGCGCGCGCCAACAGCTTGCGCCCTTCGCGGGTGAGCTTGAGAACGCGGCTGCGACGGTCTGCCGGATCCGGTGAGATCTCCACCAAGCCACGACGTTCCAATGGTTTGAGGGCGGCGGTGAGGGTGGTGCGATCCATGGCCAGCAAGGAGGCCACCGGACCCATGGGCGGCGGTTCAGGCCGGTTAAGGGACATCAGCAATGAGAACTGGCCGTTGGTGAGGGCAAAAGGGCGCAAGGCCTCGTCGAATCGTCTTGCCAGGGCGCGTGCCGCGCGTTGCACGTGGAGGCACAGGCAGCAGTCCCGAACGAGGAGGGTGGTTTCGAACGGCAACAACTCGGGACTTGACACGGGGCCAGATTAGTTGATATCAACATATTCTGTCAAGCGAGTGCGGGCGCCAAGGCAGAGGATCTGCGAGCCGGCGCGAATTTTTTAAAAATTACGCCATGGTTGTCGATTTGGCCCGGCGCCAAACGACCAATTGTTGTGGCAAGCTGGGAATTGAAGAAGCAAGCCGCACAATCCCAATTTCCCCGGGAGGTCGAGATGCTTTTCCTTCATGATTTGAAGATTGCCATTCGCTCACTCGCGCGCGTCCCCGCGCTGTGGTTCACGGTCGCGCTTACGCTTGCGCTGGGCATCGGCGCCAATGCCGCCATTTTCAGCGTGGTGCGCGCGGTGCTTCTGCGGCCGCTGAACAATCGCGACGAGAACCGGCTGCTTTACATCCGGCAAAGCGCGCCCGGCATCAACGCATCGAACACCACCTTCTCCGTTCCCGAGATCAAGGACATTGGCGAGGGATTGAAGACCATCACCAAGCTGGGCACGTTTTCTGAGATCGACTTCACGGTGGTGGGTCTGGGCACGCCGCGCGAGATTCCCGCCGGCGTGGTGGACGGAAACTACTTCGACGTGATGGGCCTGCATCCGGTGCTGGGACGCCTGCTGGGTCCCGGCGACGATGGCCGCAATGCCGCCGGCGCCGTGGTGCTCACCTACGGCTTCTGGCGCAATGAGTTGCACTCCGACCCCAATGTGATTGGAAAGGTGGTGCGCCTGGAGAGCTTCGCCGGGGCGCGCGGGGCAACTGTGGTTGGCGTGCTGGAGCCTACGGTTCCGTACCCCGTGGCCACGGAGATTATCGCCAACACGGTGACCAGCCCGCACCATCTTTCGGCCACCATGGTGCAGGGCCGCGAGCACCGCATGACGGAGGTGTTCGGGCGGCTGGCGCCGGGCGCTACGCTGAACTCCGCCAGCTCCGAGCTGGATACGGTGTATGGCGCGATGACGGCCGCGCATCCGGAAGTCTACAAGCCCGAGGACCATTTCCGCATCGACGTGACGCGGATGCACGACCAGATCAACTCGCGCGCCAACACTGTCCTGTGGGTACTGTTTGCGGCGTCCGGACTGCTGTTCGTTATCGCCAGTTCCAACGTGGCTAACCTGGTTCTGGCGCGCACCGTGCGCCGCGAGTCGGAGCTGGCGACACGCTCCGCGCTGGGCGCGAGCACTGCGGCGCTGCGGCGGTCGCTGCTGGCTGAAAGCCTGGTGCTGTGCGGAAGCGGCGCCATCGCCGCAATCCTTCTCGCCATTCCCATGGTCGCGGTGCTGGGCCGCTATGCCGCACGCTTCTCCGTGCGCGCCAAGGACCTCCAGCTCGATTTCAGCCTGGTCTGGTTCGGGATCGGGCTGGCGTTCATCGCCGCCGTGTTTCTTGCCTACATCCCGCGGCTACCTTCGCCCAGTGCGGCACAGGGCGGTCTCTCGGGGCGCGGCGCCCGCGTGGTGGGCTCCGGCTCGCGCAAGCTGCGCATGTTCGCCGTCACCCAGATCACCGCGTCCTTCCTGCTGCTTGTGGGCGCGTGCGTGCTGATGAAGACCTTGTTCACGCTGGAGCAGGAGCGGCCGCCGTACGATTCCGCGCGTGTGCTTGCCATCAACCTGCCGGTGATGTCGTATGGAAAAACGCCGCAGCAGATCGGCGATTTTTATCGCGACGTGAAGCGCCGCATCGCCACGCTGCCGGGAGTGGAACAGGTTTCAGAAGGGTTCAGCGTTCCCTGGCGCGACGACCGCGAGCAGAGCATCAGCTTCACCTTCGCCGCGCAGGGGGCGCACCGGCTGGATGGGCAGGATTACCGCGCGCGCTTCCGCTCGGTTTCGCCGGAGTTCTTCGCCACTCTGGGCGTACCCCTCGTGGAAGGCCGCGACTTCAACGACGGCGACAAGGAAGGCAACGAACGGGTAGTCATCATCAGCAAAAGCCTGGCTAACCAGCTCTATCCCGGGCAGGACGCGGTGAACCGCAAGATGTGGTGGACCGACGGCGTGATCAAGTTTATCGGCATCAGCCCCGAGCCGCGGCGCATCATCGCGGTGGTTCCGGACATCGACGACGAAAACATCATCCCCGAGCCGGCCATGACGGTCTATCAGCCCATTGACCAGGAAGGCTGGAGCGGGCGCCTCTTTGTACGCGGGCACCAGGATGCTTATGCGCTGATTCCCGGAATCACGCAGGCCATTCACCAGATGTCTGCCGATCAGCCGGTGGAAAAGGCTTCGACGCTGGGTGACGTGCGCGCTGAAGTGCTCTCGCCGGACCGCCTGAATGCGATTGTGTTTGGCGGATTTGCGGCGGTGGCGCTGCTGATCTCGGTGGTGGGCGTGGCCGGCGTGCTTGCATTCTCAGTCAGCAGCCGGACGCGGGAGTTTGGCATCCGCATCGCGCTGGGCGCGCTGCCGCGCAATATTCTTGCCGGCGTGCTGCGGGAAGGACTGATCATGGCGGGTATCGGAGTGGGAGCGGGACTGCTGATTGGATTCGTGGTGGCACGCGCGGTGAATCACTCGATTGCTGCCATCGACCAGCCGGGAGCGCTTGCATTTGCCGGTGCGGCGATGGTGATTTTGACCGCGGCGATGGTTGCATCCGCGGTGCCGGCCGCGCGGGCGGCACGCGTGAACGCCGCCGAGGCCTTGCGCGCCGAATAGCGGCGGCGCGGTCCCGGCGGCGACCTACGCAACAGCCGCTACCAGGGGGGCGTGCTCGGGATCGGGCAGCACGCGCCCTGGGAGCCGCAACAGCTTGCTGATTTCGGCTGCCGGCAAGGGCTTGGCAAACAGGTACCCCTGCCCGTAACGGCAGCCCATCTGCCGAAGCAGCCGGTATTGATCGCGCGTCTCGATTCCCTCCGCCACCACATCCATTCCCAGTACCCGCGCCAACTCGACAATGGTGCGAACAATCTGCAGCGCCTGGTCGTTGGCGGTCATGCGCCCGATGAAGGAGCGGTCGATCTTGAGCGTGTCGAATGGAAACGAGTGCAGGTGGCTCAGAGAACTGTAGCCGGTTCCAAAGTCATCCATGGAGAGCGAAATACCCAGCGTATGCAGGCCGCCCAGCACCTCGAGCGCCGTGTTCATGTTCGGTATCAGGCTGGATTCCGTCATCTCCAGCCCGAGCTGCCGGCTGGAGGTCCCCGACTGTTCCAGCAGGGCCTCTACGTGGTCGGCCAGTCCTTCGCGCAGAAACTGCCGCGCGGACAGGTTGACACATACTCGCAGCGAGCCATGCCGCGGATCCTCTTTCTTCCACACCTGAATCTGCCGGCACGCCTCTGCCAGTCCCCAGTCGCCGATGGGCAGGATCATCCCCGACTCTTCCGCCGCCGGAATAAACTCCATGGGAGGAATGAGGCCGCGTTCCGGATGACGCCAGCGGATCAGCGCTTCCAGCCCGGCAATTCTGCGCGTGGCCAGATCCACTTCAGGCTGATAGTAGAGAACGAACTCACGCCGCTCCAGGGCTCGGCGCAGGTCGGTATGCCGCGGCCATTCGTTCTTTCGCGCCTCCGGCTGCACCGTGCGCGCCCTTCGCGGCTGTTGCTGCTTGATCGTATGTTGCAATCGCCGTAGCTCCAACTGGGCGCTGACCATCTCCGCCAACGTCTCCAGCGTCTGCACTTCCGCCTCGCTCAATGGCGGCCGCGGGCTGAGATTGAAGATCGTCAGGGTTCCCACAATCCTTTGATCGGCAATGCGCACCGGCGCTGCTGCGCCGAAGATGAATTCGCGGGTCTTGTTCGGCACGCAGGTCCCTTCGAACTCCTTGCAGGCTGTCAGGTCGGCGATTTCCACCACCTTGCCGCTCTTGAGCACCATATCGAAAATGGAACACTGCCGTGGCCGCTCCCGTATTGACCCGCCCCAGTACGACTTCACCCAGTAGCGGGTCTCATCCCCGAAGCCAATTGCCACTGTATCCGCGCCGAAGTGCGCCGCTGCCAGCCGCGTGATGGCGTCGTATCCCGGTTCCGGCGCCGTGTCCAGGATCGTAGCTTCGTGGAGTGCCGCCAGGCGAGCCGTTTCCTCCTCGAAAGCCTCTTCGCTCGCCAGAAGCTCCGCGCTCAGCATTGCCAAGGAACCCTCTCTCCCGCCCGCCGATGCTTCTACCTTCGGCAGACGCCACTCCCCGCGGGAATCTCTCCTGCACACTGGTTATCGGATCATCTCGCGGACCCTTGAGGTTACGGCAGAGCACTGCCCCTTGGTAACGGCAGCATTCAGAGGTTTCTCATCTTCCCGAGTCCTGGACTGTCTCGTTTCGCTCCACCCGGAGGCACGCCCAGCACCATACTGCCCGCTCCGGCAGAAGCTGCCTGGCAAACATAGAAAACTCCAGCGGCGCGGCCTGCTTTCCGTTGCGGCACGAATTCTCTTGCTGCCTAATTTCGTTTCTGCTAGCTTGCCATTATTCAAGGGTCATTTCCCCTACGATCTGACAGGTCATGAAAATTCCTGCGGTGCGCGAACGTGTCTGTGTGAAAGGCCGTAAAGGCGTTTTTCTCGTTGTCGGAGTCGATCGCGAGCGCCAGGTCGTCGATCTCATTTCGGCCACCGAAGGCGGGCACGTGGAGGAGGACATCCCGTTCTCCTCTCTTGAGCCGCTGGACGGTGGGACGCCGCCCAGGCGCAGTTCCGGCAAATCCAATCCTTGAATTGACTCGCACGCGAGGACCGCGCGTCTCACGGATCCGCTATGGCTGCGCCTCGTCTCTTCCCTTCTCCGGACCTGTCTCCGTCCACAGGAAAGTAAGCTGATCCGCGTCGTCCTGGACCTGTTGCTCCACGCTCACGCCCTCCGAGTGGCCGCCCTTCAAGCTATAGTGCAGCAGGATCGGCCGCCCATCCGTTGACACCGTCTGCATCTCCGCCGTCATCTTGCGGGCGTGGAGCGGATCCACCCGCGTGTCGCTGTCGCCAGTGAAGAACAGGATGGCCGGATACTTGGTTCCCGGATTTACGTTCTGATACGGCGAATACTTCAACAGGTAGAAGAACTGCTTCTCGTTCTCCGCCGAGCCATACTCCGTGGTCCACTGCGGTCCCTGCTCGAACTTCTGATAGCGAAGCATATCCAGAAGCGGATAGCCGCACCAGATGGCCGAAAACAGCTCCGGATGCTGCGTCATGGACGCGCCCATCAGCAAGCCGCCGTTGGAGCGGCCCGTGATGGCAAAGTGCTCCGCCGATGTGTACTTGTTGTCGATCAGGTACTGCGCAGCCGCGAACCAATCGTCGAACACATTCTGCTTCTTTTCAAACATCCCCGCTTCATGCCACTTCTCGCCGTACTCGCCGCCGCCGCGCATGTTGGGCTGCGCAAACCATCCGCCCTGCGCCATCCACCACGCCCACGCGGGATTCCAGTGCGGGGTCATGCTCAGGTTGAACCCGCCGTAACCAGTCATCAGCAGCCGCTGGGTCCCGTCCAGTTTCAACCCTTTCTTTCCCGCGATAAACATGGGCACGCGGGTCCCATCCTTCGACTGAAGAAACACCTGCTTCAATTCGTAATCGCCGGTGTTGAACGGCACCTTTGGCTGCGCAAAAATTTCGCGCTTCCCCGTCGTCGTGTCGATGCGGTACAGCGTCGGCGGCTGGATGAACGACTCAAAGCTCAGGAATCCGTAGCGATCGCCTGGCCGGCCCACCACGCCGGACGCTGAGCCGATCACGTCGAAGTCGATGGTTCCCGCCTGCTTTCCCGCCAGCGTATACGCGGTAATTTCGGATTTCACGTCCTTGAGGCGTTCGACGTAAAGCCGGCTGCCCACAATGGAGAAACTCTCGATGACATCCGCGCCTTCGGGCACGATCCTGGCCCACACATTCGGCATGATGCCGCCCGGATCGGCTTTGAGAATGCAGCCGTTCGGCGCGTGGTAGTCGGTCATCACGTACCAGTTTCCCGCCGCGTAAATCGCCGAAAAGCGTGAGTCGATGTCCCAGGTCAGGATGTCGAATGGCGTGTCCGGTTTGGTCAGGTCGCGGTAAATAACGTCCACTCGCTTGGCCGGCACGCCGCGGTCGATGGTGACCACCAGGTACCGCCAGTCCGCCGTGATCGCGGCATGAAACAAGTCGATCGGCCCCAGCGCCTCGCCGCGATATTCCCTTCCCAGCTCCAGCACGTCGCGCGAAGCGCGCATGCCCAGCTCGTGCAGGTAGAGCACCGTGCCCTGGCGAGTCTGCCGGCAGTAGTAAATGCCCTTGCCGTCCGGAGTGAAGTCAATGCTGCGATAGAGGCCCGCCGGCAATTCATCCTCCAGTGTCTTGTGGGCCTTCACATCGAAGATGTGGATCACGGTTTCATCCGCGCCGCCGGAGCGAACTCCATACGCGATCAGGTTCCCATCGCGCGATACATCCGCCAGCGTAACGGACGTATTGGGATCGCGCCCCAGCTGCGCCGGATCGATGAGCCTTTCGTCTTTGCCCGTCCAGCCGCGGCGCACATAGATCGACTGCTGGCCCTCGCCTGCGATGCGCTTGCGGAAGAAGTAGCTCCCGTTGCGCTCCACCGGGAGCGACCACCGCGACACGTTTTCCAGCCCGTCCAGATCGTCGAGGAGCTGCGGCCGGATCTTCGCCTGCTGCATGTAGCGGTTGGTGTTGGAATTCTCTTCGTCGATAAACGCGCGCGTCTCCGGGCTTTTCGCGTCCTCCAGCCAGCGGTAGTCGTCGGTGATTTTGGTGCCGAAGTAGTCGTCGGTCACCGGCGTTTTGGTGGCAACCGGCGGCGAAGGCAGCGTAATCCCATCCCGCCCACGAACGGCCTGTCCAACCGCAGCCGCACTCGCAGCCACAAGAACCAACGCAACCCAAGCCCTCATCGCAATCCTCCGCGCACCAGAATACAGCCGCTGGCCGCTGGCGCTAAGCTTTTCGCTCTTAGCTTCTAGCTCCCGGCTCCTGGCTCGGCTGCCGGTTCTGTGAATTTGAGTTCGTTGCCGAAGTCGTCCCTGATGCGGAATTCGCGATTGCCCCACGGCTTGCGCTCGATCGTCTGCGCGAAAAGCACGCCGCGTGCAGCGAACTCTTCAAAGAGTCCGGCCAGATCGTGGGTGAAGATGTGAACTCCATTTTGCGCGTCGCAGCGCATCTTCTCTTCGAAGAGGTGGATGGCAATGCCGTCGCGCTCCACAATGGCGTAGTCGTGCGCTGGCATCCGGCTGGCAACCTCAAAGCCCAGCCGCTCGTAGAACGCGATGGCCGCCGATAAATCCGCGGCGGGCAGTTCCGGCGCGATTCGGGAAAGTTTCGCCATGCTCTCTCCGTTGCGCCAGTGGCGCTTCGCGTCAGAGAGTAGCACGGTGCAAGCCATAAGCCAATACAGCTGTCGGCTGAGGCTGCCGTTAGAATCAGCAATGAGTGACCGCCTCATCTCCAACCTCGCGCTGGTCCCGCCTGTTCCGCGCTCTGCGGCCCTCGCACGCTCACTCCGCTTTCTCCGCCACCCTCATTCTGATGGCCTCCACGGCGCTCTCCAGCGTCTTCGGCATGGTACGCAATATGTACATCGCGTGGGTGTTCGGCCGGGGCATGCAGGCAGACGCTTTCCTCGCCGCGTTCCAGCTTCCGGACATGATCGCCTATTTCCTGGTGGGCGGAGCGGCTTCCATCACCTTCGTCACCATCCTCACGCGCTACCGCAGCGAGGCCCGCGAAGCCGAGGGCCAGCGCTCTCTCTCGGTCATCTTGAATACCATGTTCCTGGTCCTCGGCACCGCCATCCTCGTCGCCGAGATCCTTGCCCCCTGGTTTGTACACAAGTGGTTCAATGGATTCGACGCGTCCAAGGCCGCGCTCTGCGTCCACCTCACCCGAATCCTGCTTCCCGCGCAACTGTTCTTCTTCGGCGGCGGCGTCTTCGGCGCCGTGCTCCTGGTCCGCAAGCAATTCACCATTCAGGCCATCGCGCCGCTCATCTATAACCTGGGCACCATCTTCGGCGGCATCTTCCTTGTGCACCGGCTCGGCGTTTCCTCGCTGGCCTGGGGCACCCTGGCCGGAGTCATCGTGGGCCCCTTCCTGCTCAACGCCTTCTTTGCCCACCGCGCCGGCACGCATTATCGGCCCATCCTCGACTGGCGCGACGAGGGCCTGCACGAGTGGGTAAAGCTCTCGCTGCCGCTCATGATTGGCGTCTCCCTGGTCACCGCAGACACCTGGATCATCAACCATTTCGCTTCCTCAACCGACGGCGCCATCTCCCTGATGACCTACGCCAAGCGGCTTTTCACCGCGCCCATGGCGGTGCTGGCCCAGGCCGCCGGCGTCGCCTCCATGCCCTTCTTCGCCAGCCTCTGGGCCAAGGGGGAGCGGTACGAGTTCGCCACCCGCGTGGCCGATTCCGTCTCCCGCGTCGCGTCGCTCGGCCTGCTCGCTGCCTCCGGCCTCATGGCGCTTGCCGTCCCGCTGGTCACGCTCATCTATCGCGGCGGACATTTCTCTTCCGGCGATGCCCGCTCCTGCGCCGGCTACTTCCTCGTCTTCTGCCTGTCCATGTTTCTCTGGTCTGCGCAGGCCATTTACGCGCGTGCGTTCTACGCCGCTGGAAACACGCTTCTGCCCATGATCGCGGGCACGGCAGTCACCATCGTGTCGTGGCCCATCTATGGCTCGCTCTACCACGCATACGGCGCCATGGGCCTCGCCTTCGCGTCCGACATCGGCATCGCGATGCAGACGCTGGCGCTGGCCGTGCTCCTGCACCAGAAGCGCATGGTCTCGCTCGCCAGCCTCGACTTTGCCGAAATGGGCCGCTGCCTGCTGGCTGCCTTTGCCGCCGGCGGAGCGGTCTGGTTCCTGTTTACCTTCTCGCTCGATCAGGCGGCCCGCATCCTCCACCTCAAACTCGCCGCCGCCAGCCGCATCCGCGATCTCGTCATCCTGCTCGCCGGCTCGCTCCTCTGGCTCCTCATCGTCAAATGGATCCTCGAGCGCTCCGGCTCCGCGCTGCCAAGGGTAGCCATGCGGCGCCTCCGGCTGGGATGACAAGGGAGCAAAGGAGCCCGGAGCAGGGAGTAGAAAACGCGGACGCCTTCAACCAAAAACGCCCTGGAACTACTAGCGCTTCTTCGATGACTTCTTCGCCGGAGGTTTATTTGCCGGTGCCTTCTTCGCTGGAGCCTTCTTCGCCGGCGTTTTGCCGGTGGATTTCTTTGCTGGTTTAACGGGCTTGGCGGGCGGCGTTGGGGCGCTGCCAGTGGTGATTTTGCCCGTGGTCAGATCGAGAGTGATGCTGTCAGCGACCACGACAGGCTTCAGCCGCGGGGCCTCCTTGAAGGTGAAGGTCATGGTCTTGGCGTCAGTGGTAATGGAGAGAAACCCGAACTGCACGATGGGAGAGACAGCGAGGGAGTGGTCGCCCACGGTAGTCCCCGCGGGTGGCGCGTTGCCCATGGGCGCCGTTGCGGCAAACCCGCCTGACCCTGCGACGATGTAGGGTACCTGGCGGTTGTTCTTGTTGCGGGTAAAGCGCTGATAAAGATGAGCGTGGCCGGAGAGGAGCGCGTCAGGCCAGAGGCCGGCCTTCTGGCAGCAGGCGTCAATGTCAGCCATCAGGCCGGCGCTGCCGCCCGTCTTCGCGTCGCAGGAGAGCGGGGGGTGGTGGACGGCCACCAGGACGGCGCGCTTTCCCGCCTGGCGGTCAGGCTTGAGCCGCTGCAGCTCCGAGGTGAGGAAGGTCAGTTGCTCGTCGGAGAGCGGGTAATGGCCTCCCTGGGATGAGATGACGCCGCCGCCCGTGTCGAGAACGTTGGAGTAGAGGCCAATGATGGAGACGAAGGGGGCGTCCAGCGTGAAGTAGACGCCGGGCTGGGTCATCACGGAGCGGGTGATGGTGAGGGCGTCCGGTGACGGGGTGGCCTTGCTGGCGCAGAAGTTGATGAGGAACGCAGCCAGCGTGGGCACTTGCGGCGCGGAGGACGTGGCTCCGAACACCATGCCATCGTGATTGCCGGGAATGGCGAAGATGGGGCGGTCGTACTCGCGGAAGGGCTCGTAGAACTGGTCGTAATAGTACTGGGCTTCGCCGAAGTTGTAGACGACATCGCCGAGGTGGAAGAAGAAGGACGGAGCGTTCGAGCCACCCGCGGCGATCTCGGCAACCATGGCGTCGGCGACGGCGCCTTCTTCGGCAATGGAGGTAGCGGCGTTCTGAGAGCGCGAAGTTTTGGCGGCGCCGGTGTCGCCGACCGCATGAAAGGTAATGCTCCCGGCCTGCGTAATGGTGGAGATCAGCGAGGCGGGAAGGAAGTCCGCGAGCTTGAGGTTTTGAGACGCGCCGGGCCGGGACGACGGGATGGGCTGGACGCGGGATTTGTTGGCCAGGTAGTAGGGCGAGTTGTAGTACTGCTCGCTGTTGTTCTGGACTTGAAATGCATCCTCGTCGGTGGAGGGCTTGGGATCGGCGCAGAGCTGTCCGCCGGGGCCGGTGACGTTGGTAGGCATGAGGGGTCTCCGCTTGTGGTATGGCGGATCGGGGAAAAAGAGGTCGGGTGGAGGTGTGGTTTGGTGTCGCCCGTGATTGTGGTCATGGTGGCATGAGAGGGCGCGGGGGTGTCAAGACGATTGTGGAGAGGAAGCGGCAGATACCCTGCGGGATGACAGAAAGAAAGTAAAGACAAGAACGGCCGACGGAGCCAGAACCTAATCAGAAGTCATGGTGGTCGTCGTGGAGGGGGTGGGGGTGACGTTCGCCCAGGATAAGGGGTTCGGAGGGGGGATTGGCGGACTCGGCGAGTTCGCGGACGCGGTTGACGGCAAGCCAGTTGTCGCGGTGAGGCTCGGTAGCGGTCCAGGGGGGGAGGGGCATGTGGAAAAGGGTGGAGAGGGCTTCGGCCCATGGCTCGTAAAGGCGGCGCAACTCGCGGAGGCGGGACTCGGAGGCGTCATCGCGGCACATGCTCACGCTGCCCTGGCAGAGGAGGGAATAGAGCTCGATGTAGCCGTCGTGCGGGAGGCGGTCGGTGGCGTTGAGGAGGGGTTTGCGAGAGAGGATCTGGGAGAGGTCGACGAGGGCGTGGCGAGCCATGGCGAAGGTGAGCTGGGCCTGGCGAGCTTCGTGACCCTGGACGCCGGCGATGAGGAGGGCGGAGGTGTCGAGAATGGCGGTGAGGGCGGAGAGCCAGGACTGATTGTTGTGCTGGGATCGGAAGTAGCAGAGGAGGGGGAAGGAGATGTGGGATTCGAGGAGCTCGGCAGACCAGCGTTCCCACTCGACGAGGAGGGTTGAGAGGGCATCAGCTGAGTCGGGGTGGGCGTGGCGGCGGAGGAGCTCGGCGGCGGTGGGGGGCGACCCGGCGCGGGCATCGAGGAGCGAGATGGAAACTTCACGCCGGGAGAAAGCGGAGTAGAGGACGGGGAAGTAGCCCATGACGATGGCGAGGAAGCCAAAGCCGATGCCGGCTTCGAGAACCATGAGCCAGCGTGAGGCAATGTAGAGGGGGCCGGCGTCCGTGGGTCCGAGGGTGGAGATGGAGGCGCCGGAGATGTAGAGGTCGGAGAGGAAGCCGGGGTGCTGGCGAAGGTCGTAAAAGGGGCTGGATAGAGCGAAGAAGATGAAGCTGAAGCCGAGGACAATGACGGCTGCCCAGAGAGCGAGCAGGAGGATGAGGGAGAGCGGACCGTAGAAGCTGAAGGCGGTTTCGCGGGCTTTAGGGCGGTGGATGCGGCGTGCGAAGAAGGCCCAGGGAAACCAGGTGAGGATGAAGAAGATGCGGGTGAGGCGGAAGCGGCCAGTGGCGCGGCGGGGCAGGATGATGGTCTGGAAGGCGTCAAAGAGGACGACGAGGACGCAGAAAACGCCGACGATGAGGGCGAAGATGCGCAATATGGGCTCCTGAATGCAGGGTCCGGGACGGCATTGGGCGGAATAACGGAGCAACCGGGGAGGCAATCCGGGAATTCCGCCGTCCTTGTATTCTAGCGGCGAATGGGCAGGAACGAGGAAACAAGGAAACGAGGGGAACGGGTGGATGGTTGAGATTGGCAAGGCGCTGGTGGGATTGGGATTGCTGCTGCTGGCGGTGGGAGCAGGGCTGGTGGTGGCCGGTCGGATGGGATGGCCGCTGGGCCGGCTACCGGGGGATTTTGCCTGGAAAGGAAAGCACGTAACGGTTTTCTTCCCTCTGGGGACGTCGATTGCCGTCAGCGTGGTGCTGACGGTGGTGTTTTGGCTGCTGATGAAGATGCGGAAGTAGAGACCAAGGGCCTAACGGACTCAGAGGCTTGGGGGTTCGACAGGCGGGCTTGAGTTGGGCTATGCTCATGAGCGGATTTCGCTTTGAAACGGTGCAGCGGAATCCCACGTTCGGCTCCGGAATTTAAAGGAGGAGAACCAATGTCTACCCCTACACCGAAGAAATGCGCGAATGCGGCGTGCAATTGCGAGGCGCCGGCCCATGCCAAATACTGCAGTGCACACTGCGAAGGCGTGGCGAAGAAGGTAGAGATCCTCTGCACCTGCGGACATGACGGGTGCGAAGGCAGCTCTACGCGCGTTTAAGCCGAAAACCTGAGCAGGTTGCGGGCCGCGAGGTCACGTCAGAAGCATAGGAACGCAGGGGCTAAAGCCCGGGTGTTTTCTTTGCGCGGCTGGCGGCACGACTAAAGTCGTGCCCTGACACTTGTTGCGCTTCCCGCAAGAGTCTTTGCACGCTGAAGTCCTGACACTTGTTGCGCTCTCGCGCGTTTTTTGCACGCTGAATCAAGCGCTTGCGGCGGAAGGTTGCGCGAGGAAAGGGCGGCGGGGCACTCTGGGCGCGGGTTGCGGATGACATTGGAGGGCAGTCCGCGATAGCCTGAAGGGGTGAGCGCGGAGTCGAGCGCCCGCGAAGGAGTGCAAGAGGACCCCTATGCCCATCCAACCGACGGCGAATATCTGGCACAACGGCAATCTGATTCCCTGGGAGCAGGCGACAATCCACGTGATGAGCCACGTGGTTCACTACGGATCGAGCGTGTTCGAAGGAATCCGCTGCTACACGCAGCCGCACGGAGCGGCGGTGTTCCGGCTTCCGGAGCACATGCAGCGGCTGATCGACTCAGGCAAGATCTACCGGATGGCGATTCCGTACTCGCTGGATGAGCTGTGCGCGGCGGTAGTGGACACGATCGAGGCGAACGGGATTGCGCCGTGCTATATCCGGCCTATCGTGATTCGGGGATACGGGGAGATCGGCGTGAACCCGAAGGGATCGCCGATTGAGGTGTACGTGGCCAACTATCCCTGGGGCAAGTACGTAAGCGGGGGCGAGGCGGCGGACGTTTGCATTTCCAGCTGGAACCGGCTGGCTCCGAACACGATGCCGGCGCTGGCGAAGGCGGGCGCGAACTACATGAACTCGCAGCTCATCCGCATGGAAGCGGACACCAACGGATACGCCGAAGGGATTGCGCTGGACGTGAACGGCCTGGTGAGCGAGGGATCGGGCGAGAACGTGTTCATCGTGCGCAATGGCGTGCTGTACACTCCGCCGCTGGCGAATTCGGCGCTATCGGGGATCACCCGGGACAGTGTACTGACGATTTCGCGGCACCTGGGTTTGACGGTGATCGAGCAGGCGATACCGCGCGAGCTTCTGTACATCTCCGATGAGGTGTTCTTCACCGGGACAGCGGCGGAGGTTGCGCCGATCCGTTCGATTGACCGCATCGTGATCGGCGACGGCAAGGCGGGCGAGATCACGAAGAAAATTGCGGATGAGTTCTTCGGGATCGCGAACGGGTTGAAGCCGGACAAATTCGGGTGGCTCACGCCGGTGAAGGTGGGGGCGCAGGAGACGGTTAGCGCGTAAAGGCGGCTTTCATCTCTTAGTTTTTAGCTGCTTAAGGTGGATCGGTTGCTGATTCATTCCGGAGCATTCCAGTGGGGGGGGCGAGGATGAAATCATACATCTTTCGCGTGGTGGTTGAGCCTGATGAGGATGCGTGGCGCGCCTATATTCCCGACCTTGAAGACAGGGGCGGGGCCACCTGGGGCAAGACGCGAGAAGAGGCGCTCAGAAACATCCACGAAGTGGCGCAGATGGTGATTGAGTCGATGCTGGAGGATGGCGAATCGCTGCCGGGCGGCATTACCCAAGTGGATGAACCCGTCGTCGCAGTTACGGTGTAGTTGCGGAGAATCCGGCTAATCAATTGATTCCAGCAAGCCGTCCTTAGTGTGACTCTGAACCCATGGTCGATTATTCGAAGCTCCGATCCTTAACCGCCCGGCAATTCGCAGACGCTCTTAAGGAAGATAGCTTCGAATTGCATCGGCAAAAGGGTAGCCATCGGCATTACCGGCATCCTGATGGCCGCCGCGTCACTCTATCGTTCCATCATTCTTCCGATACATTCCCTCTCGGCACATTAAAAAGCATGATCGAGGTCCAAGCTCGCTGGACTGAAACCGACTTGCACCGTCTAAGGTTGCCCTGCTGAGTCCCGCGACCACGATGCATGAGGCAAGGACAAGGCGGGCGGTTCCAGACCTACCGGACCCACTAAAATATAGCTGTGAAGCCCGATATGACAGTGACGCTGGCCGGAATGCGGCTGGCGAACCCGGTGATTGCGGCAAGCGGCACGTTCGGTTACGGAATCGAGTTCGAAGAGATCGTGAACCTGGAGCGGTTGGGTGCGTTGGTCACCAAGGGAATCAGCCTGGAACCGATGGCGGGGCACAAGGCGCCGCGCATGATCCAGACCGCGGCCGGGATGCTGAATGCGATCGGACTGCAGAACATCGGGGTTGAGGAGTTTATCGCCCAAAAGCTCCCGGAACTGAAGCGCTACCCGCTGGCGAACGTGATCGTAAACGTGTTTGGGTGCACGGTGGGCGAGTATGTGGCAGTGGTGGAGCGGCTGAATCGCGCGGAAGGGATCGCCGCATACGAGCTGAATGTGAGCTGCCCCAACGTGCATGCGGGGGGGATGGCGTTCGGCTCGGATCCGGGGTCGCTCGAGTACCTGGTGGGGCGGGTGAAGGCGGTAAGCGCGAGGCCGCTGATCGTGAAGCTGTCGCCGAATGTCACTTCGATTGCGCACATGGCGCAGATCGCGGCGGGCGCAGGCGCGGATGCGGTGAGCCTGGTGAACACGTTCCTCGCGATGTCGATCGACGTGGAGACGCGGAGGCCTCGGCTGACGAATGTAACGGGCGGGCTGAGCGGGCCGGCCATCAAGCCGATTGCGGTGCGGATGGTGTATGAAGCGGCGCGGGCGGTGAAGATTCCGGTGATCGGGCTGGGCGGGATTGTGACACCGGAGGATGCGGTGGAGTTTATGCTGGCCGGGGCGACGGCGGTGGAGGTGGGGACGGCGAATTTTGCCGATCCGCGGGCAACCGAGCGGCTGGCGAAAGGACTCGAATCGTGGTGCCGCAGCCATCACGTGGAAGCGGTGGCGAGTTTGACTGGAGCGATGGAGAAGCAAGGGACTACGAACTAGGGACTAAGGGACCAAAGACAGTTTTGAGAGATTGCGATGGGATTTCCGATCAAGACATGCATAGTTTGCGGTGAGGAGTTTGAGCTGCGGCCGGGGAAGCCTGGGTTTGCGAATCGTTGCCCCGCATGCAGCGAGCCGGAGGCAGACGAGGCCAAAGGCAGGAGCGCTGCCGATGTGCTGGACCGCAAGAGTGAGAGCGAGCTGAACGAAGCGCGCCGGAAGACGATGCGGGACATGCTGTACCGCAAGGAAAGCTGACACAAGTTTTCAGTTATCAGTTTTCAGTTGTCGGCATCGAGTTCCGCCGGTCATCCGAATACTGCGAATTATGAGCCGCGTCAGAGCGGCTTTCCGCGGAACGCAAAGTAGAGCTCCACGACGAGGATGATCACCACGATGACTTCGAGGAAGAAGCCGCGGCTCTCGTTGAATTGCTCGAGCATGTCCTGGTGCAGGTCTTCGGCGGTTTTCAGTTTTCCCGCAACCAGATTCTTGTAATCGGGCACACCTACCTTGGCCGCAGCCAGGCGATAGAGGCGCGCGGCGAACATGTCACTCAAAAACTTGATGGCATTGTCGGCGTGCTCGGTGAGTTCGCCGATATCGAGCAGGACGCGATGCAGGCCGGTGGCGCGGCGGGCAAGGCGCCAGCGGGCAAAGGGGCTCGTCTTGCGGCCGAGCAGGCTGTAGACGTTGTCGAGGACGCCGGTAAGCAGCTCGTCGTAGTGACGGAACTCGAGGAGCTGCGAGTTGGCGTACTCAAGAAGCTGGATAGCGGTTTCCGCGCCGGCGGCGGTGTCATAGACGAAGGCGGCGTTCCAGCCGATGACGGCGAGGTCGTGCGCGTAATACGACACTTGCGAGTTAAGAACCTCGGCGCGCTCGCCCTCGGAGAGTTGCACGCGATCGCCGCGAACCACCTGGGCAATTTCGGCGCCATGTTCGCGGATGAGTTGGGCGGCGCTGGGTGGCTTGGTGGATTCCCATGTCCCCAAGTGCGAGGGACATGGGGCACCCGCACCAGCGGCTTCGCGCACGTGGAAGATGAAGTAGTCTTCGCTGATCCATCGATCGTAGGGTTTCACCAGGGCGGCGGCGCATCGCGCGACGGTGTTGCGCACGATAGGCTCGACGCGCGAGGCGAAGTCGACATCCCAGACCCAGCGGCTGGCGAGGTGCACCAGGCTGTCCCAGTTGCCTGAGAACGGGAGCTGGTAGATCACGCTGACCACGCCGTAGTCGAAGTACTTAAGCTCGCCTTCGAGGCGCTCGCCGGAGTCGAGCACGAGGGGATCGAGGCGCTCGATGACCGGAGGCCGCTGGTAGCGGACATACGCCGGCGCGGCCTGCTTGGTGCTGGGCTGGCGCAGCGTGCGCGCAGTGGTGGACGGCTGCAGGCGGTCCAGGCGGATTTCTTCGCAGACGTCGAACTGGATGAGGACCAGGACGAAGCCGCTAAGCGGACCGGGATCCGGAGATGGTGGCGCGGTTGCCATTCTGAAGGCATGGTATCGGACGGCGCGGGAGGGAAGCCACGGGGAACGCGACGGTGTTCGTCTCTATGTGTGCGATCTCACAGGATTGATAAGGGTTTCCAGACCGGATGTGAGCGAAATCATACGTGGTGTGTTCGAAGGCCGTGTCGGGTGAACAAACATATGTGATGCTGCGCACAGCCGACCGTACTTTGGAATGGGTACCTTCGCATTCGTCGGTGGACGTTGGCGAGTGTGCTGGATCACATCCCCACCGCCAAACCCGCACAAGCGAGGCAGGCATGGGTAAGAGCGTTTGGCAATCGATGCAAGAGAAGGGCTACAGCCGGCGGCAGTTTTTGCAGTTCTGCGGCGTGGCAGCCACGATCGCAGGGCTGGAAAAGACTGGCGTGGCGCAGGTGGTATCGGCCTTCGAGAAGAAGGAAAAGCCGGCGGTGCTCTGGATGCACTTCCAGGAATGCACTGGCTGCAGCGAGTCGTTTATCCGGGCGTCGCACCCGATTGTGGCGGATGCGTTGCTGGATGTCATCAACCTGAACTACTCGGAGACGCTGATGGCGCCTTCGGGGTTCCAGGCGGAGAAGAGCCTGACGGACACTATGCGCGACCAGAAGGGCAAGTACATCCTGCTGGTGGAAGGCGCGGTGCCGACCAAGGATAAGGGCGTGTACTGCATGATCCGCGGCAAGACGGCGGAGTCGATCCTGAAGGAAGTGGCGCAGGACGCGGCAGCAATCGTGGCGTGGGGCTCATGCGCGTCGCACGGCGGTGTGCAGGCGGCCAAGCCGAACCCGACCGGAGCGGAGGCGATCCACGCGCTGGTGAACAAGCCGGTGATCAATGTGCCGGGCTGCCCGCCGATCGCCGACGTGATGATGGCGGTGGTGACGCACCTGCTGGTACTTGGGCAGGTTCCGGATCTGGATTCGCTGGGCCGGCCGAAGGAGTTTTACGGGCGCCGCGTGCACGACACGTGCTATCGCCGGCCGAACTACGACGCTGGATTGTTCGTGGAATCGTGGGACGACGAGGGCGCGCGCAAGGGGTACTGCCTGTATAAGATGGGCTGCCGCGGACCGGTGACCTACAACGCGTGCTCGGTGGTGAAGTGGAACGAAGGCACGAGTTATCCCATCCAGTCAGGGCACACATGCATCGGGTGCAGCGAAAAGGGATTCTGGGACAACGGACCGTTCTACCAGCACCTGGCGTCGTTCCCGGGTTTTGGCATTGAGAGCACGGCGGATTCGGTGGGCACGGCAGTGGCGCTGACGACGATAGCCGGAGTGGCCGCGCACGCAGTGGTGACAAATATCCGCAAGCACAAGGTGATTGCAGAAGTTCACGCCGAAGAGCAGAAGGAATCGTGAGGACTTATGGCACGAATCGTGGTTGATCCCGTAACTCGCATTGAAGGCCACCTGAGGGTTGAAGCGGTGGTAGAAAACGGCGTCATCACCGACGCCTACAGCGCAGGCACGATGGTGCGCGGCCTGGAGAAGATCCTGATTGGCCGCGACCCGCGTGACGCCTGGGCCATCACCGAGCGCGTCTGCGGAGTGTGCACCACGGTGCATGCTTTGGCCAGCGTGCGCGCCGTTGAGGATGCGCTGGGCATCGCCGTGCCGCCGACCGCCGAGCTGGTGCGCAACATTATGATGGCCACGCAGTACGTGCAGGATCACGTGATCCACTTCTATCACCTGCACGCGCTGGACTGGGTGGACATTGTGAACGCGCTGAAGGCCGACCCGAAAAAGGCGGCGGAACTGGCGCAGTCGTTCTCAAAGTGGGACAAGAACACGCCGGCCTATTTCAGCGCGGTGCAGGACAAGATCAAGGCGTTTGCCGCCAACGGGCTGGGGATATTTGCCAACGGCTACTGGGGCCATCCCGCATACAAGCTGCCGCCGGAAGTGAACCTGATCGCCGTGGCGCACTACCTGGACGCGCTGGAGTGGCAGAAAGAGATCGTCAAGATTCATGCGGTCTTCGGCGGCAAGAATCCGCACCCGAACTACCTGGTGGGCGGGGTTCCGTGCTCGATTGACCACGATGAACTGTCGGCGGTCAACTCGGAGCGGCTGAACCTGGTGTCGCGCCTGATTTCGCAGGCCGACGAGTTCGTAAACGAGGTCTACATTCCGGATCTCCTTGCGGTGGCCTCGTTCTACAAAGACTGGGCCAGCTACGGCGGCGGGCTGAAGAATTACCTCAGCTACGGCGACTTCCCGACCAAGGGCTACGGGCAGCCGGATTCGTACAAGTTCCCGCGCGGCGCCGTGCTGGGCCGCGACCTGAGCCATCTTTACCCGGTCAACGCCAGGGACACGCAGGAGATCAAGGAGTACATCGCGCACTCCTGGTACAGCTACGACGGCGGCGACGCGCAGGGCGTGCATCCGTGGGCGGGCGAAACCAAGATCAACTACACCGGTCCGCAGCCTCCGTTCGAGACGCTGGCCGGCTACGAGAAGTACTCGTTCCTGAAAACGCCGCGCTGGAAAGAGAACGCCATGGAAGTGGGCCCGCTGTCGCGGGTGGTGGTCTCGCTGGCGGCCGGCCACACGGACACCAAGGAACTTGTCAACATGGTGCTGGGCAAGCTGAACGTGCCTGTGGCTGCGGTGTTCTCCACGCTGGGACGCACGGCGGCACGCGGTATCGACGCGGCATTGACGATGGCGTGGCTCAAGGAGTTCTTCGGCGAGCTGATGGAACGGGTGAAGACCCGCGAAGTGTCCACTTTCAACGGCGAACGCTGGGATCCGAAGACCTGGCCGGCAGAGTGCGAAGGCGTGGGACTGGTGGAAGCTCCGCGGGGAGCGCTGGCGCACTGGATCAAGATCAAGAACGGAAAGATCGACAACTATCAGCTTGTGGTGCCGACGACCTGGAACGGCTCGCCGCGCGACGCGCGCCAGCAGCGGTCGGCCTTCGAGGAGTCGTTGATCGGCACGCCGGTAGCGAATCTGGAGCAGCCGGTGGAGATCATCCGGACCATCCACTCGTTTGACCCGTGCCTTGCCTGCGCGGTGCATCTGTACGATCCGCAGGGCCGGCACCTTCACCAGGTTTCCTTCGAGTAATGACTATGAGCACGACTGGGATTGAAGTGAACAAATTCGGCAATCGCCCGGTGGAATACAGGCGGGTGTATGTGTGGGAACTGCCGGTGCGCGCCTACCACTGGATCAACGCTATCGCACTGGTGGCGCTGATCGTCACGGGGTACATGATCGGGGCGCCCCAGCGCATTTTCTACGCCAACGAGGCGTACCAGTCGTACTGGTTCGGCTGTGTCCGCTTCGTCCATTTCCTGTTCGCGTACATTTACATGTTCAACTTCCTGGCGCGTATTTACTGGGGATTCGTGGGCAACAAGTACGCGCGCTGGAACAACTTCTTCCCCCTGACGCGCAAACAGCGGCGGGAGATTGTGGAAGTGGTGAAGACCGACGTGCTGCAGACGCAGATGCACGGCGAGATCTCCACCGGGCACAATTCCCTGGCGGCGTTCATCTACTTCCTCACGTTCCTGGCGTTCTGCGCGCAGGCCATCACCGGCTTCGCGTTGTACTCCAGCATGAGCAACTCGTGGATACCGCGGATGTTCACGTGGATCGTGCCTTTGATGGGCGGAGAGATGGGCGTGCGCTACTGGCATCACACGCTGATGTGGTTCTTCGTCGGTTTCATTATCGTGCACATTTACCTGTCGTTCTATCACGACTACATCGAGGGGCGTGGTACGATTTCGTCCATCATCGGCGGTTGGAAATTCGACAAAGCTGCGGACAAGAAGTAACAAGGATCAACAGGCGTTCCCGGATCGTCAAAGTTGCGACCCCGGGAACGCTTGAGTTTTGCGAATCCCTTTCTTTTGCCGACAGCGCCGCCCGGGAGGTCCCCATTTCCACTGATACAAAGAAGACACTTGTGCTCGGCCTGGGCAACGTAATCATGGGCGACGAAGGAGTTGGCGTGCACGTGGTACGCGCTCTGGAGAAGCAGACCCTGCCCTCCGGTATTGAGTGCCTCGACGGCGGGACCGGCGGATTTATCCTGCTTGAACCGCTTCAACTTGCCGATCGCATCTTCCTGGTTGACGCCGCGGCGGATGACACTCCTATTGGAACGGTGACGCGGACGACTCCGAAGTTTTCCAGGGACTATCCACCGACGCTGACGGCGCATGACATCGGCGTGAAGGATCTGCTGGACGCGTTCTACATGCAGTCAGGGCAGCGCGACGTGATCCTGTACGCAATCACGATCGATCCCAGGCAGCCGATTTCGATGGATCTGTCAGAGGAGTGCGAACGGGCGCGTGACGAGGCCGTCCGGCGCATACTTGCCGAACTGGCTTGATGCGGTGCTGCGCGCGACCCAGCAGCCTGTCTCCGCGGGACCGGATGCGGTTGAAGCGGGAAGGCAGAAGCTGCATGCGGAGCTCGCGGCATCGGAGCAACGCGAAGCCGAAATCGAAAAACAGGACTGGGATTCCATCCCGTTGTTGCGCGATGTGATTGAAGCGCACCAGCAGCGCATGGGGAAGCTGGCCGCCAATAGCCAGGCCGGCGAGATCGTGGCGCACGATCGCGACGCCATCGCGCGGCTGGAGAAGCGCATTCAGGAGTTGGCGGAGCAGCAGTCGCAGAAGCCGCTGGAGCCAACATCTCCCGCCCCGGCAACGCAGGCGGCGCCGCACAATTGAGCAATCCTGTCAGGCTTCAGAATCCGCATCCGGAATCGGCTCCGCCCGCACCCGCGCGATCCGGCGCCCATCCATCTCCACCACCGTAAAGCGGCGCGCATCGTAATCCGTGCACTCACCGGGCCTGGGAATGTGGCCGAAGCGCGTCAGCAGGAATCCCGCCAACGTTTCCACGCCGCCATCGCGCGGCAGGTTCCACTGCATTTGCGTCTCCAGGTCGCGCAGGTTCACGCCGCCATCCAGCAGCAGCACGCCGCGCGCGTTGGTAATAAGCGGCCGCTGCGGGTCGTCGAACTCGTCTTCAATCTCTCCGGTGAGCTGCTCGATGGCATCCTCGGCGGTGACCAGGCCGGCGGTCGATCCATACTCGTCGACGACGATGGCGATGTGCCGCCGCCGTTTTTGAAACTCGCGCAGCAGCTCGAGGACAGATTTGGTTTCCGGCACCACGAGGATGTCGCGCATCACCTGGGCAAGGCGCAGTTCGGCAAACGGAGTAGCGGAACGGGGTGTGCCCGGCTGCGGCGAGCGCCGGAAAAACATCAGCCGCGACAGATCCTTGGAGTAAACCACGCCGACGATATGCTCCGGGCCGCGGGCTTCGTCGTAGACCGGAACGCGCGAGTTCAGGTGCTCGATGACCTTGGCCGATGCTTCCTCGATCAGCATGCTGGAAGGCAGCGAGAAGATCTTCTGGCGCGGGGTCATGATCTCACGCACCGGCACGTCACTGAGCTCGAGCGCGCGGTGCACCAGCGTCTCCTGAAACCTTGGCAGCACTCCCATGCGGCGCGCGGCGGTGGCGATGAGCTTGAGTTCCTCGGGAGAGTGGACGCTGGCGCGCTCGGTCATGGGGATGTCGAATCCGCGCAACACGAGGGCGGCGGACCGGCTGAGCAGGCGAACGGCGGGGCGGGCCAGGGCCATGAAGAGCAGCATGGGCGGCGCCACGGCAACGGCGAGCGCCTCACCGCGGCGAAGGGCGAGCGCCTTGGGCACCAGCTCTCCTGCTACCACGTGAAAGTAGGTAATGGCGCAGAAGCCGAGGATCCCAGCCGCAAGCGCGGCGATGTGAGCGTAGAGGGCGGCATGCGCCGGCCAATGCGGCAGGAGCCGAAATCCGGCCAGAAAGACCCGCGCGGCCAGCGGCTCGCCCAGCCAGCCGAGGGCCAGCGAACACAATGTAACTCCGAGCTGGACTGCAGGCAAAAAGTCATCGAGATCGTGCTGCAGGCGGCGCACAGCGCGCGCACCGGGCACCTGCGCGGCCAGCAACTGCTGGATGCGCGTGTCGCGGATGGAAACCAGGGCGAACTCCGCGGCCACAAAGAACCCGTTGGCCAGGATGAGCAGGGCCACGGCGACACATTCAAGCAGCAGCAGACCATGCATCTCGTTCAAGAGCATAGCATTTGGATCGATTTACGGCATGTCCAGCCCGGGCTGGAGGGGAAGCGGGAGCATCAGAAATGCTCCCTGGAACCCTCGCCCGCGCGGCAACGTATAAGCCGGCATGGGCGGCACGCGCCGAACCTGACCGGCCGCCCGCAAGGAATGAATTTCGGTCGGAAAACTCCAGGCCGCATTGTTCGGCGGCGCACAGGGGTGTTCGGAAGCGGACACCCGGCGGCGCAATTTGATTCTCGCCGAAATCTTTAAGGCACAGCAGGGTCACGAGTTAGAGGCGTTTCTTCATGATGGCAGCCCAATTGCTGAAATCAGGGCGGGAACTCAGGCAGCCGGGCAGACTTCGTCACGCTACGTTACGATCCACGGGATTGAGCATTTGCGAGGAATAGAACGATGAAAATGGCATTTGCGGCAGCAGCAGTATTGGCCTTCGCGGCGCTTCCAGCGTTCGCATCGGAGGCCACATTCGATCGCACACTTTCCGTTGGCGGGCAGGTAGAACTTACGGTCTCCACCGGCGCGGGGAACGTCCATATCGTGCACGGCTCCTCCAGCCAGATCAAGATCCACGGAAGAGTTCGCTCGAATTGGGGCTCGAACAGCGAGGAGCGGGTCCGCGAGGTAGCGGCCAATCCTCCGATTGAGCAGACCGGCAACATTATTCGCATTGGCGGGCACCACGAGAACATGCGCAACATCAGCATCGATTACGAGATCGAGGCGCCGGACAATGCATTTCTCGAGGCAGGATCCGGTTCCGGCGATGTGACCGATGATGGCGTGGGCCAGAACGCGAAGCTGAACACTGGCTCGGGGAATATTCATGCTTCAGGCCTGAAGGGCGGCTTCACCGTGAACACGGGCTCCGGAAACATCTACGCGGACCAGTCGGGAACAGGCGATGTGCGCGCGGAAACCGGCTCCGGAAATATTGAACTCCGCGGTCTGCGCGGCGGCCTGCGCGCGACCACCGGTTCCGGCGACATCAAGATCGGAGGGTCGCCCGACGGCGACTGGAAACTCGAGACCGGCTCGGGGAACATCGAATTCTCGCCCGGCAACACGGGGTTCACGCTGGATGCCTCCACCGGGTCCGGCAGTGTTCACACCGACCACGAGATGACGGTGCAGGGATCGTTCGATAAGCACCACATTACGGGAAAGATCGGCGGAGGCGGCCCCACCGTGCGCATCCAGACCGGCTCCGGCGATGTAACCATTCATTAACCTTTACCGCAATCACAAGACTGCGCTCAGCAGTTTTGCAAGTTACTGCAAGTTTGTTCCTCAGGCGAGGCCGTCTTCTCCACGAGAGGGTCTCGCCTTTTTTTTTCTTTGGCCACAATCGGTCGCATCCGCCCCGCCATGGTGAAGGGCTGGACCCGCATCCAAACAGCATGGAGACCTCCATGCTGAGAAGAGATTTCCTTGCCGCCTCATCTTTGGCCGTCGGCCTGACCGCTGCCCGAATGGCTTTCGCATCGCTGCTCCAGACCAAAAACGTGCAGGAGTACGGGGCGCGGCCCGACGGCCGGACCATGAACACGGAAGCCATCCAGCGCGCCATCGATGAAACGGCGCATGCGGGCGGAGGCATTGTTCATGTACCCGCGGGGAGATACCGCACTGGCCGCCTTGACCTTAGGAGCCGCGTGACCCTTTCCCTGGACGAGGGATGCGTGCTTCTCGGCAGCACGTCGCTAAGCGACTACCAGGGCGCCGGCGAAAAGAATAAGCGTCACCTGATTTATGCGAGCAACGCCGAGCAAGTAGCGCTCACCGGGCCGGGACATATCGACGGCCAGGGAACGAGTTTCTGGGAGTCTTCCGGCCGCGCGGCTCTACCACCGGATCAAGCGTGGGCCGATGTTGCCTCGCACGCACTGAAGCCGAAGAGCTCCGGCCGGCCGAGTCCGATGATCCTGTTTTCCAACTGCCGGGGAGTGCGCGTGGACGCAGTGCATCTTGAGAACTCGCCTGGATGGACCCTGCACACGCTCAATTGCGACGACGTACAGATTACCGGAATCACGATCCGGAACCCAGTGAACGGACCGAATACCGACGGCATCGATATCACCGGATGCCAGAACGTTCTCGTCTCCGGCTGCTCCGTCCAGACTGGCGATGACGCCATCTGCCTGAAGAGCGAGAACCCGCTCGGCGCCGAGCCGCGCCTGGTCAAAAATGTCACCGTAACCAAATGCAGCCTCTCCACCTGCTGTAATGGATTCAAGCTTGGCACCTCATCCGAGGGAGGATTCGAGAACATCGTCTTTTCGAACTCGGTGATCCACAATGACGCGGTGCCGCTGGGCGAACGCGTCATCTCAGGCGTGGCGCTGGAGGTGATCGACGGCGGCTGGATCGATGGCGTACAAGTCAGTGGCATTCAGATGCAGCGCACCCGCACGCCTATCTTCATTCGCCTGGGGAATCGCAAGCGCGTGCACGACTATTCTCAACATGGTCTGCGGCGCGTCGTTATCGAGAATATCCAGGCCTCGGAAACCGTTCTGGCAAGCTCGATCACGGGCATTCCCGGGGATCTGGTCGATGACATTACGCTCTCCGATCTTCGCATCGAAAACGCGCTTCCTTCGCGGTCGGAGTCAATCAGCTCCGCGGTTCCGGAGAAGGACAACGCATACCCTGAAGCGCGAATGTTCGGGATGCTGCCTGCTTCCGGGCTCTATGTGCGGCATGCGCGCAACCTGCACATGAAGAACCTCGAATTCAGCGCGAGTTCGCAGGAAGGCCGGCCGACACTGCTGTTCGACGACGTGGATGGAGTGCGGGTATCCGGCTTCAAGAGCACGCCGGTCAGCGGCCACGCGCCGGTGGTGGGCCTGCTCAACGCGCGCGAAGTCACGATCTCAGACTCCGTAGCGCCAGCCGGCACGGACGCCTTCATTGCGGTGGCTGGGGGGAACTCCGCCAACATCGTGCTCGCCGGCGACGACCTGCATGGCTCGCGGCGGCCATTTCAGACGGGCAATGACGTGCCGCCGCAGGCAGTGACGGTAACCCCGCGCGGCGATTGAATCGCAGAGCGATTTCCGGCGTGGTCAGTCTTTCTGGTCCCGGATGCGAAAGTTGCCCATGACCACGGGGCTGTCCTTCTTTCCCGGCGAATCGGCAAACGCCTTGATCCTCACCGGAATTCCCTTCACGACAATGGGCGTGTGATAAACCGGCGAGTTCTCGAGCGGCTGCGAACTATCAACTGTGTAATGGATGATTGCGCCCGGCGTCGCGCATTGCAGCGTGATGGCAGTCTCTCCCTCCAATACTCCGGGCTTGGGAGTAAACATGGGTTCCGCTGTAACGCCGGGCGGCAGCGGATCCGTGCTTGCCTTTTTTTGTTCGCTGCCATTTGCCGGCTGGATGCCGAGCATCAGCGACTGGAGATAGGCTCGCTGAAAGTCGTGCATCGGCCAGCCGAAGAACTCCTCGCGCCACTTCATCATCAGCGCGTGCACATCTTTGAAGTCCTTGATAACGCTATTGCCTTGCGTGGGCTCGACGGCAATCATGAACTCGATGCGCGGCCACTTCATCGAGTCGATAATCGTGAGCAAAAAAAGTCCCGGGCCGGGCACCGTCAATGCAAGTGAGCGGCCGGACTTCTGCAGGGGGATACCGGATTGTTCAGGATATCGCGCGTCAAAAGAACGCAAATCGCCAGAATACTCGCCGTTGGAGAGCGACGCAGCCAGGCCCCCAATCTCGATCCGGTTTCCCGGCCCAAGCACGGCTGCCGCTTCATCCCTGGCGATGTGGGTCTCCTTCGCCGGCGCAGCCGCGGTCCGGCCTCCCTGCTCTGCCAGCGCCGCGCGGATACGTCCCAGCATCTCCACTGCAAAGGGCTCGGGGGTGCGAAACAGGACCGGAACGCGGAACCCACGCGCGCAATCTTTCGCCGTGAAGCACTCATAGAGAATCGACTGCCCATCCGGCAGGAGGATGGTGATCGAATGACTCAACTCGCCTTTGCCGGGGTCGAGAAGCACACCCGGTTGAATGGTATCGCCGGTCAAAATCGTCCCATGTCCACCCTTCGCATGCCACGTCCCGTGGACGTCCCACGCCATGCCGGAGGGAGCCGCGTCGCTGCTGTGAATTGTGGCTCCCCTTGCGCCGGATGCAGGGCTCCCACCCCACGCCAGCGCCAAGATGAAGAGAATTCCGCACTTCACTCCGAAACGTGAAACACCGCAGGTATTCATGTCCAAATCCCGCATCATGCTCATTCTGCCGCAATAAGACAATGTGGTTCCGACTTGATTGGATGCAAAAGCAACCGCCGCGGCGGAGCGCGCCATCCAATTGGTTGTGCATGAAATGCCGTGCCGCTCACTCAAAAAACACCTCTTCTTCTGTAGACATCGCAAATAACGATCGAATAGCGCTACGGCAAAGTCCCCGGTTCGCAGAGCTACAGGATTTTTTTGCCTCTGAGTTCGACTCCGGCAACCTGGCCAGACTAACTCGGCAGTCTTGCACTGCACGGGAAGGGGCATGGTCTGCGCTCCCGGGGGATACCCACGTTGTTTAACTCCAGTTGCGAAGGTGCATATGTCTGCGCGTTGCCAGCCTTTTCTTGCCTCATCAAAAACTCGCTATTTTGCCAGTTTCGCTACGTTTCAACTTACTCTCATGGTCTGCTGCGGGTTCTTGCTGAGCCCACCAAGTTCGCGGGCACAGACGCCGACTCCGGTCCCGGTGCTTACCTGGCGCTATGATGTGACCCACGCAGGCCAGAACACGCAGGAAACTGCGCTCACCCCCGCCAACGTCGCTTCCAACGCTTTTGGCAAGCTCTTTTCTCTTTCCGTCGACGACCACGTGTTCGCGCAGCCGCTCTATGTACCCAATCTCAAGATGAGTGACGGCCAGGTACACAACGTCCTCTTTGTCGCCACCGAAAACGACTCCATTTACGCGTTCGACGCCGATACCAAAGGCAGTCCGATCTGGCAGATCAGCTTGCTGACCGCGGCGCATGGCGCTAGCGCTGGCGCAACCCCCAAACCACAAGCTGACGTGGCGCCTTCGCAAGATATCGGACCCAACATCGGCATCACGGGCACGCCAGCGATCAACTCCGCGACCAACACCATGTACGTGGTGGCCAACACCAAGGAAAGCGGCCAGTACTTCTCCCGTCTGCACGCCATCAATATCATCACCGGCGCCGAACAATCAGGCAGCCCGATGAACATCACCGCAACCGCGACGGGCACTGGGGACAACTGCTCGGGCGGCACGATTTCGTTCAGCCCACTATGGGAGAATCAACGCCCTGCGCTGAACTATTACAACGGATATGTCTACTTCGCCTACTCAGCGCATGGAGACATTTGCCCTTGGCACGGATGGCTGTTTGCGTACAACGCGACCACCCTGCAACAGACAGCAGCGATCTGCCTCACACCGGACGATCATGGCGGCTCAGTGTGGGGCTCGGGCGCGGGCATGCCTATCGATACGAACGTCTCCGGCGGTCGCATGTTCGTCGTCACCGGCAATGGCGCTCGTTCCACTCCATTCCAAGCCAACTCCGATTATGGCGAGAGCGTGGTCGCGTTCAACATCGCCAACGGCCAGCTCACGCCGACCGATGCATGGACGGCGTTCAATTACTTGCAACTCAATACCCAAGACTGGGATCAGGGTTCCGGCGGCTTGCTGATGCTGTCCGACCAGCCGGGCGCTCATCCACACATGCTGATCACGGCCGGTAAGGAGGGTCGGATCACGGTCTTGAACCGTGATAGTCTCGGCGGTTTGGCGCCGTCCGGGGCCACGTCCAACACCAACGCGCTGCAGGACATCACAGTTAGCTCGATTCAGCAAGGACAAGGCTTCTGGGGCACTGCCGCCTACTGGAACGGGAATGTTTATGTGTGGGCCGGCGGCGACATCCCTCAGGACAATGGCATATCCAACGTCGGCATGGCATTCAAGTTGAACAACGGCGTCCTGGGCACCACGCCCAGCAGTGAAACCAGCTTTACTTCGGCATACCCGGGCCCCACTTTCTCCATCTCCTCCAATGGAACGCAGAACGGCATCGTCTGGGCAGTAAAGGCTGACCAGTTCAACTCGGGCGGACCAGCGGTGCTGTACGCCTTTGACCCCGATGATTTGACGAACATCCTTTATGAGAGCGATACAAATGCTTCGCGCGACTCGGGCGGGCGGGCCAACAAGTTCTCCGTTCCGGTGGTAACCAACGGCAAGGTGTACGTCGCGGCCTCGGGTGAAGTCGACATCTACGGGCTGCTCAACACGCCACCGACGACCGCAGCTCCGGTCATCACTCCCAACGGCGGAACGTTCTCCTCGCCTCAGTCCGTTACCATGTCCTCCACGACAAACTCCTCGTCCATTTACTACACCCTGGACGGCTCTCAACCCACGACGGCGTCAACTCAGTACTCCGGGGCCATCACGGTCAGCACGAATACCACCATCAACGCCATTGCCACCGCGTCCGGATATGCGCAGAGCAGCGAAACCAGCGCGACATTCACCTTCAGCAACCAGACGCCCGCTGTGACCTTCTCTCCTGCCGCGGGTACTTACGCGACCGCGCAGACAGTCACCATCTCCGATACGGACGCCAGCGCAAAGATCTACTACACAACCGACGGTACGACTCCTTCTTCGTCCTCCAACCCATATTCCACCCCAATTCAGGTTGGAATGTCTGAGACCATCAAGGCCGTCGCGATCGATCCGGCGATGAGCAACAGCAATATAGGCACAGCAGCCTACGTGATCCAGAACGGGGCCAATCCATCGTTCTCCATGAGCGGCAATCCCGTCACAGTGAGCGAACCGGGAGCATCCGCGACGGCCACCGTCACCATCACACCCAGCTCCGGATTTACCGGTACCGTCTCGGTCACCTGTACCGTCTCCGGCGGCTCCGGTGCCGTACCCACCTGCTCGGTCACGCAACCCCCGGCCATCACCGGATCGCAATCGGTGAACGCCACAATCAACGTCAACACGCAATCGACCACCGCGCCGGGCAATTACTCCATGAGCGTAAAGGGAACATCGGGATCGCAATCCGCCGCAACCTCCATCGCAATCGTGGTGAATCCCCCGGCACAACCGCCCCAGTTCTCGATGACCGCCACATCCATCACCATCGGATCTGCCGGCGCCAACGCAACTTCAACCATCAACATCACTCCTGCCGGCGGGTTTACCGGCGCAGTGGCGCTAACCTGCGCCGTCACAAGCAGTCCGTCCAATTCAATTGATCCTCCTACCTGCTCGGTCACCCAGCCGCCGGCAATCACCGGTGCAACGGCCGTGGCCGCCACGCTTACCGTGAGCACCACTCCCAGTTCCGCGGCTCTCCGCAATCCGTGGAGCGCATTTGGAAGCGGAAGCGCGCTTGCGGCGCTCTTCTTTGTCTTGGTTCCGCGTCGCAGGCGTGCGTGGCTGGCAATACTTGGCTTGCTCTTGTTCGTCGTCGTCGTTGCCGGAGTTGGTGGCTGCGCCAACACCAGCGGACAAATCACCCAGCAGAACCAGGGCACGACAGCGGGAACTTACACGGTCACCGTGACCGGAACCAGTGGCTCGCTCAAGCAATCCACCGCGGTGCAGGTCACAGTGAAGTAAGTTCGATTACTCCGGACCCAAGGTAACTCACACATGCCGACAGCAGCGCTTCGAGCTCAGCTCGACGCGCTGCTGCCGGCTTTTTTGCGCGCGGACGATTCCACGGTTGCAATTTCGCCGTTGAATTAACTAACTACGGCGTGCATGCGGCCGCACACTCAGCTTTGATTCGCGGCTCCCTGACCGCGCGACTCGGCACTCCGTCCAATTTCCCCCTCCGGCTTACAACTTTCGTGGCAGATCGCACGTACCGTCGCGTGATTAAGATCACATCTTCGTCACTCTTCTTCCCTGCTATACTCACGCCAAATAACCTCTGATTCACACCGTTCGGGCCGTGGCGTTAAGCAATCCCGCGGGCCGCGGAACACCTCTCGCAATTGCTGCGCACGTTGGCTTGTGAGGGGAACACACGGATGCCCGGCTGTTCAAGATCGCCGGCGCATCTCGGCGTAAACGCCCTGCTGAGTTCCTGGGCCCATGCGTCCTTGTGTCTGTCATAACTTTTAAGGCGATGAGCGTTTCATCGCCGGTAATTGATTGCCTAGAGAGTCCACCGGGCGTAGCGCGATCGCGTCCAGAACACTTATAACCGTCGCCAACCCTCACAGTCCCGGCCAGTCGAACGTTAAGCACGACGCCATGGATTATGCGCCACTGTGTCAGGGACTGCTTTTGAAAGGTAGTAACAGTAAGGACTCCGCCTTCTGTTCGCAACGATGGAGCACGCCACATATAGAAATTGGCTGGCCCATTAGGATCTGAGGCTCTTTAAATGAAGACTTTGCTCTCTGCTGTCCTGGCGCTTGTGGCGTCGTCTGCCACCGCGTCTGCCATCACAGTGGTGACGCCTGCTAATGGAGCGCAGGTTACCTCACCCTTCACCCTGACCGCCAGCACCACCACCTGCGGAGGGGTTCCCGCAGTCTCCATGGGCTACTCCATTGATAGTGGCCCGACCGCCATCGAACCCATCTCATTCACTGCCAAAGTAAATGCCTCTTCCGGCGCGCACGTTCTCCATGTCAAGTGCTGGGGCGTCAACACAAATGCCCAGACTCAACTCAATATCACCGTCGGACAGGCCCCCTTGTCGTCCGATATCGCCGTCTCCAACCCGGTCAGCGGCGCCGCGGTCGGCTCGCCCTTTAAAGTCGTGGCAAGCTCCAAGACCTGCGGTTCGGTGCCTACGGCCTCGATGGGCTACTCCATTGACAGCGGTTCGGCCGTGATCGAGCCCACTTCCTTCACTGCGTCGGTCACCGCAACCGCCGGATCGCACACCCTCCACGTCAAGTGCTGGGGCTCAGGGACTGCCGAGCAGGTACTTCTTCCCATCATCATTGGTTCAACGCCGACCCCGGTCGCGGCCACGCCAAAGTTCTCTCTTGCCTCGGGCCAATACACCAGCAAGCAGACGGTGAGCTTGTCCGATTCCACGGCCGGCGCAACCATCTACTACACCACCAACGGCTCCGGTCCCTCGACCGCCTCGCCAAAATATAGCGCGCCCATCTCTGTGTCCAGTTCCATGGTGATTCAGGCGCTGGCCGCCAGCTCCGGATACTCCAACAGCGGCCTCGCACGCGCCAGCTACACCATCACGCTGCCGCCCAGCGGACCCTCCATTCCCTCCAACGCAATTAAGGAAACCGAACTGCAGCTGATGCCGAAATGGAGAACCAAGTTTGATCCCGCCACCAACGGTTCTGCCAGTGGCTCCATGAGCATCGTCAGCACCCCCTCGCTCGATGGCAGCCAGACCGCCCAGTTCTATACCACCTTCAGCAACTACGGCGGCGTCCTTTATTCCGTCACTTACGGACAGGATTCCGCTCCCATGAACTTCGTCTATGACGCCCAGGTCTGGATCGGCGCCGGAAGCGAGATCGGCAACCTCGAGATGGACAACAACCAGGTCGTCTCCAATGGCGACACCATCATCTACGCCTTCCAGTGCGCGGGTGACACCAACACCTGGGACTACAGCGAGAACGCCGGCACGCCCTCGCAGCCCGATGTCAAATGGGTCCGCTCCAATCAGACCTGCAATCCCGCCAACTGGACAAAAAACACCTGGCATCACGTGCAGATCAGCACTTCGCGCGATGATGCCGGCAACGTCACCTACCACTCCGTGTGGCTCGACGGCATCGAGTATCCCATCAACCAGACCGTGATGTCTGCGTTCTCCCTCAACTGGGCCGCCGCCGACCTCATCGCCAACTTCCAGGTCGACGGCACCTCCGGAAGCGGATCATCGACGCTCTACCTCGACGCCTTCACCATCTACCGCTGGTAAGCCAGCTCTGAACCATGGCGCGGATCTCCGCTTCGGCGGAACCGCGCCATTCCTTCTTCTGACCGGCCTCTTGAGGGCCTCCCGCCATCCCGTCATAAGAAACGGCTATCCCCGCTGCTTGGAGCGGTTTGCCGCATTCCTCCCGATTTCATGCATTTTTTACCCACCTGCCATGGAAGTTTTTCCATGATGCGTGTAATTCCTTCCGGGATGTCTCAGAATGGAAAATATACTCGGGTTTTTATGAAAATAATGTTGTATCCATGGCATCGCTGTGCAAGGATTCCCCCTAGCGGTACTTAAAACGGTTGCCAGGCAGCTTGGATCCGTTGGCGAGTGCAATATTGAAGTGGTGCGAAAGATAAAAGAACCCACAGCCTCTCCTGCTTCCATCGGAATTCAAGAGCCAAAACGTCGGTCGAACGTCACAGATCACAAATACACTGTGGTTTCCGGTCGTACGATGAGCCATATCAGAGGTTGCTGAGCAGATAGATCATGGCACGTCCTGTGCCCACTCGGACCAGCCCATACAAATCAAGAAGTTTGGTTCCCCGGCCGCATGAGCGAGCCTGGGACGGCTCGACATGAATCTGTTTTCAACTAATGAATCTGTTTTCAGCTAAAGGACTCTGCCCCTATGCATCTCCCCCGTAACCTTTTTGCCGTATGTGCCGTCGTTGGTCTTTCCCTCCCTGCTTTCGCCGGTGTAACCGTTAACTCCCCGTCCAACGACTCAACTGTCTATTCCCCCTTCAAGCTGTCTGCGTCGGCATCGACCTGCTCCTCGCAGAACGTCACCGCCATGGGCTACTCCTTCGACTCCAGTTCCAGCACCACGGTCGTCGATGCCCAGTCCATCGATCGTTCCGTCGATTCTTCTACCGGCAACCATACCCTGCACGTCAAAGCCTGGGGCGCTAACGGCGCTTCCTGCGTCGAGGACGTCGTAATTGATGTCAAATCAGGCGGAACCACCTCCACCAGCAGTTCTGAAATCCCCTCCGACGCCAAGGGCGTTAGCCACATCCAGGCGCTCAGCGGCTGGAAGGCCGTACACGACAGCGGTGGCTCAGGCTCGTCCTCGGGCTCCACAACAATCGTTAGTTCGCCGTCTCTTTACGGAAGCACCCGCCGCTATGAGACCTCGTTCAGCAATAGCGGCGATGAGCGTTTCTCGATTTCATTCGCCGACGACGTCTACTCGGAAAACTTCTTTTACGACACATGGGTCTACCTGGATGGCTCCGGCAGCGAAATTGGCAACCTTGAATTCGATGTGAATCAGGTGATGGCGGACGGAAAAACGGTTCTGGTCGGCGTGCAGTGCGACGGTTATACCGGCCACTGGGCATATACGGTCAACACCGGCTCTGCAAGTGACGTGAAGCCCAGGTGGTATTCGAAGAGCACCACAAGCTGCAACCCGCGCGACTGGTCCCGCGACAAGTGGCATCACATGCAGTTCAACTTCTCCCGCAATAGCTCGGGCTACATCTCCTACCACAACATATGGCTCGACGGGAAGGAGTCCTCGATTGGCGCCACTGCCTTCGGCGCAGCGGACCTCGGCTGGGGCCCCACCATCAACACCCAGTTCCAGATCGACGGCATGGGCTCGGGCACCATCAAGGCCTATCTCGACAACCTGACGATTTCCCGCTGGTAAGCCACACAGCCGGGCGAGCATGAGCAATGCCCGCCCGGCTGTGCTGTGCGCATCTCACCCGCGCCGTAGAATCTCGTCCCTTCCTCCCGCGTCTCCACGCACTCGATTTCTCCATTCCTGATTCGGTCTCACCATTCGGTGAATCAGCCGCCGTTGCGGGTGTATTCTGTCTTCGCATTGAGGGAGGTCGATTCCTCGGCAGCGCAGCATACCAGCCGCGCTTTCTCCTATCCGCTGAAAAGCAAGCGCCCATCGCGGCCATCGTAAAGGTTTTTGCCGGTCATCCGGGTTCTTTTCAAGCCACCGCATGCGAGTCAGACTTCCAACGTCCGCTCTGCTGCGCCGAACGACCGCTGCGGCCGCGATCGTCGCTCTGGCTGTATCGAGCGCGTCCGCGGAACACCCCACCTCCATCTTTGCCCCGCACTCTACGCCCGCAAGCGAGCTCAACGGGCTCTCGATGTTCGTCCTCGCCATCTGCGGCGGCATTTATGTCGGCGTCAGCGCTCTCATCATCTACGCCCTCGTCCGTTTTCGCGCCCGCCCCGGCGACACCACCGAACCGCCCCAGGTCTACGGCAGTATGCAGATCGAGCTCTCCTGGACCATCATTCCCATCCTCATCATCATCATGCTCTTCCTCACCACCGCGCGCGTCCTCTTCTCCGTGCAGGACGCGCCCAAACCCGCCTCCGCCCTCGACGTCATTGTCGTCGGCCACCAGTTCTGGTGGGAATTCCGCTATCCGCAATCGAACGTCGTTACCGCAAACGAGCTCCACGTTCCTTTAAGCAGTGCCTCAGCCCCGATCCCCACCTTCATCAAGCTCACCTCGGCCGACGTCATCCACAGTTTCTGGGTCCCCCAGCTCGGCGGCAAAACCGACCTCCTCCCTGACCGGGTCAACGAAATGTGGATCGATCCCCAGAAGACCGGCGTCTACCTCGGCCAGTGCGCGCAGTTCTGCGGCGCACAACACGCCAAGATGCTTCTTCGCGTCTATGTGGATTCGCCCGATGACTTCCGCAAATGGATCGAAGAACAGAAGAAGGCGCAGCCGGAGCTGGCCGCGCAGCAAGCCAGCCTCGTGCCTGTCGCCAATCCTGCTTCCACCCCGCCCCAGATCTCCGAGGCCATCACGCCCCAGAACGGGCAACAAGTCTTCGAGCACCAGGCCTGCATCAGCTGCCACGCGGTCAGGGGCACTGCCGCCAACGGCCGCTATGGGCCCGACCTCACTCACCTGATGAGCCGGGCCACGATTGGCGCGGGCGCAACCCTCAACACTCCCGAAAATCTGCTCCAGTGGATCGTCGATCCCAGCACCTACAAACCCGGCTGCCTTATGCCGGCCATGCACCTCACCGATCGCCAGAACCAGCAGATCGTTGCATATCTGCTTACCCTCAAGTAGCGGAGACGCCATGGGTACAGAAAGCATGCCGGTCCCCGGTATCGAGACAAGTCCCGTCGAATCGGGCATCGGCGGCACGCCCGCCGAGCGCGGCACCTGGCTGGAGTGGATTCACGGCTGGATCGTCACCGTCGATCACAAGCGCCTCGGCATCCTTTACATGCTCTATGCCCTCGTCTTCCTGCTCGTCGCGGGAGCCGAAGCGCTTCTGATCCGCATCCAGCTCGCCATTCCCCACAACACCTTCGTCTCGCCCTTCACATTCAACCGCCTCTTCACCATGCATGGCACCACCATGGTTTTCCTGGTGGGCATGCCCATGCTCTTCGGCTTCGGCAACTACCTCGTCCCGCTCATGATCGGCGCGCGCGACATGGCCTTCCCGCGCCTTAACGCCTTCAGCTTCTGGATCAGCGCCTTCGCCGGCCTGCTCCTCTACTACAGCTTCATCGGCGGCGTCGGCCTCGCCGGCACCGGCTCCGCACCCGACGTCGCCTGGTTCGCCTACGCGCCCCTCACTGAGAAGGCCTTCTCCCCCGGCCACACCGTCGACTACTGGGCCGTCGCCATCATCATCAGCGGCATCGGCAGCATTGGCACCGCCATCAACATCCTCGCCACCGTCTTCTGCATGCGCTGCAAGGGCATGACCCTCATGCGCATTCCGCTGCTCCCCTGGCTCTACGCCGTCACCGCCTTCCTCGTCCTTCTCGCGCTGGGGCCGCTCACCGCCGCCCAGGGCATGCTCATGATTGACCGCTACCTCGGCGGCCACTTCTTCGATACCCAAGCCGGCGGCTCCGCCATCCTCTGGGCTCACTTCTTCTGGATCTTCGGCCATCCCGAGGTCTACGTCCTCGTGCTGCCCGCTTTCGCCTTTGCCAATGAGATCATTCCCGTCTTCTCTCGCAAGGCCATCTTCGGTTATGCCGCCATGGTCGCAGCCTCCGTCGCCATTGCATTCATCTCCCTCAGCGTGTGGGCGCACCACATGTTCACCATCGGCATGACCTCATTCGGCAATGCTTTCTTCACCCTGTCCACCATGCTCGTGTCCATCCCCACCGGCATCAAGACCTTCAACTGGCTGGCCACCATGTGGGGCGGTCGCATCCGTTTCACTACCCCCATGCTTTTTTCCATCGCCTTCCTCTCCCAATGGGTCATCGCCGGACTTACCGGCATTATGCTCTCTGTCTCCGCGTGGAACTGGCAGTTACATAACTCGTACTTCGTCGTCGCCCACTTTCACTACGTCCTCGTTGGCGCCATCGTCTTCATGATCTTCGCCGCCTTCTACTACTGGTATCCCAAGATGACCGGGCGCATGCTCAATGAAACCCTGGGCAAGTGGCACTTCTGGCTCATGGTCATCGGCTTCCATCTCACCTTCGACCTGATGCACTTCCCCGGCCTCCTCGGCATGCCCCGCCAGATCTACACCTATGAGCCCGATCGCGGCTGGAACACCCTGAACTTCCTCATCACCATTGGCGCATTCATCCAGGGCATCGCCGTTCTCATCTTCGCCTTCGACCTCATCTACTCGTACTTCCGCGGCGCCGAAGCTGGTCCCGACCCCTGGGACGCATGGACCCTGGAGTGGGCCACGGACTCGCCGCCTCCGCCGTACAACTTCGCCGACGAACCCGTAGTCGCCAGCCGCCGCCCGCTCTGGGACCTGAAACACCCAGAAGACCCCGACTCCGCTTTCGAGTAACCACGAATGAGTAAGACAGATTGCTGATCACTGACTACTGATAACTGACTATGGCCACGATTACCATCCAACACGCGCCCGACGAAGCCATGCACCAGCCCTCCCGCGGCGTCATGGCCATGGCTTGCCTCATCATCGCTGAGTCCGCCATTTTCACTATCTTCGTCGTCGCCTATCTCTACTTTGCCGGCCGCGACACCCAGGGCCCGCGCCCGCGCGATGTCCTGGAAGTCCCGTACTTCTATACCGTCTGCCTGCTTTCTTCCAGCTTCTTCATCGTGCTCGCCGAGCACGCCATCGACCGCGCCCGCATGGCCGCCTTCCGGCTCTGGTGGTCCGTTACCATCCTTCTCGGACTCGCATTCCTCTACGGAACAGCGACTGAGTGGCGCAAGCTCATCGTCGACGATCACCTCACCATCCACACCAATCTCTTCGGCACCACCTATTACTCGCTGGTCGGCCTGCACGCCTCGCACGTCGTCATCGGCCTCATCCTCATGCTCTTCACTCTCGCCTTCGCAGTTATGGGCAAGGTCGAACCGCGTCACGCCTACAACGTCAAAGTCCTCGCCATGTACTGGCACTTTGTCGACGCAGTCTGGGTCGTCGTCTTCACCGTCGTCTACGTGGTCTGCCGATGATCGATCCGCACCATCCCGATCCCTCCAATCCGCACGGCAGTGAGCCGGAGTCCGACGTCATCCATCTGCCGGCGCCTACCGCCTGGCCGATCCTCATGGCCCTCGGCATCGCGCTCGTCGGCGCCGCTCTCGTCACCAGCGCCTGGATCGGCTATCTCGGCGGCATCCTCGCCATCGTCGCAGCCATCGGCTGGTTCCGCCAGGTCCTTCCCCATGAAGCGCACGAGGAGGTCGCCGTCTCCGAGGAAATCTTCTCCTTCGTGCCGAGGCTGGAAAAGGTCGCGCACATTCGCGTGGACGAAACTCATCGCGCCCAGCTCCCGCTTGAAACCTTCCCCGTCTCCAGCGGCATCAAGGGCGGCATCGCCGGCGGACTCGCCATGGTTATACCCGCCGAAATCTATGGCATCCTTCGCTACCACAGCATCTGGTATGTCGTGAATCTTCTTGGCGGCGCCGGCGTAGGCAACTGGACCAACCCCACCGTCTTCGAGATGAGCCACTTCCGCCTCACAGCCTTCCTTACCGCCAACATCATCCAGGGCGCCACCACGCTCCTCGTCGGCCTGCTCTATGGAGCACTGCTCCCGGTTTGGCCCCGCCGTCCTATCCTCCTCGGCGGCATCATCGCGCCCGTTGCATGGACCGGCCTGCTCCACAGCGTCCTCGGCATCGTCAATCCCTTCTTCGCGGACCACATCGACTGGTACTCCTTCGCTGCTTCGCAGGTCATCTTCGGCCTCGTCGCCGGTTACACCGTGACCAAACTCGGCCACCTCCAGCGCCTCGCGCAGATCCCGCTCTCCATGCGCCTCGGCGTCGAATCTCCCGGCCTGCATCACCCTCATGATGGAGACGAACACAAGCAATGAAGATCGTCGCCATCCTGTCTCTCGCCTCGGTCGCCCTCGCCGGCTGCAATCTCCCCGGCAAGCCCGCCACCGAGCCCGAAGTTCCGCGACCTGAAGCCGTCGTCTCCTTCGATCGTCTTTATGGCCAAAACTGCGCCGGCTGCCACGGCGCGGATGGCTCTCACGGCCCCGCCACCGATCTCGCCAATCCTGAATATCAAGCCATGGTCGACGACAACACTCTTCGCACCGTGATCTCCAATGGCGTAAAAGGCTCGCTCATGCCCGGCTTCAGCCTCGATAGCGGCGGCATGCTTACGCCCCGGCAAATCGACGCCATCGTCCGCGGCATGCGTGACCGCTGGAGCCGCCCCAACCCCTTCAACGGAGCCACACCGCCGCCCTACAGATCCGCGCATCCCGGAAACGCAGCCCAGGGCGAATCCGTCTACAACGCCGCCTGCGCCCGATGCCACGGATCGACTGCGCAGCATGCTGGACCCGCCGGCTCCATCCTCGACGGCTCCTTCCTCGCCCTCATCAACGAGCAGACCATCCGCACCACAGTCATCGCCGGACGCCCCGACATTGGCGAACCCGACTGGCGAAACCACATCCCCGGCCGCGCCATGACCGACGACGAAGTCACCAATGTCTCCGCATGGCTCCTCGCCAAGCGCCCCATCGCGCCCGGCCAGCCTTACCCCAATCTCGAGCTGCCCGGCCAAGGCCAACCGCCAGCCGGCCAGCCCGCCGCCGTCAAGCACTGAGGATTCCGCCATGGACGAGAAACTTCCGCCGCCGACTCCCCACGAACAAGCCGAGACCCTCGATCGCGAGCGCCAATCCCGCCGCACCTTTCTCATGAATCTCGGCATCGCGCTCAACGCAGCCGTAGGCATCCTCATCGCCACGCCCGCCGTCGCCTACGTCATCGGTCCCATCCTGCGCAGACGCGACTACCGCGAGTGGGTCGACCTCGGCCCCATCGCCGGCTTCCCCCCCGGCGAAACCCGCCTCGTGACCTACCGCAATCCCTACTCCACGCAATGGGACGGCCTCACCGCCAACATCCCCGCCTACGTCCGCTGCGCCGAGCCCGGCAGCTTCACCGTCTTCGCCATCAACTGCGCTCACCTCGGCTGCCCCGTGCGCTGGTTCGCCGAGTCGCAACTCTTCATGTGCCCCTGCCACGGCGGCGTTTACTACGCCGACGGGTCCCGCGCCTCCGGCCCGCCTGAGCGCGGCCTCTTCACTTACGAGCAGAAAATCCGGTCCGGCCATCTCATGATCAAAGCTGGCCAGATCCCCACCCTTCGCAACAGCGCCTCACTCGAACACTGCCCCGGCACCCAACCAGCACCACCGCAGCAAATCATCTCCCAGATTGTTCCCAGGATCGAATCATGTCCGCCCAGCGACCGTGGTACTGGCAGCTCTACGATTGGCTAGAGCGCCGCATTCAACTCGAAGGCCCCGTCAAGGACGCCGTCCTTCATCCGGTGCCGCGCAGCACCGCGAGCTGGTGGTACGTCTTCGGCTCGGCCTCGCTTACCCTCCTCATCCTTCAGGTCGCCACCGGCATTCTTCTCGCTCTCGTTTACTCGCCCTCCGCCGCCGATGCGTGGAACTCGCTCGAGGTTCTCAACCACCAACTTCCCCTCGGCTGGTTTCTCCGCGCCATGCACGGCTGGGGTTCCGACTTCATGGTCGCTGTTGTCGTCATCCACATGGTCCAGGTCTTCCTCTTCGGCGCCTATAAATTCCCTCGCGAGCTCACTTGGATCATCGGTGTCTTTCTTCTCCTCATGACCCTCGGCATGGCCTTCACCGGCCAGGTCCTCCGCTTCGATCAGGACGCCTACTGGGGCCTCGGCATCGGCGTCTCCATCATGGGACGCGTCCCCGTCATCGGCGGCCAGCTCGTCAATATTCTTCTCGGCGGGCCCATCATCGCCGGCCCCACACTCACCCGCTTCTTCGCCCTGCACGTCTTCGTCATCCCCGGCATGCTCCTCGCCTTCGCCGGCCTCCACGTGTGGATGGTACTCAAGCTCGGCGTTAACGAGTGGCCCATGCCCGGCCGCATTGTCCGCCGCTCAACCTACGTTCGCGAGTACAACCAGCTCACTCACAAAGACGGCGTCCCCTTCGTTCCGGGCGCAGTCTGGAAAGACCTTTTCTTCTCCGCCGCCATCCTCCTCGCCGTCGTTATCTGCGCCGCCATCTTCGGCCCCTTCGGCCCCAAGGGCGTTCCCGACCCCACCATCATCAATACCGTCCCCAAGCCCGATCCGCCCTTCCTCTGGATCTACACCGTCCTATCCTTCCTTCCGCCGGAGTTGGAAACGCCCTTCATCCTCATAGTTCCGGTTGTCGCCGTCCTCGTCCTCATCGCGCTGCCGCTGGTTGCCGGCATTGGCGAGAAAAGCTGGCATCGCCGTCCCGTCGCCGTCATTGTTGTTTTGTTTCTCGCTGTCTCCTTCGGAGTCCTCACCAATCTCGGCACTTCCACGCCTTGGTCTCCGCACATGAACGACTGGAGCAGCGCGCCCGTCCCCGTCAACCTGATCGAGAAACGCACTCCGCTTGAGCGCATGGGCGCTAACGTCTTTCAGGAAAAGCAATGCCGCAACTGCCACGCCATCGGCGGCCAGGGCGGAGAGCGCGGCCCCGCGCTCGACACGGTCGCCACGCGCCTCACTGAAGATCAGTTCTATCGCCAGGTTCTTTTGGGCGGCGGAAACATGCCCGCATACGGCAGCGCGCTCTCACCATCGGAGACCACAGCGCTGGTCCACTTCCTCGAAACCCTGCATCCGAACTACCAGCCCGCGGCCGCCGACGCTTCCCGCGATGTAATCACCCACAACGGCGTCCCGCCCAACTCAACGGTAGAGAACGGCACCGGCCAAACCGATAAGAAATGAATCAAACGCAAATTATTGAGCGGTGTCATCCTGAACGCAGCGAAGGATCTGCGGTTGCTCTTCGCTCGCGCCATCACGAACTGCCGTGCCCCATCCATCGCGCAGTCTTATCGCGCGATGGGTGGGAACCACGATCGCGCGGTGAATTATGACCGCCTACCTCACCGCGTGGTCCTTCCCGCCCATCCCCTTCATCGCCATCGCCCTCGGCGCAGTCCTCTATCTCCGCGGCTTCGCCCAAACCCGCCGCACCCGCCCGCACCAACTCCCAACCTGGCGCGCCGCCTGCTTCTTCTCCGGTCTCGCCGCTCTCTGGCTGGCCCTCGCCTCTCCCATCGATGCCCTCGACGACTACCTCCTCGCCGCGCACATGATCCAGCACTTCATTCTCATGTCTATCGCGCCGCCCCTCATCGTCCTCGGCGCGCCCACCGTACCCATCCTCCGCGGACTGCCCCGCACCTTTATCCGCACCGTAGTCGGCCCACTCCTGAGCAACCGTGCCTTCCACGCCGCGCTCCGCTTCCTCACCCACCCCATGACCGCGTGGCTGCTGATGAACACCATCTACCTCGGCTGGCACGTCCCCATCATGTTCGAGCTCACCTTCCGCTCCGACAGCATCCACGACTTCGAGCACTTCTGCTTCCTCTCCACATCGCTTCTGTTCTGGTGGATCGTCTTGGCGCCATGGCCTGCGCGCGCGCGCTGGCCTCGCTGGACCATCATCCCCTACCTGCTCGCCGCTGACGTGGTCAACACCGTTCTCTCCGCCACTCTCGCTTTCTCCACCCATGTCCTCTACCCGTCCTACGCCGCCGCCCCGCGCATCTCCTTCCTCACTCCGCTGAATGATCAGGCCGCCGCGGGCGCAGAAATGTGGGTCCTCAACTCCGTCGTCTTCCTCATCCCAGCAGTCGCCATCACCATGCAGATGCTCACTCCTCGCGCCCTCCGCACCGCAGAAGCCGAAACTCGCCCGCATTCCCACACAAAAGTCGGAGCCCCATCCTAACCGCGTTTTTTGCGGTCAGGGTCGGAGGGGATGGCAAGTCCTCAGCGAATCACTTTTTGTGAATGAGTTTGATCCAGCCATCGAATGCGGCCGTGCGCGCCAGTTGTTTGGCATCGCGGCCGTCGTTCTTCGATTCGCTTTCGGTGATGGTCGGGATCTTGCGCGCGTTGGTCACGATCACCTGGTGGCCGAGCTGCTTCAACAAGCGGCTCATCCAGGGCGAGTGCGTGCCGCACTCCAGGGCGATGCGCAGCCGTGGTGTGTCTTGGAAATACCGCCGGAACGCCGCTTCTGTACTGCGTACACGGTCTCGTTCCACCACTTCTCCTTCGTCGTCGAGAAGACAGATATGGCTGTAGCGGTCGCCCACATCAATCCCCATCGTCATATCCGGCTGGTCCGTCGTGGTTTGATTGCGGCGCGCTGGTTTGCTAATCTTGTTCATCGGCTGGTCTCCTTTTGCACCCTCGAGTGCGTGCGGTCAGCTTAGCTGTTCCGCGAGACCAGCCGTCTCATCCCATCTAAAGCCCAGGTCCTCTATTTGAGCGCTTACGGCGGGACTGAAGTCCCGCCCCTACGGGTTTTTCCTGGGAGCGAGTTTTTTGCAAGCTGTGAAGTCGTGTCCTGACGCGATTCGTATAGTTCAGCTCGACGTCCACTATTCCGGCTGGATCGACGTGGCTCTGTTGTGAATGTAGGTGACTTTGATGTGCTTGCCGTTCACGTCGTAGTCCACGGTGCGGTCGCCCTCGGTCTGGGCGTCGTACGTCGCCTTCATGCCGATAGCCGTCCGCGTCTGGAGCTCGCTCATGCCGGGTTTGACCTGGTGCGCGTCGATGGCCGCCCACACGTCCTTCTGCCAGTTGGCGTAGATGGTGTGCGGATCGTCGTAATAGAAGAGCAGATCGGAGAAGTAGTGCTCGTCCTGGCCGTCAAGGAAGCCGGCGGGCGTGGCGTAGAGCGCGTCTGCGCCGGGCAGCGCGAAGACCAACATGGCCTGGTGATCGCCGTGCTCGATGTTGTCATGCACCGAAGCGGGCGCGACCGCCTTGATAATTTTCTTCACGTCGAGCTTCTGGTCTGGGGGGATCGGGCCAGCCGGCTTGGACCATTCCACGCGCCCGCCGGCGTACGGGAAGTAGGGCATGGAGTTGCCGTTCTTCATCCACACGCTCTTGCCTTCCATGTCTTTCAGATCGTCAAAGTGCGCGGGAAATTCCATGCGCACCGCGGCGACGTCGTCAGCCGAGAGCTGCTGCTGCTGGCTTTGCTGCACGCCCGGCTGCTGGCGATGGCGCCACACGGAGAAGAGGTAAATGCCTCCGATGGCAATGGTGATGACGAAGGGAATAAGGATTTTTTTCCAGGTGCTCATGATGCTCCCGATCAGGCGTGGGGCCCAGAATAGCAATTGGATGCGCGCAGCTCATAGCAGCGTCGCATCGGCCTCCACGGGATCCTCTGCAACAGACGCGATACCGCGCAGGGACTCGGAGGTGAGGGCGTCAGCGCGGCGGAGGCTGGGGAAAAGCGTGGCCCAGACGCCTGCCACGACCAGCGCGCCGATGCCGCCATAGACGGTGGCGCGGACCGCGCCCCACCACTGTGCGGTGAGGCCGCTCTCAAACTCGCCCAGCTCGTTGGATGCGCCGATGAAGAGGGAGTTGACCGCGGAGACGCGGCCGCGCATTTCCGGCGGTGTGGCAAGCTGCAGCAGTGAGCCGCGGATGATGACGCTGATCATGTCTGCCGCACCGAGGATGGCCAGGCTGGCGAGCGAGAGCGCGAGGTTGCGCGATAAGCCGAAGATGACGGTAGCCGCGCCGAAGATGGCAACGGAGATGAAGAGCCGCCGCCCCGCTTTGCGTTCCAGCGGGAAGCGCGCCAGAACCAGCGACGTGGCCAGCGCGCCTACGGCGGGCGCGGCGCGCAGCATGCCGAGTCCCCGCGGGCCGGTGTGCAGGATGTCGGTGGCGAAGATGGGCATGAGCGCCACCGCGCCGCCCAGCAGCACCACGAACAGGTCCAGCGAAAACGAGCCAAGCAGCATGGGCATGTGGCGCACGTACTGGAAGCCGGCGAGCACGACTTTCAGCGAGGCGGCGCGGTGCTCCATGCGGCCGGGGCGCACCTGGAGAGTGCCGATGAGCGCGATGAACCAGAACAAAGTGAGGAAGGTGAAGCAGTAGACGATGCCCGCTCCGGCCAGGTCGCGGGATGAGGCCGAACTGGGGAAGTAGTGCGCCAGCGGCAGCGTGAACAGGATGCCGCCGAGCGCCGGGCCGGTGGTGTTGGCGAACTGGAAGATGGCTCCGCCCCACGTGACCGCGTTGACGAAATGCTTCTCCGGCACAAGGTGCGGGATGAGCGCGGAGCTGGCTGGTCCGGAGAAGGACCGGCCCGTACCGATGAGGAACAACACGCAGTAAATGGGGAAGACGCGGCGCGAGCCCGATACGGTGATCGCCAGCAGGCCGGCGGTGCACAGCACCTGCAGCGAGTAGCAGACCAGGATCACCTGGCGGCGGTCAAAGCGGTCGGCCACGTGCCCGGCGGGGAGCAGAAAGAGCAGGCCAGGAAGAAACAGCGCCAGGCCGGTATAGCCCAGGCTCAGCGCGCGGTGGGTGATGGCGTATACCTGCCACGCCACAGCGACGGCCTGCGCCTCCGCGCCCAGGATCACCATGACGCGGGCAAGCTGATAGCGGCAGAAGTCGCGCGACGCAAAGGACTCTAACCCGCGCCTGGGCCGTTGTTCGGGGGAAGGCATTCGCTAATAGGGTACTGGATGGGTTCGCTTGGCTGAAATAGAGGGTGCAGGACGGCCCATCGCATAGTGTTTTTGGGGGATAAGCGCCACGAACCGCACTGGGGGGGACGATGTGGGCTTGTCTTCGTCGCGGGGACCCAGGCCGAGGGCGCATCCTGAGCCAAAAGCACCCGTAAGACGCGAACTGACCTCTAACCTGAAGTGAAATCTCTCGAAGAGCTGGCGGCGTTTGCGGCGCCGAAGGGGAAGCAGCAGGCGGCGTTTCATTGGATCATTCGCCTGGGCGCGCCGGGGCTCTTCGCCGTGTCCTTCATTGACGCCACCGTCATCCCGCTGGTGATTCCCGGCTCGACGGACTTGCTGCTGCTGTGGCTGATCAGCCATGGCGGCAGCCCGTGGCTGATGGTGCCTTGCGCCCTGGCCGGCAGCCTGACCGGGGCGTGGACCACCTGGCGGCTGGGCAAGAAGGGTGGCCAGGCGGCCATCCGGCGCTACGTTTCACCGCGCCTGCAGAAGCGCGTGCTCGAGTGGTCGAAGCATCGGCCCGTTCTTGTCGTTTTTGTGCCGGCCATTCTTCCGCCGCCCATCCCTTTGTGGCCGTTCCTGCTGGCTGCGGGCGCGCTGGGCGTTACGTGGCGGCGATTCCTGGCAGCATTCGGGGCCGGCCGCCTGCTTCGCTATGGCCTGGAGGGTTGGCTTGCCGTGATCTATGGCCGCCCCATCCTGCGCTTCTGGTCCGTCACTTTGGACAAGTGGGGACCGGCCGTCCTGTGGGCGTTTATCGCGCTCAGCGCCGCGGGCGTTGCATGGGGCGCCTGGAAGTTGCGGCGCGGCTCCCGGCAGGAACACCGCGACCGGTCGCTGCGCCCATCTCACGCCAAATGAAAGAGGAAACTTCGCCTCTCCACCCGGCGCGGGTTGCCGAACTCAGCTTATTTTTTTGCCGCGGCGCCAGCGGCCGGTGCCGCAGCGAGTGGCTTGGTGCGGGCGGGTTTGACGAGTTCAGACTTGACCGGCTTGAAGTCGGCGCAGGGCTTGCCGCCGCACATGGCAGCGGTGAAGCCCACGCCCTCTTCGAGGGTGTAAATGCGGTCGACAGCGGGCAGCTTGATGGTCTCGACGGCGCCGGAGGGCCAGTGGATCTCGGCGGTACCGGCGTCGGTGGCATCGCCAATGCCGAAGTGGAGACGGCGATCGTTGGCGGAGATGTAGCTGCCGGCGGACTGGACGTCCTGACGCTGGCGCATGCCGTTGGCTTTCAGATAGACGGTGGCGCAGGTGGCGTCGCGGGGTGAGTGCGCACCGCCAACGAGCGCCATCTCGACCCAGTGGTGGTGGTCCGGGTTGACGTTGCGTAGCAGGACCGGCGGGCCGTCGATGGGATTGATGACGACGTCGATCTTGCCGTCGTTGAACAGGTCGCCGAAGGCTGCGCCGCGGGCGGGAATCGCCTCCGCCAGGGCAGTGCCGACGACCGGCTTGATGTTCTCGAAGGCGCGCTCTTTGGGGTTCTTGCCGGGAACGTTGTGGAAGAGCAGGGGGCGCTCGGCCCAGCTTGTGCCCCAGTCGTGCTGGTCCACCTGCGGGTAGACGTGGCCGTTCACAGTGAAGAGATCGAGCCAGCCGTCGTTGTCGTAGTCGATAAAGGCGTCTCCCCATCCGACGAAAGGAATTGTGGGCTGGGCAAGGCCGACCTTATAGCTGACGTCGGTAAAGCTGGCGTCGCCGTCGTTGTGGTAGAGCACCTTGTAGTCGTCGCCGAAGTTGTCGACAAAAAGGCTGACAAGGCCATTGTTTTCGTAGTCGCCCTCGGCGATGCCCATGGAAGCGATCTCGCGGCCGTCCTTGTTCAGCGCAAAGCCGGAGAGGTAGCTGTCGTCTTCGAAGGTACCGTCTCCCTTGTTGATGTAGAGGAAGTTTGGTTCCGAGTCGTTGCCGATGACGAGGTCGGGCCTGCCATCGTTGTTGATGTCGATGAACAGGACGGAGAAGCCGTAGAAATGGTCCTTGTCTTCGACGCCGGCTTTAACAGTAACGTCGGTGAAGTGGCCGTTGCCGTCGTTGTGAAAGAGATGGTCGGCCTCGCCGGGAAGGCCGCGGGGACCGCAGTTGACGTCTGCGCCGCGGTAGAGACATTGCGCATAGCCGACGGCCTTGGTGCCGGCGGTGGGCAGATTGTTGCGGTCGAAGTGGACGTAGCCGGTGACGTAGAGATCGAGGAGGCCGTCGCCGTCGTAGTCGCCCCACGCCGAGCCGGGCGACCAGTTGCCGAGATCGACATGGGCTTGCTCGGCAACATCGGTAAATGTGCCGTTGTGATTGTTGTGGTAAAGGCGGTTCTTGCCGTAATTGCCCACGTAGAGATCGGGCCAGCCGTCGTTATCGTAGTCGGCAACGGAGCAGCCGTAGCCCCAGCGGTCGTTCTCGACGCCGGCTTCCTTTGAAACATCGGTGAATGTGCCGTCGTGATTGTTGCGGAAGAGTGCGGCGTGTGGCGCGGGCTCTTTGCCATCCAGAGAATCGAACGTGGCGCCGTTGACGAGGTAAATATCGAGCCAGCCGTCGTTGTTGTAGTCGATGAGGCAGACACCGGAGCCGTTGGTCTCGACGATGAAGTTTTTGGCGGGGGAGCCCATCTTGTGGATCCAGCCGGAGAGACCCGCCTTCTTGGTAATGTCCTCAAAGACGATGGGGGCCTGGCCGGGCTGAACGAAACCGCCGGCAGTGATGGGACGGTGTTGCTCGTCGTACTGTGCGGGCGCGCCGATGCCGCCGGCAATGCCGGACATGCCGCCCTGTGTGGGACGCTGCGGCGCCTGCGGCGGCTGCTGTGCGCGGCCGGAGAAGGTGACGGCGGAGACCACGAAGAAAGCGCAGGCAGGAATGCGCAGAGAACGCAGGAATGACGGATTCATCTCGACAATTCGAGTGTAACGCGGGAAGGGCGAAAACAGGGAGCGAGGGAAAGAGGGAAAGAGGGAGCGAGGGAAAGAGGGAAAGAGGGAACCAAGGCAGCTTCGTGAAGTGCGAAGTAAGAACTGTGAACTACCAACTACGAACTAGCGCTCAAAACTAACTCACTAATCCTCAGATGACTCGGAGCAACAGCAGGATAAGCACGATGGTGAGGATGAGGCTGAGACCGCCTCCGCCATAGTATCCCCAGCCAGGGCCGACACGGTAGCCGCCATAACCAAATCCAAAGATCAGCAGGATAAGTACGATCATCAGCAGCATAGCGTCCTTTGCCTCCAAGTCCGCGCCAGACGCGGACGACGTGATGGGAGATTGGATGCGTTGCCGATGTAAATGTTGTTCGGAGAGATTTTACGCGCGCATCCAAGCCCACGAACAACCATGGCGGAGGGGCAGCAATCCAAGAGATCTGTTGTGCGAGAAAGGCGGAGCCGGCATAAAAGGAATCGACCGGTTCCGGGAGGTATAACACAATGCTCTGGACGATCTTCGTCATCCTTCTGGTGCTGTGGCTGGTGGGAATAGTCAGCAGCTATACGCTGGGAGGTTTCATTCACTTGCTGCTTGTCGCGGCAGTGGTGGTACTGATTCTTCAGCTTGTATCGGGGCGCAGGCCGGTGGTGTAAAGGTGCAGATGAACGCGCCGGCCTGGAGCTGACTGTATGATCCGCTCCGAAAGATAGAACGCGGGAGGGGAAGGAACTCCCGCGGGAACTGAACCGGGCAATTATTCACGGAGGTGGAAGAAATGAATAACGACACGATTAAGGGAACGATGGACGACGCTGCCGGCCGCGCCAAGCGGCAGGTGGGCGAATGGACCGGCGACACCAAGACCCAGGTGGACGGCGCCTCTCAGCAGGTGAAAGGGAAGGTGGAGAAGGCGTGGGGCAACGTGAAGGATGCCGCGCACGAGGCTGACAAGGGAAACCGCGAGCGCACGACCTCAGAAGACATCGATCGGGAGCGCTCGCAGGACGTCGATCGTCCGTAAGAAAAACTCCAGACACCAACGGCGGACCCGGGTCCTCGATCCGGGTCCGCATGTTTTTTGTTCTCGAACGAAAGCCCATCCCAATGAAGGGGTTCCGTGAAAGAAGCAAGAATTCCGGGTGGATGCGACGCCCGGGAGACGCTTCTGCACTTGCCCTGAGGCAGAAAACCGCGTAAACATAAAGGTGAAGGCGGCAAGCTCTGCGCCTTTCTGAATAGAGGTGCGTCTTCAGCAGGGACTCCGGTTCACTGACGATGGACGTTCCGCCGGCGGAGACGTCCGCGACCCAGACCTCCGCGTGGCGGGCTGTGGCTCGCATGCTGCGAAGTCCACTGGATGTTGCCGGCTGTGCTCTCCTTCCCTCCTGTTGTGCCCTGTGCGGCTGCCCTCTGCCGCGGCTTTCTCTTGCGCCAATCTGTGATGTCTGCTGGATGGAGATCTCCGTTGCCAGCGGCCCCGCGTGTACGTGCTGCAGCGATCCGTTTCCCGCGACAGCAGTTCCCGAGGCCGGAGCTGGCCGGGAGGCGATGTTGTGCCGGGCGTGCCGGATGGCGCCGCCGGACTTTGAGCGCGCAGTGGCCTACGGGCCCTATGAAGACCGGATGCGGGCGGCGATCCATGCCCTCAAATACGATCGCATGTATCCCGCGGCGCGGCGCATGGGCGCGATGCTGGCCTCAGCGATAGCGAAGCTGGCGGCTGATGCGCCGAAGGAGATGCTGGTGGTTCCCGTGCCGCTGCATCGCATGAAATATGCGGAACGCGGATTCAACCAGGCGCGGGTGCTGGCTATGCATGCGTTGCGGGCGCTGCGGCACTCCCATCCCGCGTGGAAATTGACGCTGGCGCCGAGCACGCTGATGCGCCTGCGCGCTACCGAAAGCCAGGCAGGTCTGACCCCGCGGCAGCGGCGCATGAATGTGCGCGGGGCGTTCCAGGTATCGGATGGTGCGGCCGTCGAAGGCCGGAACATCCTGCTGGTCGACGACATCCTGACCACCGGCGCGACGGCGCGCGCCGCATCCAGAGCACTGAAGCGGGCCGGCGCGGCCACCGTGTGGGTGGCGACGCTGGCGCGGGCCGGGAAGGTGGAGTTTCACGCCAGCCGCATCCCCGCAGACGAAGCCGCAAAGAACAAACCGAACGGAGAGGTTGCCCCCGATGAGCCGGGACAGCCGCGGACGGCAGAACCATCAGCGCAGTCAAATTTCTCATGAGGCCAAGGCCATGTCATTGGGGAAAGCGATGATTCATGCACGCAAGCAGAAAGCGATAGCCCGGGCCGCCGTTTACGCCAGCGAAACGGCAGCGCCGGGCGGTCACTCCAACCACCTGCTGCAGATGCCGGTGCTGGTGCTCAATGCCTCCTATGAGCCCATCAACATCTGTGGCGCGCGCCGCGCACTGGTGCTGGTGCTGAAAGGGATTGCGCGCACCGAAGAGGAGCATGGTCTGATGCTGCACGCGCAGCGCAACCGAATCGCCATGCCCTCGGTCATCCGTCTTCTTGAATATCGCCGCATCCCCCACCAGACCCGCGCTCTCTCCCGCAAGAACATCCTGCTGCGCGACCGCAATACCTGCCAGTACTGCGGAGTGTTGTTGCCGTCAGGCGAGCTCACTCTGGACCACGTGGTGCCGCGCTCGCGCGGGGGTAACTCCACCTGGGAGAACCTGGTGGCCTGCTGCCACGCCTGCAACCGCAAAAAAGGGAACCGGATGCTGACTGAGATCGAGGACATGATCCTGCTCCGCGAGCCGCGGCCCTTCAGCCTGCACACCAGCCGCCAGATCATGCGCATGCTGGGCCGCGGGGACGATCGCTGGCGCAAGTATCTGTTCTATTGAGTCGGCGTGCTCTGGGCGGGAATCATTGGAACGGTTTCGAAGATGTCTTCGCCGACCCACGACGAGTGAAGAATCACCCATCCGTCGGTGGTGTTATAGACGGTAAATTTGAGGAAGTACGGCGCCATCTGGTATTCGAGGGCAAGATAGATCACGCGCAGGCGGGGCGTGATGTTTTGGATTGAAACCACGTCGAACCCTTGATATTGTCCGTCATGCTCACGGTTGCCGCGGAATGCCGATGCCAGGCTGCCGTTTTCGGGTATGCGGCTGCCGCGGTAGAGCTGCTTTTCGGCATCCTCGTAGTGATCGTAGAGCAAAAGATCGAGACCCGAAGCGATCCCGGAGGGGACTTCGGCGGACAAGTCTGACAACTTGAGGCGGTAGGCTTGTTCGCGTGCCTGGCGGTCGGCCGCGTCCTGGTGGTGGGCTTGCGCCCGCGCGCCAACAGGCATCAGAACTAAAGCGCCGAAGAGCAATGAAACTACCAACTCCCGCATAGAGCCCTGCCCCCCTCTTTTCCTGATGCACGGATTCAACCAGTAGACGAGGAAACCGGCCCTTTTGCTCATTGCCAGGCCCTACTGCAGAGAATGTGGGCCTGATCCCGGGTCACAGAACCCAGGCCAGGTTTATGCACCTCTTCGCCCGGGACGTGAATCTAAGTAGGAACTAAGAACCAGGGGGAACGCATCCCCGTTCCGAGGCGTGACTTCCCTCGCGCCGCCGACATAAAAACCGTCACGTTTGAAACACCCGCGGAGAGTCCCTTTGTCCGATAGCGCATCCGCTGTTCCCACAACCGCCGCAATGCCGGCCGGCGCATTCTCGGCGATGGCGATGCAAGCGGCATGGAAACCGCGCACCAATCCGTGGCTGATTGCCGCCACGGTGGCGCTGGCGGCGTTCATGGAGGTGCTCGATACCTCCATCGCCAACGTGGCCCTGCCGCATATCGCCGGCAGCCTGGGCGCCAGCGTCGATCAGGGCACCTGGGTGCTGACCAGCTACCTGGTCTCGAACGCCATCGTGCTGCCCCTTGGCGCGTGGGCCTCCAGCGTGATGGGGCGCAAGAATTTCTTTCTCATCTGTATCGTCATCTTCACCGTGGCCAGCTTCTTCTGCGGCATTGCGCCCACTCTGCCAATGCTCATCGTGTTCCGTGTGCTTCAGGGCGCGGGCGGCGGAGGCCTGCAGCCCATGGCGCAGGCCATTATGGCCGACAGTTTTGAGCCGCACAAGCGCGGCCAGGCCTTCGCGCTCTATGGCCTGGTGGCCGTGCTTGCGCCGTCGATTGGCCCTACGCTGGGCGGCTGGATCACCGACAACTACACGTGGCGCTGGATCTTCTTCATCAATATTCCGGTTGGCCTGCTGGCGTTTGCGCTGGTCACCCGGCTCATCGACGATCCACCGTGGATCAAGCCCGACAGACGCCGCCTGGGCAATATGGATTACCTGGGGCTGAGCTTCCTCTCCATCGCAATGGGAGGCATGCAGGTCATGCTCGATAAAGGCGAGGAAAACGATTGGTTCTCATCGAACTTTATCTGCTTCTTCGCGGTGCTCTTCGTCGGCGGCATGATCGCACTGGTGCTGTGGGAGATGCACACTGACAAACCGATCATCAACCTGCGCCTGTTCCGCCACAAGAACTTCGCCATCTGCTGTTTCCTGATGATGCTGGTGGGCGGCGTGCTGAACGCCAACACGGTGCTGCAACCGGAGTTCATGCAGGCGCTGCTGGGCTATACCGCTACCACCGCCGGCCTGGCGTTGACGGCAGGCGGAATCGCGCTCGTAGTCGTCATGCCTATGGCAGGTATCGCCACCAGCAAGATCTCCGCGCGCACGCTGACATTGATCGGCTTCATCATGTTCGTTTTCACCTTTCGCTATGCAGCGTACGTCTCGAACCTGCAGATGAGTTTCGCCCAGGCGTCGTGGCTGCGCGTAGTGCAGATGCTGCCATTGCCGTTTTGCTTCATCGCCATTACGAATGCGGCATACGTGGGCCTGCCCAAGGAAGAGAGCAACCAGGTGGCGGGCCTGATTAACTTCGCGCGCAATATCGGCGGCAGCGTCCTGATTGCTATCACCAATGCGCAGGTGACTTCGCGCGCGCTGTGGCACCAGCAGCATCTGCAATCGGACATGCAGGCCGGAATGCCGGGATACCAGCAGCACCTGGGAACGCTTTCGGGCTTCCTTGGCAGGCAGTTCGGCGGAACCAACAGCGCCGGGCTGGCTGCGGCGTCGCTGTATAACCAGCTCAATCAGCAGGCGCAGATGCAGGGCTATCAGGATGTGTACATGGAGCTGTCGTGGATGTCGGTCGTGCTGATCCTGCTGGCGTTCCTGCTGAACAAAAATCGGCCCGGCGAGGGCCCCGGGGCGCAGGCCGTGCACTGATTTCCGCGCGTCGCAAGGGTCCGCCAGGGGCGCCTTGCAATTACTTTCCGCCCATGCTTGGCATACTGAAAGCAGGGGGACACGATGCCCATTCCGCTTCCCGATCTTGAACATGCCGCTCTGCTCAGCATGGACCTGCACACGTCCGTGGTTGCCGCCTACCTGCAAGGGCCCGAGGACTTTCTGACGCGCATTGCCGGCGTGCAGGCCGCGGCGCGCGAGAGCGGCATCCCTGTGATTCACGTCCAGGTTGGCTTCCGGCCTGGCTTACCGGAGATCAGCAGCCGCAATGCGCTGTTTGCCGCACTGAAAAGCTCGCCGCAGTGGCAAAAGATGTTCGCGGGCGACAGCGGCGCGCTGCATCCGGCGGTCGCGCCCATGGGCGATGAGATCGTGGTGACCAAACACCGGGTGAGCGCCTTCGCCGGAACGGATCTGGAAATGATCCTGCGCGCTCAGGAAATCGACACGCTGGTGCTCCTGGGCGTCGCAACCAGCGGCGTGGTGCTCTCCACACTGCTGGATGCAGCGGATGCCGACTTCCGGCTGGCCGTGGTGCCCGATTGCTGCGCGGACCGCGACCCCGAGCTGGATGCGTGCCTGAAACAGCGGTTCTTCCCCATGCGGGCTGCAGTGGCGGATGCGGCAGAGATTGCGGACGCCATGCGGCGGCGGTCCTCGTAGGGGAAGAGTCGGCGACCATCCGACCGGAACTTCAGAAACTCAGCGGCTTTTCCTTCCTACTCCAATAGAATCTGAGGATCGAAGGAGAGCGTGCGTGAGGAGAGTCCCAGTATCGCTGTTTGCATTGCTGATCGTTTTCCCCTCCCTTGCGTCGGGCAAGGGCGATCCACGTCAACAACTTCTAAACGCAAGCCACTCCACAAGAATCAACGACGTCGATATGAAGCCGTGGCACCTGAAAGTGGGCTTCCATCTGAACAGTCGAGGCGCTCAGCCACCGGAAGATGGAACCATTGAGGAATGGTGGGCGGGGCTGACCACTTGGAAGCTAAGAATAGAGAGTGCATCCTATACCGGCACAGTCATCGAAAACAGCGACGGTGACTTTCGAACTACAGGCGTAGGTCCAATTCCGTTAAGCATTAGGGGGATTGAACAGGAGATCGTTTATCCGATGCCAATGGGAGAGGACTTGAGCAAGATGGTCCCACACATGAGTCATCAGAAGCTAGAGAAGGTCTCGCTGGATTGCATACAACTATCCGAGCCTCCGATCCCTGTCCCGTCCGCAACATTCTGCTTTGATCAAGGTAGCGGAGCATTGCGTGCGATCGTAAATGCCAATTCGTCGATGCTCGTCCGCGATCGAATTAGCCAGTTCGCAGGACACGCGCCTGCCTTATCGATTAAATCAGTGGAAGGCAAGACAATAATCGCATCGGGCGAGGTCATTGATTTATCCGCGATGGAGCCAGAGGACACCATTTTCAAACCCTCTCCTGACATGAAACGAGTAACGGATATGCATACACTCAAGGTCACTTCAGCGCGTTAAATTGCAAACGAAATGAGGTGCTGGATTGTGAAACTGCCTTCAGAGCCGAGCGATGTGGATCGCGTCCCCGCATTCTGGCCGTGTAACCGCCTATTCGGATATTTCGGCTGCAGAAACCTTCCCCATGCGCTGCGGGATACCGTGCGCTCGGAACGCCGAAACCCGCGCAACCACTCGCTGATTTCCGCCCCAAAATCGAAAGCGCCAGAAGCCTTGCGGCCTCTGGCGCTTTCCGGGTGCCCATATCTTCGTCGGACCAAACACCATCCGGCTAAGCTCAACGATGAATCTTCCGTACAACCGGCCTTTCGTACTCCCGCCTGGCTGCGCCTAGTCCTTCCGGTCTCCGGCTGGTTTCCGCCTGCGGCAAGCCGCCTGCGTCCCAACCCTCACCGTACCTACCCTCGCCTTTCCAGGCCGGTGATGGCTCTCGCTCTCTCCTTCGCCCGCCTTCCGCCTGCGACCGAAGCCGCCTGTTTCCGGTGTCCGCCTGAGAGTGCTCCTTCCATCTCCTTCCGGGCTGCCTGCCGGCTTTCCAGCCTTCGAGGACGTTCGCCTTGCGGCGCTCACCCTCTCAACTCGATCACCTTGCCTGCTTCCCGACCGGATGCGTCCCTGCCAGCTTCCTCTGCCGATCGTCACCCCGACCGAGGCCGTGGCTGAATCGACAGATTCCACCAGTGGTTGCGCGTCCTGCCCGACTCGTCCCTGTCCACTCACTTCAACGGGTGACTGCGCCAGCGGGCGAACCCACCTTTGCCGTCGTCCCTCCATGAACAGCCAGACCCGAATCAAGCCGGCAACGAATGTCTGCGTTCTACCGAACTTTGCATCGCCCTGCTAAGCGGAGGATCAGTTTCCGATCTGCCTCGAATCTCGTTTCCACAGCTTGCGCCGCGGGCGTTCTTCCGAGCCCTACCGAACCTCTTATCTCCCTGCTGGGCAGGAAATGTTCGCTTCCAATTCGTTTCCGGGCTACCAACTGAAGGGACTATGAACCTGGTCAATCTGTGAATGCAAGTTGAAATCTCGAATAAATCTGTGGATATCACCAGAAGCGGTGCAAAGTGCATAAGAATCTGCGATTGGGTGCGGAATCGGACCCAAAAAGGGGCGGATTCGTTGCGCAAAAGGGGCGATTTGTTGCGCAGATTCTATTCAAATAACAGTGGCTGGGCATCGCGGGCGTATGCGCTGCACCCCGGATCCCACGGGAACCGGCCGCATTCGTCGCTCCAGAAGCACTGCATCATCGGAAATGGGTCCGCCTCATAAAACCAGAGGGCGTAACCCACATGCCCGTAGTAGTGCTTGCGGTCTACTTCTCGGAAACAGCAGACGTGTGGCGCCGAGAGGATGCGGTCGTAAACGGAGTGCGCCTGGAACCTGGTCCCCTTGCTGATGTCGATGCCGATTACGTTGACCGCGCGCATGCAGACGTCGATGGGCAGGCCGAAGAGGATGACCTCGGGATGGCCGAACGAGTGGAAAAGGCCGATGGAATAGGCGAAGGCCGGCCCCTTGTCCTGTTCGCGCGCCAGGACGCCGGTAATCTGCCAGCCATCCGTGTGGATCTCCCGCAGCACCTTGGCGTCCAGTGCGGATAGATCGTTAGCCTCTTCGATCGAACGAGTCATACAATCAATGAGAAGTACGCCGGTGCGTTTTCGGTTGTACCGATAGGGTCAGGTGGCGGATTCAAGTCCGCAACAGCTTTGCCCCGAGAACATCTCCCGGGATGTCTGGCACATCCCCGAGTGCCCTCACGGGCGCATATTGGGTTCGGAAGGGAGCTTCCAATCGAAGCTCCTTTCGCCGTTCCAGAGGAAAATAAATACCCCCCCCTCCCCCCCTGTGTTCCCATTTTGGGAACGATTTCGGGGGAAGTGAGCCACATCTTCGTCTTTTGTTCGCGTGGAAACCTGCGGATCGCTCTAGGGCGTAGTCTGCTTCCGTGCCGCTGGGGTCAGCTTGCGCACTACAAACTCCTGAAAGAGATTGCCGATGGCGCCTTCACCCATGCCGATCGCCGTGGTGCTCAGGATCACGCTGAAGCCGTTGCGGTCGCTCGATGGGTAATAGAGGTTCGAGATCCCGCCGGCTGCCACGTCTCCCGCCACGGCCGAATAATCAAACTGCCAATGACCGTTGTCGCCCTTGCAGAGGAAGGCCATGGACATGGCATACAGGGCGCGGGAGGCAATGGAGCCTTTGCCCTTGTAGTAGTAGCGCGGATCCTGGTGAAGGAGTGACGGGAACAGCGCTCCGCCCAGCATGTCGCCGGAGAAGCCGTCGGCATAGTCGGCGCCGTAACGCTTGGCGAACCCGCTGGCGCCCTGGCCGTAGCCTGCAAAGGTGTTTTGCGCCTGCTCGATCCCGGCGAAGAAACCGGCGCTCAGGAAGGTGACAGGATCGATGGACTGACGCCAGGCGAGGGAGAACTTCTGCCGGGGCGAGAGGGGAACGGGATTCGACTCGTAAACCACGTAGAAGTTGGGAATGACGCCCAGGACCCGCTGCTTTTCCTCGACCTTGATTTCCGCGGTCGCGATGTCCTGGCGGGATGCCGTCACCTCCACCTCGCTGGAAGCCTCGGCGAAGGAGAGGACGATGGCCGGCGCCTCGTAGTTCTGGCCGGGGCTGAGCATGCCGGAGGCTTTGGCTGGCGCAAAGCCATGAGCCGACACAGTTAACATGAAGGGGCCAGCCGGCACGCCGGAGAACTCGAAGCGGCCGTCGGGATCGGTGGTAACGCTGCGGGGCGAGGGTTCCGCGGGAGTGGACAGCTCCACCTGCGCGCCCTGGTAGACCGCCTGCTCGCGGTTCATCACCACGCCCCGGACCGTGCCCGGTGGGGCCGTGTCTGGTGCCGCCGTGGCCGGCAGTGCGGTGGAGGTTTGCGGCGCCTGGCTCCAGGCCGGGACAAGCGCCAGGACGAAAATGGCTGCAAGAAACGCGAGACAAACGGGGCGTGCTGGGGACGTCGCTAGGGGCCGATGGGGCAGAATGAAGCTCCGGGGCTGCGTTAGTCGGCCTGCGAGTTCCTGGGTACCAGGAAAAGAAGGCGCGGATTCGCTGCTGTTCAGTGTAGACGGTGCTGGGATGAGAACGTTGCACGGGCATGAGTCGACGGTTTCTGCCTTTGGCGCTTTCATTGGAGTTTGCGCTCGCCCGCAGGCCGTTGCATCCGGCGGGACCGGGGTGCATCCTATCGCCATGGAATATCGCCTGCTTCCCGGCACCGGGCTCAAAGTATCCGCCCTCAGCTTCGGCTCCGCCACGTTCGGCGGCGCCAACGAGTTCTTCCGCGCCTGGGGCTCCACCCAGGCGGAGGAGGCGCGCCGCCTCGTCGACCTCTGCATCGACGCCGGCATCAACTTGTTCGATACGGCCAACGGCTATTCCGATGGCCGGGCCGAGGAAATTCTGGGCTCCGCGCTCTCCGGCCGCCGCGACCGCGTCCTCATTTCCACCAAGGCGTGGTTCCCTACAGGCCCCGGCCCGAATGACATGGGTTCCTCCAGGCTGCATCTGCGGCGCGCCGTCGAAGACAGCCTCCGCCGCCTGGGCACCGACTACATTGACATTTTCCACCTGCACGGATTCGATGCGCTGACGCCCATCGAGGAGGTGCAGCAGACGCTGGACACGCTGGTGCGCGATGGCAAAATCCGCTACGCGGCGTGCTCAAACTTTTCCGGCTGGGCGCTGATGAAGTCGCTGGCGGTGGCCCACCGCCATGGCTGGCCGCGCTTTGCCGCGCACCAGGTGTACTACTCGCTGGTGGGGCGCGAGTACGAGTGGGAGCTGATGCCGCTGGCGAAGGAAGAGCGGATCGGAGCTATCATCTGGAGCCCGCTGGGCTGGGGCCGCCTGACGGGAAAGCTGCGTCGCGGACAGCCGGTGCCTGAGCTGAGCCGCCTGCACAAAACCGCCGAAGCTGGACCGCCCGTAGACCAGGAACTTCTGTACAGAGTTGTGGACGCGCTGGACGAGGTAGCGAAAGAGACGGGCAATACGGTGCCGCAGATCGCGCTGAACTGGCTGCTGCAGCGGCCCACCGTGTCCTCGGTCATCCTGGGCGCGCGCAACGAAGAACAGCTCAAGCAGAACCTGGGCGCGGCGGGCTGGAACCTGACCGCCGAGCAGGTAAAGAAACTGGATGACGCCAGCGCAGTCACGCCGGTTTATCCCTACTGGTGGCAGCGAAACTTCCCTGAGCGCAATCCGCTTCCGGTGTGAAAGGCAGTTGTCAGTTGTCCGTTGTCCGTTCCGGGCCGCTGACAACTGACAACCCTCCTTGTTCACTCCTCGCGAAGCACCTTGATTGGTTCAAGGAAAGCGGCGCGCAGGGCCGGGGCCATCGCGGCAATCATGCGCTCGATGTGATCGGCGAGTTCGCGATCGACGAAAGCGAATTTCCTGCGTTGCCAGAAGCTCATGCCGCCCCTCCTTATTGCGCGGTGTTGAGAATGAGCTGGACGGCCTGGCAGAGCCGGTTCCACGTCTCTTCTTCCTGGGCGAACTTGCGCCGCCCTTTCGCTGAGAGCTTGTAGAAGCACGCTAGCCTGCCCTTTTCCGATTCACCCCAGTCAGCCGCGAGCCAGCCGCGTTTCTCCAGCCGATGCAGCGCCGGATAGAGCGAGCCCTGCTGTACCTGGAGAACATCGTTCGAGATCTGGCGGATGCGCTGCGCAATGCCGTAGCCATGCACGGGGCCGAGAGCGACCACTTTGAGAATGAGCAGGTCGAGCGTGCCCTGGAGAAGGTCGGTCTTTTCGCTGGGCGCCATAATTCGGATTTTGCCTCTCCTAGACGTTCTACACATTAGGCGCATCATAGGTAGAATGTCAAGGGGAGAGACGAGCCGTCAGATATCAGTTTTCAGTTGTCAATTTCGCGCTGCTGACAACTTAAAACTGATCACTGACAACTTGCTTTTACGCGCTCAGCGGCACGTCGGCCCCAAGAACGTTCATCGGGGTGAGGCCCTGCTGGCGAAGAGTGCGTAGGCTCAGGGCGTCGTTGCGCTTAGCCAGGCGGCGGCCGTGCTGGTCGAGCATCAGGCGGCAGTGGAACCACTTCGGAGCGGCGATTCCCAGTGCGTGATACAGAAGAATCTGGCGCGCGGTGGACTTGAGCAGGTCGGCGCCGCGTACGACTTCCGTAATTTCCATCGAGGCGTCGTCGGCCACGCAGGCTAACTGATAGCTGGGAATCCCATCGCGGCGCCACACGGCAAAGTCGCCAAAGTCGACGCCAGCCACAAAGCGCTGCGGGCCCAGGTTCTGGTCCTCAAGTTCGATGACTTCGCCATCGGGAACGCGGAAGCGCCAGTTCATACCGTTGGGCGTGTCGTGCTCGGCCTGGTTGCGGCGGCAGGTGCCGGGATAGATGGGCTCATCGTCGAGCGGTTCGGTATTCCGGCCGGAGCGTACGCCCGCGATGCTGGTCTCATGCGGCGCTCCCAGCGCGGCTTCAAGGTCCTTCCGCGAGCACTTGCAGGGAAAGAGATAGCCGCCGCGGTAGAGCTTGCGCCACGCGCTCAGATAGACCGGCATGCGCTTGCTCTGCACATAGGGTGCGAAGGGACCGCCGAGGTCGGGGCCCTCCTGCCAGCGGATGCCAAGCCAGCGCAGATCCTCGTATGCGGCTTCAGCATATTGCGCGCGGCTGCGTTCGGGATCCAGGTCCTCCATGCGCATCACCAGCGTGCCGCCGGCGTCGCGCGCGCGCTGAAACGCGGTCCAGAAGGTGCGCGCGTGACCCATGTGGAGCAAGCCGGTGGGCGAAGGCGCGAGGCGGCCGCGATAGTCAGGATCGCGCGGTGGGGTGGCGGTGGCCATTGTGGCACCGATTCTATTGCGATGCATGCAAGGCCGCGATAGCGCGCTTGATGCTTGACGGATGTGGTTCGCGAAAGTTAACCGAGCTAAACGAAAAGCGACGCGTCCGCTCGCGCAGGGTCAGTCGGGGTGCTCTTCGCTGCCGTGGTGATGACCGTATTGCTGGATGGTGTCATTCAGGTGATCGGGATCGACGGAGACCTGGACAACGTCGAGCTCGCGGCCATCGGAGTCGAGGACGAAGAGGCCCATGCGCGAGCCTTCGGGGCGCATGTAAATGAGTGTCTGCTCCTCGCCGCCGCGTTGGGTCTCGCGAACCACGCGCTGCCAGTCGGAACCGAGTTTCTCTTCCACCATGCGCGTGAGGTCCGCGCTGTCCATGGGCGCGGAGAAGTTGTCGAATTCGGCTACGTGCAGATTACTCACGCCGCCGTGGGTAGCCCCGCCGGATACAAAGCTGATCAGGCCCATGAAGGGAATACGCGTAGCGCGGACGTGATAGCTGCGCTCGATGGAACGCACCACGCCGTCGAACCCGCCTTCGCCGCCGGACGCCAGCACAGCCACCGGAATCACCAGCGCGACGAAGCACACCAGGAAAAATACAAAGCGCCTCATTCGTCGTCTCCCTTCTTCTTGGTCTTGTCTTTGTCCTTCACATCGCCATGCGGCGCGTGGTGGACGCCCTCGATGTTGCCCAGTGCTCCCAGTCCGCCGAGCGCGCCGAGCTTGCCCAGATCCTCGGCGTGAATGGGCCCGAGGATGAGCACGATGGTGAGTTCCTTGGGCTCCGCCGTCAGAACGAAAATCCCCTGCGGCTCGCCGTTCACCACCTTCATCAGCACGTCAGTGGTTTCGTTCGACTTACGCTCGCGCTCCCGGACGATGGGCTGCCACTCGGAGGTCTCAAAGTAGGCGCGCAGCTTGGCCACGTCGTCCATGGAATACTGGCCTTCCTTGTCGAACTCGTACTCGCGGACATAGATGCCCTTGAGGCCGGAGATGAGCTTGCGCGCGTCAGCCTCGTCGCCATCCTTGTCGTTCATGAACTTGGCAGCGAACCCAAGCATGTTTTTATCGAGCGTGACCTCGGTGACGTCAGAGGCGCGAGCGGCGAGCTCCTTTTCGACCGGAGAGGGTAGCGGCAGACCTTCCTGGGCGCGGGCCAGAAGCGCAAAAGCAGCCAGAACCAATGCCAACGCGCCCAGTCGTAATGCAATTTTCTTCGGATTCATCTCTCTCACTCTCCGTTTCCGTGGTCGTGCGCCGCCAGCCGTTCCTGCACCAGGTTGAGCGCGTGCCCGGTGATGCGCAGCGCGGTCAGCACCTGCTGCCGGGCCTCTTCCCCCTGGCGGCGCTGCTGGATGCGCTGGTAATCCCAGCGGACGGCCCCGCCGATGAGCGCGGCGATCAAGAGCGACGCGGCCATGCGCATCCACAAAAGGGAGTGCGAGTGGTGCCTGTCCTGTCTGCGCTGCCGGCGCGCGGCCATGATCCTGGCCTTCAGCCCCGGAGGCGCCGGACGCCGCTCCAGAGCCTGCTTCAGATCCCGCTCGAACTGGTCTTCGTAGTCGTGCATCGATTCACGCTCCACGGATAAATTCTTTCAATTGAGTGGCGGCCCGGGCGCGTAACAGCTTGAGCCCGCGCTGAAGCTGGCTCTTGATGGTGGCGACCGGCGTTTCCAGCAGCACGGCAATCTCCTCCGGCAGCAGATCCTCCTGGTACCGCAGGAGGATGGCCGAGCGCTGCGCCTCAGGAAGCGCGATGAGCAGGTGCTCCAGGCGCGCGGCCAGGGGCGAGGCGCGGTCTTCCGCCGGCAATCCGTGCCGTTCCTCAAGTTCCACCCAGAGATCCATTCCGCGCACGCGGCGACGGCGAAGAGCATCGGTGGAGCGGCTCATCGTGACCCGGCGCAGCCATGCGCAAGCGTGTTGCGGGCCTTCAATCCGCGGCAGGTTCCGGTCGAGCTCCAGGAAAACGTCCTGGGCAATCTCCTCGGCGAGTCCGCGGTCTCCGGTCATACGCAGCGCGAGCGAATACACCATGGCCTGATGCACGTTCACCAGAGATTCGAAATCCGGTTGCCAATCATGGGCCATTTGGGTTTCGCTTCTACTCTCAATTCCGCAGGGGAACGCGGTCAGGGATGCATGGGAGTACGGATTTTGACGGAAAAAGTTCGACGTTGGCAGCGGGGTTAGCGGTGTTAGCGGAGTTGAGGGGCGCCTTTGGCCAGCCAGCATCGGTCCCTGTGCCCGCGCGTTAAGCAGCGGGCCGAAGCCAACACCGCTAACACCGCCAACTCCGCTAACCCGCTCGCCCTCAGAACAGCTCGGGGATGCTGTGGAAGGCGATGCGGGTGGGCGCTGCCTTGTAGGCTGCGAGCATGGTGGCTGGAGCCAGCGTGCCGGTTCCGTACTTGCGGTTGATTGCGTCCATGGCGGCCTGAAGGCGGGCGCGGCTCTTTTCCGATTCCAGTACGTCGAAGAGGCCGAGGGTGTGGAGGCGCTCGGGGACGAGGCCGCCCAGCTGCACACCCACGAAATAAGGATGGAGAAACTCGGCGCCGCCGGGTTGGGAATCCCATAGATGTTTGAGCGCGGCGATGAGGGTCTGATTGTCCTGGCACTCGGTGACGCGGACCTCGCCGTGCCAGCCTTTGGCGGGGATGCCGAAGCGGCTGACGGGTACGGGCGTGGCGCCGTCGCGGCCAGCGGAAAGACCGACGGCGAGACCGACCGAAGACGCCCATAGATGATTGGAGCGGAGGCGCATGGCTGCCTTGTGCAGAAGCTTGTGGGCGACGGCCCAGGCTTTCTCCTGGTTGCGCAGCTCCGGTGCCAGCACGTGCTGATGGCTGATGGATTTTAGGTGGTCTGTCTCCGACATTTCAAAGTCTTCGCCGCGGATCCAGTGGAAGAGGCGTTCGCCCCAGACTGATCCCCACACCTGGCCCGAGCGCTCGCTATCCAGGGCGAGCAGATCCTGCATGGATTTGATTCCGCGCTCATTGAGGCGCTTTTCCGTTTTGGCGCCCACGCCGGGCAGGTCGCGCAGCGTAAGGCGAGAGAGGGCTTCAGGGAGAATGTCGAGGGTAAGGGCGACCAGGCCGTCGGGTTTTTCCATGTCGCTGGCCACTTTGGCCAGGTAGCGGTTTGTCGCCAGGCCGACAGAGCTGCGCATCATTTCGCCGGCGGATTCACGGATGCGGGCCTTGACCTTGCGGGCAAGCTCGAGCGCGGCAAGCAGCGGGCGCTCGCGTCCCATCAGGCGGCAGGCCATCTCGTCGATAGAACAAACAGCGCTGACCGGCAGGCAACTTTCGACCGCCTCAACAACTTTGTGATGGTACTGGACGTAGAGCTCATGGCGGCCTTCCACGAAAATGAGCTCCGGGCACATCCGCCTGGCCTCCGCCACGATGGTTCCAGTCCGCACGCCGAAGGCCTTGGCCTCGTAACTCGCCGCGATGCAGCAAGTTGTGTCCACCATGGCGGGAACCACGGCGACCGGCTTGCCGCGGAGTTGAGGGCAGTCCTGTTGCTCCACCGAGGCAAAGTAGGAATTGAGGTCGACAAATAGCCAATTCAGGCGGGTTTCGGACGTATTCAGGTGTGGCGCGGACGTGGTATTTTCACCATACGGAACCGCGACTAAGTTAGAACTCGACCCGTCAAGAGAATCAGGGGTATCCGAATTGGAATGGCCGGGCATCTGCTAGACTTTCTCCCATCGGGTTCCCCGGGGGACAACTGGGCGCGGAAACTGCGTGAAATCCCGCACCCGCATCTAAGAGTATGGGTCAATATAGGTCCGCCGGAAGCGAGAACCGATTATGAGTAGCTTAATCCGATGGCTGATGACGAGCGGAAGCCTGCTGGCTCTTGTGGTAACAGGCGGCGTGGCGGTTCTGCTGGTCTGCTGCCTGGGTTGTGCCAAATGTCCGCAACGCGATAAGGACGATATCTTTACCCGGCACGAGGTCTAGAGTTTAGAGCAAAACTTGCCTTCGGCCGTGAGGTCACAAATTCTCCTTTGCGCATCTCCCCAACCGCACGAGGACTCACTTGGTTGACCGCGCTTGGGTCGAGGTGGTGCGTCGATGGGCTCTTCCACGGAACAGCGGCGTGCAGGCTTCCGGGCGATACCGGCCTGGCTCCGCGTGGCGTTGGTGTGCGCAGCGGTTGCGGTGCTCGCAGCCGGTTACCGGCTTGCGGTGCGGCCGAGCCAGCTGCACTGGGGCGCGGCAACAGACGAGTTGCGCATGGCCCTGCCGGAGGACGGTATTGTGGCTCACCCGGCGTTCGACGCGACACGCGCCATCACCATCCAGGCGCGGCCGGAACAGATCTGGCCATGGCTGGTGCAGATGGGCTACGGCCGAGCCGGCTTCTACGGGTATGACCTGATCGAGAGTCCCGGCGGAGGACGGGGCCTGAGCAGCGCAACGGCGATCCTACCCGAATTACAGCATCCACGCGCAGGAGACGCGCTGCCATTGAGTGTCGCCGCCAGCCTGCAGTTCGGAACCATCGACCCCAACCGCGCACTGGTTTGGCGGAGCCATGACACCCCGCACAGCGGTGTCTTCATCTGGGCGCTGGTTCCAGTGGACGGCTCACACACGCGGCTGATCAGCCGCATCCGCTGGCGGTATCTGGACGATCCATGGGGTCATGCGCTTGGCATATTCACTGAGTTTGCCGATCATGTGGCGGTCAAGGCGATCCTGCGCGGCGTCCGCGACCGCGCGGAGGGGCGCAGGCCGGGGTCGCTGGTATTGCAGGGGTTTGAGATTGGCGGGTGGATGCTGGCGATGTTGGAGGTGCTGGCCGCAATGGCGATGGTTTTGCGGGCTGAACGCCCGGTGATGTGGTGGTGCGGCGCGGTCGGCGCCGGGCTGATGCTGATGTTGGTTCTCTATGGCGGAGCGCCGGCATGGCTCAATGCGCTGATCCCTTGGGCGTGGCTGGGCGGGATGGTTTGGACGATGCGCGGTGGGAGACTTTTTAGAGGTCGGCAAGTGCGCGATCCAGCGCACCAGGAAACGGCTCTCGGGAGCTGAAGCTCAATGCTCATCCTGGGATGCGCCAGGCGCGGTCTCACGCAATTTTGACTGGCAGGCAAGTGCTAGCTTCGGCGTGTGCCCTGGTGGAACCGCATGCGCCACTCGCCGTCCTGGCGGGTCCAGATGGAACAGCGCAGGCTTTCCAGGTGCTCGCCGGTCTTGCTGTCGCTGCGCAAGGTGCGGTAGGTAACCAGCGCCACTTTGTCAGAGATCAGCGAACACTCGAAGTCCTCGATTGCCGGCGGAAAAAAGTTCTTCTCCGTGGCCAGGAGCTCGATGATGGTTTTGCGCGTCCACACGCGGCCTGACGAACCAAATTCCAGAAAATCGTCCGTCAGCATCAATCGGAGCCGCTCTTCGTCGCGGCGCACTGCCGGGTCAAGCAAGCTCTCTTCCAGCCTGCGCAGTTGCGCCGTCATCTTCTCCCGACCTCTAGCAGATTGATCCGGATTGGTCATTTCTCCTGTACGCTCGCTGGTTTCAGATTCTCCTCAAAATGGCTGAGAATGCGACTGAATAAATGAATGCGTACGTCCGGTCCAGCGATGGAATGGGTCTTGCGGGGATAAAGCTGCAGATCATAAGGAATGCCGGCCTCAATCAGTTTCTGGATGAACTGCACCGTGTTCTCGATATGCACGTTGTCGTCGCCCGTGCCATGCGCCAGGAGCAGGCGGCCTTTCAGGGCGGCGGCTGAGTTGACTACCGAAAAGTCCTTGTAGCCATCGGGGAAGTCCGAAGGCTGGCTGAGATAACGCTCCGTGTAGATGGAATCATAATCGCGCCAATCGGTGACGGGTGCAACTGCCACCCCGGCTTTGAAGCGCGGAGAGTGCGTCATGGCGTAGAGGGTGAAGGAGCCGCCCCAGCTCCAGCCCCACCATCCCAGGCGGTTCGGATCAAGCTCCGCATGCGCGGCCAGTGCAGCGTCGAGGACGGTGAGCTGGTCTTCAAGCTGGACCGGGCCGAAGTTGTGCCAGGCCGCCTGGGCGAACGCGCGGCCGCGATGCCCCATCCCGCGATTGTCGGCATGGAGAACGGCGAATCCATGCTGCGCCAGCAGCTCGTCGAAGAGCAGCCGATCGTCCCACTTGTCCTGGACGGTTTGCGGCCCCGGGCCGCCATAAGGATTCACGATCACCGGCACGCTGGCCTTGCCCGCTGCGTTGGCGGGCATCAGGAGGGTGGCGTAAAGCGCGGTGCCGTCCTTGGCCTTCACCTCCATCGGCTCGGGAGTCCGCAGCTTGTAAGGCCCCAGCCCGGCATTCGACCAGAACAGCGTGCACTTGCCGCCGGTCTGGCACAGGCTCAAGCGGTCCGGCTCCATGCGCGTGGACCAGGTATCCACAAAGATCTGGCCGGTGGGAGAAAAATTGGCCTCATGATACCCGGGGCCCGCGCTCAACTGCTTGCGCTTGCCGTCGAACGCCACCTGCCACACCTGTTGCTGCAGCGGATCGCCTTCGTTCGACGTGTAGTAAACCACGTGATGCGCCGCATCCACCAGGGATACCGCATCCACATCAAAATCGCCGCTGGTCAACTGCGAGACTTCAGCCGCAGAGCCGGACGCGGCCATGGGATTACCCGCGTCGTATCGATACAGGTAAATGTGGTTGTGGCCGTCCTTCCAGCCGGTCAGGACGATATCGCCCGCTTCCACGTCGACGTCGTAGTTCTCGTCCAGAAACTTGTCGTCGGTCACCTCCAGCACCAGGCGCGACTGGCTGTTGGAGGCATCCACAAAATAGAGGTCGCGCTGCTTGTGGTCGCGGGATAGAGTCTCCACCCACACGGTGTGGCGATCGACCCAGCCGAAACGCGGAACGTACTCCTCGCCCGGATGGTTGGGCAGCCGCACCCACGACGTGTGGCCGGAACCGGCGCTGACCACGCCGATGCGCACTCCTGGATTCGCATCGCCGGGCTGCGGATAGCGCTGCAAGTCGACGGTGGAATGCGTGGGAATCCAGTCCGCAATGGGATACTGCGACACGTTCTCTTCATCCATCTGCAGGAAGGCCACGTTCTTCGAATCGGGAGACCAGAAGTAATTGCTCCTCACATCAAGCTCTTCCTCGTAGACCCAGTCGACCTCGCCATTCAGCGTGTTCTGGTTGGGCGCGGGCGATAGAGCGAACGGCGCAGCCTGGCTGATATCCATCGGCCGCACTTCGCTCAGTCCGTGGTTGCGCACGAACGTGATGTTCTCGCCGTTGGGCGAAAACTTGGGATCGTCCCCTGACGCAGTGTCGGTAAAACCGATTTGCAGGCCGGTCCCGTTCCCCAGATCGTAAAGCCAAAAGTGGCCGCCGGAGTCGAAGAGCAGATGGCGCGAATCGGGCGCCCACATGTAGTTGGCCATCTTGTAGCGGTCGCGGTGATCGCGATCCTGCTCGTTCTCGCGTACACCCGACAGCGCGGCCAGCTTGGCGCGGCTCACCAGCACATGCGGCCGGCCGCTGGCAGGGTCCAGATCGATCAGTTCGCCGCCATCCAGGTAGGTCAGGTGTTTGCCATCGGGCGACCAGGTGAGGCCCTCCGGCGGCGCTCCGGCCATGTGCTCATGCGCGAAGATCCGCTCCACTGTCAGCGGGATGCCATTGGATTGTGCAGAAACCGAAACAGAAGCCGAAACCGAAACAAAGAGAATTGAGGACAGAAAAGCGCCGGCGGCACGCGTCACGAACATTCCTCCAGGGTGAACCCAGACATTTGTTGCCGCGAGCGCTGAGGCACGAGAACGGGTTCCTGCGGCCAGTCTAAATCAAGCGTAGGACGAGTTGTCAGTGCCCCGGCGGCCCTCCACCTTTCGGCGGTCGCTTCATCAGAAACACCAGCGGGATGAGCGACAGCATGATGAGCGCCAGGATCTTGATCACATCCAGGTAGCCCAGCATGGTGCTCTGGCGCACCAGTTGGCCATACAGATTGCCCTGCGCAAGAGCCTTACCCTGCGAGAGCGTCGCCGCGCGTCCGCCGTGCATCAGGTACCGGCCCATGCTGTCCAGAATGCCTTGAAGTGTCGAGTTGCTGGTCGTAAACACCGATCCCAGCCGGCTCTGGTGGAACTGCGATCGCCGCGCCAGCATGGTGACAAAGAACGCCGTGCCCACGCTGCCGCCGATATTGCGCGCCAGGTTAGTGAGCCCGCTGACGTCGTTGTTCTTCGTCATGGGAATGCCGTTGTAGGAAAGCGTGTTGATGGGGATAAACAGGAACGCCAGCCCTGCAGCCTGAAACACACGCAGCCACGCAATATAGGAATAGCTCACCTGCAGGTCCAGCGTGAGCATGGTGAACAAGGCGGCCGAGCACATGGCGAAGCCGTAAATGATCATCCATCGAGGATCGACGCGCGATACCAGGAAGCCGACGATGGGCATCATGAGCAAGACCGCCACGCCACCCGGCGAGATGACGAGGCCCGCCTGTTCCGCCGTGTATCCCAGCAGCGTCTGCACAAACTGCGGAATCATAACCGTGGTGGCGAACAGCACCACGCCCAGCGCGAACATCAGCGTGAACGACACCGCAAAATTGCGATTGCGGAACAGCGTCAGGTCCAGGATGGGCCGGTGATTGCGCCGTATCTGCGCCATCTCCCAGAAGAACAGCGTGGCCAGCGAGAGAACCGCGATCACCGCGAACGTGGTGATCATGCTCGATCCGAACCAGTCGTTCTCCTGGCCCTTGTCCATCACAAACTCAAGCGACCCGAAGCCGACCGCCAGCAAACCGAAGCCCAGGAAATCCAGGTTCAGGCCCCGCTTCCGCGCCTCCTTCACCTGCTCCTGGATATGCGGCGGATCCTCCACGATGCGATTGGTGAGGAAGAGCGAGAAAATGGCGATGGGCACATTGATGTAAAAGCACCAGCGCCAGCTCCAGTTGTCGGTGATCCAGCCTCCCAGCGTCGGCCCGATGGCCGGCGCCACCACCACCGCGAATCCGTACAGCGCGAAAGCCTGACCGCGCTTTTCCGGCGGAAACGTATCCGCCAGGATCGCCTGCTCGCTGGGCTGCAGTCCTCCGCCCCCCATTCCCTGAATGACGCGGAAGAGAATGAGCAGCGGCAGCGATGGCGCCAGTCCGCAGAGCGCCGAGCTGATGCCGAACAGCATCACGCAGATCATGTAAAGGCGCTTGCGCCCGATAAACGTGGTCAGGTACGCAGAAGCCGGCAGGATCACTGCGTTGGCCACCAGGTAGCTGGTCAGCACCCACGTGGCTTCGTCCTCGCTCGCGCCCAGACCACCGGCAATGTGCGGCAGCGCCACGTTGGCGATCGAGGTGTCCAGCACCTCCATAAACGTGGCCAGCGTGACCGTAATGGCAATGAGCCAGGGATTGCGCCTGGGCTTCCAGGCGGCATGCGGCGCGGAAAGGGGAAGCGGCCGTGCGTCGGCCGAAGCGGCGCTCATGAATGGTTCCAGTCTAGATGAGATGCCTCATGCCCCGACACCTGCCACCTTCCACCTGTGCCCTGATTTTGCGTAACCCGGCGCGCCGGTGTATGTTCCCCCCATGCACTGGGCAACTCCCGAAGAACGCCGCAAGCTGGGCCAGGCGCGGCGCAAGCAAGTGGGCCGGCAGCATCATTGCGAGCTGAAGCCCAGGACGCGGCCCACGCCGGCCATCGAGCTGTTGCAACACGCGGCTCGCGGGCGCGTGGCGCCGCTGGTCAAGCTAAAGTGGCAACTCATGGCGGAATCGCCGTTCGGATATTTCCGCGGCGCCGTACCGGTGTTGGCTGCCGACCTGAGCATGCTGCCCAATACCGGCATCCTCACCCAGATCTGCGGCGACGCGCACGTGCGCAACCTGGGCGCATTTGCCGCCCCCGATGGCCGCCTGGTCTTCGACATCAATGACTTCGACGAGACCATCCGCGGGCCCTTCGAGTGGGACCTGAAGCGCATGACTGCATCGCTGGTGCTCGCGGGCCGCGAGTCCGGACACAAGAACGGTGCCGCGCGCGAGGCCGCGCAGCTCTGCATCAGCCGCTATTCAGCGCTGATGCGCATCCTGGCCAGGATGCCCACCATCGAGGCGTCCCGCTTCCAGGTGCATCGCATCGGATCCGTCGAGCCTATCCACGACGCGCTGCTGAAGGCGGAGCGCTCCACGCCGCTGCACACGCTGGAGCGGCTCACCGAGCCGGCAGGCGAGAACGGCGCGCGGCGGTTCAAGGAAGAGAAGCCAAACTTGACCCGCGTCACCGGGCGCCAGGCCACCGAGGTGCTGGCGGGGCTGGCACCGTACCGGCAAATGCTGGAGCCGCAGCGACAGCACCTGCTCGCGATGTATAGGCCGGTGGACGTGGCGTTCAAGGTGGTGGGCACCGGCTCAGTGGGGCTGCGTGACTACTGCATCTACTTCGAAGGCAATGGGCCGGGCGATCCGCTCTTCCTCCAGATCAAAGAAGAGCCCGCTTCTGGCTATGCGCCGTATCTGCCTGAAGCGCACTCGCCCCACCACAACGGCCAGCGCGTGGCGGAGGGCCAGCGCGCCATGCAGGTGCAGTCCGATCCGTTCCTCGGCTGGACACAAATCGCCGGGCGCGACTTCCTGGTTCGCCAGCTCAACGACCACAAGGGATCCATCGAGCTCGAGGACCTGGCAGGCAAGGGGCTGTTGGCGTTTGCCGAGGTCTGCGGAGAACTGCTGGCGCGCAGCCACGCCCGCTCCGGCGACCCGCTCACTCTGGCGGGCTACATCGGCAGTGGCGACAGCTTTGCCGAGGCGCTCGCGGACTTCGGTACCTGCTATGCCGACCAGACGGAGAAGGATTGGACGCAGCTGCGCAAGTGGCTCCGCGCGCGCTTGCTTCGCGACGGGAAAGAGCAGAGACGTGTCAGGGCACGACCTTAGTCGTGCCGCCAGCCGCCCCAACAAAGGACTTGGGCTTTTAGCCCCCGGGGTTCTCCGCTGCGATTCCGCAGGCTCTCGCGCGCTTCCCAAAAGCCCGCTAATCGAGCCTCCGTGCTTTCAGGTCGCGCTCACCGTTTCAACCGCCTCGCGGCTCTCGTTCGTCTGTTCCGGAACGGCGGGTTCGGCCCCTTCCGGTTCCGGCCTTTGCCCCAGGCCGAGCAGCGCGCTCACAGGCTGCGCCTTCTTCGGCTTCGGGCGAAACAGCGCCGCAAACACGTCGCTCAGAGACATCGGATGGTGCAATTCATAACGGCAGAGCTTTCCATGGCCCAGCATAGGAATCTTCCTTCTATGGGGAAATGAACCAGGCTGAAGTTCAACGAGTGAATGGGTTTTGCCAGGTCCCCTGGGGCTTATCGTGGCCCGAACAGCCAGGGGATGCGAGGCGCCAGAGAAAACTACTTATGTTGTGATGCAGACAATTCCCGCCCGGTTCCGCCTACCGATAAATCGTCATGAAAACGTCATCCGCAAATAATCCAATGTACAGCGCGCTTGACATTATCTGGTCTTTCCAGTAAAGTCAGCTTTACATGAGCGGGCCGCCTCAATACCGCATCGCAAACAAGGTCAAGGTCCTGCGCCTGGAGCGCGAATGGACCCAGGAGCAGCTTGCCATGACCGCCGGCGTTTCCCGCCAGAGCATCATCTCCATCGAACGCGACCGCTACGTGCCGTCTCTTGAGCTGGCGCTGATCTTCGCGCGCATCTTCGCCTGCCCCACTGACAATATCTTTCATTTGGAGACCCTGCCGTGACCCATCCTCTCGCCCGCATTCCGTTCCTCGGCCCGCTTGTCGACGAACGCTTCCTCGATCACCGCCGCCGCGCCTCCAGCTTTGCCGGCATCGTGGCGGCCCTTGTCGCCATTGCTCTGCTCAAATACCGCTTCTTTCGGTACGGAATCTGGGACTGGGGGCTCTTCGCGGTCATAATGGTCTTCCTGGTCCTCAAGATGGGCCTCTTTTTCTGGTACCGCGCGCACGACTGATTCCTTAAGGAGCCAATATGTGTCTTCATAACCGTCTCGACGCCCGCTCGCGCCGCACCCTGGCAGCGGGAAATTTCTGTCTATTCACCGGCATTTCCATTTCCTTGTGGGCCACGGATTTCTCGCATTATCATTACGCTCTATACAACGGCCTCCGCTTCGGTCTGATTTCGATGGCCGTCGCGCTCAACTTCTGGGCCGCGCGCTCCACTCGCTGCGGAACCCATGGCCACTCTTAATCTGGCGCCCATCCGCATTCCATCCCCAGGGAGATACCCGATGCTCGACCGCCTCCGCCCACGGCGTACAAAGAGAGGGACGGCGGCCGATCTTACGCGCAGGCTCAGCTCGCGCTGGCCTCGGGTGGGAACGGCCTCTCCGCCAAAGCGTGAACCAATCCTCACGCCTCATCCCGCAACATACAAGGGCGGGACTTCAGTCCCGCCGAAGAAGCTCAAACAAAGAACCCGGGCTTTTAACCCCTGCGGCTTTTCGCGTCCAGCAAGCCCCCCGCAAGCGCACACCCAAAAGAACGTTGCATGGGATCCATGGCGGTGCTATAAAAGAGGAGCAGGGCCGGATTCGCGCAAGCGAATCCGGCCTTTCCGCTTAAGGGAATAGGGGTACCCCCCGGTACCCCCCACCCCCTGGGCATAGTTTCACAATGCGGGACATACAGAACGACAACCCAACGAAATCAATAATTTACATGAAAAGCAAGCTCGAAATTCGTACCACATAATAATATTTACCGTAATGCGGTACCATCACTGAAGCTCCAGCTCAACCAAAGAACCGTAAATCCGTCCCCTCGGAGTCGGCCTCAATCACCTAAGCGCCTTCGATCTGCATCATCAGCTCTTCCCATTCACTGGTCAGAATGGCAAGTTGCCCGCGCAGTTCCTCGGCCAGCGCGGTCAGCCGCTGCGTCTCCGCCGCTGACACGTAAACCCCCAACTGCTGCTCCGTATGCGCCAGCGCCGCTTCCACCCGCGGGACTTCCTCCTCCAGGAACACGCAGCGATCCTCCATCTGCTTCTGCTTCATGGGGTTCAGCCGTCGCGACCTTACCGGCTCAGGCCCTCCTTCGATGACGATGGTTGTGCCCATCTCCACGGGCTTTTCCTTCGCCGTCGTCGCGGGCGCGGGCGCTGCGGAAACGGCTCCTGCCGTCAGCGCCTCCTTCCGCCGCAGGTAGTCTTCGTAGTCCCCTTCGTACATCGTCGCCGTGCCGTTCTCGATCTCAAGCACGCGCGTAGCCAGGCGATCGATGAAATAGCGGTCGTGCGAAACAAAAATCGCCGTGCCTGAAAACGCCGCGAGCGCCTCCAGCAGCACGTCCTTGGCGCGCATGTCCAGGTGGTTTGTGGGTTCGTCCAGCAGCAGGAAGTTCGAAGGCGACACCAGGATCCGCGCCAGCGCATAGCGGTTGCGCTCGCCGCCCGAGAGCACGCCCAGCGGCTTGAACACATCGTCGCCGGAGAACAGAAAGCATCCCAGCAGCGACCGCAACTCGTTCTCCGGCACCTTCAGCGCGGCGCGGCTCATGTCGTCCAGCATGCGCGCCTCCGCATCCAGCACCTTGTACTGGTCCTGCGCAAAATATTCCGCCATCACGTTGTGCCCCAGCTTTACCGTGCCCGCAGTCGGCGCCTCAACGCCGGTCATCAGCTTGATCAGCGTAGACTTGCCCGCGCCGTTCACGCCCACCAGCGCCACGCGGTCGCCGCGCTCGATCCTGAAGTGCACACTCTCCAGCACTTTCTTCTCGCCGTAACTCTTCGCCAGGCCCTCCGCTTCCACCACCGTGCGTCCCGATGGCGCCGGCTGCGGAAACCTGAAGTGGATCACAGCCTCTTCCTCGGGAATTTCGATGCGCTCGATCTTTTCCAGTTCCTTGATCCGGCTCTGCACTTGTTTCGCCTTCGTGGCCTGGTAGCGGAACCGGCCGATAAACGCCTCCAGGTGCCCGATCTGCTCCCTCTGGTTGCGGTACGCGCCCTCAAGCTGCGTGCGCCGATCCTCCTTCTGCGCCAGGTAGCGCGTGTAGTTGCCCTGGAAAATGGTCAGCCGCTTGTTCCAGATCTCCACCGTGCGATCGACGGTCACATCGAGAAAATAGCGATCGTGCGAAATCAGCACATAGCCAAACGGATAATTCTTGAGGTAGTCCTCCAGCCAGTTGCGAGTCTCCAGGTCAAGATGATTCGTGGGCTCGTCCAGCAGCAGCAGGTTAGGCTTGGCCAGCAGCAGCTTGGCCAGCGCAATGCGCATCTGCCAGCCGCCGGAGAACTCGCCCGTGTCCCGCGCCCAATCTTCCTTTCCGAAACCGAGGCCCAAGAGCACAGTGCCAACCTGCGCGTCCAGCGCGTAGCCGTTCAGCGCGTGGAAGCGGTCCTGCAGCAGCGAGAAGCGCTCCGCCGCGAATTCGTACTCGGAACCGGCGTGATCCAGCTCCGACAGTTGGCCGCCAAGCCGCTCCAGCTCGCCCTCGATGGCGCGGATCTCGTCGAAGACCGTCAGGCACTCCTCGAAGACCGTGCGGCCTTCCAGCCGCAGTCCCTCCTGCGGCAGGTAGCCGATGCTCATGCCGCGGGTCTGCTCCACGCCGCCGTAGTCCAGCGTCTCCAGGCCAGTCAGCACCTTCATCAGGGTCGATTTGCCGGTGCCGTTGGCGCCCACCAGCGCGGTCTTCTCGTTGCTGCGGATCAGCCAGTTGGCTTCAAGGAAGAGAATGCGCGGCCCGAACCGCTTTCCGGCATTTTTCAGCGAAAGCATCCGTCTTCAATTCTCGCAGACCGTGATGTGATGACGGAAAACACGTTGTCAGGGACGGATCTCCACAGGCGTGCCCACAGAAACGAGCTTCCAGATTTCGTCCATTTCGTCGTCGGTGACGGCGACGCAGCCAAGCGTCCAGTCGTAGAGACGGTGTGCGGATCCAATCCATCCCTTGCCGTTCGGCAAGCCGTGAATCATGATGTCGCCGCCCGGCGAAACGCCCAGCCGCGTGGCGCGCCGTCGATCCTCGGCATTGGGATAGGAGACGTGCAATGACTTGTAATATGCCGAGTGCTCGTTGCGGCTGTCGATAACATAGTGGCCCTCTGGCGTGCGCCCATCGCCCTGGCGGTCTTTGGGCGTCAGTCCGCCCGAGCCAAGCGCCACCTTGTAGGAGCGAATAACGTGGCCACCGGCGAGCAACTCCAGAACGTGGTCCTTCTTGAGAATGAGAATGGAATCGGCCTTCTCCGCCGATTGGGTTGTCTGTGCCAGTTCGACCGGTGAAAAGCTCAAGCGAAAAAACACGGAAAGAGCGCCGCAGGCAAGCAGCAGCCACACGATACTTCCGGCTTTGTTCACAGACATGCGGCTAGTCTATCGCTGCCAAAAGAAGTGGGCTTCCGGACGGAGGAATCGTCCGGAAGCCCGCCGCCGAGCGTGGCAGTGTATTTACTGGACCTGGCCCACGCTCTCGTCCGGGTGGATCGTCACGTAGCTGGCATTGCCGTGCGACCACACCAGGAGCAGAATGTCCTTGTCGGCAGGAGTGTTGCGAACAGCGTCGGCGAACTGGCTGGCTGAAGCGACACCCTTGCGGTCGATCTCTTCGATCACGTCGCCGGGCTGGACACCGGCGTCATCGGCGGGGCTTCCCGGCTTTACCTGCTGCACCACTGCTCCGCGTACCTGGTCCGGCACGTTGAACTGCTGGCGGGCGTTATCGTCCAGATTGCCCACTGCCACTCCGATCCGGCCTTTCTGGCCGCCGTTTCCGTTCTCATTGGAGGCTTGCTCGCCGCTGGCGTTGTATTGGCCCACGGTCAGGTCCAGCGTCGTGGGCTTGCCGTCACGCACCACTCCCAGTTTGACCGCCGTGCCCGGTGTCATCTCAGTGATCGCGATCTGCAGGCCGCTGTTGTCGGTCACCTTCTGCCCGTTCACAGCGGTGATCACGTCGCCTTGTTTCAGCCCGGCGCGGCTGGCAGGCGTATCCGGATGCACCTGGGACACAATGGCGCCCGAAGCATCCTTCAAGCCGAAGAACTGCGCGTTTTGAGGCGTAACGGGGTTGATGTTGACGCCAAGATAGCCGTGCTCCACCTTGCCGTGCTTCACGATCTGGTCGGCCGTGGTGCGCACAATCTGCGCCGGGATGGCAAAGCCTGCGCCTGCAAACGAGCCCGAGTCGCTGATGATGAACGTGTTGATGCCGACCACCTGGCCGCGCGCATCCACCAGCGGTCCGCCCGAGTTGCCAGGGTTGATGGCGGCGTCGGTCTGGATGTATCCGCCGGGCTTCCGGGCGTCATTAGAGTAGGGATTGCCGCGGTTCACCGCGCTCACAATGCCGCGCGTGACCGAGAACTGGAAGTAGCCGAAAGGGCTGCCGAATGCCAGCACCGTCTGGCCGGGCTCAAGCGCCGCGGAGTCGCCCCAACTGATCGCCGACAGGTCGCTGGCGTTGATTTTCAGCACCGCGAGGTCGGTCAGTTTGTCGGTGCCGACGACCTTTGCGGAGAACACCCGCCGGTCGTGCAGCGTCACCTTGATCTGCATGGCGCCGTCCACCACGTGGTTGTTCGTCACGATGTAGCCGTCTGGCGAGATGATGACGCCGGAGCCGACTCCGTGCTCGATGGGCTGTTGCTGCGGCTGCTGTCCTTGCGGGAAATTTGGTCCGAAGAACTGCTGCATGCCCGGAGGCAGTTGCAATTGCTGCCCGCCGCCGTTCTGGGCCATCTCATCGCCGTTGGCGCGCGCCGTGACGGCAACGTTGACCACCGATGGTGTAACCTTCGCCGCCACCGCTTCCATGGCGTGGTCCAGGTTCATCAACGCCGAGACGCTGTTATCGTCGAGCGGCGTGTTGGAGGCCGCTGCCACGCGCCCGTGGCCGACAAACACGGCGGCGCCGAGCGCGAATGCGGCCACCACAGCCGCAGGGACCGACAGCTTCTTCGTCATTCCTACTAAATGATTAGTTGTTTGTGACATGTTTTGTTTTCTCCCGATGATTGATTCTGTTGTTCCTGGATCTCAAATGCGGCGTCGCCGCATTCACTCGTCTGCTAAATCTGGATGACCAACCAGCCTAGAGGTGTCCTGACCACCGCGTACGTGGCCCGAATCGCATAGCTGGGATGAACTGCGGCAGGGGATTGATTGGCGCCGCCCACAGGCGTCAAATCAGGCGCCGCAGCGTCAGGCGCCTGGGCGAACGCTACCACCAAGTGAGCCCGCTCATTCACGTCGGTCCACTGCGTCATCACCAGCAGCGTCCTCGATTGCGGCGGCGTTCTCAGGTTTGCGAGCCTGCTGGCGGGAGGCGCCGGATGCGCCCGCCGCCGCATCAATGCCGGCCGCACCGGATGTGAGCTCGCCTGATGGGCCATCGCGACTGGGATCTCCCTTGCTGCTGCCGCCGGCAACTCCGCTTTGACCATCCGCGGCGTGCCGCCCAAGGCCCGGCCCACTTGCGCCACATCCAGCGATGCCGCCATCTGCGCCCGCGTCAGTTGGGGAGGCGCAAAGCTAACCATTTCAGGGGCGTGGGCAAGACCGAGCGCACAACCCAGCGCCCCCGCCACCACACCACCGGTGGCTGCCAGAGCAGCCTTTCGTCCCATTGTGCCGATCGGCTCGCGCAGGATCCGCTGTACGCGCCGCACCAGTTCAGGGCGGCGCTCCCATGCGCCCAGCACAAGCCCAAAGCCCCGGCGCACCAGCGAATACTCTGCCAGATGGGCCAGGCAGAGGGCGTAAGCCTTCCTTCCCGAGCCCGCGCGCAGCACGCGGTCATCGCAGGCCAGTTCGCGCTCGGCGCACAACCGCCGCTCCACCCAGGCCAACGCCGGGTTGAGGGGAAAGAGCACTAACGCCATCTTCTGGATCAGATTGGTCCAGTCGTCGCCGCGCCGGAGGTGCTCCATCTCGTGCAGAATCACCTGCCTGAGCTCGGCCGGAGTCAGCCGTTCTAAAACGCCCGGAGGGATCAGAATCCGAGGACGGAAGAAGCCAAGCACGCTCGGCCGGGCCACCTCATCCGAGGTGCAAAGCTGGACCAGACGCCCGTGATGCTCGAGCAATGCCGCCAACTCAGGACTCAAGTCTGTTGGCTTGGCACGCCGGCGCAGACGACGCAGGTGAAACGCGCCCGTCACAAGCAGACCTGCCCTGAGCACGGAGAGCACCAGCCAGGCCGACGCAATCAGCAGGCTCCAGCGTGGATCCAGCCTCACCTGGTGCTCCGCCGCAGCCTGTCCGGCTTCCTGTGCGCCGGCAAACAGGGGAATCAAATGCAACAAAGCCATCAAAACAAAGACATTGAGCCAGACCACCGAGCGCGCCGCCGCGCTCAGCCCCGGCAACAGGCGCAGTACCACCCAGACCAGGGCTGCCAGCAACGCGCCTTGCCAAATGGCCGCAATCAGCGCACTCGCTGCACCGCCCGACAAGCTTGTCAGCATGGGAGCAAAGTCCATCATTGGCCGGCCTCCACTGCCCCTTCCGCCTCATCTGAAACCGCGGCGATCGCCTCTTTCAGCCGCCGCAATTCTTCGGGGCTGATACTGTCATCGCCCAAGAGGCTTAACACCAGTTTTTCCCGTGAGTTGCCGAAGAACCGTCCGAGAATATGCTGCACTTCGCTGCGGCTCGCCTCGCGCTCGGCGACGCTCGCGCTATACAGGAACGCTCGCGCCTCTTGCCGGTGAGCCACGTACCCTTTCTGCTCCAGGATCCGGATGGTGGTGAGGACCGATGTGTAGGCCAGCGGGGAATCGCCGGCGCATGCTGCTGCCATGTCGGCCACGCTCGATTCGCCGCGTGTCCACAACACCTTCATGAGCCTGAGCTCGGCCTGGGTCAGCGTATTGGAGGGTTTTGGAGGCATCGCCGTTTAAAACCTGGGGGAGGGCTGTTTCTGCCCGCCTTCATTCTGTCTGACGTTCAACTAATAATTTAGTTAGCATTCGCCGCGACGTCAAGTTCCGCTCTCTTGCCGACGAAAGGCCATTTTTTCACCGGAGCCCATGACGCGCGTTCGCGCCAATGCAAAAGGGCCGCATCGCTGCGGCCCTGTCGATCATTTCTGTAGCTTTCGTGTTTTCTGTCCTACTTTATTCCCGGAGCCTTGGGCGCGGCGGGCTTGGGCGCGGACGGCGCTTCCGGAGGCGGCGCGGGTACACCCGACTTGGTGTTGTAGGCATCTACGATCGCCTTGGAGATGTCAGTTGATTCAGCATGGTAGAGCACCACAGGGGCCTGCTGCTGCTGCTCTGTGGCGTCGATCACCATGGTGAAGCCCTGGTCCTTGGAATAAGCGAGCAGCACTTCGTCCACCTTGGCCGCCACCTTGCCGAAGGTGTCCTGCATTGCCTGCGAGTAGTCGTTCTGGGCATCCTCGGCGACCCGCTGGGCCTGCTTCTTCTTTTCGTCGATCTGACGCGCCTTGGTTGCGCGATCGGTGTCGCTCAGGGTGGTCCCCGTCGCCTGGAGCTGCTTGGTCAGGGCATCCACTTCGTCGCTCAGCGACTTGAGCTGGGAGCGCTGTGGTTCAAACTTTTTCTGCAGGTCGGCGAAGTCCCGTTGAAACTCATTGGTCGAGGTCACCACCGCCTGGAACTCGATCACGGCTACCTTGGGGGCCTGCGTGGAACCGGCGGCGGTAGGAGCGGCGGTTTGAGCTGCGGCGCCCAGGGTCGTCCCCAGGGCCAGAATGGCGGTGATTGCTGCAACACGCTTCATGCGATTCGAAAACTCCTTGTCATGTTCCGCCACTCGCGCAATTCCACTCGCGCTCTGCCTCAGTTTCGGTCTCTCTCTCTTGTTTCGGGCTGTGCACCGGACGCTACAGGCAGGAAAAGACACAAACGCTCAGTCGGCAGGAACTACCTGATTATAGGTGCGGCCCCAGCAAGCGTCAAACGGGAGGAGCAGGGAATGTGGGCCAAGGGACCGGGTGAACAAGCAACCACAGACAAAGAGAAAGGCCGCTCTCATCGAGCGGCCCTTGTTCCCTCGTTTTCCTGGTCATTGTTTTTTAGAACGTCGTGGATACCGTCAGCCGGAATGTCTTTCTCGGCTCGCGGAACAGGTTGAGCGCTCCGTAGCCCTGGAGGGACTCCTGGTACGTATAATCGCCGGCTCCGCCGGGCGGGAAGAGATCGCGCGTGATGAGTTGGGCGGAGCAGCTCTGGTTGCGCGAGCCGCTCTTGCTCTCGTTGCAGTACGGCGTCTCATAGAGACGGAGCGGGTTCCACGCGTAATACAACCGGAACGGCGCGTTGATGACCGGCATGATAACGGAAAGCTCTCCGCCCAGAGACATGCGCGGCACGACATTGGTGCCGGCCACGGGCCGGATGTTCTTCTGGAAGCCCACCAGCGATCCGGGAATCCCGCCCTGGCATGCGCCGTTGTTGTACACCGGGCAGCCATAGAGCGGCGCGGTCAGGGTGGCAAATCCCTCCGGGCTCTGCTCGAGCTGTCCCTTGTTCAGCGCCATGTCCAGGCCGAAATCGTCGAAGAGGGAGAACGTAACCGGGCCCGCGATGGGGATGCGATATTCCACGTTGGAGGTAAAGGTGGTATCGCCGCCGACGGAGGCAATGCCGTATACCGGGATGGGCACCTCGATGCACTGGTTCAACTGGGGATTGGTGGGATCGCGGGGTACGCAGCTTCCATCCGGATTGGTCAATTGGACGGTGGCGCGGTTGGGCACGTAGCCGTACGGCGTGGCGCCGCGGACGTCGAAGCCGCGGATTTCCTGTTCGCCGCCGGCATAGAAGCGGCTGTTGGGCGGCGCCACGTCTCCGCCGAAGCCCTGGATATAGCCGAGCTGCGCGCGCAGCGCCAGAACATTGTGCCCGGCCGGATTCGGACGGAAGTAGCGCATCGACCGGTAGCTCTTGTAGGCCAAGAATGGAGAGATATAGCGCAGGTTGCCGCCGATGCCCGAGAACTGGAAGACCGCGGTGTATTCCTTGCCCGTGCGCGGGCGCAGCGGGTTGTTGACCGTGTTATAGACATAGGTGAACGACGCCGAGCTGTTGACGATGCCCGTCAGCGAATTCGATCCCTGAATGCCCGAGCGGAACGCAATGGTCTGGAAGAACGTCTGGGAAGCGGTGGAAAACGCGCTGATGGAGGAACGCTGCAGCGAGTACGTGAACCCGAGCCGCTGGAAGGTGTGCCGCTTGAGAGGATAGCTCAGGCTGAAGTTGAGTCCCGTGGAGGCCTGGTTATAGTTCTGGGTCAGCGACTGCTGCGCTGCCGACAGATTCGCGGACTGGCCGGTTGTGGCCTGGTAGTTCTTAGCCGCGTTGTAGTCCTGTTTCGAGTTGAAAATCTGGAAGCCGAAGTTGAGCGGCCGGTTGTGCACGTAGGGCTGGGAGAATCCGAAGGTGAACTGCCGCCCCACGCTGCCGAGGTTGGCTTGCAGGCTCAGCGTCTCACCCAGGCCCAGGAAGTTGTTGGTCTGGTAGTTGACGCCAAGGAACGCGCCGGAGAGCCCGCTGAGGCCGCCGTTCAGGCCGATGGAGTTCTTGCCTTTCTCCCTCACCTTCAGCAGCAGGTCGACGGTGCCCGCTTCCGCATCCTGGTGCGCTTCCGAATCCTGCTCGACGCGCAGCGGCTCGAAATACTCAAGCTGGTTGAGCCTGAGCAGCGAGTACTCCCACAACTGCGAGTTGTAGACCTGGCCTTCTTCGAGGAGCAGTTCGCGCCGGACCACCTTGTCGCGGGTCACGGTGTTGCCCTGGAACTCAATGCGCGACACGTAGAATTGCTTGCCCTCGTCGATGTCGACTTCAAACGAGACCACGTGCTTCTGGTCGTCGTAGACCGGTTTGGGGATGGCGGCGAAGTTGATGTAGCCCAGTGCTCCGTAGGCCTTCTTCAGATTTTCCAGGCCCTTGCCCAGCACCGTGGCGTTGAACCAGTCGCCGTCTTTGACGTTGAACTGCGCCCGCAGCGCGCGGGTGTTGGTGATCGCCTTGTTCCCCGTAAACGTGATCGTGCCCAGCCGGTAGCGAGCGCCCTCTTCAATCGGCATCAGGATGTCGATCCGCTTGCCTCTGCGTGGCCGGAAGGTAAACCAGTTCAATCCGCCTTCGTCGCGGATCTGGGTCTGCGGCTCTTCCACCGCGGCATTGGCGTAACCACGGTCGCGGTAGGCCTGGCGCACCCGCTCCGAGTCCTCTTCCAGCTTCGAGGAGTCGAAGGTCTTGGCAAAGATATTCTCGAAGATGATGGAGTAGGGAATGCCGATCGGCTTCAGGTTGGTCATGGACCGCCGGAGCAGCAGCGAGCTCACGTGCTTGTTCCCGGTGAAGTGGATATTGCCCACCTTCACCGTGGGGCCTTCCTTGATGTTGAAGTTCACCTGTACGCTGGCCGGCGGGATTGTCTTTACTTGTGTATTGATCGTCGCGAACTGGTGGCCGTGCTCGGCTTCCATCTCGCGCAGTACGGCTTCAGCGTGCTTGATGCGCGTGGGGTCGAACTGACTTTCCACGGTCAGCCCCACCTTTTCCTTCTTGAACCGGTCCAGGGCGTCCGAGACCGAAAACGAGTTCAAGCCTTTGTAGTTGATCTCGCGGATGGTGGGCTTCTCAGTGACGTAGACGTCCAGGATGACGCCCTTCTCCGTGTCTTCGCGCTCGATACGCAGGTTCTCAAAGTAGCCGGTGTTCCACAGCGAGTTGAAATCGCGCTCGATGGAGACCGGATCGTACTGGTCCCCGACGTGGGTAAACAGCCGGGCCAGGATGGTCTCCTTGGGAATGCGCCGCTGCCCGATCACGCGGACCTCGACGACTGTGTTTGCCTGCTGTGCGAGCGCGGCCACTGACGTCGCCACAAGGACCAGCAACAATAGTGCGCGTCCCGCTCGGATCAGCTTTCCGACGGCGGGCGATGAATTCCTGTGCAGCTTCTTCACCGTGGGATGACCCTGCGGCGAGCGCACATCGTTCTGGTGCGGTCCATGGTTACAGTTCACGGGAAAAATATGCACGCCCTCACTGCTCTCGAAAGATCGGCTCTGCCTCGAGGAAAAGTCGATTATATTGGACTGCGGCCCTCCCGCCCAAACTGGGCGAGACCCGCCGCGAAGAGCGCCATGATCCTCTCTCCCGCGTTCGGGCTCTTCCCCGCGCCAACAGTCCGCCGGGCACTTCAGAAAAAAAAGCTGCCAGCCCCAGTCTACCGGACGCAAACGGTTCGCCCGGCTCGATGGTTTGGTTTCTTTCCTGCTGTGCGCTGCATGCCGCTTAGACGCACGAGCCCTTCACATGACATCCTTTTCCCCAGGAGGATTGCCTCTGGCCCCCATTCAAGCCCCGCTCTACGGCCTCTGCGCCACCCTGCTCGACGGCTCGAGGCTCGAACTTTCCACCTTTGCGGGGAAGGGGCTGCTGATTGCCAATACCGCCAGCCGCTGCGGTTTCACACCGCAGTACGCGGCGCTTGAGCAGATCTACCGGCAGTACAAAGACCGCGGATTCGTCGTCCTCGGCTTCCCCTGCGACCAGTTCGGGCACCAGGAGCCTGGTTCAAATGCGGAGATTGGCGCCTTCTGCGAACGCAATTACGGGGTAACGTTCCCGGTCTTCGCGAAAATCGACGTCAACGGCCCCTCCGCGGATCCGGTTTTCCGGTTGCTGAAGCGCGCGCGCCGGGGACTGCTCGGGCTTGGCCGCATTCAATGGAACTTCACCAAATTCCTGGTTGATCGCGAGGGCCGCATCGTCAGCCGCCACGCGCCATCCACTGATCCGCTGAAGCTGCGGTCGCGCATCGAGCGCCTCCTCTAATTGCAGGGCGGTTACAATATTTCCATGCCGCGGAACCTTCCCCTGCTGCTCATCCGCATCATCGTCGGCATCGTCTTTATCACCGAAGGCGTCCTCAAGTTTCTCTATCCCGGGGAGCTCGGCGCGGGGCGATTCGCGCACCTCGGCCTGCCATGGCCGCACGTTCTTGCGCCTTTGGTGGGCGCGCTGGAGATTGCCGGCGGCGCCGCGGTAATGCTGAATCTTTATGCCGGGGATGCCGCCATCGTTCTGCTCTGCGTTATCGTCACTGCGCTGGTCAGCACCAAGCTGCCCATTCTGCTCGGCCACGCGGTCGGGCCGTTCCCGGTTCCGAAAAACGTGGAGCACCATGGCATCCTGGGCTTCCTCCACGAAGCCCGCACGGACCTGGCCATGCTTTTCTCGCTGGTGGCGATCCTCACCGATTCCGGTGTCAGGACCGGTGCCGGGCGCGGCAAGCGCTGAAGTCTCTCGTTCCCCTTAATTACTCCAGCCCAATCACCAGCGCCTCGCGCGGTGTCCCTTCCCGTTTGGCGGCCGCGAATACCTTGGGCTCCTCTTCGCCGTCGAGGACGCGGAAGACGCCGTCCGCCAGCGCGCGCAGTTCGTCCTCGCCGGGGTAGACGGCGATGGGCGCCACCCACTCCACGCGAGCGCGCAGAAGGCCGATGAAACGCCGGGAATTCGCCATTCCGCCGGTGAGCAACAGCGCATCCACCCGGCCCTCCAGCACCGCAACCATGGCGCCGATCTCCTTGGCCAGCTTGTAGATCATCGCTTCGTAGACCTCGGCTGCAAGCGTCTCACCGGAGTCGATGCGCCGCTCTACCTCAACCAGATCGCGTGTGCCCAGGTAGGCGTAGAGGCCGCCCTCGCCGAAAACCATGCGATCTAGCTGCTTCTCGTTGTACGCGTCCGCAAAACACAATTTGACGAGCTGGCGAACCGGCAGCCACCCCGTCCGGTCCGGTCCGAAGGGGCCTTCCTCCGGGGTGTTCTGGTCGATCATGCGGCCGTCGCGGTGCGCGGAGACGGTGATTCCGCTCCCCAGGTGGGCCACGACGAGACGCAGCGACTCGTAGCTGCGCCCCTGCTCGCGGGCATAGCGTCGCGCCACGGCCTTGGTGTTCAGGACGTGGCCGATTGCGGAGCGCTCAACGAGCGGCGTGCCCGAGAATCGCGCGCAGTCCTGCCACTCGTCGGCGGTGACGGGATCGACGATATACGCGGATACGCCGGAGGACCGCGCGAATCGGGCAGCGAGGACCGCGCCGAGGTTGGAAGCATGCTCGCCGCGGCGTGCAAGGCGCAGTTCTTCAATCATGGCGTCATTCACGATCCAGGTGCCGCAGGCCATGGGCGGCAGCAGTCCACCGCGCCCCGCAACCCCAGCGAACTTGGCCGGCGCGTAGCCGGCCTCATGCAAAGCCCGGCGAATGACCTCCGCGCGGAAGTCGGCCTGCTGGAAGGCGGAGAATCCGCGAAAGCGCTCAAGCTCCTCGTCGGAGTGGCGCGCGGTGGTTTCCCACTCGCAGGCGTCACGGCGGTACACGCCCAGCTTGGTGGATGTGGAACCGGGGTTGATGGCCAGCACGCGGCCCTGATGTTTCTCAATTGCTGCCATGGGGCAGAACGAGTGTACGAGAGCGGGGGGAGGGGTGAAGTGATGTATCGCACAGGGCAGCGGGGAAGCGGCGGAACTGCCAAAGCCATAAAGAGCTGGCCGGATACTTGAAATATCAGATCGGCCTGATAGAACGGTGATTGCGGCTGGGACGTTGTGCCGGGAGGCGCCGGGCGATGCGGAAGAAAATCGGTTTTGTTGTTGCGCTTGGGCTGGGCCTTCTGGGCGGGACGATGGCGTGGGCGCAGACCGCGGATCAGGCATGGCTGAAGTACGACCAACCCCGAACAGTGCGCATGTTCTTTCCCGCCTCCGTCCGCGCGCTCGGGGACAGTGCTGAAGAGCGCTCGGCCGTGGACGAACTGAATCGAAGCCTTCGTTCCCTTACGCAAATCGAGCGTAAAGCGTGGGTAGGGCAGACTGTGGTGGGGACGGTTGAGGAGATGCGCAACGCGTTTCCCTCAATTCCGATTCCAGACGATCTCGCGCCTGAGGGTTACTGGTTTTATGGCAACCAGAAAGTCGGGCCCGACCAACTGGTCCTGGTTGTCGGAGCCGATCCGAGAGGCGTTCTCTACGGAGCGTTTGCGCTTCTGCGGGCTCCGACGGTCGCGACCGGTTCTGAGACTCTACCGGGGATGCGCGGCCAGCCCGCCATGCCGATCCGCTGGGTGGATGAGTGGGATAATGCCGATGGCTCCATCGAGCGCGGTTACGCGGGCCGGTCGATCTTCTTCGACGCGGGCCATGTGCGCGAGGACCTTGCACCGGTGCATGAGTACGCGCGGCTGCTGGCGTCGGTCGGGATCAACGGCTGCAATCTGAACAACGTCAACAACGCCGCGCCGTTCCTTGAGCCGGAGATGCTGAACGGGATCAAGCGGATTGCCGACACCATGCGGCCGTACGGCGTGCGCGTATCGCTGAGCGTGGACATTGCCAGCCCGCAGAAAATCGGCGGCCTGAAGACCTACGACCCGCTCGATCCGGCGGTGATTGCGTGGTGGAAAGACAAGGTGGACGCGATCTACGCGCTCATCCCGGACTTCGGCGGGTTCACCGTGAAAGCGGATTCCGAAGGCCAGCCGGGACCGGCCAGCTACGGACGCACGCCGGCGGATGCGGCCAACCTGCTGGCCAATGCGCTGAAGCCCCACGGAGGCGTCGTGCTCTACCGCGCGTTTGTCTACAACCATCACCTGGACTGGAACGATCCCAAGGCAGACCGGGCGCGTGCGGCTTACGACATCTTTCATCCGCTGGATGGAAAGTTTGCGTCCAACGTGATTGTGCAAACCAAGGAAGGTCCGATCGACTTCCAGGCGCAGGAGCCGGTGTCGCCGCTCTTCAGTGGCCTCGAAAAGACCAACCAGGCGATGGAAGTCCAGATCACGCAGGAGTATCTCGGCCAACAGCGTCACCTTGTTTACATGGCGCCGATGTGGCAGGGTGTGCTGGATTTCGATCTGCGGGCTGAGAACCGGGCTACGCCGGTGAAAGAGATCCTTGCCGGCAAAAGCTTTGACCGGACATTGGGCGGCATGATCGGCGTGGCCGGCGTAGGGCAGCAGGCGTGGATGGGGTCGCCGCTGGCGCTCGCTAATCTCTACGCATTCGGTCGCCTCGCGTGGGATCCGAACCTGACAGCAGAGCAGATTGCGAAGGAGTGGGCTCACCAGACATTCGGCACAGACCCGCTGGTGGTTAGAACGGTGACGAAGATGCTGATGCAGAGCTGGCCCGCCTATGTGGACTACACCGGGCCGTTGGGGATGCAGACGCTGACCGACATTACCGGCAGCCACTATGGGCCGAATATCGAGTCGAGCGAGAACAACGGATGGGGCCAGTGGCACCGCGCGGATCATGACGGCGTGGGCATAGACCGCACGGTAGCGACGGGAACGGGGTTCGCGGGCCAGTACTCACCTGAGGTGGCGAAGGTGTATGAGGATCCGCACGCCACGCCGGACAACCTGCTTGTGTTCTTCCATCACGTGCCGTACACGTGGAAGCTTCAGGACGGGAAGACGGTCATCCAGTACATCTACGACAGCCACTACGCGGGCGCGGACGAAGCGGCGGAGCTGCGACGCGAGTGGGCGACGCTGAAGGGACGCATCGATGCGAAGCTGTTCGACGACGAGGCGGCGCGACTCCAGTACCAGGCGGGGCACGCCATGGTTTGGCGCGACGCGATTGTGCAGTACTTCCTGAAGCTGAGCGGGGTTCCCGACGCGAACGGGCGCGCCGGGAATTATCCGGGGCGGCTGGAGGCGGAATCGGCCCGGCTGACCGGCTACCAGGTGATCGATGTGAAGCCGTGGGAGGATGCGTCAGGTGGCAAGGCCGTGGCTTGTCCGGTGCCGGCTGGCGGAGCGGCGCAGGCATCCTGCATTGCGGAATGGAGTTATACGGGAAAGCCAGGGAGCTACCGTGTGGCAATCCAGTATTTCGACTTGCAGAGCGGCGATGCGCGGTTCACGTTCAGCGTGAATGGGCATGCGGAGTCGGCGTGGGAGGCGGATGCGCAGTTGCCGTCGTTGCGGCCGAACGGGGACAACTCCACTCGGTTCACGACCCCGGCGATCGAGCTGAAAGCCGGCGACGTGCTACGCGTGGAAGGAACGCCGGAGGGACGGGATCCAGCCGCGTTGGACTATATCGAGGTGGAACCGGCAGGACCGTAGAAGATCTCAGTCCGCGGCCACAGTCTCAGCGGGATCGGCGAGCAGCGGCGAGGGACAGAGCGCAGAGGACAGGTTCGCGAATGCCGGGTGCTTCCGCGCGGCGATCGCGGGAACATCGTCGGGCGGAATCGGACGCGACAAGTGGAAACCCTGGATCAGGTCGCACTCAAGGGCGCAGAGGCATGCGAGTTGCGCTTCGGTTTCCACGCCCTCGGCCACCACCTGCTGGTGCAGCGCGTGGGCCATGGACACAATGGCCTGGACGATGGTCAGGGTTGTGTACATGCCGCTGGGCGCGCACAGCTGCTCGATGAAGGAGCGGTCAATCTTGAGTACGGAGAGCGGCAACTGGTGCAGGCGGCCCAGTGAGGAGTGGCCGGTGCCGAAGTCGTCCATGAAAAAGGAGAAGCCCAGGCCGGCGAGGCGGGTCATCTGCCCGGAGACTTCGTTCAGATTGCGCATGGCAGCAGATTCGGTCAGCTCCAGGTGAATCCACCGTGGATTGATGGAGTAGCGGCGGACCAGATCCATCAACCGGTCGGCAAAGTCGACATGCATGAGCTGCAGCGCTGAAACGTTGATCGCGACGGGCACCACGCGCATGTCCCGCTCGTCGATCCAGGCGCGAATCTGACGGCAGACTTCTTCGATGACCCACATGCCGAGGGGGACGATGAGGCCCGTTTCCTCGGCGATAGGAATCACCTTGGAAGGGCTGACCGCGCCGTATACGGGATGATCGAGGCGGAGGAGCGCCTCCACGCCGCGCACGCGGCCGGTGAAATCGTAGACCGGCTGATAGACCAGGCGGAAGCCGGCTTCTTCCATGCGCATGTGCAGGCAGGCCTCGATGGCGATCTGCTCCTGCGCGTCGTCCTGTGACTCGTGGGAGAGCCAGGCGGTGCGGCCGCCGCCGGATTGCTGCGAGCGGCGGAGTACACCTTCGGCGCCGCTCCAGAGAGCAAGGGGGTCTTCGCCGTCGTCGGGGCAGATGGCGAGCCCGATGGAGAAGGCGAGCTGGATGGGATAACCCAGAAGAACGACGGCCTCCTCGAGGATGGTGCGAAGCTCTGAAGCGCGCTGTTCCACCGTGGCGGCGTTGCGGATGTTAGTTAGAACCATCGCGAATTCGTCGCCGGCGATGCGAGCGACGAAATCGCTGGCGCGGATGCGCGAGCTAAGGACCGTAGCGACATGGCGGATGCACTCGTCGCCAACGCGAGGGCCGTAGACATCGTTGATGCGCTTGAAGCGGCAGATATCGAGGCAGAGGATGGCGAGCTTGTCGCCCGATTCGCGGGCATCCTGGACGGCAGCGGCAAGGTGCTCCTGAAAGAGCATGCGGTTGGCCAGGCCGGTGAGCGGATCGTGTTCAGACTGATGCTGGAGCTGGCGCTCGAGGTTCTCCCGCTCGGTGGCGTCCAGGGCCAGGACAAAGCGGCAGCGGCGTCCGCGGAAGTCGATCTCGTATGCCGAGATGTCCATGGGGAAAATCGAGTCGTCCTTGCGGCGGTGCAGGGCATAGCGCACAGCATTGCCACTCTTGCTTGCGTCCGCAATCGCCTGGTTCCTGCGTTCCGGGGCGACGATGTCCGCCAGGCTCAGCGCGAGAAATTCCTCGCGCGTGTAGCCGTGCAGATCCGCAGCCACGCGATTGACATCGATGAAGCGGAGGCTTTCCACGTCCAGAACCCACATCGCGTGGGGATTCTGGTCAAACAGCAGGTGATACTCCTGCCCCATGGCGCGGGCCTGGCGCAAGTGTTCTTCCACCAGGAGCAGAACCATCCCCACTCCGGCGCAGAACGCCGGCAGATTCCAGATGCCGTCGTCGACGGACATGCGGGGGAACAAAAGATAAATGGAGTAGCCGATGGGGAAGATGGCGCCCCAGACCACCAGGCCAAAGACCGTGGTCCACAGAGGGAGCGAGCGTTCACCACCCCAATACCAGAAACAGAGAGCCGCGGTAAGATACGTCTCGGTCCAGAGACTGTCGGCCACCCAATAGGAATGGCCCATCCAGATCCCTGCGAGGGAGCAAATCGCGACCGAAATGGCAATCGCGACCACCAGGGGAGCGAATTTCAGGCGGCGGTCGCGCAGGGCCATGACCACGGCAGCGGATTGCCGTATCAGGATGGCAGCCGCCAGGACAGTGGAGAAACGCGGCCCAAGCGTGCCCAGCCCAATGATGGCAAACGCAGACAAAGCAATCCTCGCGCCGAGCCGGATCGCGCCCCGTCGCCCGCGTACAACCACCGTGGCCGAAACAATGAAGAACGCCGCGCCCAGGATCAGGAGATCGGACCGGAGCCAGAATTGCAGGGAGTGCCCCAGGCCGGAAGCAGGATTCCAGAGCCGAACCGCAAAGTACACGCACACTGACAGCCAGCCGCCGACCCAGCAACGCAGGCGGTCGTCGGGGCGGGCATGTGAGATCACCCCGAAAAGAAACACAAAGAGCCCGGTAATGACAATACCGATGAAAATGGCCTGCACGGGTGCTCCCTGGAAGTCTATCGGCAGATTAGCGATTCGCAACAGGCGTGACTATAACGATTTAGTGTTATGGGTCACACCGATCCTGGTGACCCCGGGGTGGCGAAGCGGCGGAGGGCGCAGCAAGTATTCTGGTGGCTCGGCTCTATCAAAGGGGGAAATCATGGGCTTTCAAAGGGTTTCGCGGCGACGGTTTGTGGCGTCCACCCTGGGCGCGGCTGGCGTTGTGGCGAGCGGAATGACGCTCGGGGCAGCGGAGGTTCCGGACCCGATCGCAGTGCTTCCCAGCCTGAAAGGGCAGGCGCGGCCATTTACCAATGCCGAGCGGCAGGCTCGGATCGAGCGCGCAAAAGCGCTCATGTCCGATAACAAGATCGATGCCATCGTGCTGGCCAACAGCACCAGCTCCAGCGTGTATTTCGCCGATCTGCGGCTGAACGGAGGCGAGCGGCTGTGGGCGCTCGTGCTGCCCGTGCACGCAAAGCCGTTCCTGGTATGTCCGGCGTTCGAGGAGGGCCGCGCGCGGGAGTTGCTTGCCGCCGGACCGCTGGGCGCGGACGCGCAAATCCTGACCTGGCAGGAGGATGAGAGCCCTTTCGCGACCCTGGGCCGGGGGCTGGCGGACCGCGGACTCATGTCAGCAACCGTGGGTTTGGACGAGAACATGAAGTTTGTCTTTGCCGAAGGGATCCGGAGGGCCAACCCGCACCTGACCATTGCGAGTGCCACACCCGTCACGGCGGGTTGTCGCATGATCAAGGAGCCGCATGAGATCGAGTGCATGCGGCTGGCGTGCCGCGCCACGCTGCTGGTCTATCGCGCGGTGGCCCAGTCCGCGCACCCCGGCATGACCAACGCGGACGTGGAGCGGCTGGTGGCCGAGGCCTACCGGCGCATTGGCTTCCCCGGCGATGCCAGCCTGAACATCGATGAATTTACGGCCCTTCCGCACGGTTCGCGCCAGCCGCAGACCCTGCGCGAAGGCTCGATCCTCATGCTGGACGACGGATGCACCGTGGAGGGGTACAACTCCGACATCACGCGAACCTTCGTGCTGGGCAAGCCCACGGCCAAGATGCACGCCGTCTTCGAGCTGGTGAAGCGCGCGCAGTCGGCGGCCTTGAGCACAGTGCGGCCGGGAGTGCCTGCTGCCGCAGTAGACGCCGCGGCGCGCAAGGTGATTTCCGATGGCGGCTACGGCCCGGGATTCGCCTTTTTCACTCACCGCGTCGGCCACGGCATTGGGCTGGACGGCCACGAGTGGCCCTACTTTGTGAAGAACAATATGTGGGGCTGGGACCTGAACCCGATGCTGAAGCCGAACATGACACTGAGCGACGAGCCCGGCGTTTACATCAAGGGCGAGTTCGGCATTCGGCTCGAGGATGACCTGCAGGTGACCGCCGACGGTGCCGAGCTGCTGACGCCGCAGTGTCCGTCACTCGAGGACCCGTTCGGTAACGTGAGCTGACGCGCGGACTCGCCCGGGTGCGGAAGTAGATGCCCATCAGCCAACCGCCGGCAAACCGGCCAGCGCCATCGCAATCTCCTCTTCGGGGTACTCGTAGTTTTCCAGTTTCCCCGCGTGATAGTCGATGTAGGACTGCATGTCGAAATGCCCGTGGCCGCTGAGGCCGAAGAGGATGGTGCGCGAGCGGCCTTCGGCTTTGGCTTCCAGAGCTTCGCGAATGGCGGCAGCGATGGCGTGGTTCGCCTCGGGCGCGGGGATGATACCCTCGGCGCGCGCGAACTGGACGCCGGCGGCAAATGCGTCAAGCTGCTGTACGCTGACGGCTTCAATCAGGCCAAGCTCCTTGACGTGCGAGACCAGCGGAGCCATCCCGTGATAGCGCAGGCCGCCCGCGTGGATGCCGGGCGGTATGAAGGTTGAGCCCAGGGTGTGCATCTTCACCAGCGGGGTCAGGTGGCCGGTGTCGCCAAAGTCGTACGTGAACCGGCCCTTGGTGAGGCTGGGGCAGGCGGCGGGTTCAACTGCAACAACGCGGGCATGGCTCGTGCCCTTGATCTTGCGCCCGAGGTAAGGAAAGACAAGCCCCGCAAAGTTGGAGCCGCCACCGGTGCACCCGATGAGCACGTCGGGCTCGTCGCCGGCGAGCGCCATCTGCTCGATCGCTTCGAGCCCGATCACAGTCTGATGCAACAGAACGTGATTGAGCACGCTGCCCAGCGCGTACCGGGTGTTGGGATCCTTGGCGGCCACTTCAACGGCTTCACTGATGGCAATGCCGAGGGAACCTTTGGTGCCGGGGTACTGGGCAAGGATGGCGCGCCCCGACTCGGTTTCGTCGCTCGGACTGGCGGTGACGCTGGCGCCATATGCCTCCATGAGCGCGCGGCGGTAAGGCTTCTGGTCGTAGCTCACGCGCACCATGTAGACCTTGCACTCCAGGCCAAAGAACGCGCATGCCATGGCCAGCGACGAGCCCCACTGGCCGGCCCCGGTTTCAGTAGATAAGCGCTGTGTCCCTTCCATCTTGTTGTAATAGGCCTGCGCGACGGCGGTGTTGGGCTTGTGGCTGCCGGCGGGGCTCACGCCTTCGTACTTGTAATAAATCCTGGCCGGCGTATCGAGCGCCTGCTCAAGCCGGCGCGCGCGGAACAGCGGCGATGGACGCCACTGCGCGTAGATCTGGCGCACGGGGCCGGGAATCTCAATCTCCGGTTCCGTGCTGACCTCCTGCATGATGAGCGCCATGGGGAAAAGCGGCGCAAGATCGTCGGGGCCGATGGGTTTGAGGGTGCCGGGATGGAGCGGCGGCGCCAGCGGCGCGGGCAGGTCGGCGGCAATGTTATACCAGGCGCGAGGAATGCGGTCCTGCGGCAGCGTGTACTGGATCGTTTCCATGCAGCGCATTCTAACAGCGAGCGAGATTTGCGGGGCGTGCGCAGAAACACAGTGCGCCAGCGCGGCGGTACCGTTTTCCGGCGTCGGCAGTCTCCCGCGCATCGCGTTCGCCCGCCAGCGCCGGTGGATCGCGGGATAGCGTTTAACGCTCCGGTCATCGGGCCGAAACATTGGAGTGGTAACCCTTCAATTGGCGGTGGGCAGGCAGGTTAGCGCGCGCTTCAGGTTTTCGCGTCTCCTGTCCCGGCTTGCCGTACTTCCCCGAATTTCGGAGTAACCGCATGTCCCTCAATTCGTTTGTTCGGCCTTTGGCCGGCGTTGCGCTGGCTGCTGCGCTGTGCGCGGCGGGTGTGAGCGCGCAGGATGGTCCGCGCGAAGTCAAGCACGTTTTCGTCATCGCGCTGGAAAACCATAACTGGACCCAGCCCAACAACAATACGGGCAGCTTGAGCACGATTCAGCAGATCTACCAGAATCCCAACGCGCCTTTCATCAACAGCCTGGTGAACGGAACCGGGACCGCATTCATCGACGGGCAGGTGGTCAACCTCAGCCAGCATGTGGCCTATGCCACGGCTTATCACAACGTGCTGGCCACCCCGAGCGGCAACAATCCGCACATCCATCCATCTGAGCCGAACTATTTCTGGGCCGAGGGCGGCACCAACTACGGCGTGTTCAACGATAACGATCCCTATTCGGCATCAGGCCCCACCGTGCAGAGCACCACCCAGCACCTCTCCACGCTGCTCCAAAAGGCCGGGCACACATGGAAGTCGTACCAGGAGGACACTGACCTGACAACGGATGCGGCTGGGAAGCTGGTGAATACCCCGCTGCCGTGGAACCAGTGGACGGTGCCGTTGGCCAGCTTGTCCGGCGTCTTTGACACCGGAAGTCCGCTGAATGAGTACAATGACTCGCTCCAGTACAACTACGCGCCCAAGCACAATCCCATGGTGCTGTACGCGGATACGGACGGCGGCGACAACACCACGCCTTCCAATCCGCTGGCGCGGAAATATGCGCCGCTGCAGCAGCTCGCGTTCGACCTCCAGAATAACCGGATGGCCGACTACAACTGGATCACGCCGGATCAGTTCAACGAGATGCACTCTGGACTGAAGAACGGCTTTGCTGGCCTCACGGGCGACTCGGCGCAGATCCGCGCGGGCGACAACGCCGTGGCACGGCTGGTGCCGGCGATCATGGCGTCGCAGGCATACAAGGACGGCGGCGCGATCATTCTCTGGTGGGATGAATCGGAGACGGAGGGCGATCCCAACGAGAATCCCGACGACTTCAACCACACCGTCGGGGAAATTGTGATCTCCAACCTGGCGCGCGCCAATGAGGGCGGGCTGCCCTATGCGAGCACGCTGAACATGACCCACTCTTCTGACCTGAAGACGATGCAGGAGATCTTCCACGCCGGTCCGCTCCTGGGCGACGCGGCTACACCGGGAATGAATGATCTGTCCGACCTGTTCGGGCCGGGAGTGATTCCTTCACGCGTGACTGGCGACGGCGCTCAACAATAGATTGAAATTGAAATATTTGCGGCCGCCCGGTCTTGCGATCGGGCGGCCATTCTGTTTCAGGGATGGGTGGAGACGTTGTTTTTCACCATCCTGACCACGGGCAGAACCTCGCCATTCCCCAGCGGCACCGCGATTCGTTCCACTTCCACGTAGCCTCTGAGCCTGTAAAGCGGCACCCCGGTCAGCGTTGAACCCATCTCGTGGCGGCGAAAACCGGCGGCCCGCGCTGCGTCTTCCACCGTTTGGAGAATCAGCGAGCCGAGGCCCTGTCGCGCAAAATCAGGATGCACAAAGATGGCGCGCACCTTGGCTGCATCCGTCGCGGGATCGAGGAGTTCCGGCTCGCGGACCAGCGCGCGGTCGGCGCCAAAGAGCGTCTTGCGGCGCGACCACCCTCCGCAGCCGGCCATGCGGCGCGATCCGGTTTCGGCGACATAGTAGGTGCCGTCGCGGATAAGTTGCGTGTCCACGCCGAGCACAGTGCCCAGCGCGCCTTCCATCTGCGCCTGGGTGTAGTCGCCGGCCTGCAACCCGCGCACTGAAGCTTCAATCAGCGCATGCAGCGCAGGAATGTCGTCCTCGGTTGCCAGCCGCAATTGAAATGCAGAAGTACTTTGCATGACGTTCCCGAATCGAAAACGGAACCGCGGGCGAACAAAAGCAGAGTAGTCTCCTGCTCCCTATTCCCTACTCCCTGCCTTCGCCACTTCCACCAGCACCGAATAGAACGTGGCCCCGCCGCCAATGTCCGTCAGCCGCTCGCTGGTCAGCGTGTTGATGTTCACGCATTCGGGATGCAGCTTGGCCCAGTCGAGACGCCCGGCCACCACTCCCGCCGGCACACTTCCATTCACCAGCGCAGCCAGGCGAAGCTCACCGCGATCGTTGAACACCCGCACCGCGTCGCCGTCCACAATGCCGCGCGCAGCCGCGTCCGCGGGATGCATCTCGAGCCTCTGTGCCGTGCGCGCCTCCATCTTGCGGTGGCCTTCCAGATTGGCGAAAGTCGAATTCATGTAGTTGTCGCTCTTGCGGCCGAGCAGCTCCAGCGGGAACCGCTGTGCCTCCGTGCCCCAGCGCGATTCCGCGGGCGGCACAAATGCGGGCAGAGGATCCAAGCCCTGCGCGGCCAGCGTCTCCGAAGAGAACTCGATTTTCCCCGATGGCGTAGGCACATCGCCCGAAATAAACGGCTGGAACGGCGCGGCTTCCGGCTCGCGATGAAAACTCAGCGGCACATGGCCCTTCGCTTTCAGGTCGTCCACCGTGATGTGCTCCATGCCGGGATTTGTGGAGCGCCCAGCTGCATCCGGCGCCAGCGCCTGTCGGATCATCTCCTCCGGCGTATCGCGGAAGCACGCATCGTCAAATCCCATGCGCTCGGCAAGCTTGCCGAACAGCCACACGTTGGAGCGCGCCTCGCCCAACGGCTCAATGGCCTGCTCGGACCATTGCACAAAGTAGTGCCCGTAAGCGCCCTGCGCGTCAGTGTGCTCCAGGAACGTGGTCGCCGGCAGCACGTAATCGGCGTAATCCGTCGTGTCGGTGAAGAACTGCTCGTGCACCACGGTGAAGAGGTCGTCGCGCATCAGCCCGCGCACCACTGCATTGTGGTTGGGCGCAACGGCGCCCGGATTCGAGTTGTAGACAAACAGCGCATGAACGTCAGGTCCGCCGCTCAATACGTCAACCGGCGCGGCGGTTCCCTCGTTCTCTTGTTCCCTTGTTCCCTGCTTCTCCAGCGCCCGCCCCAGCGTAGACATGTTCACGCTGCGCGCCAGCCGGCCCAGAGGCGAGCGCTGCGCCAGGTCCGGTCGCCGCAGCGCATCCTCGTTCCACCGGAACGCGCCCGACGTGGAGAGCTGTCCGCCGCCTCCACGATACTTCCATGCGCCGGTAAGCGCAGGCAGCATCACAATGGCCCGCACCGCCGTGCCGCCGTTCTCGCTGCGCTGCACGCCGTAATTCAGGCGGATCACCGCGGGCCGCGTCGTGGCATACTCGCGCGCCAGCGCCTCCACCTCCGCCGCGGTCATGCCCGTCCATGCGGCCACGCGCTCCGGCGTGTACTCGCGCGCTCGTTCCGCCAGCGCCGCAAATCCGTGCGTCATCGCGTCGATATAAGGCCGGTCCTCCAGCCCATCGCGCAGGATCACATGCATCATCCCCAGCGCCAATGCGGCGTCGGTCCCGGGCCGGATGGCGATGTGCCAGTCAGCCAGCCGCGCCGTTCGCGTCTTGTACGGGTCAATCACGATGAGCCGCGCGCCGTTCCGCCGCGCCTGCTCCACCATCGGCCACAGGTGAATATTGTTGCCGTGAATGTTCGCGCCCCACGCCACAATCAGCTTCGCCAGCCGGAAATCTTCCGTTGGCGCGCCCAGCTTGCGGCCGTAAACCAGGTTCCACGCCTGTCCGCCGGCCTCCGCGCAAATGGTGCGGTCCAGCTGGCTGGCGCCGAGCCGGTGAAAAAATCGGCGATCCATCGATCCATAACCCAGCAGACCCATGGTGCCCGCATAACTGTAAGGCAGAATCGATTCGGAGCCATAGCGCTCCGCGGTCTCGCTGAGTCGCGCCGCAATGCCATCCAGCGCCTCATCCCAGCTCACGCGCTCAAATGCTTCCAGCTCGCGTCCCCGCGTCAGCGCGCGCTTCGCCACTCCCGGCCTGCGTTTCAGCGGATACAGCACCCGGTCCGGCGCATACACCCGATCCAGATACTTGGCCACTTTGCCGCAAAGAAAACCCTGCGTCACCGGGTGCGCGGGATCCCCCTGCACCTTCACCGCGCGGCCCTCTCCGTCCACTGTCACCAGCACGCCGCAAGAGTCCGGACAATCGTGCGAGCACACAGTATGCACGATGCGAAAAGGCGTTTCAGCGGAAGCCGCGGCCATGTTTCCATTGTAAGCTGATTGCAATTCCGGAGGTCCCTCATGCCCCGAGTCCTGCCCCGAGTCCTGCCCGCAATCGCAATCTTCCTCGCCGCCGCTCTCGCCGGCGCGCAAACGCCGGAAACCACCATCCGTGCCGCCATGGATGCGCAGGTGACCGCATGGAATCGCGGCGACATTCCCGCCTTTATGGCGTCCTATGAGAACTCGCCCGACACTACCTTCATCGGCGCCCAGCTCCGCAAGGGATTTCAGCCCATCCTCAAGCGCTACCAGCAGTCCTACTCCAACCCCGATCAGATGGGCGCGCTCACCTACACCGATCTCGATGTGCACATGCTGCCTTCATCCTGCGGCGAAGCGGAATACGCCGTGGTGACCGGCAAGTTCCATCTCCAGCGAACCACGCATGGCGAAGCCGCCAAGGATGACGGCATCTTCTCGCTGGTGTGGCGCAAGGGCCCCCAGGGCTGGAAAATTGTCGTGGACCATACGAGCTAAGCGTCGCGCATCACCACGCAGCCGCGCGCCCCAGCGCTCCCGGCTGCTCCGCCGCGCCGTAGATAGCATTCGTCCCGCGCCGCAGATCGCGTCCGTAGGTCAGCACCACGGCCGTGCCCAGCACATTCAGCTTCATTTCTGCTCCGGCGCTCAACAGCCACTCGCGCGGCGTCAGTCCCGCCGTCGGCGCCCCGGCGCGCCCCACATCGAACAGCGGTCCCGCCTCCACGCCGATCAGCCCATTCGAGTACACGCGCCGCACCAGGTCGCTATTGGCCAGCAGGTACTTCGTCCCCAGCGGCGAGCTGCCCTTCCGCCCGTCGCGCGTGCCAATCTCCCCGCGCAGCCATAGATCGTTGTCCCGCTCCACCCCCAGCATGTACAGTTCGTCGAAGGGCGCGCGCCCCGCCATGTCGCCCCCACGCAGGCGCTCTGTCCACTCCCACTTACCGGCGGCATCCGGCTGCCAGCGCATCTCTGCCGATCCCGAAAGCTTCGCAAACAGGCTTGACTGCGCCGACCACAGCCGCGCCATCTCCGCGCCGGCGCCCGCGGTCACCGTCAAGCGCCGCTCCGGCACATCCAATATGGTTTCGTCGATCGCCGCCCGCGCCTTTCCCTCATACCCTGGCGCAACCAGCGCTGCGTTCAGCGCCGAGCCATCATCAACCTGCGTAAAATCGCGATGCGATCCTTCCGCGCCGATCTGCCACATCCGCCGCCCGCTGGCGAAATCCGTCAGCGTTGCCGCCACCAGCTCGCGCGTCAAATGCAGCGACCCCAGCACCGGCGCCGGCCCCGCGAACGATTGCCGTATCGCCCAGTTTTCCGCGCGCTCATCCGTGGCCAACTGCCAGCGCCACTGCGGCAACTCGCGCAGCGGCCCTGAAACCGCCAGCCATGCACGCCGCTTCTCCGCGTCCCACCGCAGCAGCGATTCCGCATTCACCGCGCCGCGGCCGATATCGTAAAAGCTCGGATAAACCGTCTCGTAGGGCAGGCCGCTGAAGACCGCAACCAGCGACTGCAACCGCCCGCTGCCAAATCCGTCCCGCTCCAGCGCGTTGAACTCCGCGTCAAACTTTCCATCACTCCGCGCCGCCAGCCGAAGGCTATATGCAGGAAAGATGCCCAGCCCGGCAATGCGCGCCTCCGTCGTCTCCAGTTCACTCCGCTTCATCACCTGCGTGGGAGCAAACGCAATCGCGCGCTCCACCAGCAGCCGGTCCGCATGCAGTTTCGGATCCATCTGCAATTGGCCAATCTCGGGCTTGCCCACGCGGTTCCAGTACTTCAGCGCCGCCGGCAGATTGCCCAGAAGGTACTCGTCGGTGCCGGCAAAATTCAGCGCGTACGCGTCGTGCGGATCGAGTTCTAATCCGCGCCGCAGCCACACCGCGGCACTCGCATAGTTCTTTTCTTGAAAGAAGATTCCGGCCAGCTCAATCGGGAACCGCTCGTCGCGCGGACAGCCGTGGCGGCCCTCGGCCAGCGCGGCGCGTGCCTCGGCCCAGCGCTGCAAATGCCCCAGCGCCATGCCGTATTTAAAATTCACTTCCGGCGTGCGGTCCGGCAACTCCTGCGCACGCGCAACCACAGCGGCCCACGCATGTGCTTCGTATTGCCGGTCAATCTCCGCCGCTTTGCCGGTCAGGTCCCCGCGCTCGCCGCACTGCGCGTTCGCATATGCCAGTGCGGCCGCCAGCAGGATCAGGGTTGCCGCTGCTGCATGCGCTCCGGCATGCGCGAGGATTCCGGCATAGCCAGCAACATCCAGTTGTGCGTGGCGCTCCAGTCTTTCTCGAATTCTGCACGCTCCTCGGTGATCAGCTTCCGCCCCGCCGGATCGTTCATCACCACCATCGAGTGCACCGGATCAACGCCCGCGATCACCACATAATGCAGTTGTGGATCGCCCCTCGGCCGAACCGCCACAATCAGCGGCCGGCCCTGGCCGATCTCCTTCTCGAGATCGCGCCACTTTCCCTCCAGCGCAAAAGTGATGAATCCGTGCTGGTCAAGGTATGCCTGCATCACCTTGGCTGCGATGCCGCCGCGCCCCCCACGCGACGAAAGATCGCGCTCGATGATATTCAAATCGCGCTCCGCCCGTGCCTGCTCGCGCTGTGCCGGCGTTCCGTCGCTGAAGCTGCCCGCCAGTCCCTCCTGCTCCGCCCAGTATGCGGTCAGCATGGCCAGCGCCGCCGCCCCGCAGCCTTCCGGCGACTGGTGCACGTAAGGCACGTCGATCCAGACCGGCTTGGGATCCTGTGCGCGCAACGCCGCCGCCGGCAAGGCCAGCACTACCCAGAGGATTGCCGCGCGTTTCATCAGTGAACCACCGCAACCACGATCACGAGGATGATCAGCAGGATGATCAGCGTGAAAAGTCCAACCCCCAGGAACCCAGCCTTGAATTGCTGTTGCGCATTGCGCGAGCGCGCTGAGAGCTCGGAGAGCTCCTGGTCGCTCAGCGTGGGAATCGCCCGCTTCACCTGCTCCGGGCTCACCTTCGCATCGCGCATCGCCTTCTGCGCTTCCGGCAAGGTCAACATCTGGTTCAGCGTGTCGATGTTCGCCTTCCGCTCGGCCGAATTACTCTGCACTTGTCGGTCGAGAGCCTGCGAGCTCACAATGTGATCCTGGTCGGAGGGGTTCTGGCTCGCGGCCTGCGCCACCGCGGGTCCAGGCACGGCGAACGCAAGAAGCATGGCTGCGGGCGCCACCGCCCGCAATATCCATCTGTAAGGTACGAATCTATTCATCTAGCTCTCCATAAATGTCGGGGTCACGCAACCTGTATCTTGCGGTCCACACTTACGTGCTTAGGATGCGTGTCCGAATCGCCCAAGTTGTCCTTTCCCGGTCCGCTCTCCTAAACTGATCCCGCCATGGATTGCCTCTTCTGCAAAATCGCCGCCGGCATCATCCCCTCCAGGGCCCTCTACCAGGACGAGCAGTGTTACGCCTTCTCCGACGTCAACCCGCAGTCGCCCGTGCACTTCCTGGTCATCCCCCAGGAGCACATCCAGTCCACGGCGCACGCCGGCCCTCAGCACGCAGCTGTGCTCGGCCATCTCCTGGTAACCGCGGCGCAGATCGCCCACGACAAGGGCCTCGAAAAGGGATACCGGATCGTCATCAACACCGGTCCCGACGGCGGCCAGACCGTCGACCACCTCCACGTCCACGTCCTGGGCGGCCGCCACCACACCTGGCCCCCGGGATAAATGCTGAGAGCAGGGAATACGGAGTGGGGAGAAGAAAGCAGGATCGCCCGATCCGACTCTCTCGAAGAGAACCATGATCGGGGTGTCTCGTATCCCTAGGCGGGTGGCCCAGATCCGCTTTCCTTGGATTGAGCGAGGATCGGGGTGCCCCGGGTCCCTCGGCGGGTCGCCCAGGTCCGCTTTCCTTGAATTGAGCGAAGATCGGGTGCCCCGGGTCCCTCGCACTTGGGGACCCGGGATCCACCACGGCCTGCACCTTGCACGCACATGCTTTTGCTTTGCCTTTGCTCTTGCTTTTCTTTCTGTCATTCCCCGCAGGGAATCTGCTGAGCAGGCGTCACCACAAAAGCTGTCATCACCCAAAAGCTGTCATCT
>DASZLE010000106.1:0-20532 GCA_035552475.1 Occallatibacter sp.
AAGAACTGAAAGCGGCCATCAACGACTTCATCGAACACCACAACAGCGACCCGAAACCCTTCATCTGGCACAAAACCGCCGACCAGATCCTCGATTCCCTAGCCAGGTTTTGTAAACGAATTAATGACTCAGGACACTAGAGCAGATTTCCTTATCTGCCACTGCTCCCTATCCTCGCCGTGCTCAGTGAGTTTGCATCGCCCTTCATCGCTCACGGCTATGCCGTACTTGAGCTTGACGGTATCCGCGTCATCCGCCACTTGGATGCTTTCCCCTTCAATCGTGAACCGGACAAACGGCCTGAGTGTCTCGCCTCGCTTCACCGTGAACGAGAACTCCCGTCCGCTGACCATTACCTCAAAGCCACGATCTTCGGGATACTTCCGAATTTGGTTGATCCTTCTAACGTCCTCTTCGATCCCATGGTGAAGCTGCTCAAACATCTTCTCGATTGTGCACGCGGCTCGCACACTGACCCAATCCAACTCCTGCGGTATCTCGCTCATGACCTCATTATCCGCATGAGTTGATTAGTCTGCCACAAGAAAATGCCGCCCCGTTATGGAGCGGCTATCTTTCGCTTCCCTCGGCCTTGGCGCTTAGAACGGCTCGCCTTGCCTCGCATCGCCTTCCGTTGCGGCCTTGCCGGTCAGTTCCTTGTAGGTGAGACGCCGCCCAACAATCTGCGACACAACCAGCGCGAACCGATCCCCGTCATTCAGCGGGTTGTCCCTCGTCGCCCGGTTGTTGTACCGGAATGCCTGCTCGTCCACGTAACGGTCAAGGTGGAACGGTTCGACTGCAACGTAGGTGCCGGTCAGACCGCGCTTCAACAGGGACCAGAAATTGTCGATACCCTGAGTGTGCACTTGGCCGCGAACGTACTCCTCTACATGATTGACGGTTTCGTGGATGTAGTCCTTTGCTGCGAGGGCATCGTAGCCCGGCCAGCCATCGGTGTAGACAGTCGCCTTGTGCTCTATCTGGTTCAAAATCTCGGCCTGTAGCGTCTCCCGCTTCACGTTGGGAACTACCTTGGCGCGGACCTTTCGTGCGTCTCTGTCTAGCATCCCCATCACGATTGCCTTGGACCCGGCGTTCAGTCCGTTCTTCAACTTAAGTCGTCGGCTATTGTGCATTTTACGGGGATCGGGACCGAAGAATGTTTCATCCACTTCCACCGCCCCGCTGCCGCCCATCTTCTCGGCATTGTCGTCCTTCATGGCGAGCCGGATGCGGTGCAACAGGAACCACGCGGTTTTCTGCGTCACGCCCAAGGCGCGGTGGATCTCGTAGCTGCTGATTCCGTTCTTGCAATTGGCAACCATCCACATTGCCATCAGCCATTTGTCCAGTGGGATAGGGGAGTCCTCGAAGATGGTTCCCACCTTCACCGAGAACTGGCATTTGGGATGACGGCTCTTGCACTGCCAGACGCGCCGCTTTGCCACGTAGGACACGTCTTTCCGACCGCAGGTAGGGCAAACCACTCCATCCGGCCAGCGGCTCTCCGCAAGGTAGCGGATGCAGTTGTCGGGGACGGCGAAAAACTCGATTGCTTGCTGGAGGGTCTTTGGTTCACTCATACTTCGATTATGAAGGCGAATGAATCGAAGTCAATGGGGCGGTCTGGCTGATTCTTATAGCTTTATCTATGGCTTGGACGCGAGCTTTGGTTTCGGCCCGCGCCTCTTCGGATTCGCCTTCGACTGCTTCTGATATTCGCTTTCGCGCTGATCCAGAACAGCCTTCGGAACCGACAACACTTTGCCCACAAGACTGTTAAACCTCGCGAACTCGTCGGAATGCGGCTTACCAAGTTTCACGCGCTGCCAGATAACCCTTTCCCCAATACTAGTTCAAGATCAGCCAAACTGCCCATGAAAGTTTTCACGTTATGGTATACGTCTTTGGCTTCTTCCGGGGTATATTTGCTAGTCGGATGCATGGTTGGATTCCGCCACGTCACCTTGACGTTATACAGATGCGATGCAACTTGAGAAATGGCTATCGTCTCTTGGTGTTTCGCCTTCATCACTTTAATCGCAGGGTTAACGAGATCGAGAATTGTCTGCCAATTCAACTCGTTTGCGAGCGGCACACCAAGTCTGGTGCCGAACCGCTGAACGCCGACCTCCATCACCCTCATCAGATGAAAGACGGAGGCTGTACCCCGGTCGAAGGCAATACAGTTTCCAGCCTCGGTTATGTCGTACTCTAGTTCTGGAAACCATACAGCTACGCGAGCGCCGAACGGCTGTCTCTGTTTGTAGAAACTTGGATTGTCCACCCAAAAGAACAAGTGACTTTTCATCTCATTGCGGATTACCGACTCCAGTTGCCGTAATCCCAACACAAGACCTTTGGATGTCATGCCGTCCGCAAGGCTAATGAACTCATCTGCGTAGGCCATTGACGTGCGGAGTTTTAGCTTCTCGCATTCCGACCGAAATTCCACTACCATCGGAACGAATTTAACAGCCAGATCACCGGCCTCAACATCCTCGCCGCCGGCCATTTCAGACAGATGCTCAATCCGGCTTATCAGGAAAATAAGCCCAGTCACAATCTGCTGAAACGTAGATGCCGAAAATCTCTCCATATCCCACCAGGAGAGCAGTTTATAGGGGTCAACTTCCCAAGGTGTAAGAATTTCGTAGAGGGCGCTTTCAGTCATTCAGCACCCCCACTTGATGAGCCAAGTATGTTTTTGCCATGTGCTTACCAATTATTCCCACATTGTGATCCAGGGGTGGGGGGGTAGGGGGTGGGGGTCAGGCGACCTTCGATTCGCCCGGGGTAGAGACGCCGGCAGCCTGAGCAACTGGAGGCTTCGATCCGGCAGAAACTTCTGCTTTCGGCTCCAGTTTTGGGGCCGGCTGGCGGGCAAGCGCACCGGAGGCGATCTGCGCGGCATAGAGGAGCCTGGTCGATTCACTCTCGTACATAAGGCCCCGAAGAACCGCGACGGCCGTACAGGCGATGAAGTCCTGAATGTTCTGCGCGCCGGAGAGATGCGGCATGGCGTTACGGTAGGCCTCTCGGGCAGCGCAGTCGGCTTTGTATTTATCCGTGCCTTTGGCGAGTTCCTCCTCGAAGACTATGCGGCCGGCTTCTATGCATTGCTGGACGGCGGGGTTTTTGGAGGAGACGGAGGCGGAAATGTCTGATGATTGCATGATTTTTTCCCTTCTAAGAACAAGTCTGCGCTTTTTGGGGCGCTTGACTGCATAACGGAGGGGGTTGCGGGGAGGTTTATTTTAGTGGCTGCAGGTGGATGATGGGGTTTGGTTTAGGGTAATTTTGCACATTTTTTTCCACAGGAAGTGTAGATCGTCTAGGTCTTGACAGGTTTCTGGAAGGGGCGGTTTTGCACCGGAAATAGTGCAGAAATTGGAGTTGAAATTGGGCGGGATTTTTTATTGGGGCGGGGTCAAGGGCAAGGTCAGGTTTTCCGCTGCAGCAGGGCGGCTGCGCGGAGCCTTCTTGAAGGTGGCATCGGCGCGGTGGCGGGGGTAGAGCGGCTGTTTGCCATCAGGAATCTGCTGGATGAAACGAACGCTGCGCCTAACGGCGCGATCGCGGATCCTTCCCTCTGTTCAGGATGACACCCATGAGGATGGTGGATCGGCGGATGGTGGATCGGGGGGACGGTGGTTCGGGCGGACGGTGAATCGGCGGACGGTGGATCGGGCGGATGCGGTTATTGCTGCGGGCGGGGGAAGCGGGCTTCGACCGTGGTGCCGATGCCGCCGCGGGGGCGAAAGACGCCCTTGACTACGGCCCAGACCGGGTCAGTGGCCTTGACCACGTCCTCGAGCACCTGGTTGACGATGTTCTCCTGGAAGATGCCCAGGTTGCGATAGCTGAAGAGATATTCTTTGAGCGATTTGAGCTCGAGGCAGCGCTCGCGGGGCATGTAACGGATGGTGAGCTGGCCGAAATCGGGCAGGCCGGTCTTGGGGCAGACGGAGGTGAGCTCGGGATCGTCGATCTCGATCTCATAGCCGGGGAACTGATTGCGCCACGTTTCGATGGCGGGGAAGTTGAAGTCGAGGCCGGCCTTGGCGTGGTCGTCGGTGTAGCGGGGGGCGGTGGAGGCCATGAGGACATTGTAGTGGTGGTCAGTGGTCAGTGGTCAGTGGTCAGTGGTCAGGGGTCAGTGGTCAGGGGTCAGTGGTCAGTGGTCAGTGGTCAGCCTTCAGCCTTCAGCTGTCAGCTTCAGTCCGCAGCGATCAACCTTGTCGCGGGAGGTACAAATCGCTGACGGCTGAATGCCGAGGGCTGAAGGCTTGCTTCAGTTCCTAGTGCATTAAGCCGTGCTGCTGCATGATTTTCCCGCTCCCTCAGGGGCTCTCCGAGCGTCGGATATACTGACTCAGGTTACGGAATGGCGAAAGAACGCAGGCAATTGAACTGGGGCTGGGTATGGCTTGGGGCAGCAGTTATTCTGGTTCTGGTGTTCGTGGCAGTGCGCTCGCTTACGCGGGAGCGGCTTGACGTGCGCGTGGCGCAGGTAACGCGCCAGTCGCTGGAAAGCACGGAGAGCACCAATGGCCGGGTTGAACCGGAAATGAATATGCAGATCACGAGCCCTCTGGCGACCACCGTGAAGGCGGTTTATGTGCAGGCGGGAGACAAGGTGTCCGCGGGCAAAGTGCTGATGCAGTTGGACGACATTGACGCGCGGGCGAAGCTGGCCAGCGCGGACAGCGGCGTGAAGACGGCACAGGCAATACTGGAAGCCGCCACCCACAACGGAACCCAGGAACAGCAGCAGGCTTCAGCCGCGGAAGTGACGCGGGCGCGGATGGACCGCGACCAGGCGCAACATGACCTGGATGCGCTAACCAAGCTGAATGCGGCCGGTGCGGCCTCAGGGAGCGAGGTGGCGGCGGCGCGGCAGCGGCTGGCTGGGGCCAACGCAGCCCTGACCGCAGCTGAGACGAGCGGGAAGAACCGGTATTCGCCGGCCGAGGTGGCGAGGGCGGAAGCGGGGCTGAGCGATGCGCAGGCGAACCTGGCGGTGGCGCGCGACATCGAGCGCCGAACCACGGTACGGGCGCCGATAGCCGGGACCGTGTACTCAGTGGGTGCGCGGGCCACGGATTTTGCGGTTCAAGGCAAGGTGCTGTTGCAGATTGCCGATTTGAAGCATGAGCTGGTGCGCGCGTATTTCGACGAGCCCGATATAGGCGTGCTGGCGGTGGGGCAGCCTGTGGTGATCAAGTGGGACGCGCGGCTGGGCGAGATCTGGCATGGGCATATTGAGCGCGTGCCGGTGACGGTGACCCAATACGGCACGCGATACGTGGGCGAAGTGCCGATCGCCGTGGATGATAACTACGACGGGAAGCTGCTTCCCGATACCAATGTGACGGTGACGGTGACCACGTCCACCCAGTCCAACGCGGTGACCATTCCGAAAGAGGCTTTGCACGTGGAAAACGGAAAGCCGTTCGTGTTTCGGGTTGAGGGCGATGAGTTGAAACGGACACCGGTGAACTACGGGAATATGAACATCAACCAGGTAGCGATCCTCTCCGGCTTAAAGGAGGGGGACTGGGTGGCTACCGGAACGCTCAGCGGACAGCCCTTGCAGGAAGGGGTTCCGATCAAGGAAGTACGGTGACGGGGAGGATGAGCTTTCAACTCGGCAACGGGGGCGAGCGACTGGACTGGCCGCGTCGGGTGACGCGCTTGTTGGGGTGGTTGAGAGGCCGGAGGAGGATCTCGGCAGACCATCCCTCAGGGACTAAGCAGGGTGCGGAAAAAGGCGAAAGGTTGGATTGCTTGCCTCAGGGGCTAAAGCCCAAGTCCTTTGTTTGTGCGGCTGGCGGCACGACTAAAAGTCGTGCCCTGACACGTTTTGCCCATTCCGGGAGATTTTCCGCAGCCTTTGAAGCCCCGGTACTTTTTGGCGACTTAACGGCACGACTGAAGTCATGCCCTTTCAAAGCTATCCTGTCACCGCTGACTATCCTGGCGATGGTGGTGCTGTCAGGGGCGCCGGCGTTTGCTGACCGGAGCAGCCTGCCGGAAGCGGAAGCGGCGCTGCAGGCCGGCCGCGCGGATTCTGCCATTAGCATTTTGGCGTCGCTGCCGGCGGAGCAGGCCAACTCCGCTTTGGCGCACAACCTGCGCTGCCGCGTTTTGTTTGCGCTGGAGCAGTGGGATGGCGCCGCGAGCGAATGCCAGCAGGCCGTCAACCTGGATGGGACTGTTTCGATGTATCACCTATGGCTGGGGCGCGCGGTGGGCGAGAAGGCGGACAATGCGCCGTTCTGGGCGGCCTACAGCCTGGCAAAGCGCGCGAGGGCAGAGTTTGAACGGTCAGTGGAGCTCGATCCCAGGAATGCGGAGGCGTTGGCGGACCTGGGCGAGTTTTACAAGTCGGCGCCGGGCGTGGTGGGCGGTGGAATGGGCAAAGCGGAGTCTGTCGCGTCGAAGCTGGACCGGGTTGATCCGGCGAGAGCGCACGAGCTGCGCGGGGGAATTGCGCAGGAAAACCGCGACTTTGGAACCGCGGAGCGCGAGCTGCGCGAGGCTGTTGCGGCGAGCCAGCATCCGGCGTTCCAGTGGATGCGGATGGCCAGCTTCTATCGCAAGCAGAAGCGCTGGACCGAGATGGAGAACGCGGTGGAGAACGGCAAGGCCGCGGCAGAACGCGACCGGCACGCGGGAGTAGCGCTGTTTAATGGAGCGTCAGTGTTGATCGGCGGGCACCGCGACCCCGCGCTGGCCGCCAAAATGCTGCGCGAGTACCTGGCGTCGCCGGCGCAGACGGAAGAGGGACCGACGTTTGTGGCGCACTTGTGGCTGGCGCGGCTGGAGAAGCAGATGGGCGATAGCGCCGGCGCGGGGCGCGAGCGCGAGGCTGCCCTGGCCGAGGCCAGCACCTACAAACCCGCGCAGGACCTGAACCTGGCATCGGACGCGCACACATGAGACACACCCAAATAGCGGGAAAGCGATGGGCCGGCTTGCCGGGATGGCTGGCGCTGGCGGTTGCGCTGTCCGCTGCGGCGCATGCGCAGGTTTCACTCCGGACCGTGGTGGACCTGGCGCAGCGGAACTCGACGCCTGTGCGAGCAGCGCAGGCGGACGTGAACAAGGCGCAGGCGGTTCTGTCAGAGAGCAAGGATGTCTACATTCCGTCGCTCTCGTTCAGCACCGGGATCCCGGCGTTCCCCGAAGTGGGGTTTACCGGCCAGCCGCCATCGCTGTATAACTTCACAGTTCAGTCGCTGGCATTCAGCATTCCGCAGAAGTACTACATTGAGGCGGCGCACTCCGGAATTCAGGCCGCCACGACTCGGCTGAAAGATGCACGAGAGCAGGTGGCGCTGGATGTTTCAGACGCGTACATCGAACTGGACACGGTGAATCGGGAGGTGGAAGCAGCGCAGGCGCAGGAGCAGTCTGTGGCGAAGCTGGTGGAGATCGAACAGCAGCGAGCGGAAGCCGGTGTGGATTCGCTGCACAATCTACTGGAAGCGAAACTCACCGCGGCCAATGTGAAGCTGGCGCGGATTCATCTGGAATCGCGCGCGGCTACGCTGGAGAAGGAGCTCTCGACACTGACGGGACTCCCGGTGGGCTTGATTATTCCGGATCGCGCGAGCATTCCTGAGATTCCCAAGGTGACGGGCGACGACCCTGCGGTGACGGTGTCAGGTGTGGCTGCGGCGCGGCTGATCGCACAGTCAAAGCTGCACGTGGCCAAGGGCGACGAGGAGACCAACTACTTTCCGCAACTCAGTTTTTTTGTGCAGTACAACCGCAACACGACCGTGCTGAACAATGTGAACTTCTTCTTCGCACATCCATTGCCGGCAAACAACATCTTCTCGGGTTTCTCCATCAACATCCCGCTGTTCGACATGGGGCATCGGGCGAAGGGGCACGAGTCTGACGCCGATGCATTGCGCGCGACGGTGGAAGCCGATGAGGCGCAACGGCAGAACGACGTGCAGATCACGCAGCTCAATGCCAACCTCCGCGAGCTGGGTGCGCAGGCTGAGGTCGCCTCGCTCAAGCAGCAGATTGCCGCCGACGATCTGAAGACAGTGGAGACGGAGCTCGAGAACGGCAATGGCGCGGGCGCGGCTCCGGGGGCTGCGGCGCAGGTCTCGCCCAAGGCCGGCGAGCTGGCGCAGATTGACGAGCGGCAGAAGTACGTGGACGCCGAGGAGGCGGGCCTGGAGCTGGACAAGGCGCGGCTGGGGCTGCTGCGGGCGCTGGGCCACATGCAGGACTGGATCAACGAAGTCCACGCAAAATAAGCGGTTAGCAGTGCTGGTGCGGGCGGAAAACGCCTCAATGATAAGATAGAAAGGATGCCTATGCCCCTGAAAACCCTGTTCCTGAACCCGCCATCCTTTGAGAATTTCGACGGCGGAGCGAGCTCGCGGTGGCCGGCCACGCGCGAGATTGAATCCTACTGGTACCCTGTGTGGCTGGCGTATCCGGCCGGGTTGCTGGAGGGGTCTCGGCTGCTGGACGCGCCGCCGCACCACGTCTCCGCAGACGAGACGATCAAAATCTGCAAGGACTACCAATTCCTGGTGCTGTTCACCTCCACTGTGGGATGGGAAGGCGACCAGCGGCTGGCCGAGGCGATCAAGGCGGCCAACCCGTCGATCCGCATCGCGTTTGTGGGTCCGCCGGTGACCACGTCGCCGGACAAGGCGCTGAACGAGTGCGCGGTGCTGGACTTTATCTGCCGCCGCGAATTCGACTACTCCGTGGTGGAGTTTGCGCAGGGCAAGCCGCTGAACGAGATTCTCGGCATCAGCTACAAGCAGGACGGAAAGATTGTGCACAACCCCGATCGTCCGCAGGTGGAAGACCTGGACGCGATGCCTTGGGCGACGAAGATCTACAAGCGCGACATGGACGTGACGAAATACAACGTGCCGTTCCTGCTGCATCCGTACATTGCGTTGTACTCGACGCGCGGCTGCCCGGCGCAGTGCACGTTCTGCCTGTGGCCGCAGACGCTGAGCGGACACGCATGGCGCAAGCGCTCCACCGATGACGTGGCGGCGGAGCTGAAGTGGGCCAAGGAGAACTTCCCGCACGTGAAGGAATTCTTCTTCGACGACGATACGTTCAACATCCAGAAGGGACGCACGGTGGAGCTGTGCGAGAAGCTGAAGCCGCTGGGGCTGACCTGGAGCTGCACGTCGCGCGTGACTACGGACCGCGACACGCTGAAGGCGATGAAGGATGCCGGATGCCGGCTGCTGATTGTCGGATTCGAGTCGGGCGATCCGCAGATCCTGAAGAACATCAAGAAGGGCGCGACGGTGGAACGCGCGCGCGCGTTTGCGAAGGACTGCAATGACCTGGGCCTGGTGGTTCACGGCGACTTCATCCTGGGGCTGCCGGGCGAGACGAAGGAATCGATCCGCAACACCATCAACTTTGCCAAGACGCTGGACTGCGAGACGATCCAGGTTTCGATTGCGCACGCGTATCCGGGCACCGAATTCTACGACTACGCCAAGGCCAACGGCTTTATCACCAACGAGAAGATGGAAGACGGCGGCGGGCACCAGATGGCGCACATCGAGTATCCGGGCCTGCCCACCGACTATGTGATGGAGATGGTGCACCGCTTCTACGACGAGTACTACTTCCGGCCCAAGGCTGCGTTCCGCGTGGTGTGGAAGGCGATTGTGAACCGCGACGTGCCGCGGCTGTACGTAGAGGCGAAGGCATTCCTGAAGCTGCGCGCGCAGCGCAACAAGATGGTGAAGGAAACGCGCAAGGGCCAGAACAAGCCGCAGGCGCCGGTGAGCGCGGGCGCGTAAGTGCAAGGTTAAGGGCTTGACCCGAAGGGCGGCGCAGTTGGCGTCCGCCCTTCTTTATTTCCAAAGGAACTGCACGTATTGATGGCGCAACATCGACTCTCGCCGCACCAGTGGCTCATTCTGACGGTGGTCGCGCTTTGTGCGCCGCTGGGCGACACGTGCCTGTCTCGCGGGATGACCGGCGTGCCAGCCATCAGCCTGCATCATCCGGGCACGCTCATCGCAGCAGTGTTCACACCATGGGTTGGGGCCGGGATCGCGCTGCTCATCGGTTTCTTTGCCACCTACCTGACGGCGCTTTCATGGGCGGACCTGACGTTTGTGCTGCCGGCTACGGCGTTCGGCAACGTGATTGTCGCGCTGCTGGCGAAGTTCTGGTTGCACGAAGAGATTTCCTGGCAGCGCTGGGCGGGCATCGCGCTCATCACAGTTGGCGTGGGCTTTGTGGCGCAGGGTCCGCCGCGGACGGAGCGGCCGCAGAAAGCGACCGGCGCGCAGCCTGTTGAGGCCGTAGAAGAGGAGCACGCGCGATGATGCTGCTTGCAACCGACGGCGCGACCGGCGCATGGGCTGCGGCGGGAATGATTGCGACGACCGTGATCCTGTCAACCACGGGCGAAGTGCTGACAGCAGCGGCGATGCAACGGATTGGCGACCTGGATGTGATCCGCGCGCGAGCCGGGATGAAGGGCGCAATCAAGGCGGTCGTCACATGCAGGCTGTTTTTCGCAGGAGTATCGTTCCTTGCGCTGGCGTTCTTCTCGCTGCTGTTCGCGCTGAACCACCTGGATCTGAGCCTGGTGGCGCCATCGGCGGCTTCGCTCACGCTGGTGACAAACGCGGTGGCGGGGAAGATTTTCCTGAAGGAAAATGTGGACCGGCGGCGCTGGACTGCGGCCGTATTTGTGTGCGTGGGAGTGTATTTGCTGGCGCATTGAATTGAAGTTGTCAGTTTTCAGTTTTCAGTTGTCAGGCCGCTGATCGAGGCATGATTTCAACCCACGAATCGCATCAGACCGCGCGGCTTGAGGTCGGGCACGAGGAACGCTCGTGCTTCACCGGCTTCTGCGCAGACTGCCTCCGCCGCCAGATGGCCGCTACGCGCGGCGCTCTCCATCGTCGAAGGCCAGCCGGTTGCCGTCCAGTCGCCGGCGAGGAAGCTGTTCGGCCAGGGAGACTGTGCTGCAGCAGGGCGATTTGCATCGATTCCCGGCGGCACGCCGAAGGTGGCGCGGACTTCTTTCACCAGCGCGGCCTTCACCAGCTTCGCCGACTTTGCTTTGGGAAAGAACTCGGCCAGCTCGCGCAGCGTTAACGCAATCGCGTCATTGCGCTCGCGGGCTGCGAACACGCGCGAAGCGCTCACCTCAACCTCAATGTAGCTGCCGCTGGTTTTGCGCCATGGCTGAAGCTTGCTGCGGTTGAAGAGCCAGTGGACCTCGCGGTCGAGCATGACGGCGTGGTCGAGTTCGGTAATCTCGTGATCGAACCAGAGGTGCGCGGAGCAGATGGGCCAGTGCTCGTGATGAGCGATCTTGCTGGCTAGCGCATCCTCGCCTTCCGCGGGCGGCATCTGCGGCAGCAGCTTCCCCATGGCCTCGAACGGCAGCGCAAGCACGATGAAATCGGAGACCAGCTTTTCCGAGCGCGTGACGACGGTCCACTCCGACGTGTCCTCGTCCCAGTGCAGACGCTCCACATTGCGATTGAGATGCACCGACGATCCGCTGCGCTCGAGGTGCGGCTCGACGCCTTCATAGAGCTGACTGAGCGGGACCGTGTTGATGCCCATGCGGCCGGCCTCGGCGGAGTTCATGAACAGCTCGCGGATGACCTTGGCCGCGTAGGGCACGGCGATCGACTCGATCTCCGCGTTGAGCGCGCTGGCGATGACGAGCTTCCAGAAGCGCTCGATAGCGCCGTGCGATTGCCGGTGGCGCGTGAGCCATTGGGCCAACGTTTCAGTTGAATCCGCGGGGACCGGCTGCAGGATTGCGCGGAATGCGCGGGCCAGCGAGAGCTTGTCTCCCATGGTGAACGCGCTGGACGTGAGCATGCTCGGAAGACCGTGTAGCGGCGCGGGCAAAAGCGGCGTGGGGCCCAGCGCGGAGCGGCGCCCACCGGGCTCGATCATGATGGTGTCGCTGGTCCAGTGAATTTTGTCGAGCGCGCCGATGCGGCGGTAGAAGCCGATGAGGTTGGTGCAGCAGCCGAAGAGAACGTGCTGGCAGTTGTCGATGACTTCGTTGACGCCGGGATGCAGATACGAGGATGCGCGGCCGCCGAGGTATCCGCGGCGCTCGACGAGCTGCACGCGGTAGCCGGCTTCAGCCAGGGCACAAGCTGCGCTCATGCCGGCCACACCTCCGCCGATGACGGTCACAGTGGGACGCGGCTTGTTGGTTGCGTAAGGCAAATCGTCCCTCAGGGGCTCAAGCCCGAATCATTTTAACGGCCTGCAACGGCACGACTAAAGTCGTGCCCTTTCAAAACTCAACCATAGTTGCTTCAGCAGGTAAGCGGCACGATTCACCTCGTGCCCTTTCAAAACTCAACCATAGTTGCTTCGGCAGGTTATCGGCACGATTCAACTCATGCCCTTTCGAAACCCAACCATAGTTGCTTCAGCAGGTTATCGGCACTATTCAACTCATGCGCCTTCAAAGCCCCACCGTAAATGCTGCGGTCAAGAGACGATTCGCGCCCAGGCCATGCGCGCCATGCCGACCGCAAGAATCTCGAGCTTCAGAAATGTTGGTACGGAGATTCTCTTCGAGAAGACATCGTAGCCTGAACGCCGGATGCGGATCAGCAGCCGGTAATAAATGCGTACCAGTACCCACAGCGCGGGGCGGCTCTCGCGGTCGATCAACGGCAACAGTTTTTTCGCGGACTTGTAGTACTCTTCGGCGCGCGCGGCAATATCGGCGAGAAGTACGCGTTCGTTCGGCGCGGGCGGCGCGCCCGGCTTGCGATGGAGCAGCGAATCGAGGGGCACGTTGTGCCTGGCGAGATCTTCGAGGGGCAGGTAGACGCGGTTGCGCGAGGCGTCCTCGGCGACGTCGCGGAGAATGTTGGTTAGCTGGAAGGCAATGCCTGTCTCTTCCGCCAGCTTTTCCGCGCCTGGATCGGAATAGCCGAAGATGCGAATGCAGACCAGGCCGACGACGGAGGCGACCAGGTAGCAGTAGCGATAGAGATCGTCGAAGGTCGCGTAGGTATCGGGCGCATCGGAGGCCGCGTGCTGCAGGTCCATGGCAGTGCCGGCAACCAACTCGTCCAGCAGGGTGGCGGGAATCTTGAACCGTGTAATCGCGTCTTGAACCGCGATGAAAACCAGATTGTCGGTATCGCCGCCGCGCAGCATGCTTTGCCACTCTTCGAGCCATGCGGCAATCTGCCGGCGGCGCTCGTCGCGCGGAACCGTTTCGTCGTCGGCGAGGTCGTCGGCCTTTCGCATGAATGCGTAAATGGCGCAGATGGCGTTGCGGCGCGGCTCGGGGAGAGCGAGAAACGCGTAATAAAAATTCTTGGCTTCGCGCCGGGCGATGGCTCGGCAGGTAGCGTACGCCCGATGAATGGTGAGCGAATCGGTTGCCACGGATGGGCTCACGCGGCCTTCTCATTTCGGCGAAGACCCAGCCGCAGGAACGGCAGGAATTTTCCGCTCACGGCGCGAAATGCCAATTGCAATTTGGTCGTCTTGGAGATCGCCGGGCGCGCGCTGAGCACGTCGTAATCGCGCTGCTCGATAGCGCGCAGGATCTCGAGGCCGCCGCGGCTGAACAAATCGAGATCGAGGGCCAGTTCGCGGTTTACGCGGTCGATCAGCGGCAATCCCTGCCCGAAAAGGCTGCGTGCGTAGTCCACTTCATGGCGCATCAACGCGCGGAATTCAGGAGTGACGCTGCCTGCGGAAATGGTTTCCTCGGTCACGCCGAAGCGCTGCATGTCCGCCTGCGGCAGGTACACGCGGCCCTTGCCCAAGTCCAGGCGCACGTCCTGCCAGAAGTTGGCGAGCTGCAGCGCGGAGCAGGTGGCATCGGAGAGGCGGAAATTTTCTTCATTGACTTCGGTGCATGCGTAGAGCACCAGGCGGCCGACGGGGTTTGCCGAGTAGCGGCAGTAGGCGAGCACGTCGTCCATGGTGGGGAAGCGCGTGACGGTCTGGTCCTGGCGGAAGGCGACCAGCAGATCGGCGAAGGGCTCTTTTGGGACGGAGCAGGCGCGGATGGTTTCGGCAAGCGCGACGAATACCGGATGGCGGGCGCGGCCTTCGTAGCAGGCGTCGAGCTCGCGGCCCCACAGGTCGAGCAGGGCAAGCGACGCGGCGCGGTCGCCGACTTCGTCGCCGAGATCGTCGGAGATGCGGCAGTAGGCGTAGATGGAATGGAAGTGCGGGCGCAGTGCGCGGGGCAGGAACCACGAGGCTACGTGGAAATTTTCGTAGTGGGATTCGGCGAGATTTTTGCAGTATGCGCGGGCTTGGTCGAGGGAGGGAGCGACGGCTGGGATGCGATAGCTGGGGGGGAGCGCAGCCCAGCCACGCTCGATCAGCTCATCGCGATCCGACACAGCCAGCGGCGTCGCATTGGGTTCAGACGCGATCACTCGTTCTCGATTTCCGGCGGCAGGCTGCAATCCGAACGTCCCTCAGGGGCTAAAGCCCCGGTCATATTTTGCGATCTTTACGGCACGACTAAAGTCGTGCCCCTTCAAAGCTCTTCGTGCTACTACCTTCATGCGACACGATTACAGTTGTGCCCCTTCAAAGCTCTTCGTGCTACTACCTACATGCGGCACGATTACAGTTGTGCCCCTTCAAAGCTCTTCGTGTTTCTACTTTCATGCGGCACGGCAAAAGTTGTGCCCCTTCAAAGAACCAAATCGGCCGTCAGCCTTATCGGTGCTCGCTTTACGGTCACGGCACGATCGCGGTTTTGATTTCGCTGGAGCGATTCATCAGCTTCTCAAACACGCGGTTCAGCTCGTAGAGATGCGCGTGGCCGGTGATGAATGCGCCGGCCTGGAAGCGCCCGCTGGCGATCAAGTCGAGCGCGCGGCGGCAGATGGCCGGCGTGTGGTGGAACGTGGCGCGCAGCGTGATGTCGCTGTAGTGGATGCGGTTGGTGTCGAGCGTAACGTGGGTGCCCACGGCGCAGCCGCCGAAGAAATTGACGGTGCCGCCCTTGCGCACCAGTTCTACCGCTTCCTGCCACGCTTCGGGAATGCCCACTGCTTCAATGGCGATGTCCACGCCGCGACCGCCGGTTAAGGCGCGAGTCTGCTGGATAGCGCTGCGGATGCTCGACGTTTGCACGACGTGTGCGGCGCCCAGCTGCTTCGCCGCTTCCACCTGGCCATCGTGCTTGACGATGGCGATGACCTCGCAGCCGGCAAGCGCGGCCACGTGCAGGATCATGAGGCCCAGCGGCCCCCCGCCGATGATGGCCACGGTGTCACCGGGGTGCGGGCGCGAGTCCTCAAAGCCGTGCACCGCGCAGGCCAGCGGCTCCGTGAGTGCGGCATGCTCCATGGGAACATGAGCGGGAACGTGCAGCGTGTTCTTGGCCACGATGCGGGCGGGGATACGGATGAACTCGGCATAGGCGCCGTTGTTGAAGAGCAGGTCGTCGCAGAGGTTTTCCTGGTTGCGCTTGCAGAAGTAACACTGGCCGCATGGAGCGGAGTTGAGCGCAACCACGCGGTCTTCCGGGGCGAAGTCCTCGACGCCTTCTCCGGCCTGCACCACGGTTCCGGCCAGCTCGTGTCCGAACAGCGCGGGCGGCACAATCATGCGTGCGTGATATCCGCGGCGAAAAACTTTAAGGTCGGTACCGCATGTGAGGGCGGCGCCGACGCGGACGATGAGCTCGCCGGGACCAGCCTCAGGAACGGGGACATGCTCGATGCGGATGTCTTCGCGGCCGTGCAGAACGGCGGCCTGCATGGTGTTGCGGCCGGAAAGGATGGTGTGTTCCACGGTTCTGCGACCGAGGCTGACGGCGGATTCAACGGTCTGGCGGCCTTTGACGACGGCCGTCTCGACCGTGTTCAGGCCGGCTTCGACGACCGTCTCAACAGTGTTGAGGCCTCCCTCGACGACGTTTTCGACCCTCTTGCGCCCACGGAGGATTACGGCTTTTACGGTGCCTGCCATTTCTCCTTCTTCCTACTGTGCTCCGGCCCCTGGCACAGGCTCCATCATAATCTTCATGGAGTCGGCCTTGGGGTGGGATGCGATATCGATTGCCGCCACCGCCTGCTCCAGCGGAAAGCGGTGCGAAATAAGCTGGGTCAAGTCAAAGCCATTGCGGTAGCCATCGAAGACCATGCTGGTGACTTCATCCAGGATGTCAAAAGAGGAGGAATAGGAGCCCATCAACGTCTTCTCGTCCATGCAGACGGCGCCGGGATCGAACGGGGACTCGCCGTGCTGGGTCTGGGCAAAGAGCATGACTTTGCCGCCCGGCCGGCAGGCGTCCATGGCGGTCTTGATGAGGGCATTGCCGCCCACGGCGAGGATGACGGCATCGGCGCCGCGTCCTTCGGTTTCAGCAAAGACGCGCTCGACCACATCCTCCTGGCCCGCATGGATTGGATGCCTGAGGCCGAAGCGCGCGGCAATGGCGTGACGCTCGGAGTAGAGATCTGACGTAAGCACTTTGGCGCCGGTGCGGCCGGCGAGCGCGGCATGCATCAGGCCAATGGGCCCCTGGCCGATGACGAGAACGGTGTCGTCGGAGGCCAGGTTCAGCATCTTTACGCCTTTCAGGACCGTGTTGACCGGCTCGACGAAAGCGGCCTGTTCGAAGGGGACGCCGTCAGGAATGCGCACCACGCCGCCGTTGGCGACAACGAAGCTCATGACGCGGATGTACTCGGCAAAGCCGCCGCCCGAGGGCTCAAATCCCGCGGTGACGCCGGTCTTCTTGTAGAGCGGACATTGGGCGGGGGTGCCCTTGCGGCAGTAATAGCACTCGTTGCAGGGGACGTGGTGATGCACCACGACGCGCTGGCCGAGGAGGTAGTTCGTCACGCCTTCGCCCACGGCAACAATGGTGCCGGACATTTCGTGGCCGAAGATGCGGGGGGCGGAGTGGGAACCGTAATGGATCTTCTTGAGGTCGGTGCCGCAGATGCCGCAGGTGGCGACGCGGACGAGCAGTTCGCTGGGTCCGATGGCGGGCACGGGGACCGTCTCGATGCGCATGTCGTTGATGCCGCGGTAGACGACGGCGCGCATGGTTGCGGGGATCTTGCCGGGAATGTCGAGCTCGGGGCTGGAGATTTGGGTAGCCATTGGTTATCCGATGTGACCTCGCGCATCGAGAAACTCGAGCAGCGTCCGGGCTATGCCGTGAGCGGCCTTTTTACTATTTTCGCCCATGCGGATGAGCGAGGGCCAGTACTTTGGAGTGACCAGCGCGGAAAGAGCGAACTTTCCCGTCCGGAAGCGGCCGTCGGGCGTGATGAAGCGGTTGAAGTCGGGGAGGCGGTCGTCGAGGGCGTCGCTGACGCCCTTGATGCAGTAGAAGGGGATCTCGCGCATGGCGGCGAGGCGGCCGATGGCGGCGGCTTCCATATCGACCAGGGAGGCTTTGTAGGCAGCGGCCAGGCGGCGTTTTTCCGGCTGATCGGCCACGCGCGGGCTGGTGACGAGCCACTGGTCGCCGGCGCCTGCATCGCAGTGGAAGCGCTCGCCGGTGCGGGCATCGATGACGCCGGCGACGTTGTAGGCTTGGCCTGGCTTGGGCTGGAATGTGAGCGCTCCGGCCCACCCGAGGGAGAAGACGAGGCTGATGGGACCGCCGTCCTCGAGGGCGGCGAAGGCGCGCGTGGCGGCGTCGGGGCCCATGCCGGCGCAGGCGGCGATCCATTCCTCTTCCCACTCCGCTTCCTGGCTGCGCTGGGCCCAGAAGTGGACGCCGTTGCGGACGGAGTGCGGCCAGCCGCGGACGAGCGGATTGAGCTCGCCGGGAAGGGCGGCGATGAGGGCTACGCGGGTCATGCGGCAGGTTCCATCGTCAACATCCCTTTAACAGGACTAGATCCGTGGCTCGCCCATTCCGCATCACGACCATCCAATTGCTGCGCCAAAGAAACGGCACTTACGTTCCTGTCCCCTTGATCGGCATTTCAGCGCTCGTGCCAGACGAGCACGCCCGGAGCATATTTGCTATCCGCTGGCTCCTGCCACACAACGTACGCCTTATCGTTCGGCGCTTCGATCACGTGAATCGTAACCGGTTGCGGTCCGAAGTCCGCACCGGCCGCTTTGCCAAGCCCGCACGTGGTCCAGCCGGCGCCATCGGCTGAGCGGGACACCGTAGGAGCGCCGCAATTCGCCGGCCCCGAACCGCTGTTCGCGCCGAACGCCGCAGTAAGCGCCCCCTTCGAGCTGCTCGCGATGCTCAAAGGGGGGTTTGTGGACCGCGGTCCGTCAATCGGCAGCCTGGCGGGTTTCGACCAGGATTTTCCGTCCGCAGACTCGCTGTACCAGACGGTGTGGTCCGCGTCGTTACTGTCGAGCTGCGCTGCGAATATTGCGGCAAACTTGCTATTGCCAAACGTCATGGCGATGTCTGGAGTGTCTTCTGGGGCGTTGCCATTGACCACTGTGGGGGCAGAAGAATCAGGCCGCCAAAACACGTAGCGATGGCCATCCCCATCCTCCTGATCCTCATAGAACGCCAGCGCGACCTTTCCCATGGAATCCGCGGCAATCGCAACATTGGTGCTGTTGCGCAGCTTCCACCCGCCACCGGCAGGGATTGCTTGCGATTTCCACGAGCCCGGGTCAGAGATTGATCCGGATACGTAGGTCGCACCCGACTCGGCATTGACCGCCGCACAAACTTGTCCCGATCCGATCACGAGAGCGACGGCGTGCGGGGTCGATTTGCTGTTGGGCAGGGACATGCTCTTCCATGTAGCGCCGTGGTCGGAGGAGGTTGCATAAAGCAGGTTATCGCCAACCGCCGCGATCATTGCCAGCGAGCCCGTGGCGCGGTCACACCCCAACGCGATGGGGTTCACGCCCTGGTCTTGGAGCGGGCCGGTGACGGCAACGCGAACGGGAGCCACCCATTTGTAACTGCCGCGATCCCATCGGGCAAAGCGGATTTCCGTGTCCGATTGGTCGCCGTCGCCGTTCGGATCGTTCCACTCGAATGCGATCTCGGGATCCCCGTTTTCATCTAGCGCCACAGCCGTTGCGGTTCCGTATTTTGCGGGGTCGCTACCCTTTGGAGCAGCGGCAGCATCCGATATGCCGGCGGACGGTGGGCCAACAGTTACGACGTTCGAGAGCTTTCCGCTGGTATTGATGCGGTACTTGTAGACGCCGAACGCATCAATGCCTGTATCCTGATATCTCCCGGAAGCGGCGGGACCGAGCCTTTGAAACGTCAGGCCGGACGATCGCTCCAGCACTGCCGAACCCGCACCTCCGGTCCATTCCAGGTCGACCGCTTTGGCAGTCGCCGACTTCACCTTCAACTCCTGGGCCCGCAGCGTCATGGCGTTCACAACCATGCAAACCAACAGCACGACGAAAACCTTGCGCATTAGACCTCCTGACACTCCTCGCAGTGATTCCCTATTCTGCCATACACCGGGGCTCAGCGAGCCCAACTTCAATTGTCTGAAACCTGTGATTCTCTACGGCGCGTAGCCGCGGGCGCGGAACCAGTCGATGGCGGCGCGCATGGCGGGGTAAACGGGCAGGATGCGGAAGCCAAGCTCCTGCTGGGCGCGGGCGCTGGAGGCATACATCTTCTTGCGACCCATGCGGACTTCCTCCAGCGTGGCGCGCGGCTCCTTGCCGCGAATCTTGCCGGTGATGAGTTCTTCAAAGAAGGCATACGTTGCGGCTACGGCGAAGGGGATTTTGACCGTGGGCGACGGGATGCCGGTGATGGCGGACATCTTGTCGAGGATCTGCTTGAGGGTGAGGTTTTCTCCGCCGAGGATGTAGCGCTCGCCGGGGCGGCCCAGGGTGGGGTTGATGGCGTCGGCGTGGGTGCGCGCTACTTCGGCGACGTCGACGAGGTTGAGGCCTGTGTCCATGTAGGCCGGGAATTTTTTGTTGAGGAAGTCGACGATGATGCGGCCGGTGGGCGTGGGCTTTAGGTCGGCGGGGCCGATGGGGGTTGTCGGGTTCAGGATGAGGACGGACTGTCCGGCGCGCGCGGCTTCGATGGCGACCTGTTCGGCCATGAACTTGGAGCGCTTGTAGTGACCGACCATGTTGCTGAGAGAAACCGGCGTGGCTTCGTCGACGATGGTGCCGTCGGTGTGGAAGCCCATAGTGGCGACCGACGAGGTGTAAACGACGCGCGGCACTTTCTCTTCACGGGCGATGCGCAGGAGAGCGCGGGTGCCTTCGACATTGGAGCGGTACATCGTATCGGGATCGCGAACCCAGAGGCGGTAGTCGGCGGCAACGTGGAGGACGGCGTCGCATCCGCGGATGGCGGTGCGGAGGGATTCGGGGTTGAGGAGGTCGCCGGTGACCGTGTTCGCGGAGAGGCCTTCGAGGTTGGCGAGATTGCTGGTGGGGCGGACGAGGAGGCGGAGGTCGGCACCGCGGGAGGCCAACTCGCGGGCTACGTGGCCGCCGACGAATCCTGTTGCGCCGGTTAGGAAGAGGGTCATTGAGCAGCCGGTAGCCGGTAGCCGGTAGCTGGGAGGGAAACGGTAGCCGGTAGCG
>DASZLE010000107.1:0-18028 GCA_035552475.1 Occallatibacter sp.
GCCTGGGGCGCGAGCGACATCTACAACGGCTCGCAAACCACGGCAACCTCGGCTGCTGTTACGGGGATTCCGACCGTTGGAGGCGTTATCTTCGCCACCCTCTACTACTACCAGCCCCTGCCCAACGGCGCCTTGCAGCACGTCTACGCGCAATATGCCGAGTCCGCGGCGCCGTCCTTTATCGCGCCCGGCCCCGGCGTCACCCTCACCGGAAACAGCACCACAATCTCCTGGAATCCGGGCAGCGCCACGCTGTTCCGGCTCCGCGTGGGCACCGGCGCAGGGGCTTCCGATGTCTACAAAGGTTCATCGTCCACGGCCACATCCGTGACCCTCACCAACCTGCCGGAATATGGCGGCACGCTCTTTGCCGACCTTGACTACTATGTCAACGGCGCCTGGCGCGGAGCCGTGGAGACAAACTTCATCACCCCCGGCACGCCGGTCCTTCCGTCCATGACCACTCCCGCGCCCGGCAGCATCCTCACCACGTCCAGCGTCACCTTCACCTGGGATCCAGGCCATGGTTCCAACCTCTTCCGTTTACGCCTCGGTTCATCCCTCGGCGCAGACGATATCTTCAACGGCACGCCAACCGAGGGCAATTCCGCGCTGGCCACAGGCATTCCCACCACCGGAGTCCGGATCTACGCCCGTCTCTATTACTCGGTAAACGCCCGCTCCCACTTCATCGACTACATCTACACCGCACCAACTACCAGCACCCTACCCTGAGCCGGTGTGTCGCAGAATCCGGGAATCTCCTGTGCTTTGTCCCATATGGGACGGCACCGTCAGGCCCGCGCAACGCCCCGGCTCTTCGTCCCGAATCGTAGACCTAGCCATGGCTCGCCGCGCCTAAGAATTATTCGGAATGCAGAATCCGAGCTATATCGATCTGAAACGCACGGCGGATCGGCAGCAGCGCAGCCGCAACAAGAATGGCGACCAGGATCGTCAATGCTCCTGCGTAGCTGATCGGATCCAGACCGCTGATACCGTAGAGCACGCGGCGCAAGATCTGCGATAGCCCACCGGTTATGGCCACCCCAGCCGCCAGTCCAAGAAGCACCGGCCACGCGAATCGCCGCAACACCACAGCAAATATCTCTAGGTGATTGGCCCCCAGCGCCAGCCGGATCGAAATCTCTTTGGTCCGTTGCGAGACGGCATAGCTCACAAGACCAAGAAGGCCCACAACCGCAAGAAAGATCGCAATGCCGCCAAGCAAGCTGAGGATCATGGCGAACTGCTCTGCCTGCGCCACGTTCTTGCGGAACCCGGCTGTGAGCGGCGTGATGGTTGGATGGAGTCCGGTATCGATGCTGCCCGCAATCGCCTTGACCGCTGGAGTGATAGTGTTTGGATCTCCCGCCGCTCTCACCAGAACGGACATCTCGGGAAAAGTATCGGCCGCGGGAGGATAATAAAGCTCCATCGCATCCGTGTTGTTCAGTTCCATCGCGCGCGTGTTGCCCACAACGCCAACCACCACGCTATTGCTCTTTTCCCATTGCTTTTCGATCGGGTCCTCCCCTGGCCAGCGCTTGCGCGCCAGGGTCTGGCTCAGGATTACCGCATCCTTTTCGCCGTTGCGGAATGACCGGCCGCGCAGCAATGGAATCCTCATCGTCTGGAAAAACTCGGGACTGACCCAGTTGGGATAGATCATGATGCGCTTCCCGGCAACGTCAATGCTCGTCATCATCACCATGTCGTTCACCAGCGGAGGAATCCTCGCCGTGGAGACGGTCGTCACCCCGGGAACCGTCCGCAGCCGGTTCTGCAACTGGTCGAGGTAGGCCCGGGCCTTGGCGGATGCGAACCCATGCTCGCTCATCCCCGGATCGATGGACAACACTTGCTCATAACCAAATCCAGGATCTGAATACAATGTGTGCAGCGTCGCGCGCACCAGGAGTCCAGACAGGATCAGAAGCACACAACTGGCGCCCACCTGCGCACACACCACGAACTGATGCCACAGCGAGCGGCCCTTCTTCCGGCGCACCATCCGCAGCGTGGGCAGCAATCCAAATAGGAACGCCGCGGCAAAACCCATTGCCGTGGTGAATAAAAACACTCGCCAGTCGGGCAGTGCGCTCATCCACGCCGGAGCATTTGAAAACACCAGCACCAGGCGCAGAACTCCGTAGCTGAAAGGCAATGCGGCAACCGAGCCAAGTAAGCCCAGTAACAGGTTTTCCGTCAGCAGTTGGCGAAAGACGCGCAGCTTGCGCGCTCCAAGATCGAATCGCAGTTGAATCTCCCGCTGCCTGCCGGCGCCGCGCGCCAGCAACAGCCCGCCCAGGTTGGCGCAGGCAATGGCGAGAATCAGGAACACCAGCAACGCTACGAAAGGCAGCACCGGCGGCGCGCCCTCAAACGAGAAGAAATGAGCGCCAGGCGTGATGACAATGAACTCATGATCCCAGATCACCTTTGGGTAAATCTTCCGCAACTGGTTGGTGAGTGAAAGCAGTTCCTGTTCCGCACTCGCCCTGCTCACGCCCGGCGCCAGGCGCCCCCACATTGCGATCAACCCGTCGAAATTCGGATCCGCCAGGGGCTTGCTCCCTTCGACAAAATAAGGGTGCTGCAAAATGGGAAGCCAGAGGTCGGGATTGTCTGTGCCCAGACTGGCGAACGTCTCTGCGGCAACGCCGATCACCGTGGCCGGCTTTCCACCCAGCCGGATCGACTTGCCCACAATCGATGGATCGCCAGCGAACTTTCTTTGCCAGAGTCGAAAACTCAAAACACAAACCGGAGCGGAAGCAGCGTCATCGTGCGCGGCGTCGAACAGTCGCCCGGCCGCCGCAGCGGCGCCCAGTTCACTGAAATAATTCGAACTGACAAAAGTAGCGCTGACCCGCTTGTCGTCCTGATTCAGCACCAGCGGCGCCCCGTGCATGGTTTCCATCACCGCTGAAAGCGTTTTGGCATGGTCCCGGTAGTAGGCAATCGACGCATACGGCAAGCCCGGCGTAATGTCCCCCGGGGACCGCCGCTCGATGCGCACTACGGTTGCGGGGTCGCGCACCGGCAGGGATTTGAGCGCCGCAATGTCGTACAGGCTGAATGCCAGCGTGCAGACGCCGATCCCCAGCGCAAGAACCACGATCGCCGTAACTGAAAACGCCCGTGATTTGGCCAGGATGCGCGCACCGAATTTCAGGTCCTGCACAATCGACACAAGCCACAGCGTCCCCCGGCTCTCGCGGCAGTCTTCTTTCACCTGCTCCAGGCCTCCAAATTCAAGCTGCGTTGCCCGGCGCGCTTCGCCCTCGGTCAAGCCCGCTTCCATCTTGGCCGCTACCAGCGTTTCGAAGTGAAAGCGAAGCTCCGCATCGAGCTCCTTTTCCATCCGGCCTGTCTTTGAAAGCCGTTGAAACCAGTTCATGAGGGTTCTCCCAGTGGGTCCTGCAGAATCATCCCCACGACTTCAGTCAGGCGCTCCCAGCTCTCCGTTTCGGTCTTCAGTTGCGTGCGGCCTTTTGCGGTCAGCCGGTAAAACTTTGCCTCGCGGCCCGTCTCTGTCTCGCCCCATTCAGCCTTCAGTGAATCCTTGTTCTCCAGGCGGTGAAGAGCCGGATACAGTGAGCCCTGCTGGATCTGCAGCGCGTCCCTTGAGATCATCTGGATCCGTTGCGCAATCGCGTATCCATGAATCGGTCCCAGCGCCACCACGCGGAGAATGAGCAGATCCAACGTGCCTTGCGGAAGGTCGAATTTGGAAGGAATAGACATGCCTATAGCTTCTACATATACACGGAGACATGTAGAAGCGCAAGGTATCTTTTCAAAAATAATGTCGGGCGGCATCCGGCGGCCGCGACATGAGCATCCAGGCCGTCGCCGCCCGCGCATCGCCCCAGCTTTTCGTCCCGATCGGAACAGCAGCGTCAGGCCCGCGCAATGCTTTTTCGTCCCGGAGGGACGACGCGAAAATAGCCCCGGATGAAATCCGGGGAACGCCGCGCCCCCAATCACCCCCGCGTCCCGTAGGGACGCGATGAATCGACCCCTGCACCCCCAACGGAACCACCCACTCCACCGCAGCTCTTCAAAGTATGCGCATAAACCTCAATATAACAATAAGATACCTGCCAATATGGCTAGTATAGCCATATTCTCGCCGGAATGCACCAGATCAGGTGCATTCCGGAGCCCCGGAAACACTCCAGGCGAGCCTCAATTCCCCAACTCATCCCCCCACTAGCTCCGCTAACCTCGCCAACTCCGCTCGCACAACTGTATCCGCCATCACATTCATCCCCAAAAACTGGGGTATAATGGATTCGTGAGCAGAACTACGCCCGCCCAATCCGGCGGGCGTTCGTATTTCTGCCCTCAATTCCACTCCTGGGAGCCGCCCATTCCGGCCGCATCACAACTCGACGTCGCCACGCCGCCCTCACCGCGGCAAGATCTCCCATGGGCTGTGCCCCATCCATCCGCTCGGCTCCATGAGCGGATGGGTGGGCGGCCGGGAAAGCCCGCGGAATCACTGCAGTTTGAGTGCGTAACAGCGTCATTCCAATGGACATCTCCGTTTTATTTTTTCCTCCATCCCGAGCTGTGCCCCATCCATCCGCTCGGCTCCATGAGCGGATGGGTGGGCGGGGAAAAGTCCGCAAAATCACTGCAGCTTTATGGCTTAAATCCATGAATCCACAAGACATCGCCGTTTTTTATTTTCGTGCATCATCAGCGAAACGCCCGGGCAAGAGCTTCCAGCAGTCCGGGGATGTCGTGGGGACAAGCCTCGGCGGCAGGCGTCCAGCCCAGGTCCAGCAGAGTCCGCGTGGTGATAGGGCCGATGGAGATGGCAGCGACGCCGGCGAGCGGGAATAAAATATCGGCCAGGCGCGCGGCTTCGGCCAGGTGTTCCGCCGTCGAGGAGCTGGTAAAGAGCGCCGCATCAACAGGTTGGGCGAGCGCTGCCCGCAGGAGCTCGGCGGCGTTGGCGGGAAGCGCGTTGCGGTAAGCGTCGACCACGTCGACCGTAGCGCCGGCGGCGCGGAGGGCATCCGGGATCACATCGCGGGCAACCGCGGCGCGGGCAAGCAGGATGCGCCGCCCGGTGACGCCGCCCTGGACCGACAGCGCTTCAATAAGACCTTCAGCTACATAGCGTTCCGGGACGAGGGCCATAGCCAAGCCCTCCTGCAGGAGAGCGTCGGCAGTGGCGGCGCCCACCGCGGCGATGCGGCCGGGGATGGGCGCAAGCGCAAGGGCAAGTTCCCTTGCCCGGTCAGCGACCGCGCGGACGGTGTTGGCGCTGGTGAAGAGGATCCAGTCATAGCCGGCAACCGAGCGCAGAGCGCGGTCGAGCGGCTCAAAGGCGGCAGGCGGCTGGATCTCCAGGAGAGGGACCTCGACCGGCTCGGCGCCGAGGGCGAGGAGGCCGGCGGAGAGCTTGCCTGCCTGGTGCGCGGCGCGCGTGACCAGGATGCGGCGGCCGGCGAGAGGTTGGGGCATGGGATGAGTGTAGATGAGAAAGCAGCCTTCAGCCGTCAGCCCTCAGCCCCGCGCAAGCCTGGCTGCGAAACGCCTGGAAGGCCATGAAGCGGTCGCCGGGAAGCAGGTTCATTGCCTTTACCTCACTGTAGCCGGCCTGGCGCAACTGGTTGACTAGTTCCTCTTCGGCCGGCAGCCGACCGGCGCCGCTAGTGGCTGCGCCCCACAGGTTCAGCGCCTCCGTGCCAAGGCTGCCTCCCTGGCAGCAGGTGGTCAGGAGGAGAAATCCACCCGGCTTGAGAAAGCCTGCGATGTGCCGGAGCAACGCCACGCGCTCCTCGACCGGGAAGTAGTAGATGTTGTTGTAGAGGGTCGCGATGTCGAACAGTTCGCCAGGGGCTTTGGCGCGGATGTCGCCCTCCTCGACCTTGACGCGGTTCTCGAGTTTCCAACTGCGGAGATTGGTCCGCGCCACTTCGGCCACTGCCGGCTGAAGCTCCAACCCAAGCGCTGTCAGCGAGGGGTTTCCAGCGGCCGCGTAGCGCAGGTAGACGCCGGAGCCGCATCCGATCTCAAGCAGACGCAGAGCGCCATGTGCCGGGAAGGTGCGCTGAATGACATCGGCTTGAAAGGCCTCGAGGACGCGAGAGGAGCGGGCAATCAGCTCTCCGTCCTGGTCGGCAAGGCTCCAGAGCTCGCCGCCGCGGAGCCTGGGGAGGGTGGCGGCGATCAGCTTGTGGTGCAAGCCGGCAACCTCCTCGACCATGGCCAGAGCGGGATCGTTCTCCGGCCGGGCAAGCACTTTGGCGAGCCCACGCAGCGTGTAGCCCTGCGGCCCCAGGCCGAGCAGGCGCAAGCGAACCCCCAGTTGCAGCCAGGCCTCAAGCGCTTCCCTTCCCTGGCCGCGAGCAGCGAAGAACTCGGCGAGCGAGTCCAGCGTGGCCGGTCCGGCGGCCAACCGGTTGAGCAGGCCCGCTTCGCCGGCGGCGGCGAGGTAGGTGAGCGTGTAAAAAGGCTTGAGCCGGGCGCCGACCCCTTGCAGCGCGGCAAGCCGGCCATCGCGCAGGAGACGGAAGAGTGGCTTGAGGAACATGGTTCCGATCAGGATACAGGTTGGGTAATGATGCGTGCGCAGGCCGGCGCGATGCCGGTTGTTGAAACCTTTTGCAGCGACATCTTCATATTCCGTGACGGCATCAGAGTCGCAGAAGGGGTGTGACAGATGGACCAGAAAACCCTGGTTGCTATTGTGGCTTTGGTCGTGATCGCGATCCTGTTGGTCGCCGTCCTTGTTGTCTCTCGGAAGCGGAGGAGGCAGCGGCTGATGGAGCACTACGGCCCGGAGTACGATCGAGCCGTGCAAAATCGCGGGGACGCGGCGAAGGGCGAAATGGAACTTCTGAAGCGCGAGAAGCGCGTTCACAGTTTTTCCATCAAGCCTCTGGCTCCGGAGACGCGGGCTGCATACGCCGAAGAGTGGTCAGCGGTGCAGCGTCGTTTCGTCGATGATCCGGCCATGGCTGTGACCGAGGCCAATGCGCTGGTGAACCGCGTGATGGAGGCGCGGGGTTATCCGACCGCCGACTTCGATCAGCGCGCGGCTGACATTTCCGTTAACTACCCTGGTGTGGTCGAGAATTACCGTTCAGCGCGCACGATTGCACAGCGGCATGTGCGCGGCGAAGCCGGGACAGAAGACCTGCGCCAGGCCATGGTGTTCTACCGCTCCCTGTTCGACGAACTGCTCAATACACCGAAATCCGCAGCTATATCAAGAGGAGTTATAGATGAACGAATTGAACGAGCTTCGTGAAAGAGAAGAGATCCGGAACGAAGAGGAATTGACCACCGCCGATATCGCCAACCCTCAACGCATCGAACCAGTAAGCGGCGCCGCCCGCAGCGTTGCCGCCAGTACGCGCAACGGTCAACCGGCTGTGTCGGCCAATCAGCAGGCGCAGCACAACCCCCTGTTTCCTCAGGATGAACTCCACAATTTCCGCTCGCGGTGGGACCAGGTTCAGACTTCGTTCGTCGATGAGCCACGCGCGGCGGTGGAGCAGGCGGACAGCCTCGTTGCCAGTATCGTGAAGCGCATCGCAGAGCAATTTGCGGCGGAGCGCGAGCAGTTGGAAAAGCAATGGGATCGCGGCGAAGACGTGAACACCGAAGATCTGCGCCAGGCGCTGAAACGCTACCGCGCTTTCTTCGATCGCCTGCTGGCGTTCTAGCAAGAGCGAGCGCGATTTACGAAAACAATTGAGCCGAACCGGAAGACCCCGCTTTTTTGAAGCGGGGTCTTCGCATTTTTAACGATCGACTGGTCTCGCTGTGCCAGTAGAGATGGTGCTCGCGGACAAGAAGTGGTACTGGGCCGAGGCGAAGATCGAGGGAAATTCAGTTGTGGTTGAGTCGCCGCAGGTGGCGGAGCCGGTAGCGGTGCGGTATGCGTGGCAGTCGAACCCGGTGGCTACGCTTCAAAACGGGGCAGGATTGCCGGCGGTGCCGTTCCGAACGGATGACTGGCCGGAGATGACGCAGGCGGTTCGACCGTATTGAAAGGCAGCCGCCAGCCATCAGCAAAGCCTTATTGAAGGTCAGGCGTCAGCGATCGGCCGTGAGCAAAGCCGAGGTCAGGCGGGGCGGTGGAACCATGCACTGATGCGCTGGCCGATGCTGGGGATCTCGGGGCATTCGGCGAAGACGCGGCGGTTGAGGGACATCAGGAGGTCGATGGCTTCAATGCGGCCGCGATTACCGGTGAACGGCCCTGCGTCGATGGCGAGTTCGTCAGAGAGGTACTCGATGGCGTGGCTGAGTTTTTCGAGGGCGTGCCCGGCTTCCGGGGTAATACGGCGGCGGACAATGGGGGCTGTGCGGGAGATAGCCGAAGGGTATGCGAGTTGGGACGTGGTAGCGATCATGCTATGAATCCTCAATCTGTTCCTCGGCCCAGGAGCGGAAAAAGAGAGATGACCAACGTACCGGGCCCCAAGTTGAAACGTAGCGAGTATGCCGGTTCATTTTGGGAAATGAAGTGACAGACATCACTCATAATTCCCGGGGCCCTCTGGTCATCTGTTGTGTTGGATGCGCGAGTTAAGGCAAGGTTATCCGATCCCTTATGCATGTCTGGGTACGGGATGGGGCTGCCTTGACGGCAGGAGCTTGAAAACCTAAGCTCAAACCAGCGGCAACGACGCACAGGAATAAGAATTTGCGCCGGTGCAGAACACCACAACCTGATGTGATTTTTTGGGGGCGGAAGTAATGATTCCCTATCGCTGGCAGTATGTGCCGTTGTTGATACAGATCGTGGTAGCGTTCGGGATGGGCGCGGCGATGGTGGCCGGGTCCTGGTTTGTGGGGCGGCACCGGAACACCAAAACAAAGCTGGCGGCGTACGAATGCGGCATTGTGGCGGTTGGAGACGCGCGGGGACGGTTCAGCGTGCGTTTCTACATGGTGGCGATGTTGTTCATTCTGTTCGACGTGGAAGCGGTATTCATGATGCCGTGGGCGGTGATTTACCGCCAACTGCCGAAGATCACGGGATCGCGCCTGTTTGGGTTCTGGGAGATGCTGGTGTACCTGGGATTCCTGGCGGTGGGCCTCTACTACATTGTGCGCAAGGGCATCCTGGACTGGAGCCTAGACAAGGCGGACCTGTAATGCCTGAGACAACGCTGTTGACGAAGGCCGCGGTGCTGGAGCAGATGGGGGAGCACCCAGCGGTGAAGGCGATTGTCACGTGGAATGCGGAAGCACTGACGAACGCGAAGTTTGACCGGGGGGAGCTGACACTGACGGTGGGGCGGGAGCAGATCCGGCAGGCGTGCGAGGCGGTAAAGGCGGCGGGGTATAACGCCCTGCAGACGGTGACCGCTGTGGACTGGTACCCGGCGGCGCCACGGTTCCAGGTGACGTACCATATTCTTTCCCATAAATACAAGGAAATGCTGCGGTTGTGCGCGCTGGTGGACGAGGCGGACGCGGCGATCGGGTCGGTCACGCCGGTGTGGGCGGGGGCAAATTATTACGAGCGCGAGGTTTTCGACTTGTTCGGGATCCGGTTCGAGGGACATCCCAATCTGCGGCGGATCCTGATGCCGGAGGAGTGGGTGGGGTACCCATTGCGGAAAGATTATCCGGTGGAGGGGTACCGGTGATGATTCTGGACGGAGTCGCCGGGAAAGAGACCCCCTCGGGGGCTCAAGCCCACCATTTTTTTGCACCCACAGATGTACGGGCTAAAGCCCGTACCCTACGCGCCGCAGTTGATGGCCTTCAACGGAGGTTGGTTTGAATCCTGACGTAGGATTGCCGATCCTTGAGGCGCCGGTAGCGGAGGGCGCGCGCGACCAGCACATGGTGCTGAACATGGGCCCGCAGCATCCGGCGACGCACGGGGTGCTTCGGCTGGTAATGGAGATCGATGGGGAGATTGTGGTGCGGGTGTATCCGGAGATTGGGTACCTGCACACGGGGATCGAGAAGACCTGCGAAGCGAAGTTCTATCAGCAGGTGGTGCCGCTGACGGACCGGGTGGATTACCTGGGGCCGATGGCGAACAACCTTTGTTACGCGCTGGCGGTGGAGAAGCTGCTGGAATTGCCGATTCCGGACAAGGCGCAGTGGATGCGCGTGCTGCTGGCGGAGCTTACGCGGCTGAATTCACACCTGATCTGGCTGGGCACGCACGCCATGGACATTGGCGCGCTGACGGTGTTCCTGTACACGTTTCGGGAGCGCGAGGATCTGCTGCGGATTTTTGAGGCGGTGAGCGGGCAGCGGATGATGACGAGCTACATCCGCATCGGCGGGCTGAGCATGGAGCCGCCGCTGGGGTGGTTCGAGCGGGTACAGAGTTTCATCAGGACGTTTCCGGAGAAGATCGACGAATACTCGAACTTGCTGACGGGGAACCCGATCTTCATGAACCGGCTGAAGGGCGTGGGGCACTTGTCGGCGGAAGACGCGATCGCGCTGGCGGTGACAGGACCGGTGATGCGGGCGTCGGGGATTGATTTCGACACGCGGCGCGACATGCCTTACTCGAGCTACGAGAAGTTCCAGTTCAAGGTGCCGGTGAGCAACGGGTGCGATGTTTGGGCGCGATACCTGTTGCGCCTGGAGGAGATGCGGGAGAGCGTGAAGATCTGCCAGCAGGCGCTGGACGGGATGCCGGAGGGGCGGATCAAGGCAGACGCGCCGAAGATCGTGCTGCCGGACCGCGAGGCGATGAAGACGCAGATGGAGGCGCTGATCCATCATTTCAAGATCGTGACGGAGGGGTTTGCGGTGCCGGCGGGCGAAGTGTACCAGCAGATCGAGTCGGGACACGGGCAGATGGGGTATTACGTGGTGTCCGATGGAACCGCCAAGCCGTACAGGGTGCACATGCGGTATCCGTCGTTTGCGGATTTGCAGGCGCTGGAGACGATGTGTCAGGGTCGGATGCTGGCCGATGTGGTGGCGGTGATTGGGTCGATTGACATTGTGCTGGGGGAGATTGACCGGTAGGGACCAGGGACTTAGGGACTAGGGACTAGTTTGTTGATGAAGTGAGAGGGAGATTGAAAGGGACTGCGCACGATGCTGTATTTGTTGAGTTGTGGGTGTCGCTGGCTTCCCTGCTGCGCAGTTACACCTCGATGCACGGACTCAATGGGAATCGGCAGGCTACGGTGGAGTTGGGCGAGAAACGGATCACGGTTCGGCATGGAGACAAGTGGCTGGATCTCAGTCGTGATGTCGCGTTGGTGACGTGGCGGCGCGAGGATGGGCGCGAAGGGCGGATGGAGTTGATGGAGACGGGGAGATTGAGGACCGTTGACCGCGAGGAAGAGATGGACATGGCGGCGAATGATTGGGCGCAGGAGCTGATGGCATGAGCGCGGAGACCATGAGCGTCTTTTCTCCGAAGCTGGCGGCGCGGTTTGACGCGCTGGTGGAGAAGTATCCGGTGAAGCGGTCGGCGCTGGTGCCGATGCTCCTATACGCGCAGGATGAGATTGGGTACGTGAGCGACGCGGCGATGGTGGAAATTGCGGACCGGCTGGGGCTGACTGCTTTGGAAGTGAAGAACGTGGCCAGCTACTACTCGATGCTGCGGTTCAAGCCGGCGGGCAAATTCAACATCCAGGTGTGCACCAACATCAGTTGCATGTTGCGCGGCGCGTACGAGGTGCTGGATCGGTTTGAACGGGAGCTGGGGATCGGGAACAAGGGGATGACGAAGGATGGGGTGTTCTCTCTCGAAGAAGTCGAGTGCATTGGGGCGTGCAGCTGGGCGCCGGCCATCCAGGTGAATTACGAATTCCACGACGAGCTGACACCGGATCACGTGCCGGGAATCCTGTCGGGATATCGCGGGCGGCCCAACGCGAAGGAGGGTTTCTGATGCCGAGGCTGGTGTCGCATCCCGATGAAGTGAAGATCGTGACAAGCCGGTTCGGCATGGGCGCGGCGAAGATCGACCGCTACGTTGAACTGGGCGGGTACGAAGCAACGAAGAAGTGCGTGGCGCAGGGGCCGGAGTGGATCATCAACGAGATGAAAGCCAGCAATCTGCGCGGGCGCGGCGGCGCGGGATTTCCAACGGGACTGAAGTGGAGCTTTGTTCCCAAGCAGAGCACGAAGCCGAAGTACGTACTGGTGAACGGCGATGAGAGCGAGCCGGGGACGTGCAAGGACCACCTGATCTTCCTGCACGATCCGCATGCGGTGATTGAAGGCACGATCATTGCCGGCCTCGCGATCGGCGCGAAGACGGGGTTTATTTATCTGCGCGGCGAATACCGCTACCTGCTGGAGATTATGGAGAAGGCGGTGGCGGACGCTTACGCGAAGGGCTTTCTGGGCAAGAACATTTTCGGCAGCGAGTACGAGTTCCAGGTGGTGACGCAGACGGGCGCGGGCGCATACGAAGTGGGCGAAGAATCGGCGCTGATGGAGTCGCTGGAAGGCAAGCGTGGCGTGCCGCGGATCAAGCCTCCCTTCCCCGCTGTTGTGGGTTTGTACGGCGGCCCGACGGTGATCAACAACGCGGAGACGATTGCGACGGTGCCGCGCGTGATCGCGATGGGCGCTGCAGCATACGCAGCCGTGGGCACGGAGCGCAACGGCGGGACCCGGCTGTTCTGCCTGAGCGGCCACGTGGAGCGGCCCGGCGTGTACGAGCTGCCCATGGGCTACAACCTGAAAAAGATGATTTACGAAGTGGGCGGCGGAATCCGCGGCGGGCGCAAGTTGAAAGCCGTGGTGCCGGGCGGATCGTCGACGCCGGTGCTGCTGCCGGAGGAGATTGAGAACCTGGGAATGGATTTCGACCAGGTGGGCAAAGCGGGATCGATGCTGGGATCGGGCGGCGTGGTGGTGATCGACGACCAGACCTGCATGGTTGAGTTTGCGCTGCGGACCATCAGTTTCTATCAGCACGAGAGCTGCGGATGGTGCATCCCGTGCCGTGAAGGAACGGATTGGCTGAAGAAGTCGCTGACGCGATTCCATGCAGGGTTTGGGCAGGCGAAGGACATCGACAATATTCGTTACCTGGCGGAGAACATGATGGGGCGGACGTTCTGCCCGCTGGGCGATGCGGCGGCGATGCCGACGCTTGGATTTGTGAAGAAGTTCAGGAAAGAGTTTGAGGATCATTTGGATGGGAAGCCGTGCCCGTTTGCGAAACATGTTGAACTGGCCGTGATTTAACATCTTGATTCTGACGCAAGAAGAGGACTTGACAAGTAATTGAAACATTTTTTCAAACCGGGAGAATACCCCATTTGCTTTCACAACAGTTTTAGTTTCAAAAACTTGCGATGATAGGCAGGCTTCGGGATCTCGACGGATGAGGATTTGTCGGGAGTCCATTAAGCCGCTTTTTGTGAGGCATTTATCGAAATTGCCCGATCTTCCTTGCTCGGCCCATTTCCTTATTTGTCCGGGCTACTCTCTCCTTCAGCTTCAGGAGGAAGCTATTGATGAACGGTCGTCCCAAGTCGCCTCATGAGCTGGCTGCCGAAATGATGCTGGCTAAGATCAATTCCACCGAGGTTGAAGAAAAGCAAGAAAAGGGAATTTCTTCGCTCGCAGATCTACTCAAAGGTAAGGATATCGACCTAACAAAACGGCCAAAATAGCCCGGCAACCCCGCTTGTCGTATCGGACGGGCAGGTGTCCCAGGTCTTAATTCTGAGACCTGGGACGCGGGATGAAACAGGCAGGAATTCAAGATGAAACAAGGATTTCTGGTGGTATACGAGTTTGCTAGCGGCACATATTCCGGCTATGCGCCGGATCTGCCGGGGTGTATCTCTGCCGGTGGCACTCACAAAGAGATACGCAAGAAAATGCGCGAAGCTGTTGGAAATCATGTGGGACTGATGGTTGCGCGGGGCAATGAGATTCCGAACTCAAAGGCCCACAATATTCAATGCCCCAAGCCTGCTCAAGAATCGGACGTTCAACACTGGATAGTCGAGCGAGTAGAGATTGAAGTTCCTGTTTCTGGGCAGGCGGAAAGTGCATTGGCGAGCGCATGAACGCGGTTATGGGTGGGGCACACGGCAAGCGGGAGCGGGAAAAAGTAGGTGCGCCCAAACGAGGGCCCGAGTTGTGAAAATCCGGCAGATCAGAAATCTCGGCGTGTTCATATTGGTGACGGGATTGCTTGTTTGGGGTTGCGTTTGGAGATATGGCAAGTGGCGCGCAGACAGTGCAACAGAAGAAAAGAGATGGGAGAAACGTTGCGCTCATGCGCACGACGCGGTGGTTGCCTCACGTCTTTTCTCGAAGGATTTGCTCGATGAGCTCGCATCCGATTACCTGGAGAGAATCTCCAAGACGGGCACCTGCGATTGGACCTATGACCCGATGTGGCGTAGCGCAAGAAAGAACCCAAATTGGTTTAGCAAAACGGCAGGATCGGACGGTGTACATGTTCGATGTGAGACTTCAGCTGAAGGCGCTGGCGATCAAGAGGACCAAATGGTCTTCGAATGGGACGTCTCTGACGACCGCGGAATCGAGGCCTTCAGGTGGGGGTACAACCCCATCTACCTCGACAATGAATAGATGCCAGAGCCAGATTGCGATAGAGGTCATGATGACGTTCGGGAAGTTCAACCTTCAACCGCTTAGAATGGCGAATAGCTTGTCACGAGTGAGCGGAGAGCAAACGAGAAACGAATGCCGGATGTAACGTTTACGGTCGATGGAAAGAAGCTGACGGCGCCGGCGGGGACGCTGCTGATCGAGGCTTGCCGCAAGGCGGGAATCGAGATTCCTGCGTTCTGCTATTACCCAGGGTTGAGCCTGCAGGCGGCGTGCCGGATGTGCGTGGTGCGTCAAGAAAAGGTGCCGAAGCTGCAGACGGCGTGCACAACAACAGTGGCCGAAGGGCAGGTATTCACGACCGAGTCGCCTGAGATTGCGCAGGCGCGCAAGGCGACGATCGAGCTGCTGCTGGGGAACCACCCGCTGGATTGTCCCGTGTGCGACGCGGGCGGCGAATGCGAGCTGCAGGACATGACCTTCAAGTACGGCGCGGGCATGAGCCTGTACGAGGAGGCCAAGCAGCATCGCGACGAGCAGCAGTGGTCGCCAGCCGTGTACTTTGACCGGCCACGCTGCATTCTGTGCTACCGCTGCGTGCGCATGTGCGGCGAAGGCATGGATGTGTGGGCGCTGGGAGTGCAGAACCGCGGCGTCACCAGCGTGATTGCGCCGAACGGCGGAGATCACCTTGACTGCGAAGAGTGCGGGATGTGCATCGATGTGTGCCCGGTGGGCGCGCTGACCAGCGGGAGCTACCGCTACAAGACGCGGCCGTGGGAGATGAATCACGTCTCAACGGTGTGCACGCATTGCGCCGATGGATGCAAAGTGACGCTGGGCGTGCGCGCGGACCAGGAAGGCACGGAGATCATCCGCGCGGACAACCGCGACAAGAGCGGGATCAACGGGGACTTTCTGTGCGCGAAGGGGCGGTTCGGGTTTGACTTTGTGGACAGCGAGCAGCGGCTGACCAAGCCGCTGGTGCGCAACGCGAAGGGCGAGCTGGAGCCGACGACGTGGGAGAACGCGCTGCGCGTTGCAGGCGCAAAACTGAAGGAGATCCGCGACACGCGCGGCGGATCGGCGATCGGGGTAATAGGGTCAAACCGGACGACGAACGAGGAGAATTACCTGCTGCAGAAGTTTGCGCGCACGGTACTCAAGACCAATAACCTCGATCACCGGCGGACGGCGGATTTTACGACGTTTGCGCAGGCGATGGCCGGGCACGCGGACAAGGCAGCTAGTCTGCGCGACGTGGGAACGGCGCCGGCGATTTTGCTGGTGGGCGGGAATCCGACGGAAGAGCACCCGCTGCTGGCGTGGCAGTTGCGCACCAATGTGCGATTGAACAAGGCGCGGCTGTACATTGTGAACCATCGGACGATCAAGCTGGAGCGGCAGGCGAAAGCGATGCAGGGCGTGCCGCCGGCGGGATACAAGGACCTGACCACTCTCCTTGACAAACAGTCGAACGACTTTGCGCGCGCAGTGACGGCGGAAGAATCGCTGCTGGTGGTGATCGGCGAGGAGTTCCGCGGAGCGCAGTTGAGGCAGCTTGTCGAGTGGGGACTGAAGCGCGAGAACGTGCGCTTTGCGTACCTGGGCGATCATGCGAATTCGCGCGGCGCGGCGGATATGGGCGTGTTGCCGGATTTACTGCCGGGATATGTGCCGGTGAGCGCGCCGGGAGCATTTGCCGAGGAATACGCGGGCATGCCGGCCGATCCGGGAATGACGTTGCCCGAAATGCTGGATGCGGCGCGCGGCGGAAAGCTGCGCGCGCTGGTGGTGGTGGGCGCGAATCCGATGGCAGATGAACCGGCGCGGCCTGCGGAATCGAACAACACGTTCCTGATTGTGCAGGACCTGTTCCTCACGGAGACGGCAGCGCAGGCAGACGTGGTGTTCCCCGCGGCGAGTTTGTATGAGAAGAGCGGCACAGTGACCAACACCTTCGGCGATGTGCAACTGGTAAAGAAGGCGGCGGACCGGCCGGGCGTGCGCTCGGATTTCGAGATCATGGTGCGATTGGCGGCCGCGATGGGAGCGGACGTGAAGGCGCTGGTGCCGTTCGGACCGCGCGGAGTGCACGCGGACCTGGGCCAGACGCGCGGCGCGCAGTCGGGCGAGGCGGACCGGCACGGCGTGTGGCTGGCGGCGAACGGGTTGGAGCCGAAACTGAGCCCGTTTGATCCGCTGGCGGTGCTGGATGAGATCGAGCGGCTGGTGCCTTCGTACAAGCTGGACCGGCTGAATTTGATTGCCGGAAACGATGTGCGGACGGAGCCGGGGTTTGTGCCGGTGTCGGCCCTGACGGCAACGCGCAAGGATTTGGTGGAACCAACGCACGACGGATTGTTCTCGTCGGGAACGCTGGGGCGGTACAGCCGGTATCTGCGGGAGATTGAGGAGCACCAGGTGGAGCAGATGACGGAGACGGCGGCGGGGTGAGGCACGGCGCAGTCTGCGCTCAGAATGACGGCAGTATTTGGTTGATGAGAGAGGCTGAATTCAAGTGACGATTTTGCAGTTTGTACTCTGGAGCCTGCTCAAAGTGGTGGTGGTGGTGGTGGTGCTGTTGATGGGCGTCGCCTACACGGTGCTGCTGGAGCGCAAGCTTGTGGGGCGGATCCAGAACCGCTGGGGGCCGAGCCGGGTGGGGCCGTTCGGGCTGCTGCAGCCGCTGGTGGATGGGGCGAAGAACTTTCTTAAAGAGGACATCATTCCGAGTGGGGTGTACCGGCCGCTGTACCTGCTGGCGCCAATATTGTCTCTGGGCTGTGCCCTGATCTCGATCGCGGTGGTGCCATTCGGTTCGCCGACGATCGCAAAGGACGGATTCCGTTTCTTTCAGATCTCCGATGTCAACATCGGTCTGCTGGTGGTTATGGGAATCACATCCATCGGCGTGTACGGGATTGCGCTGGCGGGGTGGTCGTCGAACAATAAGTACTCCCTGCTGGGGTCGCTGCGGTCTTCGGCGCAACTGATCAGCTACGAGCTGGCGTTGGGGCTGGCGCTGGTGGGCGTGGTGCTCAGGTCCGGGTCGCTGAACCTGCGGACCATCGTGGAGATTCAGGCCACGCACGGCATCCTGACGTGGAACATTTTCGGCGGGCTGCAGTTCATCGCATTCTTTATTTACCTGATGGCGGCCTACGCGGAGACCAACCGCGCGCCCTTTGACTTGCCCGAGGCAGAAAGCGAGCTGACCGCCGGCTACCACACGGAATACAGCTCGATGAAGTTCGCCATGTTTTTCATGGCCGAATACGCCAACATGGTGACAGTGGCTTGCCTAGCGTCTCTGCTGTTCCTCGGCGGCTGGAGCGGGCCGCTTTTCGGACCGGCCTGGCTGCAGCAGCTCTTGCCGCTGATTTGGTTCGCGCTGCGAATTTTTGTATTTCTTTTCATTTACATCTGGGTGCGCGGGACGCTGCCACGCTTTCGCTACGATCAGCTCATGGCCTTCGGATGGAAGTTTTTGCTGCCGCTGGCAATT
>DASZLE010000108.1:0-22419 GCA_035552475.1 Occallatibacter sp.
CCATCGGCTCGCGTCTTTGCTCCACGCTGCTTTCAGACATCGCCTCGCGACGATGCCCTGGCGCTTCGCTATCACTTCTCCTCCATCAGGATGTGAAGGGGACTTGCACCCCAAAGCTGTTAAACATGCTCGGCACACGAACAAGGGACCGGGCGACTGTCGCCCGGTCCCTGTTTGTTTGTGCGGATGGCTTGAATTGAACGAATCCGGAGCCCGGTGCGTCCGTGTGTTTGAGTACGGATTGGTTCGAGTGTGCCCCGGGCGCGACAGGCGCAGGCCAGCGGCGTTAGGCTGAAGGTGAGGCGGGTGCCCAAGCGAAGGAGCGTGCATGAGAGGGTGGAAGTGGGCGCTGGCGGGCTTGGCCGCTGCGATGCTGCTGGCGGGGTGCAAGGGATTCTGGACCGCGCCGCCGACAACGGGGACACCCGGCACGGGCACGGCGAGCGGCGTGTTTTACGTGCTGAATCAGAAGACCTCGCAGGTGGTCGGGTTCTCAATCCCAACCGGTTCGACGACGCCGACGGCAGTGACCAATGGTTCAGCGAACCTGGCCGGCGCACCGTTGTCCATGACCATCGATCCTAAGAGCGGAAGTTTCCTCTACGTGAGCACGGGCGCGGGGATTTACCTGTACACGATCGGGACGGGCGGGACGCTGACGATAGGGAACAGCGGGCAGGCGATCTCAGCTGATCCGGCGTTCGCCATGGCCGTGGATCCGACGGACCAGTGGCTGGTGGAATCGATTCCGGGGACAGGAACCCTCAGTGCAATCCCCCTGGATCCGACCACTGGCTTGTCTAACTCCAGCGTGCAGGTGGCCACGGTTACACTGCCCAACACGAATGTGCAGCAGGTGGCGATTTCGCCCTCCGGCGCAGCGACTCCATACGTGTATGTGGCCATGGGCGCGGGAGGCACGGAGGTGATTCCGTTCACGGCGGCCAACGCCACTCCCTTCGGGAGCGGGGTCAACATTGCGGTGAAGGGCAGCGGCGGTGGGGCGAGCGCCGTGGCTGTGGACCCCTCGAACCGGATGGTGTACATCGCGGAGACGGCGGCCGTGAGCGGGACGCAGTCGGGTGGGCTGCGGGCCTTTACGATTGGTGCGTCGAGCCTGACGGAGATTACCAAGACGGCGGCATACGCGACCGGCGGCACGGGGCCCTCGGCGATTCTGCCGACGGCGAATTATGTCTTTGTCGCCAACAAGGCTGTGAGCGGCAGCACGACGGGCAATATCACGGGATTCACAATCGACTCATCCGCGGGCGTGTTAAGCCTGACCAGCGTGAGCACCATTGCCGCGGGCGCGGGAACTCTGGGGCTGGCGGAGGAGAGTACGTCCACCTACGTGCTGGCAGTGAACTCCGGCGGAGGTCCCGACCTGAGCTCGTATACATTCGACACCACCACACTGGGCAAGCTGGACGCAGGCAAGACGGGTACGACGGGGACGGATCCGGTGGTGGCGGTGGCGATCGCCGCAGTGCCGTAAAGGCAGTTGTCAGTTTTCAGTGACCGTGGCTCGCAGTGCGATTGTGAACTACGAACTTCGAACTGTCTGGCGTCACTTCGAACGTGACGTCGCGCTCGTCCGCCACAATTGAGTGCTTTTGAAAGTGCGCGTCGTTGCGCTTGGGAAAGTCGGTGCGGAAGTGAGCGCCGCGGCTCTCCGTGCGCGCCAGGGCGGAGTGGAGAATTGCCTGCGCAACAGTCGCGAGCGAGACAGCCTCATACAGCCGGCGGCTGTGCCTGCCATTCTGAAGGAAGCGAGCCGCGCCTAGTTCGCATTCGATCTGTGCATCAAATCCTGCGTTGAGGCTCTCCTGGTCGCGCAGCAGTCCGGCATGCGCCCACATGCTCTGCTGCACATGGTGAATGAATACATCGACCAATTCCTCCTCGCTACGGCTCAGGACTGCCCGATCAGGCGCGGGCTCTTTCACCTCTGGTCGCGGCAAAGCATCCGCGAGTATGGCCTTTGCGGCGCGGTCGCCGAAGACCAGGCCCTCCAGCAGTGAGTTGGACGCAAGGCGATTGGCGCCGTGCACACCGGTGCAGGCCGCCTCGCCCGCAGCGTAGAGGCCGCGCACATTGGTGCGGCCGTCGAGGTCGGTGCGAATGCCGCCCATGAGGTAGTGCGCGGCGGGACGGATAGGAATAAGGTCGCGGTGCAGATCAAGGCCATACTTCGCGAGCAACGCGCTGATGCCGGGAAAGCGTTTGTGCAGGTCAACGCCGCGCACGTGGCGCATGTCGAGGTAGACGGGGTGCGTCTCCGCGGGCGACTCACCCATGCCCTCGCGGGCCACGGCGCGCGCCACCACGTCGCGGGGAGCAAGTTCGAGGCGGACATGGTAGCGCTCCATGAAGCGCTCTCCGCGATGGTTGCGCAGGTACGCGCCTTCGCCGCGCAGCGCTTCAGAAAGGAGAAACCGCGGCGCGCCGGGAAGCGAGAGCGCTGTGGGATGAAACTGATAGAACTCCATGTCGGCGAGCTCGGCGCCGGCGCGGGCTGCGAGCGCGATGCCATCGCCTGTGGCAACCGCTGGATTTGTGGTATCGGAGTAGACTTGGCCGGCGCCGCCGGCTGCGATGAGGATGGAACGCGCGGCCACGCCGAAGGAGCGTTGTTCACTATCGAGCAGGTCGGCGGCGATGACGCGGCCTCCGGCGACGACGAGGCCGGTGACGGTGGTCCACTCGGCGAACTGGATGGCGCGGTGGGCGTGAGCGAACTCGACCAGGGAACGGCTGATCTCGGCTCCGGTGGCGTCGCCGTTGGCGTGCAGGATGCGGGGGCGCGAGTGCGCGGCTTCGCGGGTGCGCAGGAGGCGGCCGTTTTCGGCGTCAAAGCGTGCGCCCCACTCAATGAGCTCGGCGACGCGCAACGGGCCCTCGCGCACGAGCGTCTCGGCGGCAAGCCGATACACCAGGCCGTCCCCGGCGGCGATTGTATCTTCGAGATGCAGCGCGATGTTTTCTTCGTCGGGCTCAGCGACCGCGATGCCGCCCTGCGCATAGTGCGTATTCGATTCGCGAAGAGATTCCTTGGTGACAACGAGGACAGAACCGTGCGGAGCAAGCGTGAGCGCAGCGCGCAGGCCGGCGACGCCCGCGCCCATGACGAGGAAGTCGTATTGCGGGGACAAGGGCATCGTTTTCAGGCTATCAAAGGCAGGGAGCGTGGAAGCAAGGGAGCAAAGGAGCGAGAGAGCAAGAGATAAGAGACGGACACGCTGTGCAGTGAGCGATATCTGCATTCATTGAAGCTGCCGTTTGTCTCTCTGATCGCGGGATCGATTGTGATCACGGGTGCGATGCAGGGAGCAGGATTTGCGTTGCGGCGGCAGAAGGAAAAAGCAGCGGCGATGAAGTCCGTGCGTTGATTCGGCCACTCACAGTCCGTAAGAAAACGCGCAACGCGCATGATTCGAGGAAAACCCAGCGTCGTATTTGGCGTCAAATCTAAATAGATTCGGCGTGGAGCGCGCCAGTGGGCGCACCCTCCATTTACCTCTCGCACCTATAAGTCCTCCGCGCCGGAAGGGGCCCCTAAAACTTAATTGAGATAAGGCGGCCAGCGTCGTCCAGACTACATACTTTGCAGGAATCTTCCGAGTAAGGTAGAAATCGCGAGGCTATGTCTACTAGCGGACATAATTCTTTCATTATGAATGGAATAATCGCATTTCGAAGATTCCCGGATTCATTTCCTTGTGCGCCGAGGATGCATCGAAAGATTTGTTGGTACAGAGGTTCCGGCGCACATGATGGATTGGAAAAAACTATCGATGGTAGGACAACCTTCTAACTTGCTACTTGCAGCACTGAATCCTAGTTATCGCGCCGCTTTGTTGGCGCGCATGCGAACCGTGACGCTGGGTCCGAGGGAAATCCTTTACGAGGCGGACGAAATGCCGAAGTATGCGCATTTCCTCACATCGGGCGTGGCATCGATCGTGGTATCGATGGCGAACGGGGCCAGCACCGAGGTCGGCATCTGGGGCCGCGAAGGATTGGTGGAGAGCTTCCATGTTCTGGGCAGCGCGAGGATCCCCAACCGCTGCATTGTCCACATGGAGAGCTCGGCATTGCGCATGCCGTTCAAAGAACTGCAGAAGGAGTTCCAGGAGAACGAAGAACTGCGCGATTGCGTGCTGCAGGGTGTACAGAGCCAGTGCGCGATCCTGGCGCAACTGGCGGCGTGCAACCGGCTGCACGAGGCCGAGCCCCGGCTGGCGCGATGGCTGCTGATGGTGCGCGACCGGATGGAGAGCGACACATTCCTGCTGACGCAGGAATTCCTGGCTGTGATGCTGGGCGCGCGGCGTACCACGGTGACGGCGGCGGCGGGCGAACTGCAACGGAAAGGTCTGATCCAGTACAGCCGCGGCCGCATTCAATTGAAGGACACGGCGGCGCTGGAAAACGTAGCCTGCGAGTGCTATGCCACGGTGCGCGACCTGTATGCGAGCTTCTACTGTGGCGCGCCGGAGATGGAGACGAAGGCGCGGCCGAACTTCGCATAGAAGGTGCGGAGCACGCTCCTGGACCGATCCCATCAATAGATTGCGATTGACTGTCGCGTCATCCCAGATCGCACCAGCAGAGGCCCTTCGGCTCAGCTCAGTAAGGGGGCTTCAGGGCTTCAAAGGCCCGCGCCCGCCCACGCTTGCTTTACGATAAGAGCAGCGTGCAAACGATACGAGTCGAAACACCATCCGCCCGTTACGAAGTAGTCATCGGCAGCAACCTGCTGGCGACGCTGGCGACGCGCATTGAGCGCGTGGCGGGCCGGTTGCCGCGGCGGATCTTCGTGCTCACGTCCCCGGAGATCTGGGCGCTGTGGGGCGAAACGCTGAGCGCCTCGCTTGCCGAGCCGCCGGTGGTGCTGTTCCTGGCTGCGGGGGAAAAGCACAAGACCCTGGCGAGCGCGGAAAAGCTGCTGCGGCAGATGGTGAGCGCGGGCGGCGACCGGAGCTCGCTGCTGATTGCGTTTGGCGGCGGCATTGTGGGCGACGTAGGCGGATTCATCGCGGCCATCTTCATGCGCGGCATCCGTTATGTGCAGGTTCCCACCACCTTGCTGGCGCAGGTGGACTCCTCCATCGGCGGCAAGACCGGCGTCAACCTTCCCGAAGGCAAGAACCTGGTGGGTAGCTTCCATCATCCCCTGGCAGTGTTCGCAGACATCGGCGCGCTGGGCACGCTGCCGGAGCGCGAACTGCGCGCCGGATTGATGGAGAGCGTGAAGGCGGGGATTATTCGCGACCGCCAGCTGGTGCGCTTTATGGAAGAGCGCGCGGAGGAAGTGCTGGGACGCGATGGGCGCGCGCTGGAGAAGGTGATTGCAGCCAGCGTGCGGATGAAGGCAGACGTGGTGAACCGCGATGAGCGCGAGGGCGGGCTGCGCATGATCCTGAACTTCGGGCACACGATTGGGCACGCCATTGAGCAGGTGACGCGGTACAAGGCGCTGCTGCACGGTGAGGCAGTGGGCTGGGGCATGGTCGCGGCGCTGAGCCTGGCACGGCGGCGCGGCACCATCAGCGGACGGCAGGCAGAGCGCATGGAAAGCCTCATCCACCTGTACGGACCGCTGCCGCCGCTGAAGCTGCGTGCTGCCAAGCTTGTTGCCGCCACCGGCGCGGACAAGAAAAACGTGGCCGGGGTACGGCGGTTTGTTCTGCCGGTGGGAATTGGCGACGCGGGCGTGGTGGAGGATGTGACGCCGGCGGAGTTGGAAGCGGCGGTCGTGTATATGCTGGCGCGTTCGCGGGAGAAGCTGGCGTGAGGGCTTCAGGGGCCAAGCCTGCCGGCACGCAGGATGAGTTGAGCGCGGCACATGCCGTGCGCCAGATGTTCAACTCCATTGCACCGCGGTATGACCTGCTGAACCATGTGCTCTCAGCAAATGTGGACCGGCTGTGGTGGCGGCGGGCTGCGCGGCGGTTTCGCAGCGTGCTGGCAGATCCGGATGCAGCGGTGCTTGACGTGTGCTGCGGCACGGGCGATATGACCATGGCGCTTCTGAAGCATCGTCCCCGCGGCGCCCGGCCGGTGCTGGCGGCGGATTTTGCGCGCGAGATGCTGGCGCGGGGATCGCGGAAATTCAGCGAACGCGGCGCGGTGGCTCTGGAGGCGGACGCGTTGCATCTGCCGCTCGGCGCCGGCTCGCTTGACCTGATCGTGACCGCATTCGGTTTCCGCAACCTGGCCAACTACGAGGCGGGACTGCGGGAGTTTGCCCGCGTGCTCAAGCCGGGAGGGCAACTGGGCATCCTGGAATTCAGCGAGCCGCGCGGGCTGGTGGGCAAGGCCTACGCGGTGTATTTCCGGCGTGTGCTGCCGGCGATCGGACGGTTGATCTGTGGCAGCCAAGGGCCGTACAACTACCTGCCGGCTTCAGTGGGCAGCTTTCCGCCACCGGAGGAGATGCTGGCGATGATGCGCGCGGCGGGCTACCAGGACTGCGCGTGGCGGCCATACACCTTCGGCATCGCGGGTTTGTACACCGCGCAACGGGCCGCGTAGTAGCCTGAGAGCTCATGAACGCAGCAGCGTCCAACCTGGCCAATCACTCCGCGGAGAAGCGGGCGGTAGCTCTGCGTTCCATGATGGCGGCCGCGGGAATGACGGCGCTGAAGCTGGCTGCAGGGTTGCTGTCCGGATCGCTGGGCGTGCTTTCAGACGCGGCGCACTCCGGGCTGGACATGGCCGGCTCGGCGCTCACGTTCTTCTCCGTTCGCGTCTCCGACAAGCCTGCCGACGAAGACCATACCTACGGCCACGGCAAGGTGGAGAACATCTCCGCTTTCGTTGAAGCGGGCCTGATGGCGATTTCCTGCGCGTGGATCATCGTGGAGGCGTTGCAACGGATCACGCGTCAGACAGTGCAGATTCACCACTCCATCTGGCCGGTGCTGGTGCTGGTCACGTCGATTGGCGTGGACTACTGGCGCTCGCGAAAACTGCGCGAGGTGGCCGAACGCACTGGCTCACCCGCGCTGGCGACGGATGCTTTTCATTTCGCTTCCGACATCTGGTCCACGCTGGCCGTGCTGGCCGGACTGGGCGCGAGCTGGGCCGGCGGCTATTATCACGTGAGCTGGCTGCGGCTGGCCGATCCGTTTGCCGCCATGGTGGTCTCGCTGATGATCCTGCGCATCACCATGCAGCTGACACGCGATGCGATTGGCGCGCTCACTGACCAGGTGCCTGCACAAATGCGGCAGCGGATCATCCGGGAAGTGGAGCGGGTGGAGGGCGTGATGGCGGTGGAGCAGGCGCGGGTACGGCGCTCCGGACCCTCTTATTTCGCCGATCTCACACTGGCGCTGCCGCGACGCACCACGTTTGAACGCACCAATAAGCTGGTAGGCGCGGCTACGGACGCCGTGCAGCGGGCGCTACCAGATGCAGACGTCGTGATCCATACCGTGCCGCGGCAGGCGCGCGCGGAAAGCGTCTTTGACCGAGTGCGTGCGGTAGCGGCGCGCAACAATGTTTCTGTCCACGAGCTCAGCGTGCAGTCGCACCACGGCCGGCTCCGCGTGGAGCAGCATGTGGAAGTGGACGAGAAAATGCCGCTGATCGAGGCTCACAATTTTGTCAGCGCAATGGAGGCGGAAATCCTGCGGGAGGCGCCGGAGATTGACTCCGTGCTGACGCATATTGAGAGCGAGCCGGCCACGATCGAGTTGCCGGAGGAGATCCGGGTGGACGACCGGCGCATCGAAATGGCCCTGCGCGGCGCGGCGGCACAGTTGCCGGAAATCGTGGACGTGCACGAAATCGTGGTGCGGCGGGCCGGCGATCACATCGACATCTCCTGCCATTGCACGTTGCCGGACAAGATGACGATGCAGCGGGTACACGAGGCGATCACCGCGCTGGAGGACCACTTCAAGCTGGCGTGCCCGGAGATCAACCGCGTGACCATCCATCCGGAGCCGGCGACGGACAATCTGCGGTGAGAAAGAAAGGAACAAGGCGAAAAGGATGTGAGGCTCGCCGGGACGGGTAGCGCGCTGCATCTGGCCGCAATAGAATCCATTTATGCTGGCTCTCTTTCTAGCCGATGGCCCCATCGCCCTTTGGACTCTGATCGTCACCATGATCGGGGTCGCGATCAGCATCGTAGCCGCTATCTCTGCCCTCTACGCTGCCCTATATGCCAGGCGCACACCTACTAAGGAAGACCTCGATAGAGTCCGGACGAACGCCGCCTCAACATCTGAGGATTTGGCGAACCTCCATTCCCAGCTCGCGGTCATGAAGGAAGACGTGAATCGCGTTGAGCGTATTGCTGCCGGTATTTCAGAGCGTCTGGAGAACGTTGATAGCCATTTTGCGGCCATGAACAGGCGACTGGACACGCAGCAGGAGCGCGATGCCCTGATGGCTCGTGTTAACGGGGTTTCGTTGAAGTTTAAGGGAGATGTTGAACCGGGAAAGGATGGGCAGTTCACGATAGCAATTCAAGACGAAAACGTTGTCTTGAAAAAGGTTGAATTGTACAACGGGTCAGAGAACAAGTTTGGCTCAGCCCTGTGCGAAGATTGGAACCCTCCTCTGCAAATGCTCGTCAGGCTCGATGGCGCGACGTTTATGAAATGGTATGAGGCCGGGTCATTGACCAGCGACAATCCGAACCTGGACAGAATCCTTCACCTGCGCGTGTATATGAAACTCAAAGGAGTCGCGGAGGAGGTCTGCCGTTCGATGACGGTTACAACAAAGATCCTAATGCCGCAACAGGTCGTGCAAGGGATGACACCGCTCAAGTATCGGCTCTACGGAGAGGTATAGCCGGAACGGAGCGCAGGGTTCTCGGGGGACTCCGAGCGGGAAGAGATAGAGTTGGGCCCGGTGCGACGAAGGTGCTCGACACTTTAGAATCATCCGTGAGGCGGCGCTTGGATGGAGCGCCGGAATGAGCGATGATCGCCCACAGCGAATGGAAGCACGACGAGGTCTTCGAAGGCATTACGGAGAGCGGGAACACGATTGTGCTCGATGGGGACTCCGCGCATAAGCATGGGCCAAGCCCGATGGAAGCCGTGCTAATGGCTTTGTGCGCGTGCACCTCGGTTGACGTGGTCTCCATTCTCAAAAAGAAGCGCCAGGAACTGACCGGCCTGCGCGTCTCTGCCCGGGCGAAGCGAGCGGAGGGGCCGCCGGCCGTGTTCACCCACATCATGCTCACCTACGCTGTGCGGGGCAAGTTGAGCCGGAAGGCTGTGGAAGACGCGGTGTCGCTCTCGAAGAACAAGTACTGCTCGGTTTCAAAGATGCTGGAGAAAGCGGCGGCGGTGGAATACGAGATCGTGTATCCGGACGGAGAGCCGGAGCCATGAGCGCACGAACGGCGCGACGCGGCATGCATCCGGTGGTGCGCTTTATTCGCGCGGCCTCGCTGGTGCTGGTGCTGGTTGTCATTGGGCTTGTCTCGGCTCTCGCCACCATGCACTTTGCCATTCACGGCGCGGAGGTGCAGGTGCCTGCGCTGAAAGAAATGACCGTGGCCGACGCGCGCAGCCAGACCGCGGGCCTGGGGCTGAACCTGGTGGTGGATAACCGCTACTATTCCTCCGACGTGGCTGCCGGACACATCCTGACACAGTCGCCCGACGCGGGCACGATTGTGCGCCGCGAGTGGCGCGTCCGCGTTTCAGAGAGCCTGGGACCGCAGAAGGTGGAGGTTCCGAATACGGTGGGCGCGAACGATCGTGTGGCCACGATGAACCTGCGCCGGCTGGGCCTGGCAGTGGGCACAACCGCGCAGTTGCCGTATACAAATGCGCAGGAGGGAACCGTGCTGGCGCAGGATCCGCCGGGGCACGCGCAGGGCATTGAAGGACCCAATGTCAATCTGCTGGTGGCCGTGCCCGGGGGAGACACGGCGGATGGCTTTGTAATGCCGGACATGGTGGGTACGCCGATAGTCTCGGCGCAGACAGCGCTGGCGCGTGTGGGGTTGAAGGCGGATCCGCCAGTGTTCGAGGACGTGCACGTGCCGCCGGTTGGCGCAGGAAATGCACCGCCAACGCTGCCGATCGTGCCCGGATCGGTGACGGCGCAGCAACCTGCGGCCGGAATGCGCGTGGATGCGACCACGCCGGTGAAGCTTACGGTCGCGAAGTAAGCGGGTCCATGGGCGACCCCGCGGCATCTAATTCCCAAGGCATGACGCCAGAATCTCAGAATGGTAAACTCGCGCCCGAAAGCGCGCCGGCTGCAGGCCTGTCGCACGCATGGCGGGCGATGCGGCACCGCAACTTCCGCCTTTTCTTCGGTGGCCAGAGCATCTCGCTCATCGGCACCTGGATGACGCGCGTGGCCACGTCGTGGCTGGTGTACCGGCTCACGAAGTCGGCCATCCTGCTGGGCACGGTGGGCTTCGCCGGCCAGATTCCCACGTTTCTGCTGGCGCCGCTTGCGGGCGTGGTGGTGGACCGCATCGACCGCCGCAAGGTGCTGGTGTGGACGCAGACGCTGGCCATGCTGCAATCGCTGGCGCTGGCCGCGTTGACCCTCTCGCACCACATCAACATCACTGAGATCCTGATTCTGAGTTCGTTTCAGGGCATCATCAACGCCTTCGACATGCCGGGCCGGCAGTCGTTCATGATTCGCATGGTGGAGGACCGCACTGACCTGTCCAACGCCATCGCCATCAACTCGTCCATGGTGAATGCTGCACGCCTGATCGGGCCGTCGCTGGCCGGACTGGTGATCGCGGCGACCAACGAGGGCTGGTGCTTCTTCATCGACGGCGTCAGCTACATCGCCGTGATCGTCTCGCTGCTGATGATGCGCATCCGGCATGAAGAGGTCCACCACCACGGCACTACGATGATGGAGCAATTGCGCCAGGGATGGGTGTACGTGGCCGGGTCGCTGCCCATCCGAAGCATCCTGCTGCTGTTCTGCGTGATCAGCCTGATGGGCTGGCCATTCATGGTGCTGATGCCCATCTTTGCGGCGCAGGTGTTGCATGGCGGCCCGCACACGCTCGGGTTCCTGATGGGCGCGGTGGGCGTGGGATCGCTGGTCTCGGCGCTGAGCCTGGTGCTGCGGCGCAGCGTGCGCGGACTGCTGAAGGTCATCCCCATCGGCGCGGCGATTTTCGGCGCGGGCCTGATCGCTTTCGGATTTTCGCACGCGCTATGGCTTTCGCTGCTGATGATGCTGGTGACCGGCTTCGGCATGATGCAGGGGCTCACCTCCAGCAACACCATCCTGCAAACGCTGGTGGACGAAAACCTGCGCGGCCGCGTGATGAGCTACTACACCATGGCGTTTGTGGGCATGGCGCCGTTCGGCAGCTTGCTGGCCGGCGGACTGGCTCATGCCATCGGCGCGCCGCGCACCGTGATCATCAGCGGGCTGGCGTGCATGGCCGGTGCGCTTTGGTTCTGGACGCGCATGAGGGGCATCCGCAAAGAGATGCGCCCCATCTACGAACGGCTGGGCATCGTGCCGCCGAAAGAGGCGGTATTCGATGAGAATCCACTGGAAGAAGCAACCGAGAGGTGAGCGGCGCTAGTGAGACTGGCGCGACCATCGTATAGCATGGGTGCATTGTTATGAGCTTGACTGAGGATCTGGAACGGATTGCCCTGCAGGAGCGCGAGCTGGTGCTGTCGCGGCTGGATGCCGCGGTGGCGTGGGACCTTGGCTCGCGGTTGCGCGCGATGGCGCATGAGCGCGGCCTGGCAGTCGTGATTGACGTGCGCCGCTTTGGCCAGCCGCTGTTCTACGCCGCGATGGAAGGCACTACGCCCGACAATCCGGAGTGGGTACGGCGCAAGAGCAACGTGGTGGCGCGCTTCCATCGCAGCTCTTGCGCAACCGGCATCAAAGAGAAAATTAAGGGCGAGTCGCTGGCCGGAAGCCAGGGACTATCGATTGCCGACTACGCGACGCACGGCGGGTCGTTTCCGCTGGCCGTTGCCGGCGCTGGCGTGGTGGGCAGTGTCACGGTGTCGGGCCTGCCCATGCGCGCCGATCACGAGCTGGTGGTGGAGGCGCTCTGCGCACTGCTGGGCCGCGATTACGCGGAGCTCAAGCTGCCGCCAGAGTGATGCGCCGGCTCGGCAGGTTTGCCGAGGACCGCAACAAAGAAGCCATCCGTGCCGAAGGTCCCCGGGAACAGCCGCAGGTAGCCCTCCGCCGTGGTGCCTGTTTTCAGCGCATCGGCCGCGCCAGGCATAAGAATGCCTTCACGATCCATCTCGTCGATACGCGCCTGTATCGGCACAATGCATGCGTGCGGACTCTCGTGCAGAACCCGCTCGACCACCTGCTCATTTTCCTCCGGCTCCAGCGAACAAGTGGAATAAACAACGCGCCCGCCGGATCGCACGGTGTTGAGAGCCGCGATGAGAATCGCGCGCTGGCGGGTTGCTTGCCGCTCCAGATCTTCCAGCGCGAGCTGATGGCGAATCTCCGGATTGCGTCCCAGCGTGCCGGTCCCGCTGCAGGGCACATCGGCAAGCACCAGGTCGAACTCTGCTTGGGAATCAAGCGCAGTGGCATCTGCCAGCCGGCACTCGACGCGTTCTCCCAGGGGCGCGAGCCGGTGCCGAAGCGCCTCCAGTCGCGCCGGGCTTGCTTCGCACGCCACAATGTGCGCCTGCGCATTGCGTTCAGCCAGAACCAGAGTCTTGCCGCCAGGGGCCGCACAACAATCCAGGATCGAGCTTCCGTGCCCTGCAATTTCCGCCACCAGCTGCGAGCCTTCATCCTGGATCCGCACGCGACCCGCGCGGAACGCTTCTGTCTCGCTCACGTTGCCTGACAGCACCACCCGCGCGCTGCGCAGCAATCTCCCCGGCGCCAGTTCGACTCCTTCGGCCGCAAGTTCCTGCTCCGTCTCGGGACGTTCAAACCGGACACTCAGCGTCGGCTGCTTCTGGTCATGCGCGCAGATCGCGCATGCGCAATCTGCGCCGAAGAATCTTCTCCAGCGGTCGGCCATCCACGCGGGATGCGCCGACAATTCCTGCGCGCTGTCCGGGTCCGTGCGAGCTTCCTCTGCAAGCCTGCGCAACACCGCGTTAATCATGGTGGACGCAAAGCGATGGCCGGCTGCCTTGGCCAGCTCCACACTCTCGTCGATCGCGGCACGCGCCGGAATGCGGTCCATGTGAAGCAGTTGGTATGCACCCAGGCGCAGCGCGACGCGCACTTCCAAATCGAGCTTGGCTCCGGGACGCTTGAGCAACGGGCGCACGAGCTCGTCCAGGGCAATCTGCCAGCGCAGCACGCCCAGCACAAGAGCAGTGGCAAGCCCGCGATCCGGCTCAGTGAGCGCAGCGACCGCCTGGGCACGCAACAGGTCGTCAGAGTGCCCGCGGCCGCGCTCCACCGCAAGCAAAATTGCGAATGCCGCCTTGCGCGCTGGAGAAATCTGTTTCATCCTCGAACAAAAATCCCGAAACAGGCATCGGGTTCCACGGGTTTGATCGATAACCTTTGCCTGCGGGCGGTCACATTCCTATCATGTTCTCAACTCATGCTACACGCCGCGCACTTGCTTCCTGCGCGATAACCGTCGCCGGCTATGCTTCTGAAATAGAGTGAACCCATGCGATTGAAGAGAAGGCAGACGTCGTCGCAGCAGCAGCTTGCCGTCAAGCTGGGCGCCGCCGCCGTTCCGGGCGGCCTCCTGACCTGGGAACGCAAGCGCCTGCTGATCCATGCCGCCAAAACCGCGCTGGCTGCGGCACTCTGCTGGTGGCTGGCCTTCCGGCTGGGGCTGCACGACGGCTACTGGGGCGCCATCAGCGCCATCATCGTGCTGCAATCGAACTTCGGCGCCACCATTACCGCGTCGCGTGACCGCATTCTCGGCACCCTGATCGGCGCGGCCCTCGGCTTCACCTTCTCTCTCTTCGGCACGCTGCCGTGGAACTTCGTCCTCGCCGTCTTCACCGCCATCGTGGTGTGCGGGCTGCTTGGTTTCCGTAGCAGCTCGCGCCTGGCGTGCGTCACCATCGCCATCGTGATGCTGGTGCAATCCAGCTCGCACAAGGCGCTCGCATTCGATCGCGTGCTGCAAGTGTTTCTGGGTATCGTGGTAGCGCTGGCTGTCTCCACCTTTGTGTTTCCAGACCGGGCACGACTGGCGTTGCGCGATGGCCTGGCGCAGGAGTTCCTGGTGCTCGGCTCATTCTTTGAGGCCATCCTGCAGGGCTTTCGCGGCACGCCCGATCCCAACCAGGCTGCGTTGCGCCAGGACGCCCTCACGGTGTTGCGCGTGAATGGACAACTGCTGCAAGCCTCGCAGAACGAGCCTTCCGGCGGTCCGGGAGGTCGCGAAGGATTGGCCATGCTGACACAGTTCGGCCGCTCCATCTTCGATTCGCTGGTGGCGCTCGAACTCGCGGTCAAGGACAGTGCGGAAGACCATTATGCGCAGCACCTGGAGCCGGCCCTCGGCGAGCTCGCAGCCGATATTCATGCCGGCTTCCATTACGTTGCCGGCTGCATTCATCACTGGCGCTTTCACGTGCCGCCGCCGAACCTCCACCTGGAGTCCGACATCGCGAAACTGGAGCAGCAGATGTCCGCCGCTCGCCCAAAAGGCATCGCGTTCGCACAAGAGGAGATCCTGCGCGCCTATGCCGTGCAACTGCATCTGAAGCAGATTGCGCGTTTGCTTCGCGCTGCGCGGGTTGAGACCAGCCGCGCCGTGGGGCAGGAACACGCATCTGGCGCCAACGGCAGCGCGGGCGAAGAAACTTAGCCCAGGCGCAGCGCGGCACGCGCGTCCGGCTGCAGTCCGCGCAGAAACTCTGCCGCCGCCATGCGCTTCTTGCCCTCAAGCTGCACTTCCATCAACTCCAGCCATGTGCCCTGCGCGCAGGCGGCAATCATTCTGCCATCCTCGGAGAGGACCCGTCCCGGCTCGGATGCCTGCGGCAAATTAGGATGCGGTTCCGCCACCTGCATCCGGTGCACGATGAGCTTCTTTCCGTTCCAGAAGGTGAACGCTCCCGGCCACGGCTGGAAGCCGCGCCAGCGATTCTTCAGCTCAACGGCCGTGCGCAAAGCAAACTCCATGCGCCCGTCATCGCGCTGCAGCAACGGCGCCAGGGTGGCCCGCGAAGCATCTTGCGTACGCGGCTCCAGCGATCCATCCTCAAGCCCTGCCAGCGTCTGCAACACCAGCGGCGCGCCACCGCCGGCGAGTTCCACAAATAGATCGACGCCCGTCTGCTCCGGCCCTATGGCGAGCGCCTGCTGCAGCAGAATGGGCCCGGTGTCCAAACCTTCCTCCAGCAGCATCGTGGTATTACCGGTGACGTTTTCGCCCATCGCGATGGCCCACTGAATGGGCGCGGCGCCGCGATAGCGCGGCAGCAGCGAGGCATGCAGATTGATGCAGCCCAGCCGCGGCAGTGCCAGCATCCACGGCGGAATGATGCGGCCATAGGCCACCACCACAATCGCATCCGGAGCGATAGTTTCGAGCAGCGTCCGAAACTCCTCGTTGTTGCGAATCTTCTCCGGCTGCGTGACCGGAAGTCCCGCGGCCAGCGCGGTCTGCTTCACCGGAGGCGCCGTCATCTCCTGCGCGCGACCCACCGGACGGTCCGGCTGCGAGACCACCAGCGCAATTTCGTGCCCCGCGCCAATCAACGCTTCCAGCGTTGGCACGGCGAATCGCGGGGTGCCGCAGAAGACGAGCCTCACGCCACTACCACTTGCCTTCGCGCTGCATCTTGCGAATCCTGCGCAGATTCAGGTCGCGCTTGAGCGGGCTCATGCGAAAGATGAACAGGACACCGTCCAGGTGATCGATCTCGTGCTGAAACGCGCGCGCCAGCAGCTCGTCGCCGTCCATCTCGAACCACTTGCCGTGCTCATCTTGCGCGCGGATCCGCACCGAGGCCGCCCGTTGCACCTTCTCGCGGATGTCGGGAAAGCTCAGGCAGCCTTCCTCTTCGTACTGCTTGCCCTCGCGCTCAATGACTTCCGGATTGATCAGCACCAGTTTCTCTTTGGGGTCCTTGCCCATGCTTAAATCAATCACCGTGATGCGCTTGGACACGGCCACCTGCGGCGCCGCCAGTCCGATGCCTTGCGCAGCGTACGTCGTCTCAAACAAGTCCGCGACGAACTTGCGCAGTTCGTCATTGAATTCCGTAACCGGCTCGCCGGGCTGCGAAAGCACCGGCTCGGGATATTTCACAATCTTCAGAATCATCGTGCCGCGTTAAAAACTCCTGATCTGTTCGATGTATCCAGCAAAATTTCGTTTCAGTTCCCCAACGGAATCGCCGCCGAACTTCTCGTGCACCACTCCGGCAATGGTCAACGCCACCATGGCCTCCGCCGCTACGCCCGCCGCCGGCACCACGCAGATGTCGCTGCGCTCGTAGCTGGCGCTGGTCGCTTCGCGCGTGTCAAAGCGCACGGATTCCAGTGGCCGCCGCAGGGTCGAGATGGGCTTCAGATACCCGCGCACCACAATGTCCTCGCCGTTGGAGACGCCGCCCTCAATGCCGCCCGCGTTGTTCCTCGCGCGTGTCCACCGCGTGGGCCGGCCGTTCGGTACACTCTCGCCGCTGGGCGCGTAGTGGATCGCGTCATGCACCTGCGATCCGAATGACTCCGCCGCCGTCACGCCTCGGCCAATCTCCACGGCTTTGACCGCCTGCAAGCTCATCACGCTCCACGCCAGCAGCCCATCCAGGCGCTCGTCCCACGTGGCAAAGGTGCCCAGGCCCGCCGGCGCGCCGCGCACCACCACCTCAAACACGCCGCCCACCGTGTCGCCCGTGCGCGCCACTTCTTCCACTTCTTCTTTCATGCGCGCTTCGGTCTCGGGATCCACGCAGCTAAGCAGAATTTCGTCCTTCGCGTACACGGCCGCAATCTCATCCCACTCGGCCGTTCGCCCCAGCTCCGCGTGCCCCACCCGGATCACGTGGCTCAGCACCTCTATTCCCAGCTCGCGCAGCATCAGCTTGGCAAAGGCGCCGGCCGCCACGCGCGACGTCGATTCGCGCGCCGAAGCCCGCTCCAGCACGTAGCGCGCATCGGGAAAGTTGTACTTGAGCGCGCCGGCCAGGTCCGCGTGTCCGGGCCGCGGCGACGCAACCGCCTGATGTTTGGCCGGATCGCCAGCCGCCACCGGCAGCCTCTCTTCCCAGTTCTTCCAGTCGCGGTTCACGATCTCAATTGCCACCGGCGAGCCGATCGTCTTGCCGTGCCGCACGCCCGAGAGCACGTGGGCCTTGTCAGTCTCGATCTTCATGCGCCCGCCGCGGCCGAAACCCTGTTGCCGCCGCCACAGTTCGCGGTTCACAAAATCGAGATCGACAGCCACACCCGCGGGCAGACCGCTGACCATCGCGATCAATGCCTCGCCGTGCGACTCCCCGGCACTGGAAAATCGGATCATATCTGTCTCAATTGTAAAGGAATAGTGGAGCGAGTTGTCAGGTGTCAGTTTTCAGTTCTCAGATCCCGGGCCAGAAGCCACTGCTCAGCGAAATCGCGTATCTATCGCCCCACACGTCAATCCGGGTTCAGAAACCCCTGACGTTCCCTACGCACATCAGTCGCGTATGCGCCGGTCTTTGCTGACCACTGACAGCTGACCACTGATCACTGTTTCACCATCAGCACCAGAAACCACCCATTCAGCCCGGCGATCAGCACCGCAACAAACCACGCCGTCCCCTTCAGCAGCCATCCGTTGGCAAACTCGCCCATTCGCTTGCGGTCATTGGTGAACTTCACCAGCGGGATCACGGCAAAGCTCAACTGCAATGACAGGATCACCTGGCTCAGCAGCAACAGCTTTTCCGTTCCATGCGAGCCGTACAGCGCCACCACAATAATCGTCGGGATAATGGCCAGAGTGCGCGTCACCATCCGCCGCGCCCACGGCTTCATCTTCATGTGGATGAACCCTTCCATCACCACCTGCCCGGCCAGCGTGCCGGTAATAGATGAGTTCTGCCCCGACGCCAGCAGCGCCACCGCAAACAACGTGCTCGCGAACCCAGCCCCCACCAGCGGGCTCAGCAGCTTGTATGCGTCCTCAATGGCCGCCACCTCAAAGTGCCCGCTGCGATGGAACACCGCCGCCGCCACAATCAGAATCGCCGCATTCACAAACAGCGCAATCGTCAGCGCCAGCGCCGAGTCGATATTGGCAAATCGAATGGCCTCGCGTTTGCCCACCGCCGTCCGCACGTAGCGCCGCGTCTGCACCAGCGCCGAGTGCAGATACAGGTTGTGCGGCATCACCGTCGCGCCCAGCATGCCGATGGCGATGAACAGCATGTCGTGATTGGTCAGGATAGAGGCCGAAGGAATCAGCAGCGCGCCCAGCGCGGGCAGGTACTCCGGCCGCGACAGGAACATCTGCACGCAGAACAGGCCCAGGATGATCCCGATCAGCGCGATCACCACCGCTTCCACGGTCCGGAATCCCCACCGCTGCAGCAGCAGGATCAGCAGCACGTCCAGCCCCGTGATCAGCACGCCCCAGAACAGCGGGATATGGAACAAAAGATTCAGCGCAATCGCCGATCCGATCACCTCGGCCAGGTCGCAGGCGGCAATGGCGATCTCCGCCATGATCCACAGCCCGGCGCCCATCCACTTGCCGGTCGACTCGCGGCAAAGCTGCGCCAGGTCCCGCTCAGTGGCCACGCCCAGCTTCAGGCTCAGGCTCTGCAGCAGAACCGCCATCAGGTTTGACGCCATGATGACGAACAGCAGCGTGTACCCGAACTGCGAGCCGCCCGCAATATCCGTCGCCCAGTTCCCCGGGTCCATGTAACCCACTGAAATCAGGAACCCCGGACCCATAAAACCCAGCAGCCGTCTCCAGTAAACCGGCGAGCGAGAAACCCCTACACTCGAGTACACCTCGGGCAGGGATGGCGTCGCGAGTTCGGGAGCGAATTCCGTAGCCATGAGCAGGAGAAGGAAAGCCGTTCCCTTCTGTAACTCAGTATGCCACAGTCACCTTAATCACAGTTAACATATTCACGTTATTTTTACTTACTTTTGCGAAGGCAACCGCAGCCAAACCGCCTCCGCCGCCGGCCGACCCAGAATCGAATTCCCCGTATTCAACTCAATCGAAACGGTTTCATCGTAGTTCTGACTCAGCACTCGCAGCGCCTTCCCTGGTCCAATTCCCGTTCGGTGCAGAAACAGAAGCAGTTGTGGATCCCGCTCCTGCAGGCTCGCCACCACGTACCGCTTCCCTTCCACGGCTTCTGACAGCCGCATCTCGCCCCGCTTCTTGCGCACCGCCGGGCTCTCCGGCAGCACCGCGTTGCCGTGCGGACAAGCACCGCCCTCGCCCAGCTTCTCCCTCAATTTGGCCTCGAACGCCGGCGAAACCGCATGCTCCAGCCGCTCCGCCTCCTCGTGGATCTGGTACCACTCCATGCCGAAAACCTCGCTCAGCATGCGCTCGATCAGGTGATGCCGCAGCGCCGTCCGGTACGCCGTCTCCCGCCCCGCCCGCGTCAGCCGCACAATCCCGTCCTCGCCAACCTCCACGTAGCCGTCCCGCTTCAGCCGCTTCAGGGCCATCGTCACCGCCGGCGCTGACACCTCAAGCCAGTGCGACAGAGTCGCCGGAATCACCTGCCGCCCCTCGGCCTCGGCTTCAAGCACGGCCTTCAGGTAGTTCTCTTTCGAGACGTTGATGGAATCTTTCATGGCTGAAACAACAGTCTAATCCGCTTCTCTTCCCCGCGGCGCATTCACCAGCCTTTCCGGGCTGAAGATCGTCGGCAGACGTCTCAGAAAACATGAGCGGCAACTCCTCCGGCTCGCCTTCTCTGGGAGATATCTAACCTATCGTCGGGCAGCACAGCATGGCATCTGGGTAAGAACTCGTTGGATCAACGGAACCGCGTAGGGGCACGACTTCAGTCGTGCCGATAAACGCCTCCATAAAGAACCGGGCTTCAGCCCCTGCGGGAGTCTCTTCGCGCAAGCATCCTCACCGCAGCGTCTCCATCGGGCTCACCTTCGTCGCCCTCCGCGCCGGCAAATAACTCGCCGCCAGCGCAATCCCCAGAAACACAACCGGCGCCGCCACAAACGTCACCGGATCGTGCCCGCCGGTCTTGTAGAGCATCGTCGCCAGCAGCCGCGTCAGCGCAAACGCCCCCGCCAGCCCCGCCACGATGCCGATGAGCGCCAGCACAAATCCATGCCGCAGCACCAGCCGCAGAATGTCCTTGCGCTCGGCACCCATCGCCAGCCGAATGCCGAACTCGTACCGCCGCTCGGCCACCGAGTACGACAGCACGCCGTAGATGCCGATAATGGCCAGGATCAGCGCCGTTGCCGAGAACGCCCCCACCACCGCCAGCAGGAAGCGCGGCTGCGTGCGCGCGTTGTCCATCAGCTCGTCTGCCGTCCGGACCTTCGTCACCGGCTGGTCCGCATCGATCTGTGCGATCTGCGCGCGAATGGTGTCGCCGAGCGTCGCCGGAGGCACCGCCGTGCGCACGATCAGGTTCATCTCGAAGCCCCTTCGTGCCGATTTTGTGGCTGCTTCGTCTAAGCTCTAACCGGCGCCGCAGGGGCTTCCAAGGAGGCCAATGAAGCTGCAGTTGTCCTTCCCCGTGATGGCGGTCCTTGCGGGTGCCGGCGTATCGATCCCCGCGCAGCAGCCTGCTGCCCCGGCCGGTCAAGGCCCGGTATTTACAACCCAGACCACCAACGTGATTGTGCCCGCCCTGGTTCGCGACTCGGGTGGCAAGCTCGTGTACACGCTCGAGGCCGAGGATTTCCGGCTGACCGACGACGGCGTCCCCCAGAAGCTGACCCTGCAGCACGAAAGCGGCAGCGAGCCCCTGGCGCTGGTCATCGTCATCGAGGTCGGCGGAGGCGGCGCGCGGCAGTTCCAGCAATACGAGCGCCTGGTGCCGCCGCTGGCGCCCATGCTGTCCTCCATCGTCGGCAATGTTTACCATCGCGTGGCCGTGGTTACGTTCGACAGCCGCCCCAAGCTGGTTCAGGAGTTCACCTCAGACCTGGACGAGGCGGAAGCGACACTCCGCGATCTCTCGGCGGGATGCACGCGGCACAACCACTACGAAAACTGCACCGGGCCTAACCCCATTCACGATAAGCCGATGGGCGACAACGGCGCGGCCATCCTGGACAGCCTGGAGTTCGCTACGAACCTGCTCCGGGCCGAGCCGGCCGGCTACCGGCGGGCCATCCTGCTGGTGAGCGAGTCGGCCGACCGCGGCAGCGAAACCACCGTGGAGCAGGCGGTGCGGGCGATAACCGACACCAATACAACGATCTACGCCATTGGCTTCTCGACGGCAAAGTCCGAGGCGGCGCATTACGCGCACCACCAGCTCCCATTAAGCGCGGGCGGATGGCAGTTGGGTGAGAATCCCCGTCCCAGTCCGCCTCACGGGTGCATGGGAAAGGATCCCAACCCGGAACCCGACGACCCGACCAGCAAGTGGTCGCAGTTCTACGACTGCGTGGCGCAACTTGTTCCGCCGCTTACGTTTGCCAAGATGGCAGCAATTGCGACGGCGGACAGCCTGGAGCAGAACGTTCCGGCCACGGTAACGCGGCTCACCGGCGGCGAGTACTTCAAGCTGGGCAGCGAAAAGAAGCTGGAGGCGGACCTGACGGCGATCGGGAACCACCTGCCTAACCGCTACGTGCTGAGCTTCCATCCGGAGGCGCCGCATCCGGGCCTGCACATTCTGCGGCTGAAGCTGCCCGAGTACGAAGGGCTTGAGGTGACCGCCCGGACAAGCTACTGGGCGGAGCCAGAAATGCGCGCGAAATAAAAAACGGCGATGTCTAATGGATTCTTTGGGTTAAGGCCTGAAACTGCAGTAGAGTGTACGCTTTTTCTTCGCCTCGGAGCGGATTTCCTGCCCCGGAAATGGGAATGCCCGCTGGTAGCGGGCGGACTACTGCCGATGCTTTGATCCTACACAGGCGCCCGGACTGTGGATGTGATGGCGGATACATGTGGATATTTGACCAAATGGTCTGACCAAACGGTCTGACCAGGTTAACCACACGGTCCAACGGCGGGTTCGCGCGGCCCGCAGTCGTCAGTCCTCGGCATCCATCCCGGGGCCCCAAGTGGGGGAATAGGTATTACCCCCTATTACCCCCTATTTACCTATCCCTATTACCCCCTATTACCCATTACCCGAGTGACTTCCTAGCCGGACATTACTCAACATTAGGGTTATTTCCGGTGAGACCGCGTTGGGTCACCTGGGCCCTCTACACGTTCATCGTCGGAGCCAGGGCCTTCTTTTGCTCACGAGGGTAGCTGCCCAGCGCGAAGCAGACCAACACGGCCACAACAAGCGCCACCATGACGATTCCAAGCGGTGTTTTGTATGATCTCCATGCATCGAATCC